>JAQBEH010000022.1:0-76228 GCA_032124015.1 Acidobacteriota bacterium
TCCATCGGAACGATCGCGACCGTATCCGCCGGAGGTTCACCCAGCGTCACCGGAACCTCGAGCAACTCGTCTCTCCGGAACACCGTCGCCCGCACGGTCGTTCCTGCGGGCCGCTCCGCGAGACGGGCCGGAAGGCGCGCGACGTCCACTCTCTCGCCGTCTATCGCGACGAACTCGTCGCCGGCGTAGAGCCCCGCCGCCTCGGCAGGTCCGTCCGAACGCACCGACGCAACGACGAGCGCGCAACCTTCGGCGCGCGTCGCGGCGCCCAGCCAGCCCGGAAGGGCTCCTTCCTTCGCCCCGGAGCGCGTCCACGCGAGCGAGAGGCCGGCATGGCCCAGCGCGCGTTCATAGTCGAGTTCGACGGTTCCGGAGACGAAACGATCGAAGAACTTGCGAAACGCGCCCCCGTGCTCTCCCGCGACCGCCTCGACGGCATCGAGGTAGCCGTCGGGCTCCGCGAAGCCCGCGTCGTCGAGCGTGGCCTGATGCGCGAGGTGCTTGACGACGTCGTCGAGACATTTTGCCCGCGAGGTCAGCGCGCGAATTTCGAGGTCGAGCATCAGCGTGACGAGCGCACCCTTCTGGTAGTACGAGATGCTCACGTTGCCCGAGTTCTCGTCGGGCCGGTAGTGCCGGATCCACGCGTCGAAGCTCGATTGCTGAAGCGATTGCAGCGCGCGTCCGGGCTGTGTCTGCAAGCTTGTGATCTCGTCCGCGACGCGCTCGAGGAAGCGCTCCTTCGGGTACAGCCCCGCTGCCAGGACGAACCGTTTCTCGTAGTACGAGGTCACGCCCTCCATCGTCCAGAGCTGGCGAGTGTGGTTCTCGCATCGGTAGTCGAACGGCCCGAGCGGCTTGGGGCGGATGCGCTTGACGTTCCACACATGGAAGAACTCGTGCGACACCAGCTCGAGGAAACGCTCGTACGACGCGCGCGGCCGGAAGCCGAAGCGATCGACGAGGAAGACGGCGCTGTTTCGATGCTCGAGCCCTCCGCGTCCCGCGGCCAAATGGTGGATAAACGTGTAGCGCTTGTACGGCACGCCGCCGAAAAACTCGCGCTGGGCCTGCACGATGGCGCGCGTGTCCTCGGTGAGTTGCGCTTCGTCTTCGTTCCCTCGACCCCACAGCGCAATGCGATGCGGGACGCCGTCGACCTCGAATTCGAGCACCCGGTGCGTGCCGCACTCGATGGGGCAGTCGACGAGTTCGTCGTAATCGCGCGCGCGAAAACGGAATACGCTGTTGCCCCCGCCCAGGGGCTCGAGACCCGTGGCGACCTGCCAGCGCGCGGGGGTCGCGACCTCGAGGGTCACCGGCTCGTGGGTCCGGCCGAGGATGAACAGGAACGTCGCGGCGCCGGTGGCGAAGCCGTGAGTCCCGTCGAGGTGGCAGGTGCGCACGGTGAGATCGTGGGCATAGACGCGATAGGTCACCCGCACGCGTCCGTTGAGGGGGGTCTCGACGCGCCACGCGTCTTTTGCCGTTTTTTCCCACCGGGCCGCATGGCCGTCGCTCGTCGCCGCGAAATCCTGCACGTGGCGCGCGTATTCGCGAATCATGTACGAACCCGGGGTCCACGAAGGCATGACGAGATCGAGGCGCGGCTCGCTCCAGCCGTCGATGGTGATCGTCACCTCGAAGAGATGCGTGTGCGGCCGGGACATGGCGAGCGCATAGGAGATGCGGGGACCGTTCAAAGGGAGTCCTCCGGAGCGATGGCCCTCGCCTCGATCTCGACGAGAAGATCCGATCGCACGAGCGATGCCACCTGGATCAGGGTCGCAGCCGGCCGAATGTCGCGGAAGACCTCGCCATGGGCGCGGCCGACCTCTTCCCAGCGGGCGATATCCGTGACGAACATGCGGGTTCGGATGACGTTCTCGAATCCCGCACCGACCTCGGCGAGGGCCCGTCCGATCTTCTCGAGCGTGCATTGGGCCTGGAGATAGGGGTCATTCGGTCCGACGACTTCGCCACGCTCATTGACGGCCGTCGTGCCCGCGACCTCGATCAGGTTGCCGATGCGCACCGCGCGCGAGTAGCCCACCGTTTCCTCCCACGGCGAACCGGAGGAGATGTTCCGCCGCGTCATCGCGTCACCGTTTTCTTGCGAACGATGGGCCGGGTTTTCGAACGCCGCGCGACCTCGCGGAATCCCGCGCGCCGGAACGCGCCGAGCAGGCCGTGGAAGACGAACGCGGCAGGCTGAGCTTTGTCGGTGTCGGTCGGGTATCCCTCGAGCAGGCGCCCCCCTTGCGTTGCGACCCACCGCGCCGCCTCGATAAGGAGTGCTACGGTCACGCTTCGCCGTCGCCAATCGCGCCGGACAAAGAAACAGGTCACCGACCAGACCGGTGCGTCGTCCACCGGCGCCAGGATCTTCGATCGAGAAAGCCGCGGGTAGTCCTCGCGCGGCGCCAGCGCGCACCAGCCGACCGGCTCGTCGCCGGCGTACGCGAGCAATCCCGGCGGCGGTCCCTTTTTGACGAGTGCGCGCATCTTTCGCTTCGTCCCGTCGCCCTTTTTCGCGAGCCACTCCGACTGGCCCATGCGCCACCAGGTGCACCAGCACCCCGCGCACGCGCCATTCTTGCCGAACAGCGTTTCGAAGTCGTCCCAGCGGTTTGGGGTCAGCGGGTGGATCGTGAGCTTGGTGGCTTTCGCTGCGACCATGATCGGAGAGTAATCGGGAGCGAATGCGCGAGCAAGGGGGGCTGGCCGGTCGTGCAGTTGCCTTACTCGAAAGATCGCGCCGATCTCACGGCGCGATCGAGCACGCCGCTGGGCAACAGCCGAACCAGGGCCATAAGCGCCGCCATCGGCCAGGGGAAGTTGTAGACGCGGCGGCCGGCGCGCACGGCGCGCAGGATGCGGCACGCGGCCTCGTCCGGCTCGAGGAGGAACGGCATCGCGCCGGTGTTCTTCACGGTCATCGGGGTGCGGACGAAGCCGGGGCAGACGGTGGTGATGCGAACGCCTCGATCGGAGATTTCCGCGCGCAGGCCCTCGAGAAACACATTCAAGGCCGACTTGCTGGCGCAGTAGGCGTGCGTCATCGGGAACCCGCGATAGGCCGCCAGGCTCGAGACGCCAACGATGTGCCCCGCGCGGCGGGAGAGCATGGCCGGGAGCGCCGCTTCTACGGCATAGACGGGACCGAGAAGGTTCGTACGGATCGTGTCTTCGAACAGCGCGGCGTCAAAGGCGTCCGCGGGGATGACGTGCCCGACACCGGCGTTGGCGATCAGGAGATCGATCGGCCCTAACTCGCGCGCGGCCTGGGCGACGACCGCGTGCATGGGCATCCGCTCCCTCACATCGCACGGCAAGGGGAGGGCGGTGCCGCCCTCGGCGCGAATCTCAGCGGCCAGTCCTTCGAGAAGGTCCCTGCGTCGCGCGACAAGCGCGACCTTGGTTCCCTCGCGGGCCAGTCGACGCGCGAGCTCGCGTCCGATTCCACTCGAGGCACCGGTGATCAGCGCGACACTGTAGGAAGACACCAAGAGATTCCCGCCCCCGAAAGAGGCCCCGACTCTACGGATGAGGCGGGTCAGAAGTCAAAGGGTTCGCCCGATGGGCGGCCGCGACGGCTGCGGCGAAGAGGCCGCCGATCACGCCCAAGACCAGCAGAGTGGCGATGCGCACCCAGTCCCCGGTCGTCGCGGGGTGCACGACGGCCGAAAGCGCAGCGGCGAGGTCGAACGGAACGGGCGGGGTCGCGCGCATCGCCTTCAACGCCGCAAGCAGGGCAGCGATCGCGGTGCTGGCAAGGAGCGTCACCAAGCCGGCGACGACGCCGCGCACCACCAGGGCGCGGTAGGGAAGCGGTGCGCCCCGCGGACGAACGTCCTGCACGATGAACTCCGGATCGCGAACCCCCCACGGAGCGAATCGCGCGAGCAGCACGAGGCCGGGAATCCCCGCGGCGACCGTCAGCCAGAAGAACGATCTCCACCCGACGGCATCGACGAGGAGTCCGCAAATCGGCCCTGCGAACACGCGGGGAACGCCCATCAGGCTCGAAAACAGCGCGTACTGCGTCGCGGAGAATCGCTTTTGCGTCATTCGCAAGAGCAGCACGGAAAACGCCCCCGTCCCCATCCCCGAGGTGAGCGTCTCGAAGCCGATCGCCGCATACATCAGCGGCCGGTTGACGCCGCCGACGGCGAGCAGGGCGTACCCCGCGTTCGCAAACGCCTGCAGACCACCGAAAATCCACAGCGCGCGCCCGAGTCCCATCGTTGTCGTGAAGACGCCGCCGACAAACGACCCGAGAAGAGTCGCGACGAGCCCGACCGTCGCCAACGCGACGCCGCGGTCCCATTCCGTGTAGCCCATGTCGTGCAGGAAAGGCCGGATCAGCGCCATCGCGAGTTGGTCGGAGAACTTGTACAGGACGACGAACGCCAGCATCTCGAGCGCCCTGTGGCGCGAGAGGAATCCGACGAAGGGGAGCCAAACCGCGTCCTTTAGCGAGCGCGGGGCGACGGGGTGCTCCTCGGGCTCGGGCGCCTTCAGCGTGACGCCGAGCATCGGGATGTAGATGAGGCCCAATCCCACGAACACCGCCGGCCAGCCCCAGATTCCGGCGAGGGTGATCGCGGTGCCGCCGGCGACGTACATCGCGGCGCGGTAGGCGGCGATGCGCGCACCCACCGCGGCCCCCTGTTCGTCGGGGCGGAGCACCTCGACCGCGTAGGCGTCGATCGCGATGTCCTGGCTCGCCGCAGCGAAGGCGACGAGCAACGTAATCAATCCGACGGCTCCGACCGTGGCGGGGTGCGCGCCGAGTAGGGCGAGCGATGCCGTGGAAAGGAGCAGTGCAATTTGGCAGATCGCCATCCAGCCGCGCCGCCTGCCGAGGAAACTGGGCGTGAAGCGGTCCATCAGCGGAGACCACAACATCTTGAACGACCACGGCGCCTGGGCGAGCGTGATCAGCCCCACGACGCGGATGTCGACGCCGATGCTGCGCATCCAGTCCGGAATCGCCGTGATGACGAGGGCCAGCGGGAGCCCGGACGAAAATGAGAGCAAGACGACCGACCCCGTCCGCCACGAGGTCAGAGCGCGGCCGAGTCGGGCGAAGGGGCCGGCAGGCGGAGAGCTCAATCCGCCGCCATGATCTCGACCGCGTTCCCCGAAGGGTCACGCACGTAAATCGAGCGCGTTCCGTCACGGCGGGTCGTCAGCTCACCGAATGCCTCGGCTTTTGGGCTGGCGAAGGCCACATGGGGCGGGTGCTGTTCCGGAATCACGAGGGCCAGCTTCAGGTTGATGAACTCGAGCAACGCCCACGTCGCGTCCTGGTAGGCGACCGTGCAGCGAAAATTCGCCGTGTACCAGGCCACGGCGGCGGCGACGTCGCCCACGGTGATGGCGACGTGCTCGATGCGATCCAATCGGCCGGGGGTGACGTCAAGTTTCATGGGACGCTCCTCGTGGCGGGCGCGCTCATCGTAGGGTCGTCGCGGTCGCCGTTCAAGCGTTTCCGGCAACCCTCTCCAGCTTGTGAGAAGATTGCTCGTTGGGGGACTACCGTGGACACGTACTACTGCCCTCACGACCTCGCGAAGTTTGGTGACATGGGGAAGAACCGCCCGGAACTCTGGGCGAAGTTCATGGATTACTACAGTTCCGTCTTCGCCGACGGCGCCCTGACCGAACGCGAGAAAGCCCTGATCGCGCTCGCCGTGGCGCACACGGTGCAGTGCCCCTACTGCATCGACGCCTACACCAACGCCTGCCTCGAGAAAGGGTCCGACCTCGACCAGATGACCGAGGCCGTCCACGTGGCCACCGCCATTCGCGGCGGATCTTCCCTTGTCCACGGGGTTCAAATGCGCAACATCGCTCAGAAAATCGGGATGTAGCCCCGTGCCGTCCCTCCAAGCAAGCCGCCACCTCCTAGCCGCCACGGACGAGCAAGAACGGACCCTAGCGCGCTCAGGGGCCCCTCCGTTCGACGACGTGCTCATCCAGAACGGGCTGCCGCTCCTGGAGACGACGCGGATCGAGGTGTTGCAGGTCAACGTCGGTAAGCTGTGCAACCAGACGTGTGCCCATTGCCACGTCGATGCCGGACCCGACCGGCGCGAGGCCATGTCCCGGGAGACGGCGGGCAAGGTCGTTGAGCTGCTTCGCCGCCACGACATCTTGACCCTCGACATCACCGGTGGGGCCCCCGAGCTCAACCCGCAATTCCGGTTCCTGGTCGACGAGGCGGCGAAGCTCGGCCGCCGCGTCATCGACCGCTGCAACCTCACGGTGCTCACGCTCCCCGGGCAGGCCGATCTGCTGCCGTACCTCGCGGAGCGGAAGGTCGAGATCACTGCCTCCCTTCCGTCGTTCCGCCCGGCCGGAACCGACGCCCAGCGAGGCGACGGCGTGTTCCAGAAGAGCATCGCGGCGCTCAAGATGCTCAACGACGTGGGGTATGGAAAAGGGACCGGACTTGTCCTAGATCTCGTCCACAATCCCGTCGGCGCATTTCTTCCGGGGAAGCAGACCTCACTCGAGCGCGACTACCGGCGAGAACTCTCCTCCCGCTACGCGATCGTGTTCGATCACCTCCACACGATCACCAACATGCCGATCAGCCGATTTTTGGAGTTTCTCGAAAGAAGCGGCAACACCGAGTCCTACATGGATCTGCTGGTCCGGTCGTTCAACCCGGCGGCCGCAGCCGGCGTGATGTGTCGCACGCACCTGTCGATCGGGTGGGATGGCGCCCTCTACGACTGCGATTTCAACCAGATGCTCGCCCTGCCCGTCGGGCAGGGTGCGCCCGGCACCGTGGACGAGCTCCTGGCCTCGGGAAGTCTTTCGCGCCGCGTTCGCACGGGGCTCCACTGCTTCGGGTGTACCGCCGGCGCCGGTTCGAGTTGCGGAGGCGCCCTTGAGTAGGGTCATGTTCTCCCCTTGGGACGGATTGGTGTTGGCCTCTCAGCAGAGCTTGCGATAACATCCGCCGCTTCCTTTCCACGAGTTGGGAAGGTGGGTACAGAGGGTACTTTGCGGGGTTCATGCAGCACGCGCAATACGCTACCCTGGCATGGCGTACTGGCTGCCCGGAAGATGCTGGGCAGGACGGGAGAGAACATGACCACGAGTCGCTCATGGCTAGTGCTGACGATCGTCGCTGCGATCGTGATGGGGCCGGGGTGCCAGAGCTTCCAGGAGCGCGTTCTTCTCAAGAAGGGGAACGAGCTGTACACCGCCCAGAAGTACGAGGAGGCGATCCAGCAGTACGACGAGCTCATCAAGCTCAAGCCCAAGAGCTGGGACGGGAACTACTTGATGGCCGTTTCCTACCTGGCCCTCTACCACCCGGGCTCCGAACACGCAAAAGACATGGAATACGCGGCGAAAGGACTCGCGGCGTTCGAGAGAACCCTCGAACTCACGCCTCCCAGTCCTGAAGATCGCGAGAAGACCGAGAAGTTCTACTTGAGCTTCCTCAACTCGACCGGCGACAAGGACAAGGCGATTGCCTACCTCGAGAAACAGCTCGCGTCACGTCCCAACGATCTCGCGCTCATCAACCAGATCGCGACGCTGTACCAGAAGAAGGGCGATTTTACGAAGGCCCTCGAATACTTCGAAAAGCGCGCCAACTTGGACCCGACCAACAAAGAAACCTGGTACACGCTCGGGGTCAATTGCTGGGCACGCTCGTATCATGGCGGTGTGGCCGTTTCCCAAGAAGAGCGAGAGCAGGTCGTCGGCAAAGGAATCGAAGCGCTCGACAAGGCGCTGGCGATCGACCCGAACTACTTCGATGCCCTTTCCTATATCAACTTGATCTATCGCGAGAAGGCGAAGGCACTGGCCACGGTCGGCAAGAACGTGGAGGCCGGACAGGCCTACGCCAAGGCGGATGAGTACCAGAAGCAGGCGATCGATCTCCGCAAGGCTCAGATGGCCAAGGCGAAATCAGGCTAGACACCCGCGGAGCACGCGAGGGACACGCGATGTTCGATACGATGCTCGAAAGCACCAACGCGAAGCTGGAGGACCGCAACAGGTGGGGCTTCGCGGTCGCGCTCGGGGCGCACGTCCTGATTCTGGCTCTCATCCTCGGCGCTTCCTACATGATCGTGCAGGCCGTGCAAGACCCCGACGTCATGATCTCGTTCATCGGGGCGGCCCCGCCGCCGCCTCCTCCGCCACCGCCTCCGCCCCCCGCCGGTTCGTCCAAGCCGAAGCCAAAAGAAGAAGTGATCAAGCCCACGCCGACGGAGGTCATCCAGCCGCAGGTGACCCCCGAGGTCATCCCCGAAGCTCCCGACGCCCCGGAAGACGAAGGGGTCGAGGGGGGTGTCGAGGGTGGCGTGCCCGGGGGCGTTCCGGGTGGTGTCGTCGGTGGCGTCGTCGGTGGCGTGGTCGGTGGCATCGAGGGGGGAACCGGCGATGAGCCGATTCTGCCCACAGGCGATGTCGTGCTTCCGGTCATCATCAAGAAGGTCGAGCCGAGCTACCCGGACATCGCCCGCCGCGCCCGCATCGAAGGCAAGGTCATCCTGCAGGCGGTCATCGACAAGGAAGGCAACGTCAACGAAGTGACGGTGCTCAGCTCGTCGAATCCGATGTTCAACGATTCGGCCATCGATGCTGTCAAGCAACGGAAGTACAAACCGGCGCTCCAGAACGGGCGGCCGGTGGCTATCTATTTCACGATTCGAGTCGATTTCAGGTTGCGCTAGGCGTCATTTGCAAAACGACACGGTCCAAGGAGCTAACACATGAATTTTGTTGAGATGTTCGTCGCATCAAGTTGGATCGGGAAGGCCGTCATCATCATCCTGCTGGGCCTGTCGGTCTACTCGATCGCTGTGATGATCGACAAATTCCGCAGCTACAAGGCTGCGAGGGACGAGTCTTTGCAGTTTCTTCCGGTGTTCGTGAAGAACCTCAAAGACAGCAACTTCCAGGGCGCCCTTGACGCGGCCCGGAAGTACAAGAGATCGCACATCGCGAGGGTCGTCTCGGCCGGCCTGATCGAGTACGACGCCGACAAGGCTGATTTCGTTGACAGCCACGATCTCGTAGGTGCCGTCGGCCGCGCGCTCGAGCGCTCGGTGTCGCTGACGGCGGCGGAGATGAAAAAGGGGATTGGAGGCCTCGCGACCATCGGGTCTTCGGCGCCGTTCATCGGACTTTTCGGCACGGTCATCGGCATCGTCAACGCGTTCCACGGTATCGCGCAGTCGGGTTCGGGCGGCCTCGCGGCGGTGTCGGCGGGAATCTCCGAGGCGCTCATCGCGACCGCGATCGGGATCTTGGTTGCCGTCCCGGCGGTCATGGCGTTCAACTATTTCACGACGCGGCTAGAACGGTTCCAGATCGAGATGTCCAACTCCTCGGCCGAACTTCTCGACTTCTTCGTGAAAAAACACGAGGCGATGCGTGCAAAGCGTTAAGGTCGCAGAGGTCAATTCAGCGATCAACGTCACGCCTCTGGTGGACGTGATGCTGGTGCTGTTGATCATCTTCATGGTCGTGACCCCGATGCTTCAGAAGGGTCCGCCAGTGCTCCTTCCCAGGGCCTCCGACCCGCCGAAAAAGCCCGAAGAAAAGACGCAGATCCTCGTCGTGGTGGCGCAAAACAAAGACCTCTATGTCGACAAAGAGAAGATGCCGAGCGAGGCCGACTTCGCCGCCCGGTTGGCCGAGGAATTTCAGCGCAACAAGAGCGCTACGGTCGTGCTGAAGGGCGACGCGCGGCTGACCTACGGGGACATCAAGAAGGCGCTGCTGAAGGTGAAGGAAGTCGGGTTCGAACAGGTCGGTCTCATCACACAGAAACAGGACGGCTAGGCCGGGGAGGCTTCGACCATGAGTATGCAAGTCGGAACCGGCGGCGGTCTCAACGCCGACATCAACGTCACGCCGCTCATCGACGTCTTGCTCGTCCTTTTGATTATCTTCATGGTGGTTGTGCCGCTCTCGCAGCGTGGCTACGACATCGAGATTCCGAAGGAATCGCAAGTCCTTGTGGTGCCTGACCCCGACAAACCGCCCGTGATCCTGGCGATCAACGTGGATTCGTGCCCGATGGAGGCCACCCTCACGTCGCCGGGGCTCCCGCCGGGGTGCAGGGTCTTCCTGAACAAGGACGAGATCGAAGTTTCTGAGCTTTCCACCAAGATCGGCGAGATCTTCAAGAACAAGAAATCCTCGGACAAGCTTCTCTTCCTGGCGGCAGAAGAGAAATTGAATTACGAAGGGATCGTGAGGATCCTCGACCTCGCTCGGAAGGGTGACGAGTCCCTGAAGATCGGCATCGTCAGCGACGAACGCCTCGCGCGTCCGGTAGCGCCGCTGGCCGACCTCTAGTCCGTTGGCGCGGGCTGAAGGCTGGGGCTCACGCACCGGTCTCGTCTTGGCGGTGGCCGGAAACGCCGTCGGCCTCGGCAATTTCCTCCGCTTTCCCGCGCAGGCCGCGCAGCACGGCGGCGGCGCCTTCCTGCTTCCTTACCTCGTCTCGTTCGTCCTGATCGGCGTCCCGCTCTTGTGGGTGGAGTGGGCCATCGGCCGCCACGGCGGACGGTTCGGACACCACTCGTCCCCGGGGATGTTCGATCGCCTCGGCCGGCACCCCGCCTACAAGTACTTCGGCACGCTGGGCATCTTCACCTGCCTGACCGTCGCCGGCTACTATTGCTACATCGAATCGTGGGCGCTCGCGTACGTCTGGCACTCGATCGTCGGCACGTTTCGGACCGTCCCCCCGGAACAGTTCTTTCCCAGCTACCTCGGCCAGCACGAGACGTCGTTGTTCGCGTTTCCCGGCGAGGCGGCGTTCTGGTTCCTGCTCACTTTGGTCTTGAACATCTCGATCCTCTCTCGCGGCCTGGCGAAAGGGGTCGAACTCGCGGCGAAGATCGCGATGCCGCTCCTCGTCGTTTTTGGCGCCGTGCTGGCCGTGCGTGGATTGACCTTGCCCGTCGGATCGGCGGGTGTTGTCGAGAGCCCACTCGTCGGCCTCAATTTCGTCTGGAATCCGAAGCCCTCGGGGCTTTGGGATCCGGCGACGTGGCTCGCCGCCGCGGGGCAGATCTTCTTCACGCTTTCGGTGGGGATGGGCTCGATCCATTGCTACGCGGCCTACCTGAAGGAAAACGACGACATCGCCCTGAATGCGGCCAGCGCCGGCTGGATGAACGAGTTCATCGAAGTGATCCTGGGGGGCTCGATCCTGATCCCGATCGCCACCGCCTACCTCGGGCTCGAAGCGGTGCAACAGGCGACGGTGGGCGGGAGCGGTTTCGGCCTCGGCTTTCTGACGCTCCCGAAGCTCTTCCTCAACTGGGGTTGGTTTGCGCCCGTGGCCGGGGCGATGTGGTTCGGGCTGCTTTTCTTCGCCGGTATCACGTCATCGCTCGCGATGGGACAGCCGGTCCTGGCGTTTCTCGAGGACGAATTCGACGTCGCCCGCAAAAAGGCGGCACTCGTTTTCGGCGCGGCGATCGCGGGGCTGGGTTTCTTTTGCATGTGGCTCTACCCCGGAGGCGCGTTCGACGAGTTCGATTTCTGGACCGGCACGTTTTCCCTGGTCGTTTTCGCGCTGGTCGAGACGTTCGTCTTCGCGTGGGTGTTCGGCATGGAGAAGGGTTGGGCTGAGATCACCCGTGGGGCCGACATGAGGGTGCCCCGGGTGTTTCGCTACGTAATTCAGTACGTCACGCCCTTCCTGCTCCTGTTCATCTTTCTCGCGGCGCTCGTCAAACCAGCCGGAGACTGGGGTGCGGCCCTGGCGTCCTTGATGGCGGGCGATGGCTGGCCGTTCGCCGCCGATAGCGTCATCGGAAAGTTGTTTCATCTCGGTGGTTCGTACGTGTGGTTCGACGCCGCGGGGCGGGGCACGCGGGAGTTGGTCATCGATCTGACGCGTGTGCTCCTGGCCGCCGTCCTCGCCGGCTGCATGGCGCTGACCTGGCGCGCCTGGCGACGCGAGAAGGGGCGTGCACGATGACGCGCGCCGCGTGGATCATGCTGGCTGCGACGTGGGCCGTGATCGCCTACTTCATGATCCGTTTCTTCTGGATGGTCTTGAAGGCGCCAAAGAAATAGGGGGCAGAATAAGGGGACAGCAACCGTTTTCCCTGGTGGAAAACGGTTGCTGTCCCCTTATTCTGCCCCCTATTTCTTTTTGTGCCGCAGGTACTCGATGGCGAGCGGGAGCATCGAGATGGCGATGATCACCAGGATCACGAGAGAGAAGTTGTTCTTCACGACCGTGATGTTTCCGAATGCGTACCCCGCGGCCAGGCACGTCCCGACCCAGGTCACGCCCCCCACGACGTTGTAGGCAAGAAATCGCGGATACGACATGGTGCCGATCCCGGCGACGAACGGAGCGAACGTCCGGATGATCGGCACGAAGCGTGCGAGGAAGATCGTCTTCCCGCCGTGCCGTTCGTAAAAGGCGTGCGTGCGCATCAGGTGCTCGTGCTTCAAGAAGCGAATCTTTCCGGTGAACGCCGCGGGCCCTATCGCCTTGCCGATCGAGTAGTTCACGGTGTCGCCGAGGATAGCCGCGGTGGCGAGAAGCACGAAAAGGGCGATCGGGTCCAGCGCTCCGGTCGCGGCCAACGCCCCGCACGCGAACAAGAGCGAATCCCCGGGAAGAAAGGGGGTCACGACGAACCCTGTCTCGAGGAAGACGATTGCAAAGAGGAAGCCGTAGGTCGAAGAACCGTGAGCCTGCACGAAATCTCCGAGGTGACGGTCGAGGTGCAGGAAGACGTCGATGATCCAATGCAGCACGGCGGACCCCCTCGAGGGCGAACGAAACCGGGAGTCTAGCAGGGCGCAATTGACAGCCCACCGGGGGGGTTGCTAGAACGTCTCGCGGCCGGGTCCGCCCTTGGGGGCGGACGGGGGTAGTTAAGCGTGTCTCCTGGATTCGCCGTCGGTGCCCTCAAGCACCTGCTCGTGGGCAGACCGATTCCCTCGCACCAGGCTCACCAAGAGCGCTACACGAAGTCCACCGGGCTTGCGATTCTCTCGTCCGACGCCCTGTCGTCCGTTGCGTATGCGACCGAGGAAATCCTCCGCACGCTTCTGATCGCCGGCACCGCTTCGCTATGGCTGGTCACGCCGATCGGCTGCGTCATCGCCGGGCTGATGCTCGTGATCGCCTTTTCCTACCGCCAGACGATCTACGCCTATCCGGGGGGCGGCGGGGCCTATCGGGTCGCGCGCGAGAACATTGGAACCGTCGCCGGGCTCGTCGCGGCCGCGGCGCTGCTCCTCGACTATGTGTTGACCGTCGCCGTCAGCATCGCGGCCGGGGTCGCCGCCGTCACGTCGGCTTTCCCCGCGTGGCACGTCAACACCGTGGAACTCGCCCTCGGGTTCCTCGCGCTCATCATGATCGGCAACCTGCGCGGCATCCGCGAATCGGGGCGCATTTTCTCGGTCCCGACGTTTTTCTTCCTCGGCAGCATGGGAACGCTTCTGCTCGTCGGGGTCTACAAGGTGCTGACCGGCGACGTCGCTCCGATCGTGCCCGCTTCGGCCGCTTTCGTCCCGGCGGAGACGGCATCCCTCTCGATCTTCCTGGTGCTTCGTGCGTTCGCGAATGGTTGCACCGCACTCACGGGAATCGAGGCGATCTCGGACGGGGTCCCGGCGTTCAAGCCTCCAGAGGCCAGAAACGCCGCGATCACGCTCCTGGTCATGGCCGGCTGCGCGGTCGTGCTCTTCATGGGCGTCACGCTCCTCGCGGGTACGTTCCACATCGTCCCGCGCCACGAAGAGACCGTCATCTCCCAGCTCAATAGGGCGATTCTGGGAGGTCGCGGCCCGTTTTACTACATGGTCCAGGCCGCGACGACCATGATCCTCGTGCTCGCGGCGAACACCGCGTTTTCGGATTTCCCCCGTCTGGCCTCGATCATCGCCCGCGACAAGTTCCTGCCCCGCCAGCTCGCCAATCAGGGCGACCGCCTCGCGTTTTCGAACGGCATCGTCATGCTGAGCTGTCTTTCGGGAGTCCTTCTGTTCAGCTTCGGCGGCGACACGCACGCGCTGATCCCGCTCTACATGCTGGGCGTTTTCGTGTCGTTTACGTTGTCGCAGGCCGGTATGGTTATCAAGTGGCGCCGCGAGCGGAAGCCCGGCTGGCGCTTCGGGGTGTTCATCAGTGGGCTCGGCGCGACGCTCACACTGATCGTCCTGTTCGTCGTTGCGATCACGAAGTTCCGCGAGGGGGCGTGGATCATCATCGTCCTCATCCCGATACTCGTCGCCCACTTCCTCGCGATTCGCCGTCATTACGACAAGGTGGCGCAGCAGCTGTCGTTGAAGGGCGTTGCCGTTGCCGACAAGAAGCACAATACGGTCATCGTTCCGATCGGCGGCGTCCACCGCGCAGTGGTCCAGGCTCTGGAGTACGCGCGCACGCTGTCGGACGACGTTCGTGCGATCTACGTCGACGTCGATGCCCACGCCACCCAGGAAATCCGCGAAGACTGGTCTCGCTGGGGGAAGGGGATCCGGCTCGAGATCCTGGCTTCGCCGTTCCGGTCGGTCATGGAGCCGCTCCTTGAGTACATCGAGCTCACGAACGACGAGCGCCCTGACGACTTCATAACGGTGCTGCTCCCGGAGTTCGTGCCCGCTCGCTGGTGGCACCATCTGTTGCACAATCAACGCGCCCTTCTGATCAAGGGGGCGCTGCTGTTCCGGCCCAACATCGTTGTCACGAGCGTCCCGTACCACCTGCACGACTGATAGGCGACGGGGAAGAGGGGACACTCCCCTTTTTCTCACAAAGCTCCCCGGACACAGCTTCGATGAGAAAAAGGGGAGTGTCCCCTTTTCCCACCGAGTATTCTCCGTACGTGATTCCGCTGTCCCGCATTCCGCATCGCATCGCCGTGCCGGCGCTCCTGGCGCTGTTCGTCACTTGCGGATTCGTCTCGCTGTCGAGGGATTCCATAACGTTCGACGAGACGGCTCACCTGGGCGCAGGCGTTTCGTATTTCGAAACTGGCGATTTCCGCCTCAACCCCGAGCACCCGCCGCTCGCCAAGTTAATCGCGGCCGCGCCCCTCGCGGTGTTGCACCGGGGTGGAGGGAATTACGACTCGCCCCTGTGGACCGGATCCCGTGCCAGCGCTGGCGAACCGCGTCGTTCGCACGCAAGCGAGTGGGGATTCGGTTTCGAACTCCTGAACGGTCACCGCGCGGATGCATCGCGTCGTGATCCCGCGGCGCGACTGTCGCCGGCTCGTTGCATGATCCTGATCCTGGGGGTTCTGCTCGCGATGGTCGTGTACGCCTGGGCCCGCGAGCTCTACGGGCCGCCCGCCGGACTTCTCGCCCTCGCACTCGCGATCACCTGCCCGGCGCTCTTAGCCCACGCGCGCCTCGTGACGACCGACCTTCCGGCCGCCCTCGGTTTCACGGCAACGACCTGGCTTGCGTGGAGATGGCTTTCGGCGCCGTCGTGGCGGCGCGCGGCGCTCACCGGCATGGGCCTGGGCGGGGCCGTCTTGTTCAAGTTCTCGTGCGCGCTCCTCGCCCCGCTCGTCGTGGTGCTCGCCGCGATCGCCGTTGCGACCGGACGGTTGGACTTGAAGCGCGCGGGCGCGGGGCTCGCACTGATCGCAGCCATTGGCTACGGGTCGATCTGGGCCGGGTACGGGTTTCGTTTCGAGGCCTCGCGGGATCCGGGTTACGTTCTCGAGTGGGAGGGTCTCGCCGAAGACGCACCGCTCGCTCCCACGATCGTCTTCGCGCGCGAGCACCGTCTCCTCCCCGAGGCCTACCTCTTCGGCCTCGCCTACGCGAAAACCGAGTCCGTTGGACGCATCGCGTTTCTCGATGGAGAGCAGTCGCTCGCCGGCTGGTACCGCTATTTCCCCGAGGCGTTCTTTTTGAAAACACCCTTGGCGTTCACCGCGCTCGCGCTGTGGGTCCTCGCGGCCAGTGCGCTCCGCACTCGCGGTAGGAGCTTCGACGGATGGTGCGTCGCGCTGACACCGCTCGTGTTCGCCGCGGTCGCGATCCTGAACCGCTTCAACATCGGCCACCGCCACGTGGCATCCGTCTACCCGTTCCTGTGCGTGGCGATCGCACCCGCGGCGGCGTGGCTTTCGGAGCGCGGTGCGCGGGCCGTCGCCGTCGCCGTCCTCGTCGGATCGTGCTTCGTCTCGTTCGCCCTCGCGACGCCCCGTTACCTCTCGTACTTCAACGTCTTCGCGGGCGGGCCGCGCGGCGGCGCCCAACACTTGGTGGACTCCAACATCGACTGGGGGCAGGATCTCATCCGCCTGAAGAGTTGGATGTCGGCCCGGAGCATCGAGGAAGTCGATCTCGCCTACTTCGGCACCGCCGATCCGCGCGCGTACGACATCAAGTTCCGGAAGGTCTTGCTGCTCTTTGATTTCTACCCGGAACTACCGGTCGTGCGGCCGGAGGCCGGTCACTACCTCGCCGCGAGCGTCACGCTGCTCGCGGGGGTCGACCCGAATGCTGATCGCTTGTTTGCGAAGGAACTCCTCAAGCGCGGGGTCGTTCCGCGAGACCAGATCGCGGCATACCAAAGCGACAGCGAGTTGCGCCGCGCCCGGGGGCTTCCTCTCGTGCACATCGCGGACTGGATGGTCCAGCGCGGACTGATCACCGCCGACGAGCGGCGCATGGCGGACGATGTGATCCCCGCGACGTGGCTCAGAAACGCGCGCGAGACGCTTACGCCTGTCGGCTGGGCCGGCGATTCGATCGCGATCTACCGGATGCCCTGATCCTGCGCGGCCGCGACAAAGGCCCGGATCTTCGCGTAGTCCTTGAAGCCGTCGGCGCCCCTCGTCCCGGAGTTGACGTCGACCGCGGAGGGGCGCACCTGGGCGATGGCTTCCGCGACGTTGTCGGGCGTGAGGCCACCCGCCAGGATCACCGGCTTTGGGGACGCCGCGGCGATGCGAGCGCTGATCGACCAGTCGTGCGTCGTCCCCGTGCCGCCGATGCGCCCGCGAGTTTTTGTATCGAGCAAGACGGCATCCGCGACGCGGGCGGCCGCCAGCGCCGCCGCGATCGTGTCCTCGCCCGTGACGTGGACGCTCTTGACGATGGCCGCGTAGGGGAGCGCCTCTCGTAGCGCGGAGATCGCAACCAGGGGGAAGTCTCCGTGGAGCTGCGCCACCGTCGCCCCGGACTCGCGCATCAGCGCTGTTACCTCGGCAAGGCCGGTGCGATGCGTCACCAGGACGCGGCTGACGAAGGGTGGGACGGCTTCGAAAATGCGTCGCGCGGCCGCGGGATCGATCCTGTCGGGGGTGGCGTAGTCGAGCCCGACCAGGCACCCCACGGCGTCCGCCCCGGCCAGGACCGCGGCCAGAGCGTCTTCCACCCGTCTCAACCCGCAGATCTTCACGCGCATAGGCCCCAAGGATAGGGGACCTGGGGGATAGGGGACACTCCCCTTTTCGGATGTCCTCTATCCTTGCGCCATGGACGAAGACCTCATCCAGGCGCAGTGCCCCTATTGCGGCTCCTGGCAGGAACTGGTCCTCGACCCGGGGTCCGTCGGGCAGATGGTCCAGGACTGCGAGGTTTGTTGCAAACCGTGGGAAATGACCGTCGTCCGGAGCCGGTCCGGCGCCGTCACGGTGCGCCTCCTACGAATGGACTAAAACCCCGAATCCCTGGTATAACCCACCGGCTTTCTGTCCGATGGGTTAACCCCAAGCGGGGTCTTGTGGGGCCGGAAGCGTTGGGCGCTGAAGCGTCCGCCAAGCGGCGGGCGGCCAACCCCTCCAAAACTCGATTCCGTCCGCAATGCGGGCGGGGCAATGTGGCTTCACGCGAGCCGAGGAGAGAGGTTTCGATGACTACGAGCAAGTGGTTCCGAGGGCTGATCGCCCTCCTTCCCGTCGTCATGCTGGCGATGGCGGTCCTGGCGCCGGTTCCGGCGCTCGCCACCGAAGGCGGCGAGGCGAACCTTCAGCTCCCGGACCTGGGCACCGTGGATTTCTTCGGCGGGACCAACGGCCGGACGCTCCTGATGGTCGGCCTGGTCGTTTCCGCCCTGGGCTTGGGCTTCGGGCTGATGATGTACACGTCGCTCAAGAACATGCCCGTGCACGCGTCGATGCTCGAGGTCTCGGAGCTGATCTACGAGACGTGCAAGACCTACCTGATCCAACAGGGCAAGTTCTTGATGATCCTCGAACTGTTCATCGGCTCGATCATCTTCGTCTACTTCTTCTTCCTGCAGCATTTCTCGCTGGGCCGCACCGCGATCATCCTGGCGTTTTCTCTCGTCGGCATCGCGGGAAGCTACGGCGTGGCGTGGTTCGGCATCCGCATCAACACCTTCGCCAACTCTCGCACCGCGTTCGCGTCGCTGCGCGGAAAGCCGTACCCCTGCTACGCCATCCCGCTGAAAGCCGGCATGTCGATCGGCATGGCGCTCATCTCGGTTGAGCTGTTCATCATGCTGTGCATTCTGCTGTACGTCCCCGGCGAATACGCTGGAGCTTGCTTCATCGGATTCGCCATCGGTGAGTCCTTAGGCGCGGCCGCGCTGCGCATCGCGGGCGGCATCTTCACCAAGATCGCCGACATCGGCGCCGACCTCATGAAGGTCGTGTTCAAGATCAAGGAAGACGACGCGCGCAACCCCGGCGTGATCGCGGATTGCACCGGAGACAACGCGGGCGATTCCGTCGGGCCCTCGGCCGACGGATTCGAGACCTACGGGGTCACCGGCGTCGCGCTCATCACGTTCATTCTGCTCGCCGTGAAGGACCCGACGACCCAAGTCCAGCTCCTCGTATGGATCTTCACCATGCGCGTCATGATGGTGATCGCGTCGGCCTTCTCGTACTTCATCAACGAGGCGCTTGCGAAGGGTCAGTACGAAAAGGTCGACAAGATGAACTTCGAGGCGCCCCTGACACGCCTCGTGTGGCTGACCTCGATCGTCTCGGTGATCGCCACTTACGTCGTGTCGTACCTGATGATTCCCGGCTTGGGAGACGGCTCGCTCTGGTGGAAGCTGTCGACGGTCATCACCTGCGGCACCCTAGCGGGTGCGATCATCCCCGAGTTGGTCAAGGTCTTCACGTCGGTCGAATCGGGCCACGTTCGCGAGGTCGTGACCTCGTCGCGTGAAGGCGGAGCGTCGCTCAACATTCTCTCTGGGCTCGTCGCCGGCAATTTCAGCGCCTACTGGCTCGGCATGACGATTCTCGTCTTGATGGGGATCGCCTATGGAATAGGCAGCCAGATTCCCGCGATCGACCCGGCAAACGTCGCCGCCGGCGGAATGATGCTCGCCCCCGCGGTGTTCGCGTTCGGCCTCGTCGCCTTCGGGTTCCTCGGCATGGGCCCGGTGACGATTGCCGTCGACTCCTACGGCCCGGTGACCGACAACGCCCAGTCGGTCTATGAGCTGTCGCTGATCGAGCAGATCCCCGCGATCAAGGACGAGCTCAAGAAGACGTACGGCTTCGACGTGAACTTCGAGAAGGCGAAGCATTTCCTCGAGGAGAACGACGGCGCCGGCAACACCTTCAAGGCCACCGCGAAGCCCGTGCTCATCGGGACGGCGGTCGTCGGAGCTACGACGATGATCTTCTCGATCATCGTGGCGTTGACGCACGGCCTCACCGTAAACATCGAGAAGCTGTCGCTCCTCTATCCTCCGTTCCTCCCCGGCCTCATCGCCGGCGGCTCGATGATTTACTGGTTCACCGGCGCGTCCATTCAGGCGGTCACGACGGGCGCCTACCGCGCGGTCGAGTTCATCAAGCGCAACATCAAGCTCGATGGCGCAGTCAGGGCCTCCGTCGACGACTCGAAGAAGGTGGTTGAGATCTGCACCCAGTACGCGCAGAAGGGGATGTTCAACATCTTCCTGTGCGTCTTCTTCGCGACTTTGGCCTTCTCCTTTGTCGAGCCGTACTTCTTCATCGGCTACCTGATCTCGATAGCTCTTTTCGGCCTGTTCCAGGCGATCTTCATGGCGAACGCCGGCGGCGCGTGGGACAACGCCAAGAAGATCGTCGAGGTCGAGTTGAAGGAGAAGGGGACGCCCCTCCACGACGCGACGGTCGTCGGCGACACCGTGGGCGATCCATTCAAGGACACCTCCTCGGTGGCGATGAACCCCATCATCAAGTTCACGACGCTCTTCGGTCTCTTGGCCGTAGAGTTGGCGGTGAGCATAGAGAGCCAGCAGGGACCGATGATCACCCACGTTCTGGCGGCGGCGTTCTTCGCGGTCTCGGTCTTCTTTGTCTGGCGCTCTTTCTACGGCATGCGGATTCCGCTCGAGATCGAGTCATAGGGGACAGTCCCCTTTTTCTTACAAAATCAGAGAAGCGATTAAATCGAGACGGCCGCTCCGAAGGGGGCGGCCGTTTTCTTGTCGGCGTATGCTGCCCGAGTCAGAGCCAACCGTCGCGCCTGCGACGAAAAAAGAGGGTCGACAATGAAGAGCAAATCGCAGAAATCAAGAACGACGCCTCAAACGGTCGAACAAGCGCGAATCGCGGCTAAACGCGCCGACACGGACGCTCGCGAAGCAAAAGAGAAGGCGCGGTCGGCAAAGTCCACTCTGAAGGCCGCCAGGAAGGCGTTCAAGAGTCTCGAGAAAGCGGCAAAGACAGCCCGCAAGGAGGCTCGTCGCGCTCAACAACAGGTCGAAGCCTTGCTCGCGCGTCAGGCCAAACCGAAGAAACGGACGGTCAAACGACGCCGAGCGCCCAAGAAAGCGGCAGCGCCTGCATCGAAGCCGCCGGTGGCCGAGGCGCCGGTTGTCGCAACGAGCGCTGAAATCCTCGGAGAACATCGATGAGAACCGCTCGAGCGCGGGCCTCAAGGCGCCGGGCCGTGAACTCGGCCTCAACCAACGGCGTCGCGGAGGCAGCCTACGAAAACAAGAAGTAGCCGTCTCGAGCTGGTGGCGGCGACGCCCGAGTTGACGCGCGCGGACTGGGCGGTCGTCATCGCGTCCTTGAGATTGTCCGGGACGACACGAGTAAAGTAATCTCCAACGGGGTCGGTTTCCGGGTGATCGGAGACGCATGAGCGGAATCGCGCTCGAAAACGTCGAAGCCGGGAACCCGTCGGACTGTGGCATCGCCTGCCTGAAGAATCCCAAGAACATCTTGGAGAAGGGGCTACCTCTATGAGTACCGCCCGATCGGCGCGTGAGGCTATCCGGTGGATCAACGCGGGCATCGGAGCCGGACTGCTGACGTGCGTCGCCTATCCGCTGGTGTCGATGGCTCCCCTTCCCCGGACCTTGCTCGTGGTTCTCGCGGCGACTCTGGGGCCTTCATTGGCGTTGGCGTCTCTGGGTCTTCGCGAAGTACTGCGGCTGCACGATGAATCGATGTTGTGCGATCTCGGGGCGCTGTTCAACATCCTCGCGGGGGTGTTGTTCGAGGCGATGTTGCTCGTTCAACTCGCGGTTCGTCTGCGTTCGCCGGGCGACGCGATACCCGAGCAGCTCGTAGGTGTGTGTCCGGCAGTCGGAGTTTGGTACCTGGCCGCGACGATTCTCACGTGGCGCTCGATGTCGTGGCTGAAGGAAACGGCGAGACAACGGTATGCCCGGCACACGTAGCAACGGGACACGGGTTTCTCACGTCTTGAGCGCCGTCGGCGTGATCGTCTGGGGTGCGCTTGTGCTCGGTCTTTATTCGATCAGCACTGCGGGATGCCCCTCAGGCGCATTTGGATCGCGGTGACGCTCGCCGTCGTCGGCTGCATCGTGGCGACGATCGTCCTTCAGGCGTCCGGGCTGGCTCCAGCAATGAGAGTTCTGCATTGAGTCGGTGAGCGCGCCACGGTCATCTTGGTTTGTTCTCGATGATTCCCTTCAGGTCCATGATCGTGTTCTGATCGGAAACGATGACGCTGATCTTGTCCGAAAGTTTGTCGACGTAGAGGTAGCGGATGTAGTTCGGATTCTGCCGCAAGGCCTCGTTGATCAACTCGATGGCCTTCGCACGTCCCGAGGCCTCGATCACCTTCCGCTCGGCCTCGCGCTCCTCCTTCTCCAGGACGTACTTCATCTGCTCGGCCGACTGCTGCGCGATTTGCTTGGCCTCGATCGCCTGCCCGAACTGGTCGGTGAAGCGCACGTCGCGCAGGACGACCTCGTCGACCATAAAGCCGTCCTTCTCGAGGAGCTCCTTGATCTTCACGTTGATCTCGTCTTGGATCGCAGCGCGCCGTGAGGAATACACGTCCATCACGGCGTACTCGGAGATGACGAGGCGGGTCACCGAGCGCACCGCGGGCCGGATGATCTTGTCTTCGAAATCGGGGCCGATCTTCCGGTGGATACTCACGAGACGTTCCGGGTCGAGGTGATGCCAGACGGTCAGGTCGATTCCGACCTGAAGCCCTTCTTTCGTCGGCGACCAAAGCGAGTCGTCCATGTTCGATTTACGCCCTTCACCTTGCGCCTTGGTCATCGTGTATTCCAGACGCCGGATGTCGTACTCCGCCGTCTGACTGATCACCGGCCACACGAACGTCACACCCTCACGCGCGAGCCTGAAGCTCTTCGTGATCGTATTGAAGACCACCAGCGCATGGCCGACCGGAACGACCCGGACGGAGCCCACCATCGAGAACAGCAAAACCAGCAGGAGGGCGACGATCAGACCTACGCGTCCCGGGATTCCGGCTCGAATGCGGTTTCCCGCGACGTCGCGCAGGTGGCGGGAGCGGCGGATCTGGTAGACGAGGATGACGACGACCGGGATCGCGATGGCGAGAAACAGCATGAACGGGAGCATGGAAACCTCCTAGCGGAAAGCACGATCGAGCCCACGCGGCCGCCACCGTTACTGTACACGGAACGCGACGCGGAACGATCCGGATCGGGCGGGCAGTCGCGGCTTCGCCGCCGCCAGCTATAATCCCCGCATGAAACCCATCGAGATCAACGACTTCCTCCAGGCCGATGTGATCGGGCAGCAGGAAACCCTAAAATTCGTGGCGGTCGCCATCTTCAAGCACATCCAGGGGGAGCGGTATGGCAACCTCTTGATGATCGGGAACTCCGGCACCGGCAAGACGACGATCATGCGTTCCATGGAACGCTTGTACGAAAAGCACGAGGAGTTCCACGCGAATCGCGTCGTCTGCATCATGAACGCCAATCAGTTCGCGAGCGAAGAGGGAATCGTCGACCCGAATCGCCTCCTCGTTCGTCTGGAAGAGCGGGCGCGAGAGATCCTCGGCGAGGATGCCACCGCCGAGCAGATCGGCGACTACATAGAGCGCGCGACCGTCTGCATCGACGAGATCGACAAGATCTCGGCGATCGTCGGCGGCAAACCGTACGTCACCGGCATCAACATCCAGCAGGGGCTGCTGACGTTGATCGAGGGCGAGCGGATTCTCTACCCGGTGACGATCTACAAGAACAAGCAGCTCGAAAAAGCCGCGATCCACATCGATACTGGAAAGATGCTGTTCCTGTGCGCGGGAGCGTTCGAATCACTCTACGATCAGGTGTACCGGCGGGTGACGTCGCCGACGTCGCGCGTCAAGCTTCCCGCCGAGACCGTTTACGAAAACGGCGAAGTCCAGATCCGCGAGTACTTCACGCTGCGCCACTGGTTCAAACAAGAAGACCTGTTCGACTACGGCATGCAGCCACAGTTCCTCTCGCGCTTCGACAATTCGATCATTCTCGAAGACCTGAATGCCGGAACGTTGTCGCGCATTTTCACCGAGCCGAAGGATTCGGTCCTGCGCGCGTCCCAGAATTTTTTCAAGAACTACAATATCGACATCGACGTGACCGACGGCGCCGTGCGCAAGATCGCGGACGAGGCGTCGAAGTCGAGCCGTATCGGGGCGCGTGCGCTGAAGGCCGTCTGGGGAAAGATCATCAAGCCGTACGAATTCGACCCGTTCGGACAGACGGACGTCAAAAAAGAAGGCGACCGCCACCGCCTGGTCGTCGACGAAGCGGTCGTGCTACGTGCGCTGAAGCCGCCGCTTTAGGGAGACCTGACCCCTTTTCTTCTCTAGAATGTCGCCATGAGAGATTTCGAGAAGCTGGGCGTTTTCTACCTCGGTAGGCTCGCGGGACCCAACGCTCCGAAAGAGCCGGAACCGGTCCTCTACGACGCGAAGGATCTCACGACGCATGGCGTGATCGTCGGGATGACGGGGAGCGGCAAGACAGGCCTCGGCATCGGCCTTATCGAAGAGGCCGCCATCGACGGCATCCCCACGATCGCCATTGACCCCAAAGGCGACCTCGGCAACCTGCTGCTCACCTTCCCCGACCTGGCGGCCGCCGACTTCGCGCCGTGGGTCGAACAAGGCGTCTCGGCCGATGAGACCGCGGCGGCGTGGACCAAGGGGCTCGCCGCGTGGGGCGAGGGGCCGGAGCGCATCAAGAAGTTCCGCGACGCCGTCGACCTGGCGATCTACACACCGGGAAGCAGTGCCGGCCGATCGATCTCGATCCTCCGTTCCCTCGCGGCGCCGCCTCCCGCGGTGATGGACGACGAGGACGCGCGCCGCGAGAAGATCAACGGTACGGTGTCCGGGCTGCTCGCCCTCCTCGCCATCGAGGCGGACCCGCTCCGGAGCCGCGAGCACATTTTGATGGCGAAGCTCGTGGAGGCCGCCTGGACGACGGGGAAGGACCTGGATCTTGCGGGCCTGATCCGGGATATCCAGAAGCCGCCGTTCGATCGCGTCGGCGTCGTGGACGTCGAATCGTTCTACCCCGCGAAGGATCGAGGCGCGCTGGCGATGTCCCTCAACAACCTCCTCGCCTCGCCGGGGTTTGAGGCGTGGCTGACGGGCGAGCCCCTCGACATTCAGCGCCTCTTGTGGACCGCCGAGGGGAAGCCGCGCGTGTCGATCCTTTCGATCGCGCATCTTTCGGACGCGGAGCGGATGTTCTTCGTGACGCTCCTTCTCAACGAACTCGTGGCCTGGATGCGCGGGCAGACGGGTACGACCAGTTTGCGCGCGCTGTTTTACATGGACGAAGTGTTTGGGTTTTTCCCTCCCGTCGCCAACCCGCCCGCGAAAACACCGATGCTGACGCTGCTCAAGCAGGCGCGAGCGTACGGTGTGGGGTGCGTGCTTGCGACCCAGAACCCGGTCGATCTCGACTACAAGGGTCTCTCAAACGCGGGGACGTGGTTCCTCGGGCGACTGCAGACCGAACGCGACAAAGCGCGCGTCATCGAGGGGCTTGAAGGCGCGTCGGCCGCGGCGGGAAGGAGCTTCGACAAGCAGGCGATGGAGGCGACGCTCGCCGGACTCGGGAAGCGGGTCTTCCTGATGAACAACGTCCACGAGGATGCGCCGGTCCTGTTCGAGACCCGCTTCACGTTGTCGTTCCTTCGCGGGCCGCTCACCAAAAAGCAGATCCAGGTCCTGATGGCGCCGCAGAAAAGCGCGGCCGCGGCTCAGCCCGCCGCGACACCGACTGTTGCGGCCTCGGGCGGGCGTCCGGCGGTGCCCGCCGGCGTGAATGAAACGTTCCTCCCGTGGCGCGGAGCGCAGAAACCAGGGGAGCGCCTCGTCTACCGGTCCGGCCTCCTCGGCACGGCGAACGTGCACTTCGTCGATGCGAAGGCGCAGGTCGACGCGTGGGTCGAAGTGGCCCTGATCGCGCCCTTCGCGGAAGGCGGTGCCTGGGACGCCGCGGAAGATCTCGGCGAGAAACCTGAGCTCGAAAACGACCCCGATGCCAGGGCTGCGTTCGACTCCCTTCCCGCCGTCGCGTCCCAGCCGAAAAGCTACGCCGCGTCGGAGAAGGAGCTCGCCGGGTACCTCTACCGCACGAGAACGCTCGACCTCCACAGTTGTCCCTCGCTGAAGCTTGTGGCCAAGCTCGGCGAATCCGAGGGGGACTTCAAGATCCGCGTGCAGCAGGCCGCGCGGGAGAAGCGGGACGCGGCAGTGGAAACGCTCAGAGCAAAATACGCGGGCAAAGCGGACACCCTGCGCAACCAGGAACGGCGCGCCGCCGAGCGTGTCGCACGCGAACAGGTCCAGGCTTCCCAGCAGACGATGCAAACCGCGATCAGCGTCGGGGCCACCCTGCTTGGCGCATTGTTCGGACGCAAGGCGGTCTCCGTCGGATCGATCGGCCGCGCGACGACGGCCGCGCGGGGCGTCGGCCGCACGATGAAGGAACGCCAGGACCTCGACGGCGCGGAGCAAAGCGTCGAAGTGGTACGAAGGAAGATCGCGGACCTCGAGGCCGAGCTGCAGTCCGAAATCGCCGAACTGAGCAGCGCCCATGAACTCGAGAACTTCGCCATCCAGTCCGCCTCGCTGAAGCCGAGAAAATCGGACATCGCCGTGTCCGGGGTCTCGCTCGCTTGGATTCCCCACTGGGTGGGCGACGGCGGGAGCGCCCGCCCGGCACGGTGACCGGCGAGAGGACGGTCGATGGTGTACGACATCCGCACGCGATCCGGCGCCGTGATGCCGAACCTGGGGTTGGGTACCTGGCGCATGGGCGAAAACGAATCCGCCCGCCGAGAAGAGGTCGCCGCCTTGCAGCTAGGGCTCGACCTGGGATTGGATCTGATCGATACCGCGGAGATGTACGCCGACGGCGGCGCGGAAACCGTCGTCGCCGACGCTATCGCGGGGCGGCGAGACGGCGTCTTTCTCGTCTCGAAGGTCCTCCCTCACAACGCCAGCCGCATAGGCACGCTTTCCGCCTGCGAGCGCAGCTTAAAGCGATTGCGCGTCGAACGTATCGATCTCTACCTGTTGCACTGGCCGGGGGAGCACCCGCTCGAAGAAACGCTGGGCGCCTTCACGCGACTCGCGGAGCAGGGGAAAATCGCCCACTACGGCCTGTCGAATTTCGACCTCGACGAGCTTGCACGCGCGGAAGGGCTCCCGGGAGGCCTGCGCGTCGGCGCGAATCAGGTCCTCTACAACCTCGAACGGCGCGGGGTCGAGCGCAAGCTGATTCCGTGGTGTGCGTCCCGGAACATCGCGATCATGGCGTACTCGCCCCTCGAGCAGGGGAGGCTCAGCCCTCACGAAGCCCTGCGGCGCGTGGGGGCGCGGCACGACGCGACCCCCGCGCAGGTGGCGCTTGCCTGGACGCTGCGTCACGACAACGTCGTTGCGATCCCGAAGGCGGCTCGCCTCGCGCACGTTCGCCACAACGCGAAGGCCGCGGACATCGTTCTCACCGAGGAAGACCTGGCGGACATCGATCACGCGTTCCCGCCTCCGCGACGCGACGTTCCCCTGGAGACCTTGTGAGTGCCAGGACCATGAGCGCCGTCCTGACGAAGCTCACCGCCCGCTACACGGTCGATCGGTTCGTCACCGCGAACGGTCCCGACCCGTTCCGCATCCTCATCAGTTGCATCCTCTCGCTCCGCACGAAAGACGAGGTCACCTACCCGGCAACCGAACGCCTGTTCGCAAAAGCGAGCGATCCGGCGGGGATGCTGAAGCTGACGCCCACCGCGATCGAAAAGGCGATCTACCCGGCCGGCTTCTACCGGACGAAGGCGAAGCAGATTCGCGCGATCTCCGGGATCTTGCTGTCGCGTCATGACGGGACAGTGCCCGACACGATCGAGGACCTGCTCCTCCTTCCCGGCGTCGGGCGCAAGACGGCCAACCTCACGGTCACCCTCGGCTTCGGAAAACCCGGCATCTGTGTCGACACGCACGTCCACCGCATCGCGAACCGCCTCGGCTGGGTCGCGACCAACACCCCCGACGACACCGAGGCCGCGTTGCGACGCAGCCTCCCGAAACGTTGGTGGATCCCGATCAACGAGACGTTGGTGCGCCACGGACAGCAGGTGTGCAAGCCGATCTCACCGTTGTGCTCGGCCTGTCCGGTCGCCCACGCGTGCCCGAAGATCGGTGTCGCGCGCCGTCGCTGAGGCGCGAAAAAGGGGAGTGTCCCCTTTTCCCCAAACCTGCAGCATCCACGCCACATCGAAGGCGATCTCCTTCAGCGCGTCGTAGCGCCCCGAGGAACCGCCGTGGCCGGCGGCGAAGTTCACCTTCAACAGGACCTGCGGCGCGCCGTCGTTTCTTTCACGCAAGCGCGCGACGTACTTGGCGGGCTCCCAGTACATGACTTGGCTGTCGTTGATGGAGGTCTTCACGAGCATTTTCGGGAATGGCTTACGGCCGAGGTTCGAGTACGGGCAATATGAGCGCAGGATCGCGAACTGCGCCGGATCGGTCGGATTGCCCCACTCCTCGAACTCGGCGACGGTCAGCGGCAACGATGTATCGAGCATCGTGTTGATGACGTCGACGAACGGCACCTTGAGGACCGCGCCACCCGCGACGTCCGGCCGCAGGTTCATAACGGCCCCGATGAGAAGGCCGCCCGCGCTCCCCCCTTCGATGATCAAGCGCTCCCGCGAAGCGTACGATCCGCGCACGAGGAAGTCAGCCACGGCGATGAAGTCGGTGAACGAGTTCGGCTTGTGCTCCATCCGCCCCGAATCGTGCCAGGGCTTTCCGAGCTCGCCTCCGCCACGCACGTGCGCCAGGGCGCAGACGGCGCCGCGATCGAGGAGCGACAGCCGGTTCGACGAGAACATCGCGGGGAGCGGATAGCCGTACGCGCCGTAACCCACGAGGTGCATCGGCGCCGTGCCGTCCATCGGCGTGTCCTTCCGGTGAGCGAGCGAGACCGGAACGGCCGTTCCGTCGGGCGCGATCGCTTGAGCGCGCTCCACGGTGTAGAGCGAGGGGTCGTAGCCGCCCAGCACCTCGTTACGCTTCATGAGCGTCTTGGCGCGCGTCGCCATGTCGTAGTCGTAGATGGACGGTGGCGTGACCATCGACTGGTAACGGAAGCGGAAGATCGACGTCTTGAACTCGGCGTTGATGTCCGGGAAGGTCGAGTACGCCGGTTCCGGGAAAGAGATCGCGTGGGTTTCGCCCGAGTCCAGCGCGTGCACCACGAAGCGCTCGAGCCCATCCTCGCGCTCGTAGGCGACGAGATGCTCCGCGAACAACTCGATCCCCGCCAGGTTCACGTCTGTGCGGTGCGGCAGGACCTCCGTCCACGCTTCCTTGGCGATGGCGTCGACGGGGCACCGTGCGAGGCGGTAGTTGCGTCCGCTATCGTTGGTGCGAATCCAGAAGGTGCTTCCGCCGTGGTCGACCTCGTATTCGAGTTCGGGTGCTCTGGGCAGGAAGATCCGGAATGCGCCGTCGGGATCGCTCGCTGCGAGGAAGCGGACCTCGCTGGCCGTGTGGCTGTCGGCGTCCAGGAAGAGGTACCCGAGACTCCGCGAGCGGCGGATCGCAAGCGAGAATCGCTCATCCGACTCCTCGTGAATGAGGACAGGTTCCGCGTCGCCTCGCCGGTGACGCCAAAGTCGATACGCTCGTTTCGCGTCGTCGTCGGTAACGTAAAAGAGCGTTTTCCCGTCGGCCGACCATGCGACCGAGCTGACCCTTTCGATCGATTCCGGCCCGTTTTCGGCGCGCCGCAGGTCGCGGACGTGCAGCGTGTACTCGCGAAACCCGGTCGTGTCCACCGAGTAGGCCAGTAAGCTGCCGTCGTCGCTCACCACGAAGGCGTTCACGGCGAAATAGGCGTGGTCGCGAGCGAGAGCGTTCAAGTCGAGGACGATTTCTTCGGCCGAGGTGAGCGCGCCGAGCTTGCGCGCGAGGATCGGGTACTGCTTCCCTTCCTCGGTGCGCGCGTAGTACCAATACAATCCCTTGCGGTAGGGGACCGAGAGGTCGGTCTCTTTGATGCGCGCGAGCATTTCCTTGTACAGGCGCTCTTGAAGGGCGCCGGTTCCCTGAAGCGCCGCTTCCGCGTGGGCGTTCTCGGCGACGAGGTGCGCCGTGACCCGAGGATCGTCTTTGTCGCGAAGCCAGAAGTAGTCGTCCTCCAGGGTCTCGCCATGAAGCGTGATCGCATGGGGAATACGCGGAGCGATGGGCGGGTTCATCCGACAATAATAGGGGACACAGGGAAAGGGGACACTCCCCTTTTTCGCGGTGATCAAAAGTGGAAATCTGGTTCGCGGTCAGGGAAGGGCGCGTCCCGCTTCGCCACCCGTGGTCGACCGCGTGGTCTCAGTGTACCCAGCAGGTTGAGGCGGGTAGCGACGTCCCGCGTCCAGGTCGAGTCGCCCAGGGGCCGGTCGCGTTGAATCGACGTGCGTAGCTCCGAAAGTTCGGCGCCTGTCAGTGGGGTGTCGACCCAATCGAGCCACGGCGACGGAAGCGGCACCGGCGAGTTTGCCAGCAGTCCACGCGATTGGTCTATGAACTTCCGCTCGCGAACGCTCGACCATCGCCAGTGGGTAGCACAACGCACAAGGCCGGCCCGCACCGGATTGCGCTCGACATAACGCACGACCGTCAAGAAATGAGCATCAGCCTGGACGGGAGACGCCCCGTAACGCCCCTGCCAGACGCGGCCCGTTGTCCCGTGACGAACACGATGCCGTTGCACGTGCGTCGTGATGAGCCAGTGCATGAAGCGAGCGAGGTCCCCGTCCCCGATCGGGCGCACGACCAGATGGACGTGGTTAGGCATGAGACACCAGGCGAGAACATCCAGGCGCACTCTGCTCTTGGCATCGTGCATCAGTCGCCCGGGCGTTGCGGCGAGTCACGACATGAGCGCACAAGCCACCGGGTATCGGACGGGAAAACCGAGGCATCGTGTCAGAGATGGGGGTGGGGGAGGACCATCGCCGAGGAAACTAGAACGGATGTCCGTTCCCTGAGGCCTTGCTCGAGCCGTCTCCTGGTTACGCATCCGCAACCCACCGCACGCGTCGTGCGGTGGGTTGCGTCGCCGGAGCCTTGGAAAAGGGGAGTGTCCCCTTTTTGATGTCCCCTATTTCGGGTTGCCGTCGGGGTCGAGGTACTTCACGTCGCCCCATTTGAGTTCCTTGATGCCGGCCTCGATCTTCGCGCGGTCGCCCACGACGACCCAGACCATCTTGTCGGGGGTCAGCGTCTTTTTGGCGTCGGCATCGACGTCGCTGGTCTTGAGCGCTCGGACCTTGCCGGGAAACGTCGTGTAGTAGTCGTCGGGAAGGCCGAAGATCACGATGTCGGCGATCGAGCCTGACACTGCACCCTGAGTCTCCCACTGCCCAGGCAACGTGCGGGTCATGCCGTCTTGCGCCATCGCGAGCTCGGGCTGCGTGACGGGCATCGGGCCCGTGATGCCCTTGAACTGCTTCATGACCTCGACCATCGACTCCATGGTCTTGTCGGTTTGAACCGGTGCGTAGCCGATGAACGGGCGCTGGGCGCGCGCATCGGGAACGAACGTGTACACGCCGTAGGACCAGTGCTTGTCTTCCCGCAGGTCCATGTTCAGGCGGGCAACGAACGATCCGCCCAACACCTGAGTCATGGTCTTGAACGCGATCTCGTCGGGGTTCGCGATCGGCGGAACGAGCTGGCCGGCGAGGATCACCGATTGCGCGGCACCCGGCTTGTCGAGAATGTAGATCGTCGTCGCGTTCTTCCCGGCGACGTTCGCCAGCTTCTTCGCCGGCACGCTTCCCTTCTTCCAGTCTTTGAACAGCGCCTCGAGTTTGGGCTTGATCTCGGCGAGCGTGGTGTTGCCGACGACGATCATCGTCGCGTTGTCGGGTTTGAACCACGTCTGGTGGTACTTGACGAGATCGTCTCGCGTCATCTTTGCCACGCCGTCCTCGTACCCTGACCCTGAGAACGGAAGCCCGTACGGATGGCTGGAGCCGTAAAGAAGTTTCGGGAAGACGCGCAGCGCCATCCCGACCGGCTGGGCCTTCTCGCGCTGGATTCTCGCGATCTGCTGCTTTTGCAGGCGCTCGAAATCCGCCTCGGGGAAGGACGGATGCAACACGATGTCGGCGAAAAGGTCGAGTGAGGCGTCGAGGTTGGCGTTCAACGCGGAGAGAGAGACGAACGAGCTGTCGAGCGACGACCCCGCCCCGACGTTGGCTCCGAGCCGCTGCTGCTCATCGGAGATTTGGAGCGACGAGCGGGTCTTCGTCCCCTCGTCGAGCATTGCCATCGTAAGGCTAGCGGTGCCTGGAATGCCGTTCTGGTCGGCGGCGTAGCCAGCGTCCAAGATCAGGTTGAACCGGACGACCGGGACCGAGTCGCGCCGGGCGAACTGGATCTTCATGCCGTTCGAGAGTGTGGCCTTTTCGACTTTCGGGAAAACGACGGGAGGCTCCGCGCCCCCTTCCGGCATCTTCTTGCGGTCGGCGCCGGCGCCGTCAGCTTTGAGGTCGGCCGGGTACGGGTCGATCTGGAGGATATAGACGCCGTCGCTGAGCCACTTCTTAGCGGCCTCCTTGACTTCGGTCTGGGTTGCTTTGCGCACGATATCGAGGTCGTTCTTGTAAGCGTCGGGCGTTCCCGCGTAGACCATGCCGGCAGCCAGCACGTCCGACGTGCCACCGAATCCGCCGATGCGCTCTACGCCTCGAATGAACCCGGAGAAGACGTCGGTTTTCGCCCGCTCGAGCTCATCGGGGGTCGGTCCCTTGGCTAGGAACTTGGCAAGCTCCTCGTCCATCGTCTTTTCGACCTGGGCCGGATCGCCGTCTTTCTTGACGTCGACCTCGAGGGTGAACAAGCTGGCGATCTCGCGCGTGTCGTTGTAGGCGTTGACTCTGGTCGCGGTCTGGTCGTCGTAAACCAGGCGCTTGTAAAGACGCGAGCTCTTGCCGTTCGACAGCACCTGCGCCGCGAGATCGAGCAACACGCGGTCTTTCGTCGCGTCGCCTGGAACGTTCCAGTACTTCAGGATGCGCGTTTGCGGGACACGGTCCTGGGCCAACTGGCGCGAGGATCCCGTTCGCTTGGCGACCCATTGATCGAAGCGGGCGATCGGGGGGCCTGGCGGGATGTCGCCGAAGTAGGTCTTCACCTTCGCGAGAATCTCCTGCGTATTGACGTCTCCGGCGATCGACAACACCGCGTTGTTCGGTCCGTAGTACGTCGCGAACCACTCCTTGACGTCTTCGAGCTTGGCGGCGCCCAGGTCTTCCATCGAGCCGATGACCGTCCAGTTGTAAGGGTGGCCGACGGGGAAACAGGCCTTGTTCGACAGCTCATCGGAAAGCGAGTACGGCTCGTTGTCGCCCTGGCGCTTTTCGTTTTGGACGACCCCGCGCTGCTCGTCGAGCCGCGGTTGGTCGATCGCGCCGGTCAAGTGCCCCATCCGGTCGGACTCGAGCCAGAGGATCGTGTCGAGCGCGGTCTTCGGCACGTTCTGGAAGTAGTTCGTTCGGTCGTTGTTGGTCGTACCGTTCAGGTCGGTGGCTCCCAACGGCTCGACCGCCATGAAGTAGTCGTTGTTGAAGTTCTCGCTCCCGTTGAACATCAGATGCTCGAACAGGTGAGCGAATCCTGTGCGGCCGGGCTTCTCGTTTTTCGACCCCACGTGGTACCAGACATTGACCGCCACGATCGGGGCCTTGTGGTCCTCGTGGACGATCAGCGTGAGGCCGTTGTCGAGGGTGAACTTCTGGTAGGAGATGTCGGGGATAGGAAGTTCGGCGGCGAGCGCCGGAAGCGCCGCAGCGAGTGCGAGAGCGATCAGACCTTTCTTCATCACGTGATCTTCTCCTTCGTGGTGGTACTGAGATTGCAATCTTTCTACGCGTACGCTCGCGCGTGGTTTCATGCGCGGAATCCCCAAACGCGACTCGAAACGGATGGAATACGGTAGCAGGGGCCAGTCTGGAATGGTGGGATGAATCGAGAGAAACCTGATACGGAAGTCCTCGCCCAATCGTTCGGCCCCCTCGAGTTCCAGGTACTGGAGGCGATCTGACGAAAGCGGCGACCGGCCTTGCGCTGGCCGTCGTCGGCCGGTCGGGAGATCGAAAGAGCCTGGGCGATCGCCGCCGAAGGCGAGTGTTGGTCCCGCGCGCTCGGGGGCGCCTCGATTCGCGTGGGCCCCGGCGGTCCTGGGGGCGGTTGGGGTCATAACGGCGCCTGGTAGTCGTTGGCGTCTCCCTCTATCCTTCGCGTTCGATCGTCCGGAGTCGAGGGGAACTCATGCGCCGATGGATACCCGCAATCATGACGCTCGCTGTGCTGGGGATTTCCGTCCTACGGGCGGCCGACACCGAAACCCCGGTTGCTCATCCGGACGCCGAAGAGCGCGTCGAGGTCACGGCCACCAAGTTCGAGGACGACCCTGACAAGATCCCGCAGTCGATGACCGTCGTTTCGGGCCAGGATCTCAGGGATCGTGGGGCGATGGATTTCCGCTCGGCCCTGGCGCTCGTGGCCGGAGTCGACATCGCCCCGGGCGGAGACGGCGGGCCGGCCTCGGCGGTCCCCGAAATGTGGGGCTTCAGGGAGCAGGACGCGTACCTGTTGATCGTCGACGGCGTCCCTTGGGGCGGCGTGTTCAACCCGCAGGTGTCGACCGTGCGCCTGAACGATATCGAGAGGATCGAGATCCTGCGCGGGGCGGCGCCGGTCATGTACGGGACCACCTCGTTCGTCGGAGTGATCCAGGTGATCCGCTACCGCCCCGGGTCCGGCGCGCCCGGCATCCAGGCGGCCGCGGGCTCGTACGGTAGTGCGGCGCTCGCGTCGTCGTTCGACCTCGGAACGTGGGCCGGCTTCGGCTCCCGTCTCACGCTCGACGCCGAGCAGCGGGATTACCCCGACCCGCGCACCGACTTCGAGCGCGGGCATGTTCTCTGGCGCAACTTCCGCCCGCTCGGTGGCGGTGGTGAAGTCTATTTCAACCTCGAAGGCACGTGGCTCAACCAGTCCCCGTCGAGCCCGGTCCCACGCACGGGAACCGTCCTCGCGCCGAACGTCCCGCAGAACGCCAATTACAACCCCGGCGGTGCCGAAATCGATCCCCGCCGGAACACGGTGAACGGCGGCTTCACCATCCCGAAGTCCTACGGCATCTGGAGCGGGCTCGTGTCCTACGCGCGTTCGTCCACCGACGCCCTGCGCGGATTCATCACCGATCCGACCGGGCCGGTCTTCCCCGCAATCGGCGAGCGTTCGACTACAACCCTCGACGAGGTGTAGGCCGACGCCCACATCGAGCTCACGAACGTCGCGAAGACTCAAATTGTGGTCGGTGTGGATTCCCAGTACGGCAAAGGCGACCTAGACGGTGGCGATTTCGACTACACGATCAACGCCGACGGCTCGGACCCGCCCGACGGCAACTCGATTCCGCTGAACATCGACGCGAATATCATCGACACTCGAAATTTCGGAGGGCTGTACGGATTCGTCGCCTGGACGCCCGACTGGAGGTGGCGGCTCGAGGGGGGGCTGCGCCTCAATCTCACCGACGAGAGCCGCGACACCACGGTCCAGGACTTCGTGCCGGCGACGTTAGACCAGGGAACCGACCACGCCAGCGAGTCGAGGCCGAGCGGAAGCGCGGGTGTGACGTTCACCGCGTGGCAACGCGGGGCCGACAATGTCCGGATCTTCGCCGACTACCGGAAGACGTACAAGCCCGCCGCCGTGGATTTCGGCCTGAACGCCGAAGCCAGAATCCTAGACCCCGAGACCTCGGAGAGCATCGAGCTGGGCGTGCGCACGACGCTCCTCGAGCAGAGACTAGAGCTTGAGATGTCGGTCTTCAACATGGAGCTCCAAAATCTCGTGGTCCCCACGACCGTGAATGGCCTGCCCGCGCTCGAAAACGCCGGCGCCGAGCAGTTCAAGGGGATCGAGCTCGAAGCGACCGGGCGCCTGCCGCACGACATCGTGGTGCGGGCGGCGGGGAGCTACCACGACGCAACGTTCCTCGATTACGTTCGGGACTTCGACGGCGTGCCGACCCAGCTCGAAGGGAAACGCCAAGAGATGACCCCGATCTGGCTGGCCGGGGCCGGCATCGTCTACGCGCCTGCCAAGGGGTTCATCGCCCACGCGGAGGCGTCGTTCACCGGCTCGCGCTATCTCAACAAACGGAACACGGCGCTCGCCGCCCAGTTCACGACGTGGGGGATGGGCGTCGGCTGGCGCGGGGACCGCTTCACGATCCGGCTCGACGGCACGAATCTCGGCGACGAGCGCCCTCCGGTTTCCGAGAGCGAGCTCGCCGATGCGTCCTACTACCTTCTCGAGGCCCGCCGGATCTGGCTGTCGTTCGACTGGTTGTTCTGAAAAAGTGGAACTCCCCTACTTCTCTAGAACCTGTAAATCACGCCCGCATAGACCTGGTCCTGATTCTCGAAGGTGCCGGAATCACGTTCCAGTGAGAGCAGGATGGACCAGCGCCGGCCTATCGCGGCATCCATGTCGAGCCCGTACCAACTCAGGTGGCGATCCAGAGCGGGGTCCACGTTCAGTTCGTCGAGGCGACCCCCGGCAAATTCGAAATGAACGCCGGAGGAGACGTTCACACCAATGGATAGTGCGTAGAGGTCACCACTGCTCTCCAGGTTCGAAAAGTGGGTTCCCCGCAAGCGGACTCCGAAGTTTGCGCGGGTGAAGCGCCCAGCGCCGACGGTCAACGAATAGGAGTTCGCTGGTCCCAGCACGCCGCCGTCGATCTGGCGCCCCTCGATCCCGATGTCCACGTGGCGACCGATGCGGAACGACGCGCCGCCCCAGGCCCCTTGCCGGGTCGATCTGTCGAAGATGACGAGCGGATCCACGTAATCCCAGTATTGGTAGACGTTTTCGCGGCTGTCGTATCCAACGTTCAGATCCAGCCATTTCGCGGCGTGGACCCTCAACGAGATGAAGGTCCCGGTGAGTTCGATCGGATCAAGGCCGGCGACGTCGACCTTCCAGCCGCTGTTGAAGTCCACCTCTTGGTTCGCATACATCGACAGCCACTTCGAGTCGTAGATCGCCTGGAGGAAGAGATACTGTCGGCTGACGACGCTCGTGGCGTACGCGCCGACGAGGCCGGTGGTGAACGCCCAGCGTGACGTCGCTCCGGGGCGGTTGTGAACGTTGAAGTAACCCGCAAACTCCCTGACGTCCGTCGAGAAGCTCAAATCGTTGAGGTCCGGTTGCAAGCCCACTAGGACACCGCCGCCCCAGCGTGGACCGTCGTGGGCGAACAGCACGCCGTCGAAAATCTCGACACCGTCGAGCATGGGGGCATACTGGCGTCCGAACGTCAGGCGCTCTTCCGGTGTGAAGCGGTACGAGACCGAGGCGCTGTACGTGCGCACCCTCTGCGTCGCTTGGTCTCCCCCCGAGAAAGTCGAATACGACGCTCGGCGCGCGCGGATATTGACGTCGAGATCCACCGGCGAGCCATTCAGTCCGTAGCCGGCGAGGCGCACGTTTGTCGCGGGTTCGCTGTACCCCCTGTCGTTTCCGCTGCGATCGATGATGCCGAGGTAACCGAGTCCGACAGTGCCATGGAGGCCGGCTCCCCGGGAGGCCGCCTTGGGAGACCCGGCCAAAGGCGGAGCGGCCGCAACCGGCGGGGTGCTCGGCGAATAACGCACCGTGTCGCCGACCCTGAGAGTCGTGGTCGACTCGACGATCGCGCAGGATACCCGGTGGCTCGTGACGTAGGTGACCTTGAGCGTCGCCACGTCGCTACCGTCGCGCACCGCCGTGAGCTCGTCGCCTTCCTGTAGTCCTTCGTCCTGGCCGGCGTCGACGTAGACCGAAGTCGCGGCCACGTAGGTGATGTGCGCGATCGCCGGCTCAGGCTGAGCCGGCGGCGGCTCCGCGGCGAAGGCGAGCGCGGCCGAGACCAACGACGAGACGACGACAAGGCGTCGTGAGACGCGACTCACGGCCTTCCCCCATAGAACGACACGGGATAGTGACACTCGACGCAATTCCGCGAGTACCCTCCCGCCACGTGATTCGGGTTCCGGGTCGCGTAGTAGTCCTGCAGGTGACATGCGACGCACTCGGTCGGGGTGTTGACGTACCTCCGATTCGTATGCAGCACATGGCAGGCCTCACAATCGGCCGCGGCGTGCGCACCCACCAGGGGGAAGCGCGTCAACTGGTGGGCTCGGCCCATGTGCGCGCGGTCGATGAAGCTGCGCGGCGTGTGGCAGCGCGCACAGTCGTCGCCGAGCTCGCCGCGATGGATGTCCTGGTGGCACGACGTACAACTGCTGCCGACTTCTTTGAAGACGAGGTTGAGGTGGCAGGCGCGGCACGCGGTTTGAACGTGGGCTCCTTCCAGAGGAAACCGAAATCGCCCGTGATCGAACGATCGGGCGATCTTGGCCGGCTTCCAGCCTTCGGGTCCATGGCAGGTCGCGCACGTGTCCTTGAGAGGCCCATGCGGATTGTCGGCGTTCCCTACGTCGACGGCGACGCCGGCCTCGTCGGCGGCACGAACGACGGCGCCCGCCCCAAGAAAAAAGAGGGCCGCCACTGCGAGCGCCTTCGTCATGTTCGTCATGTCCGTCAGTCCGAAGATAGGGGCCGCGTGAGCGCGGGTCCACCGGGGATATGCTTTCCGTGACAGTCCTCGCAAGTGTGAGGCACTGGGCGATAGACGACGATCGCCCGCCCTTCCTTAGGTCGAGGCGCCGCATGGCACTTCGCGCAGGGGACCTTCGCATGAGCGCCCTTCAGGGAGAACGTCGCGTCGACGTCGTGATCGAACTTCGACGCCGGTCGGAACGCAACCTCCCCGTGGCACGAGGCGCACTGACCGGCCTCGCCGCGCCGTGCAAATTGGTCGCCGTGAGGCGTTTCGTGGCACGCTTCGCAGTTCGTGCCTTTGGTCGTGAATACCATCGGGGGCGCAGGCCCGTGGGCGAGCACCAGGGACGAGCGAGCCGGCCCAGGCACCTGTTTCGACTCGACGTGACAGGCATCGCACGAAATCGCCCGATGCGCCCCAACGAGCGCGTAGTTGAAGTAGAGATGCGAGGCCACATCCACGATCACCGGCCGGAAGGCGGCGAAGTTGTGACACGCTTCGCAGTTGTTCTTTTTGGGGCGCAACCCCGTCGGGCCGAACCGGCCGTCGTGAGCGTCGAAGTGGCACGAGGCGCACTCCGTCTCCCTGACGACGAGCAGGACGCCAGCGCGGCCGAGTTTATCGACCGGAGGCAGGGGAGGCAGTCCCTTGCGAGCCGGCCCGTGGCACGCGGCGCATTCGATCTTCGCGTGGCGTCCCTCGATCGGGAATTTCAGCTTCGCGTGCTCGGCCACGCCGAACAGGCTCGGCTTCCAACCGGCGACGTTGTGGCAGGGCTCGCAGGCCGCGCCTCCCGGCCGCGAGGCGAGCTGGCCGCCATGGTCGTCCCGATGGCAGTCGAGACAGCGCGAATACTTCGGCCGGAGAAGCACCCCCGCCGATCCCAAGGACCCCGCCGCGACGCCAGGAGGATTCTTGAGGTGACACTTCTCGCAGGCGACGGCACGGTGACGGCCCTCGAGCGGATACGCCGATTTCTGGTGCTGCTCCACCGTGTACGCGTTGACGCGAAAGCCCTCGACCCGATGGCAGGCCGCGCAATCGACGACGCGGCCCTCAATCGTCGCCCGTCCGGCGTGGGCATCCTTGTGACACGACCCGCACGATGAGAAGACAGGTTTCTTCCCCCACGCCTTGGCCGGATCGTGGCACTGCGCGCACTTGAGCGCGGTGTGTTTTCCGCGCAACGGGTAGCGGGTCTTGTCGTGCTCGAAGCTCGCCGCCGTCGCCGCCGTCACGGCGAGAAAGGACTCGGTTACGTGGCACTTCGCGCAGCCAGGCCCGAGTCGGCCGGCGTGAGGGTCGACGTGGCAGGGTGTGCACTCGGCGTGGGGGATCGGCTTGTACAACGGCTTCGGTCGGCCCTCCGCGTCCTTCGGGAGGTCGAGGTTCGCCACCATGTGGCACTTCTCGCACTTGACCGGAATGTGCTTTCCCGTCAGCGGGTAGCTCGTCTTGCCGTGGTCGAAATTGGAAGGCGGCTTCCACGCTACAACGCTGTGGCATGATTGGCATTCTGGCCCGAGCGATCCGCGGTGGATGTCTTCGTGGCACGACTTGCACTCGCGCTCGAGCCCGATCCATCCTTCCGAAGGGTTCTTCCGCTTGGACAGTTTTGCGGCGGGCGAGACCACGTACTTCGCCGTGTGACAGTCTCGGCACTTGGTCGTCTGGTGCTTGCCCTCGAGCGGCCACCCAGCTGTCTTGTGGTCGAACTTATCCGCGCTTCCCTCCGGCCAAGCCACCATCTCGAAGTCGCGTCCCGCGTGGTCCGGATGACAGGTCGCGCACTCTTCGCCCTTCTTGGTCGCGTGCAATCCGCGGTCATGCTGGACCAGCCAACCGATGTCCTTGTGGCATTCGACGCACCGGTCGTCCATGGAGCCTTTCGCCTTGCCGTGGCAGGCGAAACACTGAAGGGGCGTGTCGATCTCCTGATGGGGGTGAGCAAGCGGGCCGGGGGACATTTGGGCGTAGGCCGGCCCCGCGAGCGAGCCGACGGCGAGCGCGATGGCGAAGGCGCTCGATCTGACCGTCAATGGAACCACGTGACACCGAGAACGATCGCGGTCCCCACGTGAAGCACGACGGCGACGAGCGCAACGATGGCCATGGGCTTGTGCGCGACGTGCCAATAGCGGAGGAGTCGGTGCGTAACGTCGAGCATACGAGCTTGCTGCATCAGCGCGATCTCGCTCCGCATGAGACCGTGCAGTCTGGCGCGCGCCGCGCGATCGACCCGTCGTTCGGCGGTCGAAGCGCCTTTCCAACTCCACTGCAATTGTCGGGAGGTCTTCCACCGCCGCGCGTCGTCCGCGATCATGACCGCGAAAGCTTTCAGCGCGTTCATGTCGGGTGAGATCGTGGGAGACGCTCCAGAGAGCAGGGCGTGTTCGAGGAGCTCGCCGTCGATCCCTGTGGCGTCGACGATTTGTTGAAGCACAGCCCGACGCTGGGTCTCGAGCTGGTCGCGCGTCAGCTCGACACCGTTTCTGCTACGCGGGATGCGCACGTAGATGTACCGTCCGACGACTCCGCTCAGCCACGCGACCATCATCGCGCCGTAGCCGAGCCCGATGAGGCCGGAGAAGTGCCACGCCGCGTGGAGCGTCGCGAGAAACGGAACGCAGAGGCCTGCTATCACGTGGACGTCGAGCCAGATCGCACGTGATGCGCCGAACGCAAGCCACCGGAATTTCTTTTGAAGCGGGTAGATCCACAAGAAGCTGAACAGGGCAAAGGCGGCGATTCCAGCGGCTTGTCCGATGAGGCCTGACGGTCGGAACCACGGATGCAGCGGGCTCCGCAAACGATCGACCGCGGGCAACACGAAATACGGCAGGCCAGCAAGATTGGCCGAGACGACCAAGCCCAGGACGACGAGGAGGAAGCCCAGCCCGACGCGCGACCTCCTGGACGCCGCAATCTCCGCCTTCTGGGGGCGCTTGGCCGGCCTAGGCGCCGGTGCCGGCTCCGGCGCGCGCCGCTTTGCAGCGTGGTTCTCGAGCACGGCTTGTGAGCTCATGGTTTCCCCGCCGGGAACCGAGCGAAAATGGTGCCAGCAAGGGACGACCCACCCGACGCCCGCGGATCCTTCCGTGTCCTTCGCGACGGCCCTGCGACGTAATCCTGGTTTCAGATTTGGTAATAGCGCGAGGACCTGATGGAGTGAAGCCCGAAGAGGAACGACGGGGGCGTGGCCCAGGGGTTGCTTGGTTCCTGGCGGGCACTCAATTCCCAGACAGAGCGCAGCAGTTCGGCTCGGAGAACGTAATACTTACATGCTGACCACCGTACTTTTCCTGACGACGACCCTTCTTGTTTGCCTCGTGCACGTGCGCAAGCACGCGAAGCTCGAGCGAAGATCGCTCGAGTTGCGTGAGGAGAATGAAAAGGCCGGGCTCAACGAACCGTTCTCGCTTCATCCCCTCATCGACGAGAACTTATGTATCGGCTGCGGCTCCTGCGTTACGGCCTGCCCCGAGCAGGCGGTCCTTGGCCTCATCCAGGGGAAAGCGGTTCTTGTCGAGGCCTCGCAATGCATCGGCCACGGAGCCTGCAAGACCGCGTGCCCCACGAGGGCGATCCAACTCGTGTTCGGTACGGAAGAGCGTGGCGTCGACATCCCCAACGTCCAGTCGAACTTCGAGACGAACGTCCCGGGCATCTTCATCGCGGGTGAGCTCGGCGGCATGGGGCTGATCGGCAACGCCGTCGAGCAGGGGCGGCAGGCGATTGAGTCGATTCGCAAGCTGTCCGGGATGGGCCAAGGGAACCGGTTCGACGTCGTCATCGTCGGGGCCGGCCCGAGCGGATTCTCGGCATCTCTTGCGGCGCTGCACCACAAGCTGCGCGTCTTGACGATCGAGCAGGACACCCTCGGCGGGACCATCGCCCACTTCCCGCGCGGGAAGATCGTCATGACGCGACCCATGGAACTTCCCATCGTCGGGAAGGTGAGATTCTCCGAGACGACGAAGGAGAAGATCATCGACTTTTGGAAGAAGGTCGAGCGCGAAACCGGCGTCAAGATCAACTACAACGAGCGCCTGGAGACCATCGCCGTCGACGGGAACGGTTTCACCGTCCGCACTACGCGAGGTGAATACCGTGCCCGAGCCATACTTCTGGCCATTGGCCGCCGGGGCACCCCCCGCAAGCTCGGCGTCCCCGGCGAGGAACTCGACAAGGTCGTCTACCGGTTGATCGACCCCGAGCAGTATCGAGGTCAGCATGTGCTTGTCGTGGGCGGCGGCGACAGCGCCCTCGAGGCGGCGGCCGCCATAGCGGCGCAGCCAGGCTCGACCGTCACCCTCTCCTACCGAGAGAAAGCGTTCGTCCGGGCCAAGGTAACGAACCGCAAAAAGGTCGAGACGGCTCTGTTCGAAAAACGCCTGCGCGTGCTGTACGAGTCGAAAGTGCAGGTGGTGCACAAGAAATCGGTAGCTGTCGAGCAGAACGGCCAGGTGATCCTCGTCCCGAACGATGCGGTGATCGTCTGCGCGGGCGGCCTCCTCCCGACTCCGTTCCTCAAGGAAATTGGCATCGAGGTCGAAACGAAGCACGGCACCGCCTAGCGCCGCACGTCTCGTTTCGCGATGTGCCCTGTGACCCGACTCAGTTCGTTTCCGGTGCTCCGTTGTCGATCCAACTCGTGATGATGGCCGGCTCCCCGGACAGCAGGTACTGTCGCATGGTCCCACCCGTCTGAGTCGTCGACCGGACCTTCGCACGATTGGCGAAGACCTGTGCGTAGGTCAGCAGGGTTGGGCTCTGGCCCCCGGTGGTGTGGCAGCCGCTCTGCGTGCAGCCGAGCTTGGTTCCGTTAGGCTGATTCGGCCGCGCGGTGATCATCGCCTTCGTCGTGTTCAGGTAGGTCACACGCGTTGTGACCGTCACCGAATCCTGCGCGCTCCCCTGGGGGCTGCCGTTGTCGATGACGGTGAGCGTGAAGGTGTAAGTCGCCGTTGCGTTCACCGGCGCTACAAAGCTCGGTGTCGCGGTGTTCGCACCCGACAGCGTCACCGTCGCTCCGGCGGTCTGGCTCCACTGATACGAGCTGATCGATCCATCGGGATCCGACGAGGCGCCGCCGTTGAGTAGGACCGTGACGCCCGGGTCGAGGTTGATCTGGTCGGGGCCGGCGTTCGCGAGCGGAGGCTGATTCGTCGCGACACTCACGGTGATGACGACCGTCGATGACCCGGTGGCTCCATCGTTGTCGGTGACGGTCAGAGCCGCCGTGTAGCTGCCGGCCGATGCATAGGTGTGCGTCGGGTTCTGAACGGTCGACGTGCCCCCGTCACCGAACGCCCACGCGTACGAGGCGATCGTGCCGTCCGTATCGGTGCCCGTCCCCGTGAACGTCACGAGCAACGGGGCGGTACCGGACGTCGGCGTGGCCGACGCCGAGGCGCTGGGCGGCAGGTTGCTGACGGCGGAGATGGCGACCGTCGACGAGCCGGTCGTGCCGCCGTTGTCGGTGACCGTCAGGGTGGCCGTGTAGTTGCCCGGCGACGCGAAGGTGTGCGAGGGGCTCTGCGCGCTCGAGGTCCCGCCGTCGCCGAAGGTCCACGCGTAGGAGGCGATGGTCCCGTCGGAGTCCGTCCCTGAACCGGTAAACGCCACGACGAGCGGGGCTTTGCCGGAGGTCGGCGCGGCCGTGGCACTCGCCGTCGGAGGCTGGTTCCCGGCGGAACTCGCGGAAATGGCGACCGACGATGAGCCCGTGGCTCCGTTATTGTCGGTGACCGTGAGCGTTGCGTTGTAGTTCCCCGCGGTCACATACGTGTGCGAGGGGCTGGCCACGGTGGACGTGCCGCCGTCGCCGAAGGTCCAGGCATAAGACGCGATTGTTCCGTCGGAGTCGGACCCGGAGCCGGTGAAGACCACGGCCAGAGGCGCCAACCCGGACGCGGGCGTTGCGGAGGCGCTTGCGATCGGAGGCTGGTTCGCAACGGCCGAGATCTGGACCGTTGCATTTCCCGTCGCGCCGTTGTTGTCGGTGACCGTGAGCGTCGCGTTGTAGTTGCCGGCCGTCTGATACGTGTGCGAGGGGTTCCTCGTGTTCGATGTGCCGCCGTCGCCGAAGGTCCAGGCGTAGGACGCGATCGTCCCATCGGAGTCCGTCCCGTTCCCGGTGAACGCCACCACGAGCGGCGCCTTCCCACTGGTGGGTGTGGCCGAAGCGCTCGCGGTCGGGGGCTGATTGGACCCGGCCGTGATCGCGACCGTCGTCGAGCCTGTAGCGCCACCGTTATCGGTCACCGTGAGCGTGGCCGTGAAGTTCCCGCTGGTCTGATACGTGTGCGTGGGGTTCTGTTGCGTCGACGCGCCGCCGTCTCCGAACATCCAGGCGTAAGACGCGATCGTCCCGTTGGAATCGGTCCCGCTTCCCGTGAACGTCACGAGGAGCGGCGCCAATCCCGAGATCGGAGTCGCCGAAGCTGTCGCGGTCGGGGGCGGGTTTGCCGGAACGCTGACCGCGACCTCCACGGCCGCCTGACTCGTCGCGCCGGCGTTATCCGTGACTTCGAGCATGGCGATGAAGGTGCCAGCCGTGGCGTACAGGTGGGTCGGGTTGGCCTCCGACGAGGTGGCGCCGTCACCGAACGTCCACGCGTAGGCGGCGATCGATCCGTCGGGGTCGGTCGCCGAGCCGGCGAAGGCCACGGTCAGCGGGGCCGGCCCCGAGGTCGGCGTAGCCGTCGCCAGGGTCACAGGCGCTTGGTTCGCTCTGTCGAGCGTGACGTCCTTACAGGCTAGAAAGGTCGCGAGAGCAAGAATGACGCCTGCGGCGAGCACGCGAGCGAACGGCCACCCGTCCGCCCGGGATCCTCTCGTCTCTTTCATCCGTCCATCCTCCGGCGCCCGTAGCCGACCGTAGGAGAACAGAGCAAGCGCAGTGCCACGACGTTGGTCGGACACTTCGAGTCATGCCGTTTTACGATTTCGTGGCGAATTCCGCCTACATTAAGGGAAGACGCCCAGCTCGAGATAGGCGCGGCCGACCTTCTCGATGGCGCAAACGAACGCCGCCGTACGGAAGTCGCTCACCTTTTTGTACTTCTTGAGGATCGCCGAGATTTCCTGGTAGCCCGTCGCCATCGTCTCCTCGAGGCCCGATCGCACGAGGTCTTCCTCGTCGAGACCCTTGAGGAGCCCCGCGCGCACGCTCGCCGGGAAGCGGGCGTGCATCATGTTCTCGGTGGCGGAGACGATCTGCTCGCGCTGGAACGCATCGGCCCGCTTCTGCAAGAGGCCGTAGCGCATGTGCGAGATGTTCTTGGCCCACTCGAAGTACGAAACGGTCACCCCGCCCGAATTCATGTAGATGTCGGCGAGAATCAGGATGCCCTTTTTCAAGAGGATCTTCTCGGCGTCGGTCGTGGTCGGCCCGTTGGCGGCCTCGGCGACGATGCGGGCCTTCACGCGGTTGGCGTTCGCCCCCGTGATCTGATTCTCGAGCGCGGCGGGGACGATGATGTCAACATCGAGCGCCAGGACGTCGGCTCCGTTCTTGAGGGTCGACTTGGCGCCTGGGAACCCCCTGATCGTTTTTTTGGCCTGGAACCACGCCGCGAGCTTGGTGATGTCCAAGCCCTTCGGGTCGATCACCGCGCCGTCGTACTCGCCGACCGCCACGATCTTGCAGCCGTCTTCTTCTTGGAGGATCTTCGCGACGTGGTACCCGACGTTTCCGAAGCCTTGCACGGCGACGGTCTTCCCCTCGAGCGTTCCCTCGAGCCCCGTCTTCTTGAGCGCCGCTGAATCGCGGAACGCCTCGCGCAGGCCGAAGACGACGCCGCGGCCCGTCGCTTCGCGGCGCCCGCGGATGCCACCTTGTGAAAGGGGCTTCCCCGTGACGCACGCCCAGTTGTCGATCCCGCCGGGGTGAAAGGCGTCGTACGTGTCGGCAATCCACGCCATCTCGCGCTCGCCGGTCCCGTAGTCGGGGGCCGGGACGTTGATGCCGGGGCCGATGAAGTTCTTCGCAATCAGCTCCGCCGTGTACCGCCGCGTGATCCGCTCGAGTTGCTCGGGCGTGTAGTTGCGCGGGCGAAGCTTGATGCCGCCTTTCGATCCGCCGAACGGGACGTTTCCGATCGCGCACTTGTAGGTCATGAGCGCCGCCAACGCCATGATCTCGTGCTGGTCGACCATGAGGCTGTAGCGGATGCCACCCTTCAAGGGCTTGCGGTGGTGGCTGTGCTCGGCGCGCCAGGCTTCGAAGATGACGTACTTGTCGTCGATCTTCACCGGGAACTGCATGAAGTAGACGTTGTTGCAGACCCTGATCTGCTGCAGGAGTCCCGCCGGGAGATCGACGTGCAGTGCGGCCTTTTCGAACTGGCGCGAGACGATATTGTTGAGGTTGAGATCTTCCGGTGCCTTCTTCGTCTTGGTGGCCAACGCACATCCCTCCAAAAAAGTGGCCGGATTCTAGCCTAGATCCAGCGCCGGACGCGCGCCTTGTAGCCGCGATAAACGTCGCCGAACTTGGCGTCGAGGTAGCGCTCCTCGCGGAGGACGACGCCGAACTGCAACACGAGGGTCAGGGGCAGGAGGAAGACCAGAAACGAAGGATCCGCGAGTGCCAAGCCGATCGCCGTGAACAGCACGATCAACGCCAGGTAGAGGGGGTTACGGGTGAAAGCGAACGGACCGCCGGAGACGATCGCCAGCGCGGGCAGACTCGGGTCGACGTTGGTCCCGGCGGCCTTCATGGTGCGCCGGCCCCAGATCGCGAGCGCGATCGCGCCCACCGCCAGCACGCCGCCCAGCCCGCGAAGCCACGGCGACGGCGCCAGACGGTAGGGGCAGGTGAGGTGCGCGAGCACGCCCAAAGCGACGCAGAGCAAGAAGAGCAACGGCGGGAAGATGACGACGCCGGGACTATCGCTCGATGTGTCGCTCATGACGATTTCTCCGCGAGAGAGGTTGCGATTCTCACGGGCGGCATGCCTGAAGTCTACGACCGACGCGGCCGTTCGAGCGTCACCGTGAAGAGGTCCAACTCGCCGCCGCAGGACACGTCGAAGTGGACGGCCGCGGCGCACCCGCGCCGGGCGATCTCCTGGGCTCCGAGCTTCTCGTCGTAGATCGTGTGCAGGGCGCCCAGCGCGTACGGCCCGCCGGATCCGATCGCGTCGAACCGCGTGAAGCGGGTGACCGACATCTGGCCCGTGACGTGGAAGATCCCGGCCGTGTTGACGATCAGAAACGACGCGTCGAGGTCGGCGAACGGGGACTTGTCGTCGTCCATCGGCTGATCGTTGACGAACGAGTAGTCCTTCCGCATCCGCTTCCAGAACCGGTTGAAGAACACGAAGATCTCCCGTTCGTTCCGCAGCCGCGGGGCCGGCCCTTTGGCGAGGAAATCCACCAGGATGTTCTCGTAGAGCCCCCACCCGGTCTGCGCGACGTACGACGCGCCGACCTTCATGATCTTCGACGAGTTGTGGTCGCCGCGCAGCACGCGGCGGTCGCCGAAGTTTTCTTGCGTGTCGGCGGCGATCGCGATGGTTCTACCCTTCTGAACGGCAACGGCGACGGACATCGTGGACCTCGTGGTTTTGGGGACGACGCGGGGAGTCTACTCCGCCCTCTCAGTGTCTTTCGTAGGTTCCGATCAATTCGGCCGTCGCGAGCACGTGCCCTTCCATCGCGGCCAGGAGCTTCGCGCGCGTGGGTTTGTCGAGATCGCCGAGCACGGTGTCGAGCGCGTAGAGCGTGTGAACGTAGCGATGCCGGCCGATCGGCGGGCACGGGCCCCCGTAGCCGGTGCGCCCCCAGTCGTTCGACCCTGCGAGCGTGCCGGGCAACAGTCCCTTCGCCGGGACCGCCTCACGGAGGCCCGTAGCGTCTGCGGGTAGGTCGTAGACGATCCAGTGCACCCAGGTCGTTTTCGGGGCTTTCGGATCGGGCGCATCGGGATCGGTGACGACGAGCGCGAGGCTCTTGGTCCCGGCGGGGACGTTGGCCCAGGCGAGGGGCGGAGAAACGTTCGATCCGTCGCAGGTGAATCGGGAGGGGATCGCCGCCTCGTGCGCGAACGCGGTCGACGTGAGTTTCATCGTCATGGCAGCTTCCGGGGCGAGAAGTAAGAGGACGAGGGCGAGCGGGTGCATGGGATGATCCTAGCGCCTCCGCCCCAAGCCTATAATGATCGGCCCTTCCGCAGCCGCCCTGGAGGTTCCCCTATGTCGCCCGCACCCGACGCGAAGCTCGCTAAGTCCGCCGCCAACACCCTTCGGTTTCTCTCGGTCGACGCGGTCGAAAAGGCGAAATCGGGGCATCCCGGTCTCCCCATGGGCGCGGCCGACGTCGCCTTCGTCCTCTGGGGCCGCTTCCTACGCTACGACCCGACGGCGCCCGACTGGGCCGATCGTGATCGGTTCGTGCTGTCGGCGGGGCATGGCTGCATGCTGCTGTATTCGCTCCTCCACCTGGCGGGGTTCGACCTCCCGATGGCCGAGTTGCAGGCGTTCCGGCAGTGGGGGAGCAAGACGCCGGGCCATCCGGAGTTCGGCCACACCGTGGGCGTCGAGGCGACGACCGGGCCGCTGGGCCAGGGGATCGCAAACGCCGTCGGCATGGCGCTCGCGGGCAAGATGGTCGCCACGCGGTTCAACGACGCCGAGTTCCAGCCGGTCGCCCACCGCGTCTTCGCGCTGGCCAGCGATGGCGACATGATGGAAGGAATCTCGGGCGAAGCCTGCTCGCTCGCGGGGCACTTGGGGTTGGGGAATTTGATCGTCCTTTATGACGACAACGGGATCTCGCTCGACGGCAAAACCTCGCTCTCGTTCTCCGAAGACGTGCCGGCGCGCTATGCGGCGTACGGATGGCAAGTTCAGACGGTGGACGGCCACGACCACGAACAGATCGCCCAGGCGATCGAGGTCGCGATCGCCGATCGCGCGCGGCCGTCGCTCATCGCGTGCAAGACCCACATCGGCTATGGCGCACCGCACAAGCAAGATACCGCCGAGGCGCACGGGAGTCCGTTGGGACCCGATGAAACCAAGGCCGCGAAAGAGAGGCTCGGTTGGCCGCTGGAGCCCGCGTTTTACGTCCCCGACGAGGTCCGCGATTTCTTCCGCGCCCGCGCCGCGGAAGGGGCGGCGCTTCGCACCGGTTGGGAACACCGTTTCGAGCAGTGGGCGCACGAGAATCCCGTGAAGGCCGCGCAGTGGGACGCGATCTGGACGCGATCGGTGCCCGAGGATCTCGTGGCCCAACTCCTCGCCGCGGCACCCGTCGTCGCGGGAGCCACCAGAGAGCACGGCCGGACGATCCTCCAGAAGGCGGCGGAACTCGTGCCCGGCCTCGCCGGGGGCGCCGCCGATCTCGCGTCGTCCACCTTCACCGTCATCAAAGGCGGGGGCGACGTGGGCCCCGGCGCCTTCGACGGCCGCAACATCCACTTCGGCGTGAGGGAGCACGCGATGGGGGCGATCGTCAACGGGATCGCCTATCACGGCGCGTTCCGTCCGTTCGGATCGACCTTCCTCGTATTCGCGGACTACATGCGCGGTGCGATCCGCGTCGCCGCGTTGTCGAAGCTCCCCGTGGTTTTCGTCTTCACGCACGATTCGATTTTCGTCGGAGAGGACGGACCGACCCACGAGCCGATCGAGCAGACCGCTTCGCTCCGCCTCATCCCGAACCTCGAGGTGTGGCGCCCCGCCGACGGCATCGAAACCGCGCTCGCCTGGGGAATGGCGCTCGAGCGAAAGGATGGACCGTCGGTGATCGTGCTCTCTCGCCAGAAGCTCCCGCCGATCGAGCGCCCCGGCCGCATCGGCGAGCGGGATTTGCGGCGCGGCGGCTATCTCGTCGCCGGAGACGAATCGCCTCGGGCCGTCGTCGCCGCGACCGGCTCCGAGCTGCATCTCGCCGTCGGCGCGCGCGAGGCGTTGGCCAAGCGCGGCGTCAAGATCAACGTCGTGTCGATTCCGTGCGTCGAAGTTCTCCATGCGCAAGACCCCTCGTATCGGAGTCAACTGTTCCCCGACGGCGCGCCGGTCGTCACGATCGAGGCGGGGCGCACCGATATGTGGCGTGCGCTCACCGGTCCTTCGGGCTTGGCACTCGGCATCGATCACTACGGCGCGTCGGCCCCCGGCGCCGTCAACGCGGAGAAGTTCGGATTCACCGTCGAAGCCGTCACGGCCAAGATCGAGGCGTGGCTTGCGGGAGCGAACGGCTGACCGCGGGCGTCGTTGTCCTGGTCAACCCGGAAAGCGCGGGCGGGCGCACCCGTCGGCGGTGGCCGAGAATCGCCCACACCCTCGAACACACGATCGGCCCGTTCGAGTACCGCTTCACCGAACGACCACGGCACGCGAGCGCACTTGCGCGTGAGGTTGTCCTTGGCGGGTCCCGCCTGCTCGTCAGCGTTGGCGGTGACGGCACGCACGGAGAGATCGTGAACGGGTTGCTCGAAGCCACCGCCGGCGCCCCACCGGCGGCACGCCCCGCATTGGGAATCGTACCCAGCGGCACCGGCAACGACCTCGCGCGGTCCCTCGGGCTTCCTAGAGGCATCGACGGTGCGATCGCGCGCCTCGCGTCGGGGACCGAGCGAAGTGTTGACGCCGGTCGCGTGAGCTTCGAATCCGACGACGGCGGTGCGAGCGCTCGGTACTTCGTCAATGTCGCGGATTTTGGTCTCTCGGGCGAGGTTGTCCGGCGGGTCAACCGTGGAGGCAAGGTCCTACCGGGGAAGGCGACCTTCTTCGTCGCGACCGTCGCGGCGATGCTGGCGTGGAAGAACCGTCCGATGCGCCTCGTGTTCGACGGTGGAGCGGAAGTATGGGAGGGGATCTTCCGCGAGGTGGCGGTCGCGAACGGGCGGACGATGGGCGGCGGCATGGTGATCGCCCCCGACGCGCGGATGGACGACGGTCTGTTCGACGTCGTCGCCCTCGGGGATTTCGGCTTTGGAGCCACGTTGGCGCTCGCTCCGGCGATCTACCGGGGGAAGCTCACGCGCGATCCGCGCGTCCGCCGCCGCCTCGCGACTCGTTTCGAGGCACACGCCGCGGACAGCGTTTCGCTCGCAGCGGACGGGGAGTCGTTGGGGCGACTCCCGGCGACCTTCGAAGTACTCCCGGCGGCGTTGCGCGTTCTCATGTAAGCCCGCTGTTACCATGCGCGGCCATGTGGCCGGATCACCTACGCAGTCAAACTCCGGACTCTCTGGCCACTCTCTGGCCCGACCTTCCGCTCGATCCGTCGATCGCGCGCCGCGTGATCGCGCGTGTCACCGGCGAAGGGCGGGACGATCTCGTTGGGCTCAGGGGCCTGTCCCACGCGCTCGCCGCGGAAATAGCGAGGCGCGGGAGCACGAAGCGCCTCGATTGCGTCGACCGGCGCGAGAGCGCGCTCGACGGTTTCGTCAAATACTTGTTCCGAGCCGCAGACGGCGCGTTCATCGAGTCCGTACGCATCCCGCTTCACCGGCCCCGGTTTTCCGTGTGCGTCTCCTCGCAGGCCGGTTGCGGCCTCGGCTGCGCTTTCTGCGAGACAGGACGCCTGGGCTTCGTGCGAAACCTCGAGCCGTGGGAGATCGTCGAGCAGGTCCTGGCCGTCAAGCGCGACGCCCCTCCCGAACGCCCCATCACCGGCGTCGTCTTCCAGGGCCAGGGCGAGCCGCTTCAAAACTACGACGCGGTGATCCGTGCGGCCACGATCCTGCGCGACCCCTCGGGTCTCAAGATCCGCGGCGAGGCGATCACGATTTCGACGGTTGGGCTCCTCCCCGCGATCGAGCGGTACACCGACGAGGGGCACGTCTTCCGCCTGATCCTTTCCCTCACCTCCGCCATCGACGCCAAGCGCGCGACGCTCGTTCCTTTAGCCGAGAAATACTCCGTCGCCAAATTGGCGGCCGCGATGCGGAGGCACGCTCTTCGGCACGGCGGCCCTGTGCACCTGGGCTGGGTCTTGATGTCCGGCGTCAACAGCGGAGAGGATGAAGCCGAGGCGATCGCCCGGGAGTTTTCGGGCGGGCCGGTGCGCGTTCATCTCATCGACGTGAACGACCCGTCGGGACGCTACCGTCCTCCCGATGACGCCGAACGGGGCAGGTTCCTCGACGCCTTGAGAGCGCGCGGCATCGCGTTCGTCAGGCGCTACTCGGGTGGTCCCGATATTCACGCGGCGTGTGGGATGTTGGCGGGGACGGCGCGCGGCGGAAGGCCCGTGTGACCGCGGACGCGCCGAAGCGGCCGACCCTCCTCATGATGACCGTACCCTTGGTCATCTCGTTCTGGATGCGGTCGCTGTTTTCCTTCGTCGACACCTACTACGCCTCGTTCCTCTCGGACGCCGCGGTCGCCGCGATCGGTCTTTCGTTTCCCTTCGAATTCGTGATGATCGCCGTGTGGGTCGGAATGTCGACCGGCCTCACGTCGAACTTCGCGCGCGCGATGGGGGCCGGGGAGGAGACGAAACTCCGGCAGTACCTGAAGGCGACCCGGACGCTGGTGCTGCTGTGCATCCCGGTCTTCCTGCTGCTTGGCGCCGGGTGCTGGGTGTTCGCGGGCATGCTGGCGCCCGACCGCGAGGTCGCGCGGCAATTTGCGGTTTACGGATCGGTGCTCGTCGGCGGTTCGGCGCTGACCCTCTTCTGGTCGGTGCTCCCCGATTCGATCGTCAAGGCGCATGGCGACACGAAAGCCACGATGTGGGCGGGGATCTGGTCCAACGTCATCAACGTCATTCTCAACACGATCTTCACGTTCGTCTTCCATTGGGGTGTTTTCGGAATCGCGTTTTCGACGGTGATCGGGCGATTCGGGGGGTTGGCCTACGCGCTGAAAAAGGCGGCCGGGCACGAGGCCGCGCGCGAGGCCAAGGGCCTCCCGTCGGTCCCCGGCCGCGACCCTCGCCCCTACCGTGCCCTCTTCGTGCTCGCGGTCCCCTCGGCGCTTTCCTACGTGCTCATGGCTTCTGAAACGGGCGTCGTCAACTGGCTGCTCAAGGGTCTCGAGCACGGCAGAGAAGCGCTCGCCGCATATGCGATCTACTACCGTGTCTTCAGTTTCGTCGTCATGCCCGCCATCGCCGCTTCGGTGGCGATGCTCCCGTTCGCGGCCCGGCGGATCGGCGAACAGGACGTAGGCGCTGTCCGCCGCGGCTTGAAGCAGGCCCACCTCGCAGGCTGTGTCTACGCTGCGCTGGTGGCGCCCGTCTTGTATTTCCTGGCGCCCCCGCTCGCTAGGCACCTGTCCAGCTCCTCGGTCACGATTGCCTACCTTGTTCCGGCGCTTCGTGTCGTCCCGCTCGCCGCCCTTCTCGCTATCCCGTTCTTCCTGTGCCGGCCGGTCTTCGAGGGGATGGGGCGTGGGCGGCCCGGTCTCACGATGTCGATGCTGCGCTACGTGGCGCTGGCCGTGCCGGCGGCTCTGACCGGGCTCTGGCTGGCACCGAAGCTCCGCGTTTCGCCCGTCCTCGGGCTGGTGGGCGGCTTGATGGCGGCGTCCGCGATCAGTTCCCTGGTTTTCCTCTTCTGGACTCGGAAGGCCTTGATCGAGGCCGCAAAAGGCTCGCAGAATCGTGGCGCCGCCGCATAATACGCGGCCGGAGGGGGCATGCCCGCGATTCCAAAGCTCGTATGGATCTTTGCCGCCACGCTGGCGATCGTGGCGCCGTTCGCCATCCTCGCGGGGCGTCGAGGCGGTCGCTACCGGGCGTTTCCGCGGTGGATCGCGGCCTGGTCCCAGTTCGCGATACTGATCGTCGCTCTCTCCCGCCTGAATTCGGCGATTTCGTTCACGCTCTTGGGCCTCGTGATGTTCGTCGCGCTCAAGCAGTACTTCACCCTGACGCCCCTGAGGCCCCAAGACCGCTGGGCCGTTCTCGTCGCCTACATCTCGATCCCGTTGGCGCTCTGGCCGACGTGGGCCGACTCGTTCAGCCTACTGAGCGTGGCCACCGTCATCGGGCTGTTCCTCTTGATCCCCGTCCTGCTCTCGATCGTTCCGCGGCAGCCCGGTTTGCTCGACGCTTTGGGGCGCGTGCTGCTCGGCGTTTTGGTGTTCGTGTTCTGCGCCGCCCACTTCGGCCTGATGACGCGCCTCCCCCTAGGGAGCCTCGAGCTGTTCGGGATCACGGCGCTGCTGGCCGACCTCCCGCAGCGGCTCACCGGGCGGATCCGTCCCGGCGGCGAGCGCGTGCGACCGTTGATCGGCGTATTGGCGAGCGTCGTCATTGCGGCGGCGGTTGGCGCGATGCTCGCGCCGTTGGCTTCTTCGACCGAGTCGCTTCACGGCGCGGTGGCCGGGGGCGTTATCGCCCTCGCGATGGCGGGCGGCTCGCTCGTTTCGGATGCCGTGGCCCAGGATCTTCTGCGGACCCAGTCCGACGCGGTGCTGGGGCGCGCCGCGTTCCTCGACCGCACGCTGCCGGTGATCTATGCGGCGCCGTTTTTCTATCACTACCTAAGAGCCGTCGCCTCGTGAATACACTCAGGCGCGTGTTCCGCCTCGCCTTCTTCTACGCGTTCCAGCTCGGCTTCGTGAGGCCGATGCTGAAGTGGTATTGGGGCGCGCACTACCGCCGCAGGGCCACCCTTCCGAAGGGGCCCTGTCTCGTCGTGGCGAATCACAACTCGCATCTCGACGCGCCGCTCCTCATGACGATGTTCCCGATCAAGCGCATCGCGCACATCCATCCCGTCGCCGCCGCGGACTACTTCGGTAAGACCGCCTGGCGCCGCACGATGGTGATGGTGGGGATGAACGCGATGGGGATCGAGCGAACCGCGGCGCCGGGGCGGGACGTCCTTCAGCCCGTGGTCGACGCCCTCGAAGCGGGGCAGACGCTGATCTTCTTTCCCGAGGGGAGCCGGGGGACGCCCGGGGTCATCGGATCCTTCAAGCCGGGGATCGGGAAGATCGTGAAGAGCGTCCCCGGTCTCCTCGTGGTTCCGGTGTTCCTCTCGGGGGCGGAGCGCAGCCTTCCGCGCGGGGTGTCGCTTCCTCTCCCCCTGGGCCTCGACGTGAATATCGGGAAGCCCCGCACGTACTCGCCACTGCTCGATGCGCGCGACATCGCGGAGACCATCCGCGCCGATGTCTTGGCACTCGCCCCGGCCCCTCGTCCCGTTCCGGGGCCCCGCCCCACGCCTCCGGTCCGCGTGGTGTGCTGCGGCATCGACACCCAGGCGAACCACGCCCTGTTCCTCGCGCTCACCGAGAGGCTCGGAGCCGCAGGACGTACGATCGGTATCGCGGAGACGATCCTCGAATCCGACGGGACGGGGACGCGAGAGTCGGAAGGCATCCCGCTCGTGCGCAGCGGCACGGTGCCGCAGGTGCTTGCCTGGGTGCTCCGCACCGGCGGCATGCACCGCGGAAACAAGTTCGCCCAGATGGTCCGGCGGGCGCGTGTGGACGAGGCGCTCCAGGACGGACGCTCCGCCCGATTCGTCGTCGGGGAGGGAAGCCCCCTCGTCGATCTCCTCGCCTGGGGCGAGGCGGATTTCTACAGCGGTTCGTTCGACGAGAAAGGGCTGCAACAACTTCTCCATTACGTCTCGGGCCAGAGGCGGATCCCGTTCGGCCAGTGGGCCCGGTTCCTCCGCAAGGCTCCCGAGGTTTGGCTGCTCAACGTCTTCGACCTCGCGCAACCGCCGGCTCCCGACGTACTCGTGCTGACGACGCGCGATGCGGGCTCGGCGATGGAACGCATCCGGTCTCGAGGCCGCGCGCTCGAGTCGTGGGAGAACGAGACGTTTCTCGGCCGGCTGCAAGAGGGCTACCGGCAGGTGGCCTCCGTGTTTCGGAAGAGGCGGATCGAGGTCGTCGAGCTGGACGGCCTCGACCTCAACGTCGACCGGGCGGCGGAGGAAATCGAAGCGGCCTGCCGGCGTTTGGCGTTGAAGGGGACCGAGGCGCTCCTCGGGGGGTAGACATGCCGGCAGAGCCGAAATTCGTCCCACTCCAGTTCCTCGAGTACACCCACGACGAGATGCTCCTGCGGTCGCAGGAATTTCAGTCGGAGATGGAGCGCCGGCGTACCGTTCGGGACTTCGCGGACCGCCCCGTCAAAGAGGAAATCCTGAGAAACGCGATCAAAACGGCGGGGACCGCACCTTCCGGGGCGCACAAGCAGCCGTGGACCTTCATCCTCGTGGGAAACCCCGAAACGAAGGCGCGGATCCGGCAAGCCGCCGAGGCCGAGGAAAAAGAGAGCTACGAACGGCGGATGCCGCAAGAATGGCTCGACGACCTGGCTCCTCTCGGCACGGACTGGCGCAAGCCGTTCCTCACGATCTGTCCTTGGCTCATCGTGGTGATGGCCCAAACCTACGCCGCGACGCCTCGCGGCCTGGCGAAGCACTACTACGTCCAGGAGTCGGTCGGCATCGCCACGGGGTTCCTTCTCGCCGCGCTCCACCACGCCGGTCTGGCCACGCTCACCCATACGCCCAGTCCAATGGCGTTCCTGCGGGACATTCTCGGGCGACCCGAGGAAGAGCGCGTGTTTCTCCTCGTGGCGGCCGGTTATCCCGCACCGGGGTGCGAGGTCCCCGACCTGGTGCGCAAGCCGCTCGAACGGATCCTCGTTGTCCGTTGACGTTGCAGATATTCCGCTGAGTCTTCCTCATCCGACTTGACGTAGCGCTCGGCTGCGGCAAACTTGGTGTGCGCGGTCACGTCCACGCGCGGACAGGAGGTGTCGGATGAGCGGCTCCCAGATCTTCTCCAAGCTGAGCCAGCAGGCCTTGGAAGACCATGCCGTCATCCACTTCCACCTCGACCAGCTCGAGCGCGCGCTTTCCGACCTCGATCCCGTACGCGCCACGGACGAGACGCTCCTCACGGTCGCCGTGCGCATCGACAGCTTCAAGGAGCGCCTCACCGAGCACTTCGGCACGGAGGAGGATGGGGGGCTGTTTCAGGGGATTCAGGACGCCCTGCCCCAGGCCGAAAGCGACGTTCGCCGCCTCCGCGCTCAGCACGCCCGGTTGAATGAGGCGCTCGAAAAGGCGCGCGCGATCGCCCGCCGGGGTGACCCCGCCGAGGCGCTGGCCCTCAAAGCGGACCTGGACCGCTTCCTCGCGATGATGCGCGAGCACGAGCGCGACGAAGAAGCGCTCTTGAAGCGGGCCTTGCGGCAAGACGAGTGCTGAACGCCTTCTTCGTCGCCCTCGTCCTCGTCTCCGTCCTCGTCGCTGCCTTTACCGGTCACATGGAGACGGTTTCGTCTTCGGCGTTAGACGCCGCCAAGAAATCGGTCGAGCTGGCCCTGGGCCTCGTCGGGGTGATGTCGTTGTTCATGGGACTCATGAAGGTCGCGCAGGACGGCGGCCTGCTTCGTCTGATCGCGAAGGCGGCCGCACCGATCATGCGACGCCTCTTCCCGGACGTTCCCGCGGACCATCCCGCGATGAGTGCGATGATCCTGAACATCGCCTCGAACGTGTTGGGTCTCGGAAACGCGGCGACCCCGTTCGGGATCCGGGCGATGCAAGAACTGGATCGATTGAACCCGGTGAAGGGCACCGCGACCAATGCGATGGTGCTCTTTCTCGCGATCAACACCGCGGGGTTGGCGATTCTGCCCACCGGGGTCGTCGCGCTGCGTGCTGCTGCCGGCTCGAAGGACCCTGCCGGGATCTTCTTCACCACCTGGTTCGCCTCGGCGTGCGCCACGCTCGTCGCCATCCTGGCGGCGACCCTGCTCGCCAAGCTCCCTCGATACCGGGCGACGAACCCGCAGGGAACCCTCTCCCCGGCGGCAACGGCCGAGCCGCCGCCGTCCGTTCCCGACGAACCCGCGCGAACCCCCCCGCGTTTTGGTGGCTGGCTCGCAGCGGGCTACGTCGCCGCCGTCGGTACCGCGCTCGTGGTCCACTTCGGCCACGAAGTCCGGGTGAGGCCGTGGGGCGACGTCGCGCGGGGGGTTGCTTCGTTCTGGATGATCCCCATTCTGATCGCCGGCCTCGTCCTTTTCGGCTGGGCGCGAGGCGTGCGCGTCTACGAGTCCGTCGTCGAAGGGGCGAAGGAAGGATTTCAGGTCGCGCTGCGCATCATCCCGTACCTGGTCGCGATTCTCGTGGCGGTGGCCATGTTTCGCGCCTCAGGGTGCCTCGACCTGTTCGTCGCCGCGGTGTCCCCCCTTACGGCGCCCTTGGGCCTTCCCGCGGAGGCGGTCCCGATGGCGGTGCTCCGCCCCCTTTCCGGATCGGGCGCGTTCGGCGTCATGAGCGAGATCCTCAGCACCCGCGGTCCTGATTCGTACCTTGGCTACCTCGTCAGCACCATGCAGGGGTCCACCGAGACGACGTTCTATGTCCTCGCGGTCTACTTCGGGGCCGTCGGCATCAAGAGGACCCGCCACGCCGTCCCCGCCGGCCTGCTGGCGGATGCCGCGGGGATCGCAGCGGCCGTATTCATCTGCCACCTGGTCTGGGGCCGAGTCTGATTGGGGTCAGGTCGGTTGACGCTATCGGAGCACGGTGCTAACGTCGTTCGTTGCCGTGGAGAGAATCAAATTAATGGACACGCGAAAGCTCGCCCGACCGGGCCTGCCTCGAACGAAGGGGGCGGGTCCGAAGGGGAAGATCGCGGAGAGGGCGCTCGGTTCACGAGCGCCCTTCGTGTTTTAGCGAACCAGACGACGGAGGGGACGCATGTCGGACGCGAGAATCCAGCTTCAAAAACTTGTGAAGATGCAGGAGCTCGCCCTCGAGATCCAGGCCGCCCATGCGGTCGTCGATGGCGCACCCGCCAAGATCGAGGAAGCGGAAGGGCGCTTTCGTGAGCGCAATGCCGAGTACGTTGCGCTCAAGGAACGTTTCGACGCGATCGACGCCGACCGCCGCGAGCGCACGCTGGACCTTTCAACCCTCGAAGAGACGCGGAAGCACTATCAGGACAGCCTGATGCAGGTGAAAAACCAGCGCGAGTATGCGGCGGTGCTCAAAGAGATCGACGCGGCAAAGGCCAGCATCGGCGATCACGAAGAGGCGATTCTGGCCAGCATGGACGAGGTCGAGACGTTGAAGGTCGATCTCGAGGCCCGCGTGGCGCACATCGAGTCCGAGCGTTTGATTGTCGAAAAGGAACGCGCCGAAGTCGAAGCCGCGGTTGCGGAGGCTCAGGCGCTCATCGAGCGCCACGCCGCCGAACGCGCCCAGATCGAAAGCACGCTTCCTCCCGCGCTCGTTGCCAACGTCACCCGCGTCGAGGAAGGCCGCAGGGGGCTCTTCCTCGTCCGGGTCGAGCGGGAGAGTTGCTCGGCCTGCAACGTCCGCCTGCGCCCGCAGGTCTATCAAGAGATTCGACAGGCCTCGAAGATCCACGTGTGCGGCAGCTGCCGCCGTTATCTCTACACCGAGGCCGCATTCACGACCACATCCGTCTCGACGTCCGCTGCGCTGAATGGGCCCGGCACGGAGACGGAGGCGGTGAATGGCGGAGCGGTTTAGAGCCGGCTTCGACGGCGGCTCGCGAGGAAATCCCGGTCCCGCCGCCTGGGGGGTGGTCGTCCTGGATCCAGAAGGTCGCGTGATCGAAGGATTCGCCGGCGCGATCGGGCGGGCCACCAACAACGTCGCCGAATACACCGCCCTCCTCGAGGCGCTGGCCATTGCCCTGGCGCGCGAGGCCGACGACGTCGAACTCCTCGCCGATTCCGAGCTGGTGGTCAAGCAAGTCAGGGGCGAGTACAAGGTCAGACATCCCGACCTGATCCCGCTCCACGCCGAAGCGGTCCGCCGCATCGCCAGACTCCGCAAGTTCAAGATCGGCCACATCCCCCGTGAAAAAAACAAAGACGCGGACAAGCTGGTCAACCGCGCGCTGAATCTGGTCGAAGGCGGTGGCGACGGAGCGGCGGTAAAGGTCCACGAGACGTTCGAGTGACCGGCGTCGCCGTGCGGCTCCAGTTGGTCCGTGACCGGATCGCCGCCGCGTGCGCCAGGGCGGGCCGCGACCCCGGGTCGGTGCGCCTTGTCGCTGTGTCGAAGACGGTGCCGGTGGCGGGGGTCGCCGAGGCTCTGGCCGCGGGGCAGACTCTTTTCGGTGAAAACCGCGTGCAGGAAGCGCTGGCAAAAATGTCCGAGGCCGGACCGGAGGCCACCTGGCACCTGGTCGGGCACTTGCAAAAGAACAAGGCGAGGCACGCCGCTGGGGCATTTGAGCTCATTCACGGGCTCGACGATTCCGAGCTCGCTTTGGAGCTCGATCGCCGCGCCGCGATACGATCGATGACGCAACCGGTCCTCGTTCAGGCCAACCTCTCCGGGGAGGCCACCAAGCGCGGCTCGGACGAGGACGGACTGATGCCGCTCCTCACGGCGGTGGCCGGCCTTCCCCATCTCGAGCTGCGCGGACTGATGATCATCCCTCCACCCGTCGACGACCCCGAGCTCTCACGTCCCTGGTTCCGTCGCCTGAAGGACCTGCGCGATCGGGCCGCCTCGATTCTGGCGCAACCCCTTCCGGAGTTGTCGATGGGCATGACCGACGACTTCGAGGTGGCCATCGAAGAAGGGGCGACCTTGGTGCGCATCGGACGCGCCATCTTCGGCGAGCGGGCCTGATCGGTGTCTTGCAAGGCCGAAAGCAGGAGGCTATGTTTGGCCGCGTTTCGGAGGGAACCATGAGCACGCGTCTGACGGCGATGGACATCGAGAAACAGGTCTTCACGCGCAAGATGCGCGGCTTCGATCCCGACGAGGTTCAGCTCTTCCTTCGTGCCGTCGCCGAGGAGATCGAGCGGGTCAACCTCGAAAACGCGACGCTCAACGAAGAAGCGGGCGTGCTCCGGCACCGGCTGGAAGATTTCAAGGACCGCGAGCGCACGCTCCAAGAGACGCTCGTGACCGCGCAGATCATGTCGGCGGACCTCAAGGACCGGTCGAAGGCCGAAGCCGAGCTTCTCGTGAAGGAGGCCCGCTTCAAAGCCGAACGGCTGCTCGATCAGGCGCAGGATCAGCTGCACGCGCTCGAAAACGAGATCGGGCGCCTCCGGCTCGAGAAAGACGCCTTCGAGAATCGTCTGCGCGCGGCGATCGACGAGCACCTTTCGCTTCTAGACCTGCGCAAGCAAGAGAAGGCCGACATCGACAATCTGCGCTTCTTGCGCCGGCGCTCCACGACCGACGTCGGATGATCGAAGCGGACCTCGCCGTCGTCGGCATTTCCGAACTGGCCACCCCTGAAGGACGATCTGCGCGGCTCGGCTCCGACCTGGGACGCCTCCGCACGATCGGCGACGCCGCGGTCGCCTGTCGCGGCGGGAACTTCGTCTTCGTCGGCACCGAGCGAGACTTCAGGGTGCGGGTCACGATGACGGCGGGCGGCCGCACGCTGGACGCCCGCGGCGCCACCGTGCTGCCGGGGTTTGTCGACGCGCACACGCACCTCCCGTTCGCGGGCTGGAGGGAGTCGGAGTTCAACGAGCGCCTCCTCGGTGCGACATACTCGGAGATCGCGGCGCGCGGCGGGGGAATTCTCTCGACCGTCGCGGCGACGCGCGCGGCGTCCCTGACGGATCTGGCGCTTCTCACGCGGGCCCGGCTCGACGCGATGCTGCTTCTCGGAACGACTCTGGCCGAGGCCAAGAGCGGCTACGGGTTGTCCGCCGAGGCCGAGATCAAGCAACTCGAGGCGGTGAGAGTGGGCGCCGCGGGGCACCCGGTTCAAGTGGTGCCGACCTTTCTGGGCGCGCATACGGTTCCGAAGGAACGGCGTGACGACCGCAATCGTTACGTCGACGAAATCGTGAACACGATGATCCCGGAGATCAGTCGGCAGAAACTCGCGGTTTACGCCGATGCCTTCGTCGACGCCCACGCGTTCTCATTGGCCGAGGCCCGGCGCGTGCTCGAGGCCGCGGCGGCCGCGGGGCTGGGCGTGCGCCTACACGCCGACCAACTCGCCGACGACGGAGGGGCGCTGCTCGCGGCGGAGTTGCACGCGGCGTCGGCAGACCATCTCGAGTACGTGTCCGATGCCGGAATCCAAGCGTTGGCCGGAGCGGGGACGGCGGCGGTGCTGCTTCCGGCCGCGACGTTCTTCCTCATGTCTCACGTGAAGCCGCCGGCGCGCCGTCTGATCGACGCGGGAGTCCCGGTTGCGATCGCTACCGATTTCAACCCGGGGACCAGCCCGACCGAGGCGATGGGGGCGGTTCTCGAATTCGCCTGCCTGACGCTTGGGCTCTCGATCGACGAGGCGATCGCGGCGGCAACCCTCAACGCGGCCTACGCCCTAGGGCACGCCGGACGAACGGGGTCGATCGAAGTGGGCAAGCGCGCGGATTTCGTGATCCACGCTGTACCGAACCGCTACCACCTGGTCTATCGCTTCGGTGTGCGGCGGGTGCGAACGGTCGTCGCCTCCGGAGTGGTCGTCGTCGAGGAAGGGCAGCGGCTCCCCGGAGCCTAGAACAACGGGGCGCGCTCTTCGTGGTCGAACTTGTAAACGTACTTCGTGACTTTGAAGTCGATCGTCTGTTCGTACTTCGCGCTGATGATCATCTCGTGCGTCGTGCGTTTCATGTGGAGATTCTTCTTTTGGAGTGGGAGCCTGAGATCCTGCGCCTTGTCGAAGACGCGCTTGAAGATCTCTTCGTCGTGTCGGCGGGTTGCGGCGAACCGGCACTCTTCCCGGATGAAATCACGGAACTCGTAGGCGTTCACCCGAACCGGGATGACCTTCGCGCCGACGAAGATGCCGGTGCCCAAGAGTGCCAGGGCGATCAAGAGCCCGATCCGGCCTTCGCCTCGTTCTGAAGTTCTATCGTTCATTGTCGTCCCATCTCCCATGCCCGGGAGTCACGAACCTGTATCCCGGCCCGCCGGGAACATAGGTTCCGCCCCGAAGGGAGGCAACAAGCCCCGTCAGCGCTTGAATAGGCTGTCGAACTGCGATTTCGGGTCGTTCGCGGATCCAGGCGATCCGGTTCGCTTCCCGGTCGTGTCGAGCACGATACGGGCCGAAAACGACGTGCAACTGTTCGCGCTGGATTTGTCGGTCACAACCGCGGTGATCGGGGCGCGGCACTCCCAGCGGGAGCCCGTATCGAAGTGTTGACAGGCACGGCAGGCGTGGAGGTACGCCGCGCAGTGAGGGCACCGGGTCTCCGAGGAGACCGCCCCCGAGGCGGCGACGTTGCGGCCGCAGTTCGGGCACCGCATGACCTCGTTCGCCTCCCTCTGGACGGCGTGCCTCAGCGAGCGCTGCTGCGCTCGTTCTTCGGGCGTCAGCGGAGTGGTCGGTGGGGAGTGCTTGCGGTCGCGATCGCGATCGTCGCGAGAAGAATCTTGGTAGCCCTTGTGTCCGTACTTCCGTTCCACGGGGTGGCCTCTCACGAAATCCGGCGGGAGCGATGTCCGCGGCTTCGACTTACACGGCGCCTTCATCGTAGGTCGCGCGGCGCTTGGTGGCAACTACCAGAGGTAGTCCTTGGCGATTTTTCGTTTGGCGTGGCCGGACAAGACGTGCATGACGCGGATCTTCCGGAGAGTGGCCGGGGAGAGCGTTCCGATCGGCAAATGCAGGATCTTTCGGTCGAGCCGCGCGGCGAGCTCGCGAAAGACGGGGCGGGGCGGCTTGGGGGCGACGTGGATCACGACCCGCTCCCTCGAGTAGTCGAGCGCCGCGAGCAGCAACACCTCGGCCTTGGTTTCAGCGAACCGGTAGTCGCCGTCGGTCCAGACGTCTCCGAGCCTCCCCGGCGGGTAGGAGAGGAGGAACCCGCCGTAGGTGACGCGGCAGATACCGGGCCCCACGATCGCCCGCTCCGGCGGGGTCGCGTAAAACGCCATGTCCGATTCCTGTCCGTGCTCTCCGAGCCAGGTCAGCTGGTACGGGTAGCGCTTGCTTCCTTGGTCCTCGTCCTCGTCGAAGATCACGACGACGATGCCGATATCCCCCGGGATGCGCCCCGACTCGCGCACATAGATCTGCTTTTCGGTCCAGTGGCGGATCGTCTCTCTCACGTCGATGCCGTCCAAAACCGACGTCGTGAAGGGAACGACGCGCGAGGCTTCCTCGGAGAGCACCGCCTTCCCCTTCTTGCGGAGGAACCCGCCGAAGGTCTCGACGATCACGTCCTCGGGGGGATAGGAGCAGATCGCCTCGCCGTCGAACGCTTCGAGCCACTCCCCGGGGAAGCGTTCGTCGCGTCTTTTTCGTCTCAGGAGCGATTCGGGACGGCGCACCTTGGGCCGGGCAACGCGCCGCTTCAGCCGCACGCGCCGCACGCCCTCCCAGAGCTCCTCCGCGCGGATGTGCGCGGTCGGCAGGTCGGTCGCCTGCTCCAGCTGCCACGGATACGACGTCGCCAACCGATGCAATTCGAACGCGAAATTGTCGGAAACGCACGACCTGGCGGCGACGACGAGATCGTAGAGGTCGGCGACGAGCATTCCGGAATGGCGCGCCAGGCGGCGGCCGTAGCGTGCGAGATTCCTTCGTTGCCACGGTTCGATGCTCTCGTCGACGGCTGCCGCCTCTAGAGCTTTCGACGCCTCGGCGACGAGGGCCCACTGGAGGCGCAGCCGGTCGAGCGGATCGCCGGCCCGCTGCGCGGCGAGCGCCGCGGCGTCGAGCAGCCGCAGGGGATGGTCGCCACGCCCTCCGGTCAGAACGCGAAACGCCCCGTAGTCGCGGCCGGAAGCCGTGGGCTCGGTGGGGGCGGAGGAAGGTTGAAGCCCGCGGCGCCGCGCCTCGTATGCGGCGACGTAAAACGGCGGCTCGCCGAGGACCTCTCCCAACGATTCGGGATGGAGGTTCACGAGGCGCACGTTCTTGCGAACCGGCCGCGTGAGCGGCGCCGCCTGCTCGGCCGAAAGAGCGGCCGCGAAGCCGTCCACGTGGCGCATCCCGGCGACGACGAGGATCCTTTGCGCCCCAGCGCCGGCCAGCTCGCGGACGTGAAAGGCCATCGCGGCTTCGCGGCGCGCGTCTTCTGGATCGGCCGGGCGGGCCGTCCGACGGACGGCCTCGAGATACGCAGGGAGGCCGATGCGGGTGATCGCGTAGGGGTCCGGGAGCGGATCGCGATGATCCGCATAGCCGTCGACGTCCAGGTCGGCGCAGGCCAACGGCAAGCCGCGCTCCCGGGCCCACCGCGAGGCCTCAACCGCGGGGTCCGCGGGATGGACCGGGAGGTAGATCGTGTCCCCGGCGGCGTTTTCGTAGAGCAGCACCGAGATCGACGGGAGGCGGTCGATCGCGCGGGCCCATACGCGCGAAAGCGTTGAAGGAACCTCCACGGCGACCGCGTCGGGGGCAATGCGGGCGAGCGCCCGGCGCACCGCCGTAGCCGATTCGAGGCGCTCGTGGAGGACGGGAACGACGAAGATCCCGCCCCCGAGATCGAGGGCGCCGTCTTCCGATCCCGCGTTCATGGGGGAATCGTACCAGCGGCAAGGGTCTACAATGCGCACTCACCAACGAGGTGCCCCTTGTTCCAGGTTCAAAGTCTGGTCAAATGCTACGGATCCCTGCGCGCCGTCGATGGCGTGTCGTTCACGGTTGCGAAGGGGGAGCTTTATGGGCTCCTCGGCCCCAACGGCGCGGGCAAGACAACCATCATGTCGATGCTCTCGGGACTTCTGACCCCCGATGACGGTCGGATCCTCTTCGATGGGATCGACCTCGCCGGCGAGCCGCTGAAGGTGAAGGCCCAGCTCGGCGTCGTGCCGCAGGAGCCGGCGCTCTATGAAAACCTCTCGGCGCGCGAGAACCTCAGCTTCTGGGGCGGGCTCTATGGTCTGTCCGGCGCACCGCTGAAGCAGGCGGTCGATCGCGTGCTCGAGCTGGTCGGGCTCACCGACCGCGCGAAGGACCCGGTGAAGCAATACTCCGGCGGGATGAAACGCCGTATCAATCTGGCACTCGGGCTGGTGCACGGACCGCGCGCGGTGCTGATGGACGAGCCGACCGTTGGTATCGACCCGCAGGCGCGACTCAACATTCTCGAGGCGGTCAAGCAGGTCGCTGCGGCCGGTACCACGGTGATCTACACGACCCACTACCTCGAGGAGGTCGAGCAGCTCTGCGACCGGATCGCGATCATGGATCACGGCAAGATCCTCGCGGAGGGAACGCTCGATGAGCTGAAGCGCCGCGTGGGTGGCCGCGACGTCGTCACGGTGAACGGGTCGTTCGACGCCGCCACCGTGCTGCCCCGCTTGACCGCGCTTGAGGGCGTGCAGGTCACGTCGACCGAGCCCGGGCGGATCGTGCTCTCGGTTGAAGGCTCCGGGCGCGGCGCGGTCGACCTGCTCTCGCGCGTGCTTGCCGGCGGGCTATCGATCGATGGAATCTCGATCCAACCGCCGAGTCTCAACACGCTCTTTTTGAACCTCACGGGCCGCGAGCTGCGCGACTGATGCGGCTCCTCGTTCACCTCGTCGTGAAAGACCTGAAGCGCAAGATGCGCTCGCCGCTAGGTCTGATTGCCGTGCTGTGTTTCCCGCTGCTCTTCGCGGGGATGATCGCTCTGGCGTTCGGCCACGGGGACAGCATCCCCAAGGTCCGCATGCTCGTCGCCAACGAAGATGACGGCCTCCTCGCGAACGGGGTCGCCTCGGTGTTCACCTCGCAACAGGCGGCGAAGTACTTCGACGGCAAAACCGTCACCGTCGCCCAGGGCCTGGCGCTCATGGAAAAGGGGAAGGCGTCGGCTCTCCTGACGATACCCAAGGGGTTCACGAAAGACGTCCTCGACGGAAAGCCCGTGACGTTGAGGCTCTTGAGGAACCCCGCAGAGGGGATCCTCCCCGAGATCGCGGAGCAGGCCGCCGGGGCGCTGACGGACATCCTGGACGGTGCGCGGCGGGTGTTCGACAAGCCGCTCGCCGACCTGAGGCCGTTCTTTGAGGACGACGGCAAGGCGCCGAGCGACGCAGACATCATCGCGATCTCGCTGGCGGTCAAGCGGGGGATCGAGGGGATGTCGGACCTCGTCTTCCCGCCGGCGATCATTCTCGAGAGCGAAATGCTCGGCAACGTGACGGCGAAGCCTCAACCGACGGAAAAGAGGAAAGGCGACGCCCCGTCGTCGATCTTCCTCCTCGTTCTTCCCGGGGTCGCGGTGTACGGGTTGTTCCTCGTGGCCGATCAGGGGATGCGCGATGTGATGACCGAGCGCACGCTCGGCACGCTGCGGCGCCAACTCGCCGGGCCGATAGCACCGGAGACGATCATCCTCGGGAAGGCCGTTTACACCGCGGTGTTGGCAGGAATGGCCATCGTCGTGATCGGCGGAATCGGTGCTTCCCTCTTGACTACATCGGTCAGCATCCCCGCGTTTCTCCTCCTTTCCGGAGCGCTCGTCCTGGCCGTCACCGGGACGACGGCGGTGATCTACGGCGTCGCGCGTACCGAACGGCAGGCCTCGACTCTCGGGAACATGATCTTCCTCGCGATGGGGTTTCTTGGGGGCGGTTTCATCCGCGTCGAGGGACTCCCGTCGGCGGTGCGTGGTATCGCACCGTTCACGCCGCTGTACTGGGGGACGCAAGGCTACCGCGCGATGCTCGAGAATGGGGCCGGAGTTTCGGGGGTCGCGACGCACATAGGTGTTCTTGCCCTCATGGGGATTGTCTTTCTCGGAATCGGTGCGGTGGCGCTGAGGCGGACGGCCCGCCGGGGAGTTTCGGCGTGAGGTCGCTTCTGCTTCTCGCCGCGAACGACGTGCGCCTGACGGTTCGTGATCGCGCCGCAGCATTCTGGATTCTGCTGCTGCCCATCTTCCTGATCTGGCTGTTTGGAAGCATAGGGGGCGGGAGCGGAACGCCGAAAGTCGCGCTGACGATCGTCGATCGGGACGGCGGATGGCTGGCCCAGTCGTTCTCCGGGGAGCTCGAATCGCCCAACGTGGCTCTGACGATTCTCCGCGGTGCGGAGGTCGATGGCGAGGCCGCGAAAAAGGCGACGCGCTGGATCGAGCTTCCCGCGGGATTCACCGACAACGTCCTCGCCGGGACGCAGCAGGTGTTGAAGATCGAAACCGGCGAGAACGCCCAGGCCGACTATTCGCGCGCCGCGGAGGTTGTCGTCATCCGCGCCATCACGCGAACGCTCGCCCGTGTCGCCGAGATGAAGCAGTCGAGCGGTCCCATGAGTGCCGACACCTACGACGCGCTGCGCGCGCGCCCGCCGATCGTCACGCTGACCACGTCCACTGCGGGGCACGGAACGGCGGTGCCCCAAGGCGTCGCCCAGAGCGTGCCGGGGATCATGACGTTCACGGTTCTCATGATGACGCTGATCTACGGCGCGGTGTTCCTGACGATCGAGAAGCGCGAGGGCATGTTGAAGCGCCAGCTGACGCTTCCGATCTCGCGCCCGACGATCCTCCTGGGTAAGGTGCTCGGCCGCGTTTTCGTCGCGATGCTCCAGATCGTGATTCTCGTCCTCGCCGGCCGGTTCCTCTTTCAGCTCGATTTCGGGCATTCGACCGCGGCATTGTTTGCGCTCCTCATCAGCTATGCCTTCGCGGTCGCCGGGATCGCGACGTTTCTGGGTGCGATTCTCGCCAGTCCCGAGCAGGCGTCGATCGTCGGGTGGCTGGCCAGCATGGTCATGGCCGCGATGGGCGGTTGCTGGTGGCCTTCAGAGGTCATGCCCGAATGGCTCCGCACGGCGGCGCATGTCTTTCCGACGACCTGGGCGATGGACGCGTTCCATGCGCTCATCAGCTTCGGACGGGGCTTCGAGGCCGTCGTCGTTCCCTGCGCCGTGCTGATCGGTTTCGGCACCCTGTTCTCCTGGATCGGCGCGCGCAAGCTCCAGACGAGTGTTTAGGGGACACTCCCCTTGTTCACAAAAACCGAAGCGCGTCGCTGCCTAAGACCCGCTCGACCGCATCGTGCAGCGCGGATTCGATCGTATCGGGCGCGCCGTCTTTGAGCCGCTTCAACGCATAGCGCGCGATGTTGATCCCGTCGCGCGCCGTGTACCGCTCGTCGGCTTCGTGCGCAGCCTGGAGGAAATCCGTCACGTACTGGAGGATCTCGTCGTCCGCGAACGGTAGGTTCTCCGCCAGGATCGCCTTTTCTTCATCGTGGTCCGGGAAATCGAGGTGGATCTGCGGCTGGAGCCGCGAGTGGATGTAGTCCGGCAGCTCGTAGGTCGACGCGTCGTCGTTCATCGTCGCGACGAAGCGAAATCCGGGGTGGGCGCGCACCTTGACGCCCGCCACGATTGACTCGACGTAGCGCCGGTTGTCGAGGAGCGGGGCGAGCGACGCCCACGACTTCTCGGACATGCGGTTCCCCTCGTCGATGATCGCGACGCCGCCCCTCAGCATCGCGGTGACGAGCGACGAGGCCACGTAGCGGATCCCCCCCTCGCGGTCGATCACCGGGGTGATCAGCAAGTCCTCGGGGCGCGTGTCCATCGTGGCTTGGAAGATGTAAACATCCTGGCCGCGCGCCTTTCCGGCGGCGTAGGCGAGTGTCGTCTTCCCCACGCCCGGTTTTCCCAGGAGGCGCGGGTTCATGGGGAGATCGCGCGGATCGACGACGCTCCACGCGGCCAAGAGCTGCTTTTGGGTCTCGGGCTGGCCGACCCAACGGATGGGAAGCTCGTCGGGGTGGGCGAGATGGAGGGCGACTCCCTCGATTTCGATCGTCGAGCTCGCCCGTTTTTCCTTCATCGCGTCAGGCGAGCTCGCGGAAAACTGTTTCGATTCGCGTAAACGCCCAGTCCAGTTCGTCCTTGGTCACGTTCAGCGGCGGTGCGAAACGGATCGTGTGAACATGCGTTTCCTTGCAGAGGAGCTGCTTGAAGCGCAGGGCCTCGCAGAACCGGCGGGCACCGCCGGCCTCAGGTGTCAACTCGAGGCCGATCCACAGCCCCTTTCCGCGCACTTCCTTGATCCACTTGCTCTTCAATCCGCGCAGCTTCTCGAGGAAGTACGCGCCGAGCGTCGCGGAATTCTCGATCATCTTCTCGTCGATCAGGACCTTGAGCGCTTCGCGAGCGATCGCCGCCGCCATCGGGTTGCCGCCGAAGGTCGAGCCGTGGTCGCCCGGTTTGTAAACGAGCATCACCGGGTCGTCGGCCAGGATCGCCGAGACGGGGTAGAAGCCGCCGGATAGCGCCTTGCCGACGATGACGATGTCGGGGCGCACGCCCTCGTGCTCGAAGCAGAAGAACTTCCCGGTGCGGCCGAGGCCCGACTGGATCTCGTCGCAGACGAACAACACGTTGTGCTTCTTGCAGAGCGCCTCGATGCCGCGCAGATAGCCCTCGGGCGGAACGTGGATGCCGCTTTCCCCCTGGATCGGCTCGACGAGAATCGCCGCGACGTTGGGGTTCATGGCAGCTTCGATCGCCGCAAGGTCGCCGTACGGGAGCATCGTGAATCCGGGCGTGAGTGGTCCGAAGCCGTCGCGGTACTGTTGCTCTTCCGAGAAGCTGATGATCGTCGTCGTGCGCCCGTGGAAGTTTCCGGTGAAGACGAGGATTTCGGCCTTGTCCTTCGGGATACCCTTGACCGTGTACCCCCACTTCCGGGAGAGCTTGATCGCGGTTTCGACGGCCTCGGCGCCGGAGTTCATCGGGAGCATCTTCTGGTAGCCCGAAAGCTGGGACATCTCTTTGTAGAGGAACCCGAGCTGATCGCTCCGGAACGCCCGTGAGGTGAGCGTCACGCGCTCGGATTGCTCGATCATCGCCTTGCGGATGCGCGGGTGCGCGTGGCCTTGGTTCACCGCGGAGTAGGCGGCGAGGAAGTCGAGGTACTTGGTCCCCTCGACGTCCCAAACCCAGCATCCCGACGCACGATGAACGACCACGTCCAAGGGGTGGTAGTTGTGGGCCCCGTAGTCGTCTTCGAGCTTGATGTAATCGTTTGCCGAGAGCTTGAGAGCGTCCATGCGTCACCTCCACGAAAGAAATGGCAAGATATCATGCGGCAGTTGACGCTTCCCGGGCCGGGCGGAATAATCCGGACCTCATGAGTAACCAATCGCCCGGCGATTCTCCCGTCGGGCGCAAGCAACGGCTCCTCCTCCGCATCGAGCGATTCAGCCGAGAACGGTTCAAGCTCGTTTTTGCGGGCGCGCTGATCCTGCTCCTCGCATCGACCTGGATCAGTTCCCACATCAAGATCGAGTCGGACGTGTTGAACCTGATCCCGCGCGGGAACCGCCAGGTCGACACGTTTCGCGAGGCGCTGCACGAGTTCGGCTCGATCGACTACCTCATCGTTCTGTTCGAGGCCGCACAGGATGAGGGCCCCGACGAAATCGAGGACTTCGCCGATCTGTTCGCCGAGAAACTGAGGGCGCGCGAGGATCTCGTCCGGAGCGTCGAGTACCGGTTCCAACCCGACGCCAAGTTCATGCAACTTTTCTCGGAGAACGCCCTCCTCTTCGTCCCGCCGGAACAACTTCCTCAGATTGCCGGCAAGCTCGATGACGAGGCGATCCGCCGCCAGATCCGCGAGAACAAGATCGCGCTCTCCTCGCCGACCGCTTCGATCGCCGAGGGTCTCCTGCTTCGGGATCCTCTCGGCCTGATGCCGCTGTTCGTCGACCGGCTGTTGGCCCATCGCGGCGCGCTCAAGGTCGATCTGTCCGACGGGTACTACCTCTCGAGGGATAACCGCACGCTGATCATGTTGGTGAAGCCGTCCCACCCGTCTCAGGATCTCGCGTTCTCGCGAAAGCTCCTCGCCGCGGCCCGGGACGACGCCGAGGAGGTGCGCGCCACGCTCCTCGCCGACGGCGACGGGGGAGGCGGGACCGAACTGCGCTTCGGCGGCAATCCCGCCGCTCTCACCGAGGAATCGGGATTGCTGAAGCGGACGGTCGTCTTGAACGGTGTCGTGGCGTTCGTCGCGGTCGTCCTCCTCTACTGGATCTGCTATCGGCGGCTCGCCGCGCTGTTTTATTCCTCCGTGCCGCTGATCGTCGGACAGGCGATCACCTTCGCGGTTGCGACGATCGTGCTGGGGAGCCTGAACTCGGCGTCGGCGTCGCTCCCCGCCTTGTTGATGGGGTTGGGGACCGACTTCACGATCCTGATGTACGCGCGCTACGTGGAGGAACGCCAGGGGGGCGCGTCCGTTGCGGAGGCGACCGGGCGGATGGTCGGCCAGACGGGACTCGGCGTATTCACGGGGGCCATCACCTCAGCCGGGACGTTCTACGCGATGTGCGTGGGCAGCTTCCGCGGCCTGAGCGACCTGGGCTTTCTCGTCGGGACCGGGGTCCTCATCTGCGCGGTGGCGATTCTCTTTCTCCTCCCGGCGATGATCGCGTGGAACGAGGGGCTCGGAAAAACCCGAGAGCGCAAGGTCAAGAAGCTCCACCTCCAGTCCTTGGGGCTCGAGCACCTGATCACGTTTTCGGTCAAGCATCGGGTCGGCGTGATCGCGGGGATCTCGGTGCTGACGATCGCCGCTTCGGCGCTCGCGCTGAATCTGGATTTCGACGCGAGCGTCGATTCGCTGCGGAGCGGCGATGCGCCGTCGTTTGCGGTCCAAAAAGAGATCACCGAGAAATTCGGAGCCTCGCTGTCCTACATGATGGCGATCGCCGAAGGGCAAGACGTCGACGAGGCGGTTCGAAGGACCCACACGATCGAGGAGCGCCTGAAGCCGTTCCTCGCGGACGGCACCGTCGGATCGTACGAGTCCATCCTCACCTACCTCCCTCTGGCCGAGCAGCAACAGCAGGTCATCGACGCGGTCCGCGGCCAAGATGCGGCGGCGTTTGACGCGGATCGCATCCGGACGACGCTCCACGCGGCCCTCGCGGAAAACGGCTTCCGCGAGGAGGCGTTCGCGCCCTACTTCGAGCAGATGCAGCGCTTTTTGGCGCCTGCCCGGCCCATCACCCTGGACGACCTCGAGCACAACGGACTCGGCCGGATCGTCGAGCGTTACGTGCATCGCGGGTCGGGCCGCGTGAAAATCGTGACCTACCTCCATACGACTGATCCCAGGTGGCGCCGCAACCCGCCTCCGGGACTGGTCGAGGCCCTTCAGGCCGGCGACCCGGGCATCGTCGTTACCGGTACGAACGTCGTTGGGCGCGAGCTTCGCAGGATCTACCTCTACGACTCGCGGGTCGCGGTCGCGCTTGGCCTTGCGCTCGTGGCGATGCTGCTCTGGTTCGACTTCCGAAGCGCGAAGTTGACCGCGATCGCTCTGGCACAGGTCATCTCCGGGGTCCTCATGATGCTCGGCTGCATGAAGCTCGTCGGCATGCAGATCAACTATGCGAACGCGTTCGTCGCCACGATGATCATGGGGGTCGGAATCGATTATGCGATCCACATCGTCCATCGCCTCTCGGCCAACGGCGGCGTGCTCGACGAGGGCGTCATCGAGACGGGCAAGGGGGTCATCCTGGCCGCGGCCACCAACGTCGCGGGCTTCGGAACGCTCGCCTTCGGTAATTACCCGGCGATGCGCAGCGTGGGCATCGTGGCGCTCATCGGCTCTTTGACGTGCTTGCTGACGGCACTGACCTTGGTGCCCGCGTTGATGGTCAAGGCCCGGGCTTTTCCCCAGGAGGCGAAGTGATCCTCCCTCTCCCGCTGATCGCGCTTCTCCTCGGCCTCGTCGAGGGGATCACGGAGTTCCTGCCGATCTCCTCGACCGGCCACCTGATTCTTGTCGAGCGGCTCTGCGGCTTGACCGGAGACCGCGCGGAGGTGTTCGCGATTTTCATCCAGATCGGTGCGGTGCTGGCAGTCATGGTGGAATATCGCGCGAAACTCCTCGCGGTCGCCCGCGGTGCCATGACCAGGTCGCCGGAGAGGTCGTTCGCACTGAGCATCGCGATCGCGTTCCTGCCTGCGGCCGGGACCGGACTGCTGACGCACGATTGGATCAGCGACTATCTGTTTGGGCCCCGTACCGTCGCGGCCGCTCTGGTCGCGGGAGCGATCGCGATCCTGGCGATCGAGCGGTGGAAGCCGGCGCCCACGATCGATCGCGTCGATCGGGTCGGACCGGGGCGCGCGGCGTTGATCGGCCTCGCCCAGTGCGTGGCTCTGTGGCCCGGCTTTTCTCGTTCGGCGGCGACGATCTTGGGTGGACTCCTGTGCGGGCTCGAACGGAAGGCCGCGACCGAGTTTTCGTTCTTCCTCGCGATTCCGACCCTGGGCGCCGCGACCGTCTACAACATCTGGAAGAAGCACGACGCGTTGATCCCCGGCGATCTCTTGTGGCTGTTGGTAGCGACGGCGGTGTCCTTCGTCGTCGCTTGGGCGGCGATACGTTGGTTGCTGCGCTTCGTCGCCACGCACGACCTGACCCCATTTGCGTGGTATCGCATCGTGCTGGGAATCGTCGTGTGGTGGAGCTTTCGATGACGCTGGAACCGAAAAAACTCACCGCCGAACAGCTCGCCCTCGGCGATATGTCGCCCGACGACTTCCGCGAAGCGGCTCATCGCGTCGCCGATCTCTCGGCCGACTACCTCGACGGCCTCGAAGGCTACGACGTGCTGCCGAATATCGGTCCTGGCGCCACGCGAGCGAAGCTGCCCGCCTCGCCGCCGGCGGCTCCGCAACCGCTCGACGACATCCTCGCGGACTACCGTTCGATCATCGAGCCGTTCATCACGCACTGGCAGCATCCGATGTTCATGGCCTATTTCCCGAGCGTCGCGTCGGGGCCGGGGATCTTGGGGGAGTGGCTGTCGTCGACGCTGAACTCCAACGTCATGCTCTGGCGCAACGCGCCGTCTTCGACGGAGCTCGAGGAAGTGGTCGTGTCGTGGCTGCGCCAGATGCTCGGCCTGCCCGACGCGTTCGACGGGATGTTCACCGACACCGCGTCGATCTCGTCGCTGCTCTCGATCGTCGCGGCCCGCCACGTCGTGCCGGGGCTCGCCGCGCGTGACGAAGGTCTCGCGGGCCGGCCGGGGATCGGTCGCCTTAGAATGTACGCTTCGACCGAGGCGCATTCGTCGATCGAGAAGGCGGCCATCGTTGCGGGGATAGGTCGAGCCGGCGTGCGGCGGATCCCCGTGGACGCCGCGTACCGGATGCGTGCGGACGCGCTCGCAGCCGCCATCACCGAGGACCGTGCCACTGGCTGGACGCCGTTTTGCGTCGTCGCCATGGTCGGGACCACTTCGACAACGAGCGTCGATCCCTGCGATGCGATCGCTGAGATCTGCCACCGCGAAAATCTCTGGCTGCACGTCGACGCCGCGTACGCGGGCGCGGCCGCGATCGTCCCCGAGATGCGGCCTTTACTCGGCGGCTGGGAGCGCGCGGATTCCATCGTCGTCAACCCGCACAAGTGGATGTTCACCCCGTTCGACGCGTCGCTGCTCCTGTTCCGCAGCCCCGAGACCTTCAGGGACGCCTTCAGTCTCGTTCCCGAGTACTTGCGTACCCCCGAAATCGGAAGCGTTCACAACTTCAACGAGTACGGCATCCAGCTTGGTCGCCGATTCCGCGCGCTGAAGATGTGGATGCAGATCCGCTGGTTCGGTGTCGACGGCATGGCCGCGCGGCTGCGCGAGCACGTGCGCCTGGCGCAACTGTTGGCGGGTTGGGTCGATGCCGATCCCGACTGGGAGCGGCTCGCTCCCGTCCCGTTTGCCACGGTCTGTTTGCGTTATTGCAAGGGAGACGATCTCGACGCGACAAACGCCGCGATTCTCGAGCGCGTCAACGCCTCAGGTAAGGCCTACCTCTCGCACACCAAGCTCGACGGCTGTTTCACGCTGCGCGTTGCGATCGGAAATCCGCGGCAAACCGAAGACCATGTCGCGAGGTGTTGGGCCGTATTGAAGGAAGCCGCGAGGGAATAGGGGAGAGAACGAAAAGGGGACAGCAACCGTTTTCCCGCAGGAAAACGGTTGCTGTCCCCTTTTCGTTCTCTCCCCTATTTCCTCAG
>JAQBEH010000023.1:0-50490 GCA_032124015.1 Acidobacteriota bacterium
CCCTTTCCGCGCGATCGGTGGGCGGAACACTCAGGCCATGGACAGAAGGGCGGCATGAACCGCGAAGGACGCACGTTTTGGACGGGCTGTTTCGGCCAGCGCATGACCCAGCGAACGAGCAAGCGGCAGGCCGAGCCGGAATGACGGAATGCCGTGGTTTCGCTGTCCGCCGATTGTCCGGACCGTCCGGGTGCGGACGGTCCCGAATCTCATTCAGTCAACAAGCTTGCGGCCACCGTGGGTCAAACGCGGTAGGACTCGAAGAGCTCGCGCGCGGCGATGCGAAGGAGGCTCGCGCTGAACGGCTTCGTGATGAAACGGTCGACCCCGAACCGTGCGAGCGCATCGGGGTCGGCGTTGGGGCCGTTCGACAGTCCAATGATCGGGAAGCGGCTTGCGGGGTAGAGATGCTGAACCTTTTCGATCAACGCGACGCCCTCGTCGGGATCGACCATCCCGAGGTCGAGTACCAGAAGATCGGGGCGGCGAAGGGTCAGGGTCTCGAGCGCGGTGCGCGCGTTGTCCGCCTTCACGACGCGGAAATCGTCAAGCGAGAGCAGGTCTTCGGCAAGGTCCAAAAGATGTGCGTCGGCATCGACGACGAGCACCACCGGGCGCTCGCTGCGCAGCACCCCTTCATCGATGAAGATGCGGTTGCCCCCGCGGGCTTTGGCCTCGCGTAACGCCGTTTCCGCAGTGGCCAGGAGATCGTCGGCCGTCTTGATCGCCCGGTTGTCGGGATAAGTCGAGATCCCGCAGGACAACCGGATCGCGATCTCGACACCGCCGCGTGCGAAAGATGTTTCCTCGGCTTCGGTCCGGATCTTGTTCGCGAGGGTCGCGGCCCCGCGGTAACGGTTCCCGGGGAGGGCGACGCCAAAGACGTCTCCACCCAGGCGGCCCACGACGTCCTCGCGGCGAACTTGGGCGCGGATGAGCTCGCCCACGCGACGGATCACGGCGTCGCCCGTCGCCTGCCCGTGAGCGTCGTTGACTTCTTTCAGCCGGTCGATGTCGAACACGGCGACGGACAACGGGGTGCGGTAGCGCCTCGCGCGAGAAAATTCCTCGTCGAGGCGCAGCAGGAGATGACGCCGGTTGGCGAGCGCGGTCAACCCGTCGCGCATCGTGTGGTGCGCCAATTCGCGCTGCAAGCGTCCGACCTCGCCCGCCAGTCGAACGCGCGCCTCGAAGTCTTCGGCCGAAGGCGGCGAGGCCATCGCGTATGAAGCGAGCGTCGGGTTGGCAAGGCGCCACGCGGACATGAGCGCCAGATCTCGAAAAACGTGGATCTGCGGGACCGCGCGGAACAGGTCCCCCGAAAGGAGACGATTGAGCAGGGCGCGAACGGCGGGATCGTCCGAGTCGAGGTCGGTCACGACGAGGTTGACCCGCAGGTCGTCCCCCTCGCGCATGAGGAACTTCTCGGCTCCGGACAGCACGACGACCTCGTGCCCCGCCCTCGCAATCAAGCGGGAGAGTCTCTCCGACTGGGGGCGATCGTCGCACACCAAGAGAACGTGGCCGGGGGTGGGGTCTATGGTGCTCAAAGTCGAAACGACTCCTCAAGAGCTCCCTTGCTCGGTGCCAGTCTGCCACGTCTGTGGTATAACGCGCCGCGCTTCGGGCGTGACGAGGTGGAGTTTTACGACTCAAGGGGCGTTAACTCAGCGGTAGAGTGCCATCTTCACACGGTGGAAGTCGCAGGTTCAAATCCTGCACGCCCCACCACCCGGGGCAGGTCGAATACGGGCGGCTAGCTCAGATGGGAGAGCGCGGCGTTCGCAACGCCGAGGTCGAGGGTTCGATCCCCTTGCCGTCCACCAAGCTCAAAACCGGTTCACGACAGCGGACCCGCCGCCTTCTCGACTGCGGTTCGGAACGAGGGGTCGAGGACGAGGGTTCGCGCGGCCTCGATGTCCGGTGCCAAGACGCGATCGCGCTCCATCGCCTCGACACGGCGTCTGAAGAACCGGTGCGCCGCGAGGGCCCCCCGTCCGGGCCGCTTCTCGTGGAAGTCGAGCGCTTGCGCCGCCGCGAGCAACTCGATCCCGAGGACCGTCGCCGTGTTCTCCACGATCGACAAGGCCTTGCGCGCGGCGTGCACGCCCATCGAGACGTGATCCTCCTTGCCGGCCGAGGTCGGGATCGTGTCGACGCTCGCGGGGTGGGCCAGGACCTTGTTTTCGGAAACGAGCGCCGCCGCCGTGACGTGCGCCATCATCAATCCCGAGTTCAGCCCCGCGTTTTTCGCCAAGAACGGCGGGAGATCCGAAAGCGCCGGATTGAGGAGGCGCTCGATCCGGCGCTCGCTGATTCCCGCGAGCGAGCAGGTCGCAACGGCCAGATGATCGAGAGCGACCGCCACCGGCTGGCCGTGGAAGTTGCCGCCCGAGACGAGATCTCCCGACTCCGCGAAGACCATGGGATTGTCGGTCGAGGCATTGATCTCGATCGTCAGGATCTCGCGCACGAAACGGAACGTGTCGCGAGCCGCGCCGTGCACCTGCGGCATGCACCGGAGCGCGTAGGCGTCCTGCACGCGGCCGCAATCGGCGTGCGCGCGCTCGATGGGGCTATCGGCGAGGATCTTGCGCAGGTTGGCGGCTGAGACGCGTTGGCCGCGCTGCGGGCGGGCATCTTGGATCCTCTTGTCGAACGCGCGATGCGAGCCCTTCAGCGCCTCGAGCGTCATCGCGCCGACGATGTCGGCCGCCAACGCCAGTCGCTCGGCGCGCAAGAGAGCCAGCGTTCCGATCGCGGTCATGACCTGGGTCCCGTTGATCAGCGCGATGCCTTCCTTCGCGGCGAGCGTGACGGGCTGCAAGCGCGCCCGCTTCCACGCGACGCGTGCGGGCATCGTCTTTCCGCGGTAGAAGACGTCTCCTTCCCCGATGAGTGCCAAGGCCACGTGGGCCAGTGGCGCGAGATCTCCCGAGGCGCCGACGCTCCCCTTTTCGGGGACGACCGGCACGATGCCGGCGTCGAGCATCGAGAGCATGCGCAGGAGTGTTTCGAGCTTCAGTCCCGAGTGGCCGCGGGCGAGGCAGTTCGCGCGCAGGGCGAGAATGGCCCGCACCACGGGCTCTTCGAGGGGGGAGCCGGTGCCCGCCGCATGCGATCGGATCAGGTTCACCTGGAGCTCGGCCAGTTGATCCTTGGGAATGCTGACGTTCGCCAAGTGCCCGAATCCCGTATTGACGCCGTAGACGAGCCGCCCGCCGCGCACCGCCTGCTCGACGGCTCTCCTGGAAGCGCTCACCCGAAGCCGCGCGGACGGCGAAAGCGAGCAGGAGGCGCCGAAGGCGACGCGCTCGACCGCCTCCAAGGTCAGCGTACGGCCATCGACGAGGACGGCTCCCGAAGGGGCTTGTTTTCGCATGCGCGGATGCTAGCAGGAAGAGCTTTCAAACCGTAAATCGCCGGGCCCGCGTGGTATAGTTTCGCCTCGCATGCTCGTTCGCTGCCCGCAATGTAAGACCGAAATTCGCTTGGCGGGCGACGCTCCCGCCGGGAAGGTCGTCCCTTACATGTGCCCGGGTTGCCAGACGATCGTCCGGATCGATCTGGAACTCGACGAGGTGCACTCGTCGTCGTCGTCGGGTTCGTTCCGGGCGGTGCCGCGCAAACGAACGATCCTCGTCGCGGACGACTCCCAAGAAATCCTCGATCAGTGCGAGGCGCTCCTGTCCGCGGCCGGGTTCCTGGTGCTTTTGGCCCTGGACGGGACCGAGGCGATGCGCCTCATCCGCGAGGAGCACCCCGACGTGGTCGTGCTCGACCTTCTGATGCCGCGCATGACGGGATTCGACGTCCTTCGCGAGCTTCGCCAGGACGAGCGCGTCAAGGACACGATCGTCTTGGCGATCTCCTCCGTCTACAAAGACAACATCCTGGAGTTCCTGCATCAGATCGGTGCGCAGGGCTTCCTCGACAAGACGCAGATCGGTGAAGCGCTGGTGTTTCGCGTCGCGGGTCTGCTCGCTCCTCCCTCCGGCACCGTGTGAACGCCGTGCGCGGAAATCTCGCCGTCGTCGGCGCCCAGTGGGGCGACGAAGGGAAGGGGAAGGTCGTCGACCTCTTCTCCGATCGGTTCGACGTCGTCGCGCGCTACCAGGGCGGACCGAACGCGGGGCACACCGTCACGATCGGCGGACGGCGCCACGCCCTGCAGCACATCCCGTCCGGCGTGTTCCGCCCCGACGCGCGCATCGTCATCGGAAACGGCACGGTGTTGGACCTCGCCAAATTGATCGGCGAGCTCGACAACCTGCTTGCGGGCGGCGTCTCGTTGGATCGACGCTTCTTCATCAGCGATCGTGCCCACGTCATCCTCCCTCTGCTGGCCCGGATCGATGCGGTGCGCGAGGCCGCGGCGGGCGACGCCGCCAAGATCGGGACGACGCAGCGGGGGATCGGGCCGACCTACGAAGCAAAGGCCGCCCGCACGGGTTTGCGAGTCGGCGACCTCGTCGATCGCGACGCGCTCGTCGAGAAGATCCGCCGCATCGTCGAGGGCGAGCCGGGCCGCCTACTCCGCACGGCGGGGGAGAATCCAGGCGCTCCGGAGGCAATCGCCGCTGAGGCCTACGCCCAAGGACAGCGTCTGGCCCCGTACATCGCCGACACGACGCTGCTGCTCAACGACTGGATGGACGAGGGACGTTCGATCCTGTTCGAGGGGGCCCAAGGCACGCTGCTCGACCTCGACCACGGCTCGTATCCGTTCGTGACGTCGTCGTCCACCGTCGCGGGCGGTCTGTGCGGGGGTCTGGGGATATCGCCCCGCCGGGTGGACATGATCGCCGGGGTCTTCAAGGCCTACTGCAGCCGCGTCGGCGGCGGACCGATGCCCACCGAACTCCTCGACGGGCCGGAGGGATTCGGCGAGTTGCTCAGGAAGCGTGGCCGGGAGTTCGGCACGGTCACAGGCCGGCCGCGCCGCTGCGGCTGGTTCGACGGCATCGCCGCCGCGTACGCGAACCGGATCAACCGCTTCGACGCCGTTTGCGTGATGCTCCTCGATGTCTTGGACGCGTTCGACGAGATCCCGCTGTGCGTCGGCTACCGCCTCGATGGCCGCGAGATTCGCTCGTTTCCACCTTGTGTCGCGGATGCCCAGCGGATCGAGCCGGTCTACGAGACGCTCCCGGGGTGGAAGCAAGACACCACGGGAGCGCGCCGGTGGGACGATCTCCCCGAGGCCGCGCGAGGCTACGTGGAGCGGCTCGGAGCGGTCGTCGGCGCCGAGATCGGGTTGGTGTCGGTGGGGCCCGATCGTGAACAGAGCATCATCAAGCCGCAAGGACCGATCGCCCGGCGCTTGGGCATCTCCTGATCTGAGCCGCGCGCTCTCGAACGTTGCCGCGAGTGCTAATGTATCCGGCGCTTCCGTGAGTGTGGGCCGTTAGCTCAGGCGGTAGAGCACCAGCCTTTTAAGCTGAGGGTCGCTGGTTCGAGTCCAGCACGGCTCACCACAGATCGGCCGCTCGATGTGGAAAGGGGAGGTCTTGCGGACGCAAGAGCCAGACCGAGCACGCCTTGACCTCTGACGTCTCCCTCCCGCTCTGGCTCGTCTTCGCGCTCGCGGCCTTCGCCGCCATCGCCCTCCTCGATCGTATCTTTCGTCCTCTCACGGGTTGGTTCCTCGAATGGCGCCTGAACCGCGTCATCGACCGCGTGAACCGCCACCTCAAGGTGCGCATCGAGCCGTTCAAGGCCACGCCGCGGGCGAAGCTCGTCGAGAGGCTCTGCAACGACCCGCAGGTCCTCGAGGCGGAGGAGGCGCACGCGGCGAGCACCGGCCTGTCGCGCGCCAAGGTCGAGGCGATCGTCCGCCGCTACGCGAAGGAGATCGTCCCGTCGTTCAACGCCGACATCTATTTCCGCTTCGGCACTTGGATCGCGGACAACACCGCCCGGGTCCTCTACCGCGTGCGCGTCGGCTTCTCCGACGACGGCGCCCTAGGCCGCGTGGACCCAGGGTCGTCGATCGTCTTCGTCATGAACCACCGCTCGAACATGGACTACGTGCTCGTCGCCTACCTCGTCGCCGAACGCACGGCCCTCTCGTACGCGGTGGGGGAGTGGGCGCGCATCTGGCCGCTGCAACAGCTGATTCGGGCGATGGGGGCCTACTTCATCCGCCGCAACTCGCGCGACCCGCTCTACCGCAAGGTCGTGGAACGCTACGTCCAGATGGCGACGGAGGCCGGCGTCGTGCAGGCGATCTTTCCCGAAGGGGGTCTGACGAAAGACGGCCGCCTGGGCCCGCCTAAGCTCGGCCTCCTCGACTACATGCTCCGCGCGTTCGACCCGAAGGGGCGCCGGGACCTGGTCTTCATTCCCGTCGGCATCAATTACGACCGCGTCTTCGAGGATCGAACGCAACTCGCCGCGCTCGCGCCCGAAGCGCCCAAGCGATCGCGTACCCACGCGGCCTGGACGTCCGTTGCGTTCCTCGCCCGCAACCTCGGACAGATGGCCGCGCGCCGGTGGTACCGCTTCGGCTACGCATGCGTGAACTTCGGCACGCCCGTGTCGATGCGCGATTGGGTCGAGCGCGAGGGCATCGACTTCGCCTCGATGACGAAGGACGGGCGCGCCCCCGCGGTCGCCAAGCTCGCCAGTCACCTGATGAACGAGGTCGGCCGCGTGGTCCCAGCACTGCCGGTCGCCCTGGTGGCCACGGTGCTCCTGCGCCGCGAGGGACGTCCGGCTTCGGAACTCGAGATCAAGGCCGAGGTCCTCGGCCTCATGCGGGCGCTCGAGGCGAAAGACGCCCACGTCTACGTTCCGCGCGCCGACCAAGACTACGCCGTCGACGTCGGCCTGCGCATGCTCACCTTGCGCAACATCGTCGACGAGAAGGACGGCCTCTTCACGCCGCGCGAGGGTCAGGTTCCGTTGCTCGCCTACTACGCGCATTCGATCGCGCACCTGGCCGAGGGGCTGGAGGCCTAGCGCCCCCCCGCCCGTTAGGGGATTGTTGAAGCCCGGCCGGGCGTCCGCTACACTCCCGGCCCGCTTCGCATCGAAGACGTCCCTATCGTCTAGCCTGGCCTAGGACACCACCCTTTCAAGGTGGCGACACGGGTTCGAATCCCGTTGGGGACGCCAACTCCTACACGTACACGAAAGTCAAATCGATCTGAGTCAGCGAGCCCATGGACGCCTGGACCGGGCACGTCGTCGCGGTGCGCTCGAGGATGGTGCGGGCCTTGTCGTCGAGCGTCGCGGGAAGGGTGATGGCGACGGTCAGCTTGGCGATGTGGCGGCGCGGCTCCGCCCCCATTTCCTTGACGACTCTGGCGGTCGCGCCCTTCATGTCCCAGCCTCGATCGCGCGCGACGATGCCCATCACCGTCAGCGTGCACGACCCCATCGCGGCGCCCACGAGGTCGGTCGGGGAGAAGTGCGCGCCCCGGCCGCGGTTGTCGACCGGAGCGTCGGTTCTCATCCGGTCTCCGGACGGACCGTGCGTCAGGGTGCACTCCAGATCCCCCTCGTAAACCACATCGAGCGTGACCGCCATCCCAGCCTCCTTCGAGGGGCCTCCCCATCGCGCGCGGGGATTCTAGCGCTGACGCCTGGTGGCAGCCCGAAGGACGGGAAGTGGCAGTCGGCAGCCGCTGCGAGTACGGAATTGTGAGTCGCTGTGGGGTTTTGGCGCTTTTCCGAACGGCCGCGCGGGAACCGATCTTGCGTAGTGAATACCCGGCAAATAGTCGCCAGGCAGGGGGAGAACCGTTTGACGTCCGTCGACTCGGCCGGAATCGGGGTCTCGCCGTGGCTCAAGCGCTACGTCGCTTCCGTGGACGCGTGCGCCCTCATCGCGCTCGCCCTCGGAACGGGAAGGGTCTGGCGGGGAGACCTCGGGACGTTGTCCCTGGTCGCGGCGCTTGCGGCGCTCGCCGGCCTGCGTCCCGTCAGTTTCCCTCGCTTCAAGACCGAGCTATCGGCGACGCACCCGTTCGTCCTCCTCGCGGTCGCGGTCTTGGGACCGCTCGAGGCCATGATCGTTGCGGTGGTCGGCCTCACCGGCATTCTCGTGCGGCCGGGACGGCGGCTCGACCCGATGCGCACCGCGTTCAACCTGGGCGCGGTGACCCTCGCGTCCGCCGCGGCGTCGTGGGCGTTTCTTCTGACGGGCGGGAAGGTCGGCGGTTCGTTGTGGGTGTCGTTCGGGCCGTTGGCCGCGGCGACGGCGGGGTACTTCCTCGTCAACACGGGACTGGTCACCGTCGCCATCGCGTTCCAGCAACACACGCCGGTGATGGCGGTTTGGCGCGAGACGTTCCAGTGGACCACGGTGTCGTACTTCACGGGGCTGACGCTCGCCGCCGTGATGATCGTCGCGCTGCAAGCGTGGGGGCTTTGGGCCCTGGCCCTGGGTATCCCGCCGTGCTGGCTGCTCCTGGCGTTCTACAAGGCGCACCGCGAGGCGATCCAGGAGCACGAGCGGCGCGTTGACGAGGTCTGCGCTCTGAACGCCGCGCTGGAGCAAAAGGTCGTCGAGCGCACGCACGAGTTGGCGACCGCCCTCCAAGGGCTCGAGGCGGCGAACCGGATGCTTTCGGACACCAATCGCGCGCTGACCGAAGCGTCGCAGGCGAAAAGCGCGTTTCTCGCCAGCGTCTCGCACGAGCTGCGCACGCCGTTGAACTCGGTGATCGGATTCTCGGAACTCATGTCCGACCCGAACTTCGGCGAGCTGTCGACCCGCCAGCGCGAGTTCCTGTCGGACATCACGGACAGCGGCGAGCACCTGCTGGCGCTCATCAACGACATCCTCGACCTGTCCAAGATAGAGGCCGGCAAGCTCGAGGTGCATCGCGAGGACGCCGACATCGACGAACTGCTCCAAGAATCCGTGGCGATGCTGCGTCCGCAGGCCGGAAAGAAGAAACTCCAGGTCGAGGTGTGTTGCGAACTCTCCGGCGCCGCTCGCGTCGACCCGCGCCTGGTGCGCCAGGTGTTGGTCAATCTGTTGAGCAACGCCGTCAAATTCACGCCGGAAGACGGGCGCATCGAGGCGGCCGCGCGGTTCGAGGGGAGCGACCTCGTCCTTCGCGTGACCGACACCGGAATCGGCATCGCCGAGGAGGATCAAGAAAAGATCTTCCACGAGTTCTACCAGGCCGACGCGACCTATGCGCGCCGCTACCAAGGCACCGGCCTGGGGTTGGCACTGGTCCGGCGCATGATGACGGTTCACGGCGGGAGCGTGACGGTGACCTCGCGGCGAGGCCACGGGGCCTCCTTCCGGTGCGTCTTTCCGGACGCCAAGGCCTCCCGCCCGGCCGTCGTGACGGCGACACGCGCCGACGCCACACGGCTCCGGGAGCCGGATGTCCGCCGCGATGCGGGCGAGGTCGCGCGGGGGAGTACCGTCCTCGTCGTCGAGGACAACCCGGTCAATCGCAAGCTCGCCCGGAACGTGCTGCGCTCGCGCGGGTATCGCGTGCTCGAGGCCGACACCGGGGAAGAGGGGATCGAAATCGCGCGCAGCGAACGCCCTCACCTGATCCTCATGGATCTCGAGCTTCCGGGGTTGAACGGCATCGAGGCGACGCGGCGGCTGAAGGCCGATCCTCAGACCCGTGGGATCCCCGTCGTCGCGCTCTCGTCCCACGTGGAAGTCCAAGACGAAGCGCGCGCCCGCGAAGCCGGGTGCGCTGGTTTCATCGCCAAGCCGATCCGGCTGTCGCGGTTTCCGCAGCAGGTCGGCTCTTATCTCGCCCTCAAGGAGGGAGTTGCATGAACAAGATCCCGCACACGCCCGAGATCTTGGTGGTCGACGACGATCCCAGGAACCGAAGGCTCCTCGAGGAGTACCTCATGGTCGCGGGATACGACGTCCGGCTCGCCCCCGACGGGCGCACCGCGCTGGCGCTGGCCTCGGAGCGGCCGCCCGACCTCGTGCTGCTCGACGTGATGATGCCGGATCTCTCCGGGCTCGAGGTCTGCCGCCAACTCAAAAACGACCCGCGCACCCGGCTCTGCCAGGTCGTTCTGGTCACCGCCCTGGACGGATCGCCGCATCGGGTCGAGGGTCTCGACACGGGCGCCGACGATTACATCGCAAAGCCCGTGCGCCGCGAGGAGTTCATGGCGAAGGTGCGTTCGATGCTTCGCGCGCGGAGGCTGCTCGCGGAGCTCGAAGAGGCGAGAGAGACGGTTGCCCTGAGGAACGCCAAGCTCGAGGAGCTCGAAGGGCTCAAAGAAACACTCACGCAAACGCTCGTTCACGACCTGAAAAACCCACTCGCGGCGGTTCTAGGCAACCTCGAACTCATGGAACGGAAGGCCGACGAGTCGGTACTGCACCTCGTTCGCCGGTCGAAGGCGGCCGCGTGGCGCATGCACCAGATGATCCTGAACCTCTTGGATATCGGCCAGCTCGAGGAAGGCAAGCTCGTCTTGCATCCCGAGCCCTTGGACGCCGGCTCGCTCGCGCGCAAGGCCTGCCAGGAGATGGAAAGTGGGGCCACCCAGAGGGGCGTCCAACTCGAACTCGTCGCCGACGAGGCGACCGCGATTTTGAGAGGCGACGGAGCCGTGCTGCGCCGGGTCTTGGACAACCTCCTGTCGAATGCGATCGAGCACTCCCCCCAGGGTGGGATCGTCCGCTTGGCCGTCACGCTGTGCGACGAGGGGATCGAGATCGCGGTTTCCGACCAAGGTTCGGGCGTGCCGCCGGAGTTCCGCGAGAAGATCTTCGAGAAGTTCCAGCGCCTGGAGAGCCGGAAGTCGATGCCGGGCGCCAACCGTGGCCTGGGCTTGACGTTTTGCCGCCTCGCCGTCGAGGCCCACGGCGGGACGATCTGGGTCGACGACGCACCGGGGCAGGGCGCCCTGTTCCGCGCGCTGCTCCCCGCCACCGAGATGGAACACGGAGTCGAAGCAGCCTCAGCCTAGCGGCGTCGGACGCTCGAGCACGTGTCCCGCCTTGCGGTCGGTGGAAAGCAGCAGGATCGCAAAAACGAGACCGGCAACGCCCAGGGCCGCGAACATCGTCTGGCTCCACCCGTAGCCGCTCGTCACGTCGCGAAGCTTCCCGTTCAGGTAGGGGAAAACGAGAAGGCCGATGTTCTGGATCGCCGTCATCAATCCGAACGCGGTGCCGATCCGTTCCTTGTCGACGACGAGTGGGATCGACGGCCACATCGCGGCGGGCACCAAGACGAACGCCGCGCCGAGGACGATCATCGAAAACGCGGGCGGGATCGACGTCCATCCCATGAGCAGGTGGGCGGGGATCATCAGCAGCGAGCCGACGATCATGAACGTCGCGCGGCGTCCCACGCGGTCGACGAGCCGCCCCGCGAAGGGTGCCAGGAGCATCGAGGCGGTGATGATGATCGACGTCGTTCCCTGCGCCGTGCTGAACATGTGCGTGATGTTGTAGAAGACCGCCCGCAAGAAGGGGAGACCGCTCCCGCTCGCCTCGGGAAGCCCCCACTTGTCGTGAAAAAAGTCGGTCGAAAGGTCGGTGAAGGGGAAGATCGCCGAATAGAAGGTCACGCACAGCAGAGTGACGTACCAGAACGACGGTGAAAAGCCCCCGCGGCGGACCTGCTTCCAATCGATCTCGTCGCCGCTTTGAGAAGCGGCAAGACCCAACACCGGCTCGGCTTTCTTGTCCAGCAGGTTGTAGGCGAAATTGGCCGCAAGGCTCGCGCCGCAAAGCGCCGCCGCGACCCAAAGCGCCGCGCGCCAGCCGTAACGATCGGCGATCAGAGCTTCCGAGTTGAACGTGAACAGCGTGCCCAGGCGGCTGACGGTCAGCGCGACGCCGAACGAGAGGGCGAGTTCCTTGCCTTTGAACCAGCGCGCGAGGATCGCGCTTTGCGCGACGACGAGCGGCTCGCTTCCCATGCCGAAAATCAGGCGTCCCGCGTAGATCCAGCCGATCGAAGGGGCGAACGCCACGAGGCACGCCCCCACGGTCAGAACCGCCGAAAAGAGCAGGCTCGCGCGCCGCGTCCCGATCTTGTCGATCAGAACTCCCCCGAGGAGCACCGCGGCGATGGCCGCGAAGCTGTAGGCGCTGTACATGGTGCCGATCGCGGCGCGGTCGGCGTGAAGCGCCTCGATGAGTGACGGGGCGATGGCGGCGACGCTGTCGTAGGCGAAGTAGCTTCCGAAGAGCATGAAGCTCGCGAGCCCCAAGATCGCGAGGCGGAACGTGCGGGACGCGGGATTCATGGCGTACCTCCGGTCACGGGAACCCCCGCGGCGACGAGGAAGAGATCGAGAATTCGGGCGGCGTCGGGATCGTCGTCCCAGGAGCTCCGTTCGTCGGCGATGCGCGCGAGCACCTCTTGGGCGTCGGGTCGGCCCGCGCGCAGGCGCGCGAGGTATTCGACCGTCAGCGGCATGACCCGCGCGATCGCCAACCGGCGCTGCATGATCCGGATCAGGTCGTCCCGAAACGCGGTATCGGCCGCCCGCGCGAGTGCTTCGATGCGGTCGGGGTAGCGCAGGACGGTCCAGGTGAACGACTCGACGAACGCCGGGTCGTACACGCGGTCCGCGGCGACCTCCGGGTTCGCTTCTTCGCGAGGCCAATAGTTGAGACTACCGGCGAAGCCCCCCCACTCGAGTTGTTGGGTCGCAAGGGCGCTTGCGGCCTCACGGTTGCGCCCCGCCAGGCGCGCCACCGCCCTCGCCGCGGCCGTGTCGGGGTCGTACCTGGCGGGGTCTTTCAGGAACTCGGCGGTTGTGAGGAGCGACAATCGCGAAGCGGCGAGGGGGCTCTCCGGGCAGGCGAGGTACGCCGTCACGACGTCGCGGATTCCGGCCTCGCGGCCCCGCAACGCACCCAGGATCAATGCGAGCGCGTCGTCGGGGCCGTTGTCGTTCACCGGGAAGTTGTCGTACAGGAGGAGCTTCCGGTCGTTGAGACGCGCGCGCGTCGCCGTAAGATCGGCGCGGGTGATCGTGGGGGAGACCACCGTGGGGCCCGTCCAGACGATCCCGATCTCCGGAGGAAGCGAAGGAAGCCCCGCGAGAAACGGCTTCGAGTACGGTCCGTTGCCGTCGCCCAGGTTCGAGTCGCAGTACGCGGCCGCGCACATCCACAGCGCGACGTCGCCGGGCAACGATGACGCGAGACGTCGCGTCAGGTCGAGGTGGGCGGGGGCGGAGCTCGCGCCGTAACGAAAAATGTCGGACAACTCGCGCAAGGTGGTCGGCTGATCGTCGAACGAGAGCACGATCCGGCGGACGCTCGCCTTGTCCTCCAGGAGCTTCACGAAAGCCAGCAGGCGGCTCTCCCCGTCCGGGTCCGAGAAAATGAATCGTCCCCGGGTTTCGGCCACCGGGTTGATCGAGACCCAGAGGTCCATGCGGTGCCTGCGACAGTAGCGTGCGAGGCGGAGGAAGTCCGGGTCCAGGATCGGCCCGTTGGGGGCCTGATCCTTCGTCCACGCGCCAGCCTCGTGGCCGTAGACCCAGAGCGCGTTGAAGCCCAGCTTGCGGCAGAAACGCACGTGCGCCTTGGTCGCGGGGTCGGACGGGGAGCCCCCGAGCTTCACCATGCGCACCGCAAACCCCGGGTCGGCAGCGCCCGGAGCGGCGGGGAGCGGCTTCGCGCCGAGCAGAGCAAGGACGGTGAGCACCGCGGTACTTAGGCCTCTCGTTCGTCGGCGATCGCCCGTCGTCATTTCGATGCCCGCCGCCAGTCCGGCTCGCCCGACCGGCGGTGCCGTGCGTCGAGCGCCCAATACGCCGTTCCCGCGCCAACCGCCAAGAGCAGTCCGAGAAACTGCGACGTGCTCAGGCGGCCGCCGAACACGAAACCTCGATCCGCGTCGCCGCGGACGAACTCGAGGAAAAACCGCGTGATGGCGTAGAGCAGCACGTAGGTCGAGATGATCTGGCCGTGGAAACGCTTCCGCCGGTAGAGCAGCATGAGGACTCCCAGGATCGCCAGCGAGTTGAGGGACATGTAGATCTGCGTCGGGTGGATCGGCACGCCGGGGAGGCCCGCGTGCAGCCGGCGTCCGATCTCGGGGAAGGTCACGGCCCAAGGGAGGTCGGTCGGCGTCCCGTAGCAGCACCCGGAAAAAAAGCACCCCCAGCGCCCCACCCCTTCGGCAACGCAGCCCGTCAAAGCGAGGATGTCGAGGCCTTGGAGCACCGGAAGGTGAATGTGCCGGAACCAGAAGACGCAAAACGGGACCGCCGTGATCAGCCCCCCGAGGAACACCCCGGTCGAAAACAACAGGAGCTTCAGGCCGCCGGGCTGGCCGAAGTACCGCTCCCAGTTGATGACGACCTCGAAGAGCCTCGCTCCGAAAAACCCCACCGCGATCGTGAGGACGATCGCCTCTGTGATCGCAGACGGATCGAGTCCCTCGATGCGCGCGTAGCGGCGGATCAGAAAGACGGCAACGGCCAGCGCGCACAGCGAGATGAAGCCGTACGTCGGCACCCTGAATCGACCCAGCTCCAGGAGAAAGGGGTGCATCGCGCTAGCCTCCGTTGTCCTTGAGGATCTCGGAAAACCGCGCCAGGGCGGGGGCGACCAGGAAGAAAGGGACGTTGACGTTGGGTGCTAAGGCCGCGAACCGTCGCCACCTCGGGGGCAGGAGCGCCCGGGCGAGCCGGCGAAAGCTGCGCGGCGATAGGGGGCGCGTGCCGTCTTCTTCGGGGAGCCCGTGCCGCGCCGCCACCTCGGCGGCGATCAGGCAACGTCCGGAGGAGCGAAGGATCCGCGGGTCGGCGGCCAGGGCGGCGACGGCGCGGCCGGAAACGAGCGGCGACTCGCCGTAGGCCGCAAGGACCCGTCGGTATCCGGGCGTGGCGTCCTCCATCACCGACGACATCAGCTCCGTTCGGACGAAACCGGGCCACAGCGAAACGACGGCGACCCCTTCCGGCCTCAGCTCCCGCGACATGTCCGCCGTGAGGCGATCGAGCGCCGCCTTGCCGACGCCGTAGGCGACGTTGATCAGGTAGGCGAGCGACCCGAAGGAGCTCACGTTGACGATCAGGCCGGACCTTTCCGCGACCATCATCCGCGCGGCGTGAACGGAGGCGATGTAGTGACCCCGGAGGCCGACCTGGTTCATGCGATCCCACGCGCCCCCATCGACCTCCCAGAACCGGCGACCCGCGCTCTCCGCGATTTCGGCGAGGCCCGAGTGGGCGTTGTTGACGAGCACGTCGAGGCGCCCCGAGTCCCGTTCGATCGTGACAAAAAGCGCGGCGATGTCGTCGTCGACGGCGTGATCGCACCGCACGGCGATCCCTCTCCCGCCCGCCGCGTCGACTTCCTGGGCCACGGATTCGATCGTCTGCGGCTCGACCCTTTCGCCTCGAAACGACGTCCGGCCCGTGACGTAAACGGTCGCCCCGCACTCGCCCAAGCCCCGGGCGATCCCCCGGCCGACCCCGCGGCTCGCTCCGGTCACGAGCGCCACTTTTCCGGCCAGGGTCATCGCGACCTCGAAAAGAGGTGATGATAGCGTCGAATCGATGTCGTTCCTCCACGGGTCGCATCGTATTTTCCGCTGTAGGATCAGGCATGAACACGATCATCGACGCCCTGGAACACTGGGCCGCGGTCCATCCGGACAAGTGTTTGTACAGCTTCCTCGACATCGATGGGAGGGAGCGCGACACCTACACCTACCTGGCCTTCCATGAGCGCACGCGCCACCTGGCGCAGCACCTCTGCCTGGAAAAAGGGCTCGTGCGAGGCGATCGGGTTCTGCTCGTTTACCCCCCCGGTCTCGAGTTGATCGCCGCTTTCGTGGCTTGCGCGCGGATCGGCGTCATCCCCGTTCCGGTCTATCCGCCGACCCCGATGAACTTCGAGTCGGGCCTCGCGAAGCTCACGTACATCGCGAGGGACTGCGAGGCGAAAGCGGCTCTCACGACGCGCGGTTTTTTCGGCTCCTACCACTTGCTTCTGGCGCGACGGAAGATCTCGGCCCTGTGGCGAACCGCTCCCGCGCTTCCGGCGCTCATGTGGATCACGACCGACGACGCGAGGGGGATCGCCTTCGATGCCTTCGGCAACGACCCGGACCCGATCCTGTTCCTGCAGTACACCTCCGGGTCGACGAGCGATCCCAAGGGCGTCGTCGTCAGTCATGCCAACGTGATTCACAACTGCGGCAGCACGATCGATCACGTGATGACCGGAGTCTCTTGGCTTCCCCAGTACCACGACATGGGATTGATCGGGTACTACCTGTTCCCTCTCGTCGTCGGCGGCACGACCTACGGTTTTTCGCCCCTGGATTTCCTGAAGCGTCCGTCCCTTTGGCTGCAGACTCTCAGCCGCGTAAGGGCGACGTACACGTCCGCGCCGAATTTCGGCTACGAGTATTGCCTCCGGGAGGACAAGCTAAAAGACTCCGAACTCGCGGACGTGGATTTGAGCTCCGTGCGCGTGATGATGAACGCGGCCGAGCCCGTTCGCGCCGAGACGTTTTCACGTTTCTTCGAGAGATTCGCCCCCCGGGGGCTGCGTTCGGAAGCCCACGTGGTCGCGTACGGACTCGCGGAGAACACGCTCGCGGTTTCGCAGAACGGCAAGCGAATCCTCACCGTCAACAAGAAGTCGCTTCAGCAGCGCAAACTACACATCGAAAACGACCATCCGCAAAACAACAACCAGCTCCGGATCGTCAGTTGCGGAAGGCCGGTCCACGGGATCGAAGTCCGAATCGTCGATCCGGACTCGTGCGTTTCACTCGGCGACGATCTGATCGGCGAGATCTGGGTCGCCGGAGCGAGCCGGTGCCAGGGTTATTGGAGGCGCGCCGAATTGAACCGGCAGGTGTTCGGCGGCGTCGTCAACGGCGACTTCGGCTCCGACCGGACCTACCTGCGCACCGGAGATCTCGGGTTCCGTCACGAGGGCGAGCTTTACATCTGCGGGCGGATCAAGGATCTCATCATCATTCGCGGGGTGAACTACTACCCCCAGGACATCGAGACGATCGTCGAGAGCTCATCGCGGAAGATCCGGACGGGCTGCGTGGCGGCCTTCGACGCGGGCGACGACGGCGAGAGCCTCGTCGTTCTCGCCGAAGTCAAGAGCCAGAGGGACCTACCCGACCCGGCGGAGATCGCCCGGGCGATTCGGGCGCAGTACTACGTCGAGCCCCAAACCGTCGCGTTCGTCCCCCACAAGGCCATCCCCAAAACGACTTCGGGAAAGCTGTCGCGTCAGCGCGCGCGGCAAAGTTGGCAAAACGGCGAGCTCTCGATCATCGCCTCGTACGTCAGCGCGCGCGGCGACGAGGCCGCCGCCGATCCTTCGGGACTGAAAGAGCGGTTCCAGTACATCGTCGAGCTGTACAACCTGACGGGTCGCGAAGAGTACTCCTTCACGGAGATCGGCATCGACTCCCTCACGATGGTCGAGATCCTGGCGGACATCAAGAACCTCCTGGAAGAACACGGCGCCGGAGAACTGGTCAACGAGGTCGACGTTCGATTGCTCCAGAGGCTGACCATCGCGGAGTTCTTCTCGCTGGTCGATCAGTTCGAAAAGGCGACCGACGAGCCGATCGCGGCCCTTCGGTACGTCTTGAAGCGGATCCGGCAGGAGCACGCGAGCTACGAACGGGACTGCATGCGTTCGGACGCGGAGCTTCCGGTGATGAACCGCGTCGAGCCTCAGGCGCCGCAAGAGCCCGTTTCGCACGTGCTCTTGACGGGTGCGACCGGGTTTTTCGGTCCCTTCCTGCTCAGCAGCCTGCTCCGAGAAACCCCCCACACGTTGCACGTCTTGACGCGCGCCACGGACCCGATCCACGGGATGGACAGGGTCCGTGCGTCACTACGTCGATCGCGGCTTTTGACCCCGGCTCTGGAAGACCAACTCGAAACGCGCGTTCGGATCGTTTGCGGGGACCTGACCCGGCACAATTGCGGCCTCAAGGCGGAGCAGTGGAAGCACCTTTCGACACAGGTCCATGCCGTGTTCCACAACGCGGCGGCTGTGAACTACGTGCTCGGCTACGACGCCATGCGGCCCCACAACGTCGACGGCACGCGGGAGCTCCTGAGGTTTGCCGCCACCGGCTGCTTGAAGGAGTTCCACCTGATCTCGAGCACGTTCATCTTCGGGTGGACGGTGAAGGGCGTGCTCCTCGAAACCGACAACAACGCCGAGATGGCCCATCTCGATTTCGGGTATTCCCAGAGCAAGTGGGTGGCTGAGCAACTGGTCTTCGCGGCGAGAAAGCAGGGGCTCAAGGTCAGCGTCTACCGCCCCTCGCTCATCTCGGCGTCGACCGATGCCGTCGGGAGCCGCGACGATATCTTCGTGCGATTGCTCTCGTTCATCCTGACGCGCGGCATCGCGGTCACAGCGCGGAACCAGATCAGCCTCCTTCCGGCGGACATCGTGGCGGACAACATCGTGGCCCTCTTCAAGCAACGGGACGCCGATCCCGCGACCTTCCACGTCACGGTCGACGACTACTACAACATGCTCGACATCGCGGAGGTTTTGAGCCGCGATTACGGCTACACGTTCACCTACCTCGACATCCCCGAGTTTGTCGCCGAGATGAACCGGCGCAGCACCAAGGACGACCCGATCTACCCGCTGCTCGATTTCTTCAATGGGTCCCATGAAAAGCTCGGCGCGATGCAGCACAAGCGCTACGACAACAGCGGCTATCGAGCGGCAAGAAACCGCGCAGCGGGCGCGCGACCGGATCCTCCGCTGAGGGAAACTTTGGCGCATCTGATGAAGTTCATGCTGCGCGAAGGGTTGATCCCGCAGCCGAGGCTTGGCTCCGTCGTCGGTCTCAACGGAACGACGGAAGGAGCTTGGTAGCCGCGACAAACCCGGCGTAGGCGGCGAAAAGCAGCGCCGCGTAGGCCGCCGGTCCGCGCCACCCGTAGGCGGGGTTGGTCCCCGGCGTGGGGGCGTAGGGCCGCAGCACGAAGGCGTAGACGACCGCGGCCAGCGCGGCACCGCCCAAGCCGTCGATAACGAAGTGCTGTTTGACGGTACAGATCGACACTCCGATGAGCGCCACGCCGACACAGGCCGCCGCGCCGTAGGCCCGCCGCGCCTTCCAGGCGGAAAGCGCGGCCAAGACCGCGATCGAGAGGTGGAGAGACGGAAAGAGATTGACCGGCGGGTCGAGACGGTAGAGCAGTGCCACCGCCTGCGGTGACAGGCGCGTCACATCGAGCGCGGCCCGGTTTGCCCGGAGGGCGATCGACGTCACGGGAAACGTGGCGAAGACGATCAAGGACGCTGCGATCGCGATCGCGTACGCTATGAGGGTGCGCCGGAACAGGCGCGGACACCGCACCACGAACAGGGGAAAAAAAGAGGCGGGGAAAACCCACAGGTAAACCCACACCGAAGCCGCAACGAACGGGATGCGACGGTCGAGCGCGGTTCCAAAATCGTGGGCGTTCGCTGGGTCGACGCGAAGGCCGACTCCAAAGTAGCCGGCGATGAAAAACGCCATGACGCCGATCGTCAGGAGGGCTCGTGGGGCGACGCGACCCGTCAGTACGGCAGCTCTTCCCAAAGCAACTCGCGATTGCTGATCTTGGCCCAGTTCCATACGACGGGGGCCTGAAAGATCTTGCTCTTGCCGTCACTGGTGATCGTCTTTTCGTAGTTCCCGAAGTCCATCAAGAGGGTGCGGCCGTACACGGTGCGGTACATCTCGATGTCGGCGGTCTCGCGCCTCAGGGAATTGCCGACCGTGAGCACCCACGTCCACTTTCCTACGATCCGATCGGAGGTGCTCTCGCCGAGCTTCAGCTCGAAGTCCACCGGGTTTCCGGCAAGGTAGTAGAGCGATTTGCCTTCCCAGTCGGACTCGAACGCCTCGGGGCTGGCGAGGCTTTGATACTTCACCTTGACCTGGGGCACGCCGTTTCTTGTGCGGATCCACAGGGCGAAGTGCATGTCGCGATTGACGTAAATCCACGTGCCGTCGAACGAGCCGGCGGACGTGGGCTCGTCCTTCTGGACCAGTTGCCGATCTGAGCCCAGCCCCGGCAGGTCGGTTTTGACCTCGCCGGCATAAGCCGCGAGCGTGATCGCGAATCCGGCGGCCGCCGCGGTGAGAATGCGAACTCTACGCATCGGTCGAATCCTCCCAAGAGCCCGGGAACTATACCGTGGCGGCGCGGCCGCGGCCACGCCCGAGCAGCAGCCGAAGTGCGCGCGCCGCGGGCTTGTCCAGTCTTTCGAAGGCCAAAGCGAGCTCAACCAATCGCAGCGACAACGCGCGGTGCGCCTCGGCAGCGGCGGGGTCGTCCTTGGCGAGTATCCGCAGCTGCGCCAAGAGCGTCGCCCCGTCGTTTCGCGCCACGGGCCCGGTCAGCGCGCCGGCAAGGCCGGAGTCGCGCGCCTGCTTTTGCGCCCCCTCGGCGAGAACGGTGAGGGCACGAAGCGCCATGCCTGCCGGGACGCCACGGCGGACGAGGAGCCGTTGCCCCGCGGCGAGGAGTGCGACCACGTCGTTCGACGCGAGCGAGGCGGCCGCGTGATAGCTGCTTCGGCCCTGCGGCGATTGAAGGCCCGACCCCCGCAGAGGGGTGAGGCCGACGAGACCGCAAAGCCGGCGCGCCGCGGTCCGCGCACCCGTTTGGCCCTCGATGCGCGCGTAGGCGCCGCAAAGCGTGGCGCTGCCTCGCGCCCCGAGCACGGCGAGCGGGTGCAAGACGCCGGTCGAAGCCGCTCGGGCGCGAAGCGGAGCGAGCAACTCCGGCCCGTAAGCCCCGGCCGCATGGAGCACGGCGACTCCGCGCCACGACGGTCGCATGGGAACGAGAGCCTGGGCGAGGTGGGTGATGGCGCGGTCGGGGACCGCGAGGACGACGATCGATGCGTCGGCCACGGCGTCTTCGATCCGGCGTACGGCGCGGAGTCCGCGTACGCCGCGGGCCAGGCCCGCTGCGGCCGCGGGGCGGCGGGAGGCGATCGTGACCCTTGCCCCTCCGGATCGAGCGAGGGCGCGCGAGAGCGCGCGTGCGAGGCCGCCGGCGCCCACGATCGCGACGGCGGGCCGGGCGGCGCTCACGCGTCGCTCCGGAGCGCGTCGACGAGTGCCACGACGTCGTCGGGGAGAGGAGCCGAAAACGACATCGGCTCCCCGGTCACCGGATGGGCGAACGCCAGCCTCGTCGCGTGGAGGGCGAGCCGCGGAAACGAGGCGTACACCTCCCGGCGTTTCGGATCGCGGAGGAGTTTCCAGGGCGCGCCGCCGTAACGGGTGTCGCCGATCACCGGGTGCCGCCGCGCCGCGAAGTGCACGCGAATCTGGTGGGTGCGCCCGGTGACGAGGTCGATTTCGAGCAGCGTCGCGCCGGGGAGCATCTCGGCCGTGCGGTAGATCGTCGTGGCCTCGCGCGAGTGGGGCGCGCGCACCGTCATCTTGGTTGGGTCGCGACGGCTGCGGCCGATCGCATCGTCGATCCGTCCGGCCGGAGGTTTCGGGCGCCCCCACACGAGGGCGAGGTAGGTCTTGTCGATCTCGCGCCGCGCGAACATCGCCGCAAGCTTGCCGTGCGCCGCGTCGGTTTTGGCGATGAGCAGCAGGCCCGAGGTGTCTTTGTCCAGGCGGTGCACGATCCCCGGGCGGTCGGCGCCTCCCGCGGGGGCGAGCGCCAGGTGCTGCCCCAGCAGGGCGTGCACGAGCGTGCCCTGGCGCGCGCCGTGTCCCGGGTGGACCACCAGACCCGCCGGTTTCATGACGACGGCGAGATGCGGGTCTTCGAAGACGACCCTGATCGGGATGTCCTCGCCGACGAGGTGAGACGGCGCGGTTTCGGGAATCGTGGCCGTGATCGCCATGCCGGGCTTGAGCACCAGGCCGGGTTTTCCCGCCTTGCTTCCATCGACGTCGACGCGCCCGTCCTCGATGAAGCGCTTCCACACGGATCGCGATGGACCGGGATGCTGCGCCGCGAGGAAGGTGTCGAGCCTCACGCCCGCGGCGTCGTCGGGGACGTCGAGGCGGATGCTCTTGGGGGTCATGCGGTGCGCGCGATGCGGACCCGGTCGCGAATGAGGAAAAACGCACCGATCGCGACAGCGGCGACGCTGAACAATTGGGAAGTGGAAACGAAGCCTCCCAGCCAGAGGCCCCTGACGGAATCGCCGCGCCAGATTTCGATCGTCGCCCGCCCGGCGCCGTAGATCACGAAGTAGATCCAGAGCACGGTCCCCGGAGGTTGAAGCCTGCGGCGCCACGCGAACGTCAGAATGAGTGCCAGCCCGAGGTCGAATGCGAACTCGATCAACTGCACCGGGGCCAGCGGCGTCCCCAACGGCACGCCGGTCTGATGGTGCGCCGCGACGCTGTTGAAGCGGACCGCGCACCAGGCGTCACTCGCAACCCCGTAGCAGCACCCGGCGGCGTAACATCCCAGCCGCCCGATCCCCTGGGCCAAAACCAGGGGCGCCGCGATCGCATCGGCCAACTCTCCGAGCGGAAGCCGGTGCTTCCGCGCGTAGAGGATGAACGCGACCCCGCCTCCGAGCACTCCGCCCATGAGCACGCCGGCGCTTCGGATCGTCCCCAGGATGTCCGCGGGGTGCGCGAGGTAGTAGGGGAGATCGACGACGATCAGGGTCAGCTTGGCACCGAGGAGTCCCGCGAGGAGTGTGTAGAACGCGAGGTTGAAAACCGGCTCTTGCGGGAGCTTAAGGCGGCGCGCGCGCGCGACGAACCAGGACCAGGCGGCGAGCGCGCCCAACGCGAAAATCACCCCGTAGGACGGGAGGAACAGGTGGGTCGATCCGAACAGGGGAAGGTCAAAGGTCCCGAAGTCGATGAGGATCGGATGCATCAGCGCGCGCTTTCCGCCACGATCAGGCGGACCGCCCGTGCACACCGCGCGCAGGCCCCCGGCCACTCGGCGTCGGTGCCCACGTCGTTCGTGTAGTTCCAGCAGCGCTGGCACTTCGTGCCTTCGGCGGGCAAGACGGTTACGGTGACGGCGTCCGCCGCTCCACCTACCGTCACCCCGCTCGTCAGGAAGAGGAAGCGGAGGTCGTCGCCGAACGACCGGAGAAACTCGAGCGAGTCATCGGGGCCGGAGATCGCAACCTGCGCCCCGAGGGAACTGCCGATCGTCTTTGCGACCCGGGCTTCTTCGAGCGCTTTCATGACGATCTCGCGGATTCCGGCCATCTTGTCCCATCGCTCCTGAAGCAACGGGTCGGCCGGAAGGGAGGACGGTTCGGGGAAGACCTGCGCGTGCACCGAGGAGTCCGCCCAACGCTCCCGTCCCTGGAGCGCTTCGAGCTCCTGCCAGATCTCCTCGGCCGTGAAGCAGAGGATCGGCGCCGCGAGCCGGGCGATCTCGGACGCCATCCGCCAGAGGACCGTCTGCGCGGAGCGGCGCGCGACCGACGCGCGCGGTGAGGTGTACAGCCGGTCTTTCAGGACGTCGAGGTAGAACGACGACAACGTCACCGTGACGAACGAGTTCAGCGCGTGATAGACGAGATGGTACTGGTGGCCTTCGTAGCCCGACAGGACGCGTGCGCGCAACGACTCGAGCTGTTGCAAGGCCCAGCGGTCGATCTCGTGCAGCTCCGCGGCCGGAACGGCATCCGACCGAGGATCGAAGCCGGCGAGGTTGCCGAGTAGGTAGCGAAACGTGTTGCGGATCTTCCGGTAGGCCTCGGCGTTCCGGTCGAGGATCTCCGGCGAGAGGCGCATGTCCTCGAGGAAGTCGATCATCGAGACCCAGAGGCGCAAGATCTCGGCGCCGCGCTTGTCGGCGACTTCGAGCGGCGAGATGACGTTGCCGACGGATTTCGACATCTTCTTGCCTTCGCCGTCCATCGTGAAGCCGTGCGTGACGACGCCCTTGTACGGCGCCCGCCCTCGGTCGTTGACCGCGACCAACAACGACGAATGGAACCAGCCGCGGTACTGGTCATGCCCTTCGAGGTACAAATCGGCGGGCCAGGGGAGCTGCGGATCGCGTCCGAGCACGGCGCTGTGCGAGACCCCGGACTCGAACCAGACATCGACGATGTGGTCGTGGATCGCCAGGTGATCGCGGCTGGCGCAGCGGGGACAGGCCAGGCCCTTCGGCACCAGCCGGTCGATTCGCTGGCGCGCGTTTTCTCCGGCGGTGCCAAACCACACGTCGGAGCCTTTAGCGAGGACGAGCGAGCCGACGTGCTCGAAAAACGCCGGTTCGCGCAGGTAGGCGTCCGGATGCTCGGGCAGGCAGGCGGTGCATACGATTCCGGGGATCGGAACGCCCCAGGTGCGTTGCCGCGAGATGCACCAGTCGGGACGGGTCTCGATCATCTGCGCGATGCGCTGTTCTCCGAACGCCGGAAGCCACGAGCCCTCGTGGATTGCGGCCACGGCTTTTTCGCGCAAGCCGTTAGCCTCCATGGAAATGAACCACTGCGGCGTCGCGCGGAACAAGACCGGTTTGTGGCAGCGCCAGCAGTGCGGGTAGCTGTGCGGGTAGGGATCGTGCCGGAGCAGCAACCCGCGCTCGGTGAGATCCTTGATGATGAGGTCGTTCGCCTTCAGAACGTGCACGCCCTTCAGCCACTCGGGGCCGACTTTTCCGGCGAGAAACGTGCCGTCGTCGCCGACCGGATTGAAGGGCGGGAGGCCGTACTGGCTCCCGACGCGGAAGTCGTCGACGCCGTGCCCCGGGGCCGTGTGCACGCAGCCCGTCCCGGCCTCCAACGTGACGTGGTTCCCGAGGACGAACACGCCCGGTCCTGAGGCGGGTCCCGATGACAGGGGGTAGGGCCGTTCGATCGAAGCCTGCCCGCCGGCCAAATCCTTGCCGGTCGCCGTCGCAATGACCTTCGGCGCGCCCCAGTTCAAAAGCGCCGCAACCTGCGCAAGCAGCCCCTCCGCGACGAGGAACACTTCTTCGCCGACCTCGACCGCGACGTAGGGGAGATCGGGATGCAGTGCGACCGCGAGATTGGCCGGAAGCGTCCACGGCGTCGTCGTCCAAATGACGACCGACACCTTCTTTCCCGCCAACGCCGGTACCGTCAACTCTAAACTGTTAACTTTCAGCTTCACGTAAACCGAAGGGTCCGTGCGGTCTTCGTACTCGACCTCGGCTTCGGCCAGCGCGGTCTTGCACGAGAAGCACCAGTGAACCGGCTTTTCGCCGTAGTAGACGGCGCCCTTGGCGAAAAAGGCCCCAAGCTGCCGGATGACCTCAGCCTCGAAGGTCCGGTCGATCGTCCTGTAGGTCGCTCTGCGGGACGGCGCGTCGGCCGCTTGCTCGTTCGCGTCGGTCGCACGGTCCCACATGACACCCAGGCGGCGGAACTCGTCCTTCTGGATGGCGATGTACTTCTCGGCGTACGCGCGGCACAGCGCGCGGACTTCGAGCGGGTTCATGCCGGCCTTTTTGGGGCCCAGTTCCTTGTCGACGCGATGTTCGATCGGGAGACCGTGGCAGTCCCAGCCGGGGACGTACGGCGCATCGAATCCCATCATCGAGCGGGACTTCACGACGAAGTCCTTCAGGATCTTGTTGAGAGACTGTCCGAGGTGGATGTTTCCGTTCGCGTAAGGGGGCCCATCGTGCAAAATGAAGGGGGGCTGCCCGCGCCGCGCGGCCCGGATCAGCCCGTAGGCGTCGATCCGATCCCACCAATCGAGGATGGTCGGCTCCCGCTTCGGCAAGTCGGCCTTCATCGGGAAGTCGGTCTTCGGAAGATGGACGGTGCTCTTAAGTTCAATGTTCTGGGACACTTGGCAGCCCTCGGGCAAGCGGGTACTGTAACACACGCAACATGCGCCACTATCTCGACCACAACGCGACCTCACCGCTCAAGGGCGAAGTCCGGCAGGCTCTGATCGCGGCACTCGACGCTCCGGCGGCGAACGCGTCGTCGATTCACGCCGAAGGGCGTTTCGCGAGGGCGCTTCTCGAAGCCGCGCGCGCGAACGTCGCCACACTCGTCGGCGCGAGTCCGCGCGAGGTCGTCTTCACGAGCGGAGGATCCGAGGCGATCGCCGCTGCGATCCGCGGCATGGCCGATCGAGCCGCACCGGACAAACGCCGCATCGTCGTCTCCGCGATCGAGCACTCGGCGGTGCTCGATGCCGCGCGCGCGCTGTCGCCCTTCGGCTTCGAATGCGTCGAGGTGAAAAGCCCGCAGACGGGTTGCATCGATGCGGGGGCGTTCGCTTCGGCTCTCGACGACCACACGGTTCTCGCGTGCCTTCAGGCGGCCAACAACGAAACGGGGGTCATTCAGCCGGTTGCCGAGGCCGGCGCGGCCTGCCGCGCCGCGGGCGTCCCCTTCCTTATAGATGCGGTTCAGGCGGCGGGGAAGATCCCGATCGACCGCGAGGGGTGGAACGCGGACCTTCTCGCCCTCTCGGCGCACAAGCTGGGCGGGCCGCAGGGAGCCGGGGCGTTGATCGTGCGCGGCGGCCTCACGATGGCGCCTCTCATCGCCGGGGGCGCGCAAGAACGCAGGCGGCGCGGGGGGACCGAAGCCGTCGCGGCGCTGTCCGCGTTCGGCGCCGCGTGCGCGGCGGCAGTCCGCGACCTCGAACAGGAGGCCGAACGCCTTCTCACGCTGCGAGGGCGGCTCGAATCGGAACTGCGTGCGATCGCCCCAGGCGTTCGCATCCACGGCGAGGGTGTCTTGCGGCTCCCGAACACGATCAATGCCGCCTTCCCCGGCGTCTCCGGCGAGACCCTGGTGATCGCGCTCGACCTGGCGGGCTTCGCCGTTTCGACCGGATCGGCCTGCGCCTCGGGTGCCGTCACCCCTTCGCACGTGATCCGCGCGATGGGCTACGGCGACGAGGAAGCGCGCGGCGCCGTACGCGTTTCGCTGGGGTGGGACACAACGGACGACACCATCGACCAGTTCCTGGCGGCGCTCCCGCGGCTTCTCGCGCGCGCTACCATGGCCGGCCGATGACGACGAAACTGACGGCCATTGCGATGAGCGGGGGTGTTGACAGCTCCGTCGCCGCGGCGCTTCTCGCCCGCGGAGGGCGGCCGCTCGTCGGTTTCTCGATGCAGCTCGTCGATAAGCTTGCGGGGGAGGCCGAGCGCTACGGGCGTTGTTGCTCGCCGGATGATTTCAGGGACGCCCGCTCCGTCGCCGACCGCCTCGGCTTTCCGCACTACATCCTCGACATGGAAGACGACTTCAAGCGGCAGGTGTTGGAGCCGTTCGCCGCGGACTACGCCGCCGGGCGCACACCGTCGCCGTGCTTGCGCTGTAACACCTTTGTGAAGTTCGACGCGTTGTGGGAGCGGGCGGCCGCCGTCGGCGCCGAGTCCGTAGCGACGGGCCACTACGCGATCCTGGAGCGCGACGCGCGAACCGGCCGCACGCTCCTTCGCGCCGCCACCGATCCCGACAAGGACCAGTCGTACTTCCTGTTCGATCTCTCCGACGAGCAGCGCGCCCGCGCCGAGTTCCCGTTAGGTGGTATGACGAAAGACGAGGTCCGCGCGCTCGCGCGCGAGTTCGCTCTGGCCACAGCCGAAAAGCCCGAGTCGATGGACCTGTGCTTCGTCACCGAGGGAGAAAGCTACCGCGACGTGCTCGCGCGTGCGGGGTTAGGGCCGGCGCCGATCGCCGGAGACATCGTTGACGCCGACGGCCAGGTGCTTGCGACGCATGGCGGGATCGAGCAGTTCACCGTCGGGCAGCGTCGGGGCTTGGGCGTCGCGACGGGAGAGAAGCTCTACGTCATCGGCCTCGACGCCGCGCAAGCCCGCGTCGTCGTCGGCGACGAGGCCGGCCTCTACCGCGAGTCCTGCACCGTCGAGCGCGTGCGATGGATCCCGTTTACGCACCCCGGCGGGCCTCAGCCCGCGACCGTGAGGATCCGCTCGAGTCACGCGGGAGCCTCGGCCGTCGTCACCGACCGCGGCGACGGCACGGCGACGGTGAGCTTCGACGAGGCGCAGCGCGCGGTGACGCCGGGGCAGGCGGCCGTCTTTTACGACGGCGATCTGGTGCTCGGCGGAGGGTGGATCACCGGGTGACGCTCGCCTTGCGCCCCGGCCTCCCGGCGCGGTAGAGTTCGCCCGCGTCCATCGAGCGGGAATAGCTCAGTTGGTAGAGCATCAGCTTCCCAAGCTGAGGGTCGAGGGTTCGAGTCCCTTTTCCCGCTCCAAGACGGTACCGAGGCGCTTGCCGCCGGTTCAGGGCATCGAGCGGGACGAACCCGGCCGCGGACCCCTAGAACTCAATCCCCAAGCTGACGACCAAGCGGAAGTCGTTCTGCTCGGGCACGGTGCCATCGGCTTCCGGCTGGGGCTCTTCCGTCCGATCCCAAATGAAGGAAAAATCGAAGTCGAGGATCTTTGTCCACTCCGTCTCGAGTGTCGCCACCATATGGTGGTTGTACTTGCCTGACGCTGTGTTTGTGATCTGACCACGGTACTGGAACTTGAATTCGATCGCCTTGGTCCAGTCCTGATCGAAGTTCGTCTCGAGCGTCAAGGCCCCTGTGCTGGTTCGATCGTTCTCTCCCTCCTGCACGGAGTCGAAATCCGTCTGCTGGTAGCCCGGACCACCCGAGATCGCCCATTCTGTCTTTTTGGTATCGATCAGCACATAGCCGACGCCGACCGCGAGCGTCGTCCTCGATGCGATGTTCTGAAACGGATCGCGATACCAGTCCAAGACCACCGGGCTGGCGTAGAACCGGTCGGTCACGAACTTGTCCCAGGTGACGGTCGCGCGCTGGTTGTCGATGGTGTCGTTGCTGTTGACGCTGCTGAAGTTGGCGAGGTACTTGAACGAGAGGCGATTCTCGATGGTGCGACGCAGAACGGTCGCCCCGGTAGTGAAATCGTACTGGTTGACGTTGCCCTTCTGTAGCGTCAGGCCGAAATCGAACTTCCCCGACCACTTCTTGAGTTCGCTCTCCGCGCCCGTGGTGATCGACACGATCTGCGACCGCTTGAACTCCACCACGTTGTCGTCACTGACGATCCGAATCGTGTCGCCTTCGAGCCACACTTTTCCGGTCGCCTTGACACGGCCCAGAAGGCCGACGTCCATGATCCGTGCCGTCCGGACCTGCTTGACATCCTCCCAGTCGAGGCTCAGAAGGTCGAGCTCCTTGCTGTCGAACTCCAGAGTGTCCTTGTACAAGGCGATGAACTCGCCCTTCAGCCATTCGCCGGATTTCAGCTGGATCCAGTCGTCTTTTTCCGGCAGCGGAGCGACGGGCTGCCACTCTTCGGCGCTCATCGCGGCCGAGGTAAAACCGCTCAGCAACAAAACGAGCAGGGTGGCGACAACCATCCCTCGACCCCGGATTCGTCCTGTCGCTTGGAGTGGCTGCACGGTCGCATCATAACTGGAGGGCGCCTCGCACCAACCACGGGGAGGGTTCGGTCGTCACACAAGTGTTTCTCAACAAGGAGCGCCGGTGCCGGCACCATGACCTTCGAAACGGCCGGGCGTGACGAACCGAAGGCACCGCGAGGCGGCGATCTCGAGATCGCGTTTAGCTCGGTCGCGAAGCACATCCTGATCGAGGCGACGTTCGGAAAGGCGTCCGCGTCGTTCGCCACGAAGGCCGGCCTGCCGCCGGCGCCCGCGACGGGGCGCGAATTCTGCGGGCGCGACGGAAGGACGCTGGAATCCCGCCCGGTGCTCGTCAAAGGGCTTCGGCTGGGAGACTCACCGGCCGGCGACGCCGTCTTTTACGCGACCGACCTCACCGTCATTGCCAGCATGGTCCTCCCCGACAACTCGGGACTCCTGGGGAACGACTTCCTGCTTCGCTTCCGCGTGCTGGAGGTCGATTTCGCAGGCCCCCGGGTGCGACGGACGGGCTCGCTGTTGCCTGCGCCGATCATGACCCTGTCTTGACGAAATCCTCCACCGCCTTCAGGAACAGGGTCGGTTGGTCGACGAAGGTCATGTGGCCGCTCTCGGGGAGCACGACGAGCTCCGATCCGGGGATACACCGCTGCATGTCCCGCGCGATTTCCGGATCGCACTCGTCGTGGTCGCCGACGGTGATCAGGGTGGGCACGTGGAGCGATCCGAGGCGATCGGCGTACTCAACCGATGTGAGATTCCCGTCGATGACGTATTCGCCGTGCGAACCCCACATCTCGCGGTAGAGCTCCCAGGACATGTCGCCGCCCGTGGGGTCGAAGTTCGCGTCCGGGTGCCGCCGGTAGAGGTAAGGGAAGTACCCCTCTCCCCATGCGGCCACCATGTAGGACTCGGAATAGCGGCCCTTCTCGAAGTCCTTGCCGTGCCCGTACAGGCCGGCCTTCTCCAGCGCTTCGATCCGGCCCCGTAGCTCCGGCGTCATGGCCGCCATCATGCGCTTGAACACGTCGTTCAACTGCCGCGTGCTGTGGAACGTCGACGCGAGGATCAGGTGCGTCAGGTTCTCCTGGTATTTCAGCGCGTAGGCCTGCGCGAGCACGCCGCCGTAGGAGTGGCCGAGCATGCTGACCTTCCCGAGTTTCAGCGCGGACCGCACCGCCTCGACGTCGTCGGCCATGTTCTCGACCGTGTAGCCGGACGGATCGTCCAGCTTCGTCGACTTCCCGGACCCGCGCTCGTCGATGAAGACGAGGCGGTTGGTCTTGGCCAGCGGGATCAGGTAGGGAAGCAGGTATTCGTGAGATGCCCCCGGGCCGCCGTGCAGGATCAGTAGCGGCTCGCCTTTCCCGAGAGTCTTGTAATAGATGAAGACACCACCCGCGTCGACGAATCCGTCTTCGATTTCGTACACGTTCGCCGCCGCCGAGTCGTGGGCGGCCGGGGGCACCGGTGCGGGGGCGCAGGCGAGCATCGAGGCGAGGGCGAAAGCGAAAAGTGCGGTGATCGAGGCGCGTGTCATGGGGAGCCTCCTTGATGGACGTCACCTTATACTCCGCGTGCACCAAAGAAAGACGGAAACTCGATGCTGAACAACGGTTCGAAGCTCACACTCGCCATACTGTCGTTGGGCGTAGTCCTGGCGGCGCACGCCGAAAAATCGATCCTGCTCCTCCCGGATGCGGTGTGGGACGGCGACAGCGATGCAGCGGTGCGCGTCAAATGACCGGCGCGGTGGCGGTGATTCTCGGCGCCGCGCCTTGCGGCCCAGGAAGACGGCGCCCATCTCTGGGGCCGGTCGCTTAACGGCCCGCTGCCGAGCGCCGTCGTGATCGCGAACACCGCGATGGAGTGGGAGGGCGTTCGCTGGCTGGGGCCCTCGTGAAGCGGCGGCGACTCCTCATGCACGAGAGCTGGCATCGGATCCAGACCGCGCTGGGTTTCCCGATGGTCAACAGCACCGCCGAGCATCTGGACGCGCTCGAGGGTCGCTATCTTTTCGTGCTGGAGCTGCGGGCCCTGGCGGCGGCCTTGCGCGCGGAGGGTGAGCCGCGCCGGGCCCGAGTTCGGGAGATCTTCAGCTCGTTCGGCCCTAGACGTGTGCCCAAAGTTCGTCAACGGACCATGCGCGGGGCGGATGCCGCACGTCGTCCTCGATCGCCCCGATTGTTGTTGGACGATGACGATCCCGCGAGGTAACACCCACCGGCCGGTGATGCACTGCACGTCGTTTGTTTGAGGGCCTCGATGTTGAACGTACTGGTCTTAGGGGGGAGTGGCGGGACCGGCAGGTGGATCGTCAGGGACGCGCTCGCCATGGGGCACAGGGTGACGGCGTTCATGCGTCGCCGGCCACCGGACCTCGAGGCCTCCGGCGCCTGTCGCGTCGTCCGAGGTGACGTATTCCACCCGAAGTCCCTCGAGGCCGCGTTCATCGGCCAAGACGCCGTCTTCTGGTGTGTCGGCGCGGGGGCGGGCGACGCCACGAGCCAGCCGTACTCCGAAGGAACGACGAATGTCCTGCGGGCGATGCAGCGCGCGGGAGGCCGGCGGCTCGTCTTCGAGAGCGCCTTCGGCGCCGGGGACAGCCGGTGGGGCGGTCCGTATGCGAGGCTGCTGCGGATCGCGCTTCCGGAGCGCGTTCGTGACAAGGAGCGGCAGGAGGAGATCGTCCGCGCGAGCCGCGTGGAGTGGATGATCGTCCGTCCCACCATGCTCACGAACGGACCGCGCACCGGGAGGTACCGAGCCGGCACGGACGTCCGCGTCGGTCTCTTTCCGCGCATTTCGCGAGCCGACGTCGCCGAATTCATGCTGCGGCAGCTCACCGACGCGACCTTCCTCCATGAAGCCGTGGCGGTCACCGGCCACTGACCCAATCGGCCGCCGCGCCGTTCATTCGCCCCACTTTCGTCGATTCCGCGGGTCCTGCTGACCCGGGGTGAATGGCGTTCGTCGATCCTCGACGATCCTACGAAGCCGTTTCTCCAGGAAAAGTCGTTTCTGAGCGTCAAAAACGGGGTTCTGCGGAAAAAAAGTCAGCCAATCTGTCCTTTCGCAGAAACCTAGAAGGTCAGGAAGCGAAACTCGCCCTCGAACCCGTTGAGCGGGTGGCTGCCGGCGGGTTCGGTGAGAAGGTAGCCACCGAGTTTGTCGTCGGCGGCTTCGCTCATCAGGTTGGCGTGCTCGAGACTGCCCGCCAGTTTTTCCATCCGAAACACGAAGTTGACCTCGGGGCCGGACAGACTCTCTTCGCCCATCGACGCGGCGCCGCCCATCGAAACGTCGCCGTAGTGCAGCACGACGCGGAAGCGCGGCTGCTCCGCGACCTGAAGTCTTTTCAGTTCGCCAAGCGCTCCGACCAGGCGCGGGAGCATGCCGGAGACGTCGACCCAGTAGGCGAAGAATCCATCACCCAAGTACTTGTTGATCGAGCCGCCGTGAACCTCGATGACTTGCTTGCACGCGGAAAACCACTTGCCGGTGATGACCGGCAACTGATCCGGCGGCAACGAGCGGGACAACTCGGTCGAGCCTTCGATGTCCGCGAGCAACAGCCAGCAGGGCGCGATGCGGATGTCTTGGACCGTCCCTTCAGTCCAATGCGGTTCGCGTTCCGGGTTCAACGGCCCGTCGCTCTGCCGAAACAGCAGGGTGGACGATCCGATCTTGATGAGCGCACCGTCGTGCAAGACCGACGGTTGCGACACGCGGCGGCCGTCGAGATAGGAGCCGTTGCTGCTGCCCAAATCCACCAACCAATACTCGTGTTCTCCCTGCTTGTGGATGAGGGCGTGCTTGCGCGACACCTTCTCGTCGGCCAGCACGAGCTGGTTTCCGGGCGCGCGGCCGATCGAGCAGGACGTCATGACCGGCACGCGCGAGGTGTCGTCTCGCTCGAGCCAAGCGGGGAATTCGTAGGCTTCCGTCACGGGGTGCTCATAGGCGCGCCTTGATCCACGCGCTCGCAAAACGCCAGTCGCGGTCGACCGTGCTGCGCGAGACCGCCAGCACATCGGAGATTTCGTCGTTGTCCAGCCCCCACAAGACGCGAAGTCGTGCGACCCGCGCGGCGCGGGAGTCGGCATGCTCGAGAGACTCGAATGCGGCCTCGAGGTCGGGTATGGCCAGGCTCGGCGCCACGGCCTCCTTTACGCCCAGTGCGGAGAGCGAGACGTGAAGGGCCCTGCCCCCCCGTTTGTCCCGGCCGCGCGCGCGGTGATAGTCGAGGAGCACCCGCACCATCGCGCGCGTCGCGATCGCGAAGAAGTGCTCGCGGTTCTTCCAGCGGCCCCTCTGTTGCAACAATTTGATGAACGTCTCGTTGACCAGTGCGCTCGTGTCCAAGGTCATTGGACCCCGGCCGTGGCGTGCGTCGCGGGCCGACATCTTCCGGGCGAGGCGCAGGAGGTCCGCATGGACCCGTCGCGCGACCTCGTCCATCGCTTCGTGGTCGCCCGCCTGCGCCCTTTCGAGGAGGGGGGTGATCCCGGGCGGTTCGTTCACAAACCCCTCTCGGTGTTTCGGTTCGGAGCTGACCCGATGCTACGCTCGGCCCGGAAGTACCGTCAATCGAGCGTTTCGATGACGCGCGTCCTTCGGGACGGCGCGTTTATAGGACAGGCGCCGATCGCTCCCCGGGGAGGATGGACCCATGGCCGAGGACAGACAACGCCGGATTCGCAAACTCTTCGAACTGACCCTCGAAATGCCCGCCGCCTCGCGGGGAGCGTTTCTAGAAGAGTCCTGTCGTGACGACGCGGAGTTGCGGCGCGATGTCGACGCGCTGCTCGACGCCGACGCGGACTCGCAGTCGGAGGACCTTCGTCCGACCTCCGTCGAGCCCGAGACGACGGACCTCGGCCCGGCGGGGGCCCAAGCCGACCGCATCGGTCCCTATCGACTGACCCGCAAGATCGGCGAGGGGGGGATGGGAATCGTCTGGGAGGCAGAACAAGACCGGCCGATCCGGCGCACAGTGGCGATCAAGCTCGTCAAGCACGGGCTGAGCAGCGAGAGCGTGCTTTCACGCTTCGAGACCGAACGCCAAGCGTTGGCCCTGATGGACCACCCGAACATCGCGCGCGTGTTGGACGCGGGGAGCGATGCCGCAGGCCGCCCGTACTTCGTGATGGACTACATCCGCGGCATCCCGATTTCGGAGTACTGCGACCGGAACCACCTGTCGACCACACAGCGACTCAACCTGGTGATCCAGGTCTGCGACGGCGTGCATCACGCCCACCAAAAGGGGGTCATCCACCGCGACCTCAAGCCGGGGAACATTCTGGTCGAGGAGGTCGACGGAAAGCCGGTGCCGCGCATCATCGATTTCGGCGTGGCGAAGGCGGTCGATCGTCCGATCACCGAACGAGAGCTCTTCACCGAATTCGGGCAGGTGGTCGGCACCCCGGAGTACATGAGCCCCGAGCAAGCTGAGATGGGAAACCTCGACGTCGACACCCGCACCGACGTCTACTCGTTGGGCGTCGTGCTCTACGAGCTGCTCGTCGGTGCGCTGCCGTTCGACCCGAAGGACCTACGGGCCTCGGGGTACGAGGCGATGCTCCGCAGGATCATGAAGGAGACGCCCGCGAAGCCGAGCACACGGTACGGCTCGCTGGGTGCGATGAGTGACGACATCGCTCGACGTCGGCATTCGAGCCCGGCCAACCTGGTCAAGTCGTGTCTGGGCGACCTCGACTGGATCACGATGAAGGCGCTCGAGAAGGACCGCACGCGCCGTTACGGGTCGGCGTCCGAGTTGGCGGCGGACCTCAAGCATCACCTGGCGAACGAGCCGGTCTCGGCCGGCCCTCCAAGCGCCGGGTACCGCGCGAGGAAGTTCGTGCGAAGGCACAGGCTGGCCGTGGCCACAGGGTCGGTGGTCCTCGCCTCCATCGTCGTCGGGTTGGCAGGAGTCACCTTCGGGCTGGTCCGAGCGGTCCGCGCCGAGCGAAAGGCCCGCTTCGAGGCCGAAACTACCAGCCAGCTCAATCAATTCATGCTCTCGATGTTCGAGATCAACGACCCGAGCGAAGCCAGGGGCCGCACGATCACCGCCAAGGAGATCCTGGACCGAGCCGCCAGTCGCATCGGAGCCGAGATGGCCGACCGGCCCGCGCAGAAGGCGCGCCTGTTCGAAGCCATGGGGAAGGTGTATCGAGCCCTCGGGCTTTACCGAGACGCTGGACCGCTGCTCGAATCCGCGGTCGTCAGCCAGAAGGCGGCGCACGGAGAGGACAGCGCCGAGGTCGCCGCGACGATGACGACGCTCGCCGGCCTTCTCGTCGCGCGGGGCGGCTACGACGAGGCGATCCCGATGCTCGTGCGCGCCATCGCGATCGATAACGAGAAGCTGGCGCCGGACGACGTCGAGCGCGCGCGCGCGCTCAACAACTTGGGAAACGCGTACCGCGGGTTGAAAGACACCGAGAGGGCACTTCCGTTTCTCGAGGAAGCGCTCGCCGTTCGCGAGGCGGCGTTAGGGCCGGATCACGTCGACGTCGCCAAGCAGCTCGTCAACGTCGGCGGGGCACGCCTTCAGCTCGGCGATCAGCCCGGAGCGCGCCGCGATCTCGAGAGGGCCCTTTCGATCTACGAATCGAAGCTCGGCCCGAACCATCCCGACGTTGCCAGGCCGCTCGATGCGCTCGCCACGTTGGCGCGAAGGACGAAAGACCTCGACGCCGCGGACGAGCTGCTCGAACGCGTCCTTGCGATCAAGGAAGCGAACATGGGGAAAGATCACCCCGAGCTCGTCGTCTCGCTCGTCGACCTCGGGGTCGTGAAACGCGATCAAGAAGACCTCCCGGGGTCCGAGGCCACGCTGCGGCGCGCCCTCGCGATCGCGGAGGCCAAGCTCGATCCGACCAATCGGGATGCGGTCAACGCGCGGCAGCAGCTGGCGATCACCCTACGGGCCGAAGGGAAGGAAGCGGAGGCGGCGGCGGTCGAGAACGGGTCGCCACCGAGTACCACGTCTACCGCGACCTGAAGTCGAATCTCTCGTACGGCAACTTCGGCGTGTGTGGAGAGTCGTTCGGGTATGTCATCACGGCGGGGCGGCCGGCCGCGGCGACGCAGCCGGACCGGGAAGGCACGATGGGGCTCGATCGCTGCGTGGAGCGGAGCAACTTCAACCCTTGCCCGTGAACAAGGAAGCCGAGACTTCGTTCCCCAGCCGGTACCAAGCCAGCTTCTGCAGGAGGATGTCTTCCGGAGTGTAGACGTAAAGCCACGCGTCGGGATCCGTAGATACCTGGGCGCGCTGTCGACGGTCCATTTGTTCTCTGCCCAGGGGCGAACCGCCGATCATGAACAAATCGACTTTGGTCGACGTCGCGTGGTGAATCACGTTGGCGCTGGATCGCTCGCGGACGGCCCGGCGCAGGGCTTCGGAATCGACGTGGAACCGATCGCCTAACGCGGCGGCCAGCGGTTCGACGTGCCGCTCGGTGATTTCAACCACAAGATCCACGTCGAGGGTCGAACGGGGCTCACCGCTGACCGCGCTGGCCAGCGACCCGCCGACGAGATACCGCACGTGACAAGCTTCGAGAGCCGCCGCGACGATCAGCGCAACCCGTATCGGATCGGAAACCACTCTCAGCGACCGGAGATGCGTGTGGCCTCGGGGTAAACCTGACAGGCGACGCGGCGGCCCAGCTTGATGATGGCGAGGCGCAGCAAGCACTCCTCGTCCGACGCTTCAGGATGACGCAGCCGGATTCCGGCGAGGGACAGCTGCTGGACCGCTACGCTGATCTCGGTCACCGTGCGGGCCTTTTCGAGCGGCGACATCCGCCGCCACAAATCCACTTGTTCGCGCTCCGCCGCAAGCGACGTGTCGGAACTCAGAACGGCCTTCGTTCGCATGACTGCCAGTATAGCCCTGCCCGACCCGTTGACTCGCCCCGCACCCTGACCGCATAATTCGGCCCGTTCGGTCCCAGGGCGCGCACCAGAATCGTTACTTGTCCGAAGCCCCCTCGATGCTTTCTTAAGCCTCGGGATTGTCGGCGTTCGCCCGCGCGAATACCGATGGTTGCCAGGTTTGGGTGGTCGTAGTTTTCCGCGCGATGGCTCGCGTTTTTGCGTGAGCCTTCGAAGGAGTCGATCGATGACGACGATCCTTCTCGGGAAGGAGTGTTCCACTTTTCTCGAGACCGACGAGTCCGTCTTGCAGCGCGCCGACGTGCGCCTGGTGTGGGCCGAGTCCGTGGACGCGTTCGTTCCGTTGGCGCGCGAGCATCGTCCCGACCTGTGCGTGCTCGATCCGCAGGTTCCGGGCTTCGATGCGTTCGCCTGCGCGCGGCAAGTTCTGGAGGCCATCGGTGAGGGCGTCGCGGTGCTGCTCATCGGGAATACCGCGGACGGCGAGCGCGCCGAGGCGGCGGGTATCGCGGGGATCGTCTCGCGGCCGCTGACGCGCGAACGGCTGGTCGAGGCGATGCGCCGCTACCACCCGATGGTCGAGCGCGAAAACGACCGCGCCGAGGTCGCGATCAAGGTCGATTTCGTCTGCGGCGGCGTCTCCGGGCTTGCTTACACGAGAGACCTGTCGACCGATGGGTGTTTCTTGCACACGAACGAGCCCTTGGCGTTGGGCGCGGTGCTCACCCTGGCCTTCCAGCTTCCGGCCCCGGGCGCTCGCGACGTGAAGGTCGAGGGCGAGGTGGTCCGCCTCCTGCCGCCGGCCGCGCATCGCGCGGGCACGGCAGGACTCGCGGTGCGGTTCACGACGATCACCGCGGCCGATCGCGGCGAGATTGGGCGCTTTTTGCGCTCCCGTCGGCGGGGGGTGGCATGAGCGACCCCCAGCGCGTGCTCGTCGTCGACGATCAGGACGACATCAGAGAGATGGCGCGGCTCGTGCTGAACGGCGCCGGCTACGAGGTCGTCACGGCGAGCTCGGGACGCGAGGCGTTGACGATGGTGCGCGCCGCATCGTTCGATCTCGTGCTGCTCGACATCAACATGCCGGAGCTCGACGGGTGGGCGACTCTGCGGCTCCTGCGGGCCGACGAGGCACTCGACGCCTTGCCGGTTGCGATGTTCTCGGTGAAATCCGAAGTGCGCGACAAGGTAGCCGGTCTGAAAGACGGCGCGATCGACTACATCACGAAACCGTTCGGTGTCGACGAACTCGCGTCCCGGGTTTCCCGTATTCTCGCCGCCGCCGCAGGCGGCCCTACCGCGGTCCCAACCGCCTCCCCACGGTGAGCAGCATGGACCCGCTCCGCCCCGAAGACGCGCAGGAGTATTTCCGCAACGGCTTCCTCAAGCTGCGAAGCGCCCTCCACGACAGGACGACGCGCTTTCCCGCGTACCCGATGTTGTTCGACGAGCTTCGCACGCTCCTCGATGCGCGCCGCCACCTGGGCGTCATTCACATCGAGCCTTCGAACATCGGCCTCGTCGAGTCGCTCTACGGATGGCAGGTGTTCGATCGCACGATGGCGCAGTTGGCCGGGGTCGTGAAGGCGCTCCCGGGGCAGGAGTTGCCCGCGGGCTCCGTGCTCGCCGTGGGAGGGGTTCCGGCCGACCGATTCGTCGTCTTCGTTCCCGACGCCGAGGCGGGGCGGCTTTTGACCCACGATGACCTGGCTGCCATGGCCGCGGCCGTGAAGGTCCGTCTGGAGGCCGCGCTTCGCGACGAGCCGTTCGCAACGCTCGCCCCTCGTCTGGTCGTGACGGTCGGGCACGCGTTTCTCTCGGAAGACCCGTTTTACCGATTCGAACGCCGCGTGCACGCCGCCGTCGACGAGGCGCGCTCGCTCCAAGACGAAAGGGAGCGCAACCGCGACCGCGTCTGGGGCGCCGAACTCAAGAAGTTCATCCGCGAGTCGGGCATCCGCACCGTCTGGCAGCCGGTCGTCGAGCTGCAATCGGGCGCCTTCCACGGTTTCGAGGCGCTCTCGCGCGGCCCGAAGGACAGCATGTTCGAGATGCCGCGTGCGATGTTCGCGCTCTCTTCGCGCGTCGGCTCGTCCGGCGATCTCGATCGCCTGTGCCGCGCGTCCGCGATCCGCGAAGGGACCGGCGTCGCGTCGGAGCACAAGCTCTTTTTCAACGTACTGCCCACCACGCTTTCGGGTTCCTCATGGAGCGCGGGCGAGGTGCCGGATCTTCTGGCCGCCGCCGGACGCCCCCCCGGGGAAGTCGTCGTCGAGGTCTCGGAGCGCGCGATCGGCCCCGACTCCGCAGCGCTCGTTGCCTCCTGGGATGCGCTCCGGAACGAAGGGTTCCGGCTCGCGCTCGACGACGTCGGAACGGGACGGGACGGCGGCGAAGCGCTCGATCGCCTACGGCCGGACTACCTCAAGGTGGACGCTTCCGTAGTGCGCGGCATCGATAGCAACCTCGTCAAGCAGGAGATCTTCGCGACGATCGCCAGGTCGGGGGACACGATCGGCGCGCAACTGGTCGCTGTCGGCGTGGAGTCCGCGGAGGAGGCCGTGACGCTGCGGCATCTGGGAGCGCGGTACGCCCAGGGGTACCACTTCGCGGGGCCGGCGCCTCGTGAGAGGTGGGCGCCGTGATTCTCCCCGAGCTGCCGGCCACGCTCGTCCTTTTGGTGTCCGCCGTCCTCCTGACGGCGTCGCTCACCGTGGCGATCGTGGTCGCGCTCTCGCGCCGGCGGCAAAAAGACGCCCAAGAAATCGTTTTGCTCCTCGAGCAGATGCGCTCCGGGCGCGTGCGCACGAGGCTCGACCTCGACGCCCGGTCCCCGTTCGCATCGATCGCCGAATCGGCGAACCGGCTCGGCCAGGATCTGGGCGTCATGTGGTCCCGCGCCGAAAACGCCAACGAGGCGTTCGACGCGCTCCAAGACGCCGCGCGGGGCTATGCGGTGATCGCGACCGACGTGGACGGCGACCTGCGCGGGTTCTCGTCGGGGGCGGGGCAGCAGTTCGGCTGGGACGAAGACGCCGTGATCGGACGGAACGCGTCGCTTCTGTTCGATCCGGCCTCTTGGAAAGAGCTCCTGCCGAAGCTCGCGCGAAGGAGCCTCAGAGAGCGAGGCGTCGAGACCCGCGCCGTGATGATCCGAAAGGACGGGACGCACTTCGATGCGAGGCTCGTCGTTCGTGTCTTGCGAGGGCACGGCGATCAGTCGTCGGGGTTCCTGCTCGTCGTCCACGATGTGTCCGAACAGGTCCGACTCGAAGCCGAAACGCACGCGGCCGAGAACCTCTCGCGCGGGATCCTCGAAGACCTTCCCGCGGGCGTCGCCCTTCTCGAAGCCGGGCGGATCGTCTACGCCAACCCGGCGCTGCGGGCGCTCCTTGAACTCGAAGACAGCGCGGTGTCCGGCTTCGCGCTGCGCGATCGGATCGCGACGTCGCACGTCCTGTTCGTGCAGGACGCCATGGCCAAACTCGAGGCCGGGGCCGAGGGTGCGACCCTCGCTACGATCGTGACGATCAGGGACGCCGCCGGACGGCCCGCGCGCGAGGTCCGCTTTGCGGGCGTGGCTCATACGCACGAAGGACGTCCCGCGGTCTTGGTCGTCCTCAGGGACGCGACGGGGGAGAGGCGCCTGGTCCGCACGCTGGCCGCCGAGGAGGCGAGGCTTCGCGCGGTTCTCGACGCCTGGGACGACGCGGTTCTGGTCGTCGAAGACGACGCCTCGGGCACCCGCGTGCGGCTCGCCAACCGGGCGTTCGTCTCGCTGTTTTCGCTGACGCGCGGGGAGATCGCGGGGACTACTGAGGCCGACCTGCTGCGTGCGCTGCGCGCGCGCGGGGACGAGGGGGGTGCTGCCGCGGCCTGTCTGGCCGCCTCGTCGGGTGGCCCGGCCAACGACACCGTCGTAACCGAAGCGCGCTCGCTTGCGCTGTGGGCCGCGCCTCTCGCGGATTCGGGGGGAGCCCTTCGGTTGCGGATGCTCGCGGTGCGGGACGTCACGGCCGTTGAGGCGGCCAAACGGGCGCAAGGAGAAGAGGCGGAACAGTGGCGGCGGCGCCACGAGACGGTCGTGGCCTCGTACGCGTCCCTCGCGGCGCTTCACGACGAACTCTCCAGAAGGCGTCAGGAAGCCGAGAGTTTGAACGCCGAGCTGCGCACGCTCGACGGCATGAAATCCGATCTGCTCGCGAACGTCTCTCACGAGTTGCAGACCCCGCTCGTGTCCGTCCGCGGCTACACCGAGATGATCCTCAAGGAACGCCTGGGCCCGATCAACGATGAGCAGAAAAAGGGTCTCGCCCTCTCGCTCAAGAACATCGACCGTTTGATCGCGATGATCGACAATCTCCTGGCGTTTGCCCGGGTGGACCGCGAGCCCGAAGAGATGAAGCTCTCGTCCTTCCCGGTCTCCGGCGTCGTGGACGAGGCGTTGGCGGTACTCGAGGAGAAGATCGAGGCGAAGTCGCTTCGCGTGACGCGCAACGTCGACGACCCCGCCCTTTCGGTGCGCGCCGACCGCGACAAGATCCTCCAGGTGTTTTTGAACCTCATCGGGAACGCCGTGAAATTCTCACGCGAGCGCGGGTCGATCGAGGTCGTGGCCTCGCGGGGGAAGCCGGGATTCGTCCTCGTTCAGGTGTGCGACACGGGGGTCGGGATCGCGAAGGAAAACTTGGAACGGGTGTTCGACCGCTTCTATCAGGAGGATGAAGGCGCCGCCGAGCGGAAAGAGGGGACGGGGATCGGCCTCGCCATCGTGCGCAACATCCTGCAGCTCCACGGCTGCGTGGTGCACGCGACCAGCGAGCTCGGCGAGGGGACGGTGGTTTCGTTTACGTTGCCCCTCGCGGAAGAGCGGACCCAAGCGCAAGCCGTCCCCGCTCCGGAGCCGCCTGCGCCCCCGCCCGAGCCCGCCCGCCCCGGCGCGGCGGAGCGTCCTCCCCGCCTGCGCATCATCCGGCGCGGGTGATCGCGCGGCGCTTCCGCGCGGCCGTGAACAACAAAACCGCCGCCGCCGCGTTGACCGACAGGCTCTCAACACCCGGCGCCATCGGGACCGCGACGCGCTGATCGAGGCGCGAGAGCACCTGAGGCGGTAGCCCGGCTCCTTCTCCACCCAGAAAGAGCGCGACCGGTCCGCCCCACTCGGCCGTGTCGTAGTCCACGCCGCCTCGCGCATCCGCGCCAATAACTCTGAACTGTCGACTGTGAACTTCTTCAAGCACTTCATCCAACGCCGTCTCAACCGCCGGCAACCGGAAGATCGCCCCCATGCTCGCGCGCACCGCGCGGGGGTGGGTGAGGTTTGCGCACCCGGGGTTGGTCACGAAACCGGTCGCCCCGGCCGCGTCCGCGGTGCGCAGGAGCGCTCCGACGTTTCCGGGTTCCTGGACGCCGCACGCGACGACGAGAAGCGGCGTTCCGCCGCGTCCCGACAGCACAGCCGAAAGCGTGGGAGGCGTCCGCCGGACGATGAGAACCACCGGCTGCGGAGAACGCGCGTCTTGCAGCGCCTCGAGTGTCGCGTCCGAGCTTTCGTGCAATTTGATTCCCGTGGCGTGCAACCGGCGCGCGAGCTCTCGGCCCTCCTCGGTTGTCGAAAGACGGGGCGAAACGACGCCCGCCTCGATTGTGGCCTCGGCCTTCAACGCCTCCAGCGCCAGGTGGACCCCTTCCGCGACGAAAACCCCTTCGGCCTCGCGCAGCACCGCGTCGCCCCTCAGGGCGCGAAGGCGGCGCGCGACAGCGTGGGTCCGGGACAACATGCGACGTCATACTAGACGCCGCGGTGCGTATAATGACGACGTCGTCGAAGCCGGACGGATGGTCGTCGCGGTGTGGGGGGTCTTCGGGCCTCCACATACCGGGGAGGAAAGTCCGAACTCCAAAGGGCAGCGTGCTGGGTAACGCCCAGGCCCGGAAACGGGACGGATAGTGCAACAGAGAGCAAACCGCCGGTTGCGTGCCTCGTCGCGGGCCACCTCGCGACGGGCGTCATGGCGCGGCCGGTAAGGGTGAAACGGTGCGGTAAGAGCGCACCAGCGCCGGCGGCAACGCCGGCGGCTTGGCAAACCCCACGCGGAGCAAGACCAAATAGGGGAGCGTTTGAGGCTGGCCCGGCCGAGGCTTCCGGGTAGGTTGCTTGAGGGCGGGGGTGACCCCGCCCCTAGAGGAATGACCGTCACCCTCGAAACAGGGAACAGAATTCGGCTTATGGACGACTTCGGCGACACCTGTTCCCGCCGGCTCCGGGTGGCCGGGACCGGTGGGGGCGGATTTTTGGAGTGGGACTCGTGAGACGCGCGCTTCTGTCGCGAGGCGACCATGTCGGCATCGTCGCCCCCGGATTCGCCGCGCCACCGAGGGCGCTGGGCGCCGGCGTTGCTGCTCTGGAACGGCGCGGCTTCGTTCCGGTCCTCTTCCCGCACGTTCTCGCCGTCGACGGCTACCTCGCAGGCGACGACGAGGCGCGCGCCGACGATCTCGACGCGGCGGTTTGCGACCGGGCGCTGGCCGCGATCTGGTTCGCCCGCGGCGGGTATGGCACGGCCCGGATCCTCGACCTCATCGATCTCGCGCGGCTCGTGCGGCGTCCCAAGCTTCTCATCGGGTACAGCGATCTGACCGCGCTGTTTTCCGCGCTCCTTTCTCGCGCCGCAACCGTCTGCCTTCACGGCCCGCTGGTCGCGGAGCTGGGTCGCAAGGCGGCGTTTCACGCTCCCTCCCTCGCCGCCGCGCTCGCCGGGCGCGAGATCAGGCGCCGCGTTCACTCCCGCGACGTGCTGCGCGCGGGCCAGGCGCGCGGCCGCTTGATGGGCGGCAATCTCACCGTGCTGTGCCACCTGCTCGGCACACGGCACATGCCGATCCTCAAGGGGGCGATCCTCTTCCTCGAGGAAACCGGCGAAGAGGCCTACCGCATCGACCGCCTCTTCCAGCACCTCGTCATGTCCGGGGCGCTGTCCGGCGTTCGCGCCGTGGTCGTCGGGGCGTTTCACGTGCCGCCCACGACGCGCTCGTTCCCGGGCGATCGCGAGCTCGTCGCGGTGCTTCGCGATCATCTGCTCCCCCTGAAGGTGCCTGTTGTTCGCGGCGTGCCGTCGGGCCACGGCCCGGGGAAGTGGACGCTCCCGCTTGGCGGGATCGCTTCGCTCGACACCGCGGCCGGAATCATCTCGTTCGATCCGCGTCCCGCCCCGCTTCCGTCTCGAAAGGGCTGAGGCGATGGAGCGGCGGGTCCGCATCGACCTCGCCTACGACGGGACCGCGTACTCCGGCTGGCAGGTCCAGCCCGGCATCAAGACGGTGCAAGGCGTCGTCGAGGAATCCTTGTGCCGCCTGCACGGAGGACGAGCCGTGCGCGTTCGCGGGGCCGGCCGCACCGACAGCGGCGCGCACGCGCGCGGACAGGTCGCAGACGTATGGGTCGCGACGCGAGCCGACGATGGCGGGCTCTTGCGCGCGCTCGACCACATGCTTCCGCGGGACATAAGGCCGCGCCGCGTGCTCGCCGTGGCCGACTCGTTCCACGCGCAGCACGACGCCAAATCCAAAACCTACAGGTATCTCGTCGACACCTCACCTCACGGCGACCCGTGGCGGGGGCGTTATGCATCGCCCTTTCCGTTCGGCCTGGACGTCAACGCCGTCGATGCGGCCCTCGCCCTGCTCCCGGGAACGCGGGATTGGTCCGGGTTCACCGGCTCCGCGTGCACGGTCGACGATCGGGTGCGGACGATCACCGAGGCGCGCCTCACCGCGCCAAGGCCCGGGCTGATCGCGTTCGTTTTCACCGCCGACGGGTTCCTCACGCACATGGTGCGCAATCTCGTCGGGACGCTGCTTGCGGTCGGCCGCGGGAGAATCGGCCCGGAACGCATCACCGAAGTTCTGGTGACGGGCGACCGGAGGCTCGCCGGGCCCACGGCGCCTGCTTCCGGTCTTTGCCTCGAGCGCGTCGTTTACGACGAGTCGTTGGGTGGGACGAGCGGCGACCTCTTATCGTCCTGGTAGCATGCCGTGCGCGCGGCGCGGAGCCGGGGGGACCATCGAATGGGAAAAGTGCTCGTCACCGGAGGCGCCGGCTACGTCGGCAGCCACGTCGTTCGTTACTTGCAAGATGCGGGAAGCGAGGTCGTCGTCCTCGACGACCTCTCGTTCGGACATCGGGCCGCCGCAGGGAGAGCGTCGTTTGTCGAGGGTGACTGCGGCGACGCGTCCGTGCTCGACCGGATCATGGCGGGCGGCGCGATCGAGGCGGTCGTCCACATGGCGGGCTTATGCCTGGTCGGCGAGTCGATGCTCGAGCCCGCGCGCTACTACGGGAACAATGTCTCGAAGGCGTTGACCCTCCTGGAGGCGATGCGCCGCCACGAGGTCAAGGCGATCGTGTTTTCCTCGTCCGCCGCGGTGTACGGCGAGCCTCTGGATGTGCCGATCCGCGAAGAGCACCCGTGCCTTCCGACCAACCCGTACGGCGAAACCAAGCTCGCCGTCGAGCGCATCCTCGGGTGGTATCAACGCGCCTACGGGATCGGCTACGCGGCGCTTCGCTATTTCAACGCCGCGGGGGCGCACGCCTCCGCCGAGATCGGCGAGGACCACGGCGAGCGCGAAACCCATCTCCTGCCCCGGCTGATCCTCTCGATTCTTCGCGACGGCCCCCCGACCCCGATCCTGGGGGAGGACTACCCGACCAGCGACGGGACCTGCATTCGCGACTACGTGCACGTCATGGATCTCGCGGAAGCCCACGCCCTGGCCCTTGCGGCGTTGAAGCGCGGGTCGCTTCAGGCGGGTTCGTTCAACCTGGGGAACGGCGAGGGGTTTTCGGTTCGCGAGGTGATCGCGGCGGTTTCGAAGGTCGCGGGCACCCCGCCCCCCACCGAGCGCGCCCCGCGGCGCCAGGGGGATCCGGCGATTCTCGTGGCCTCCGCCGAACGGGCGAACCGGCGCCTCGGTTGGAGCCCAAAAATCCAGTCTCTCGATGCGATCGTGGGCACCGCGTGGGCGTGGCACCAGAGGCGTCCGCACGGGTACGGCGATCGGTAGCAACGTCTGGTTGCCGCTGTCCGTGATCAGGCATTAAGATTCGCCCGCACTTGATGTTCCACGGCGAGGGCGAATGGCGGATCTAGCGCAACTGGCGTCTCCGGGAAGCGAAGAGGAAGGGCTGCTCCGGCAGCTCGACCTCGGCCGCCTTCCCCGGCACGTCGCCATGATCATGGACGGCAACGGGCGCTGGGCCCGCAAGCGGCGTCTCCCCCGGATCGCCGGGCATCGCGCGGGCATCGCTTCGGTGCGCGAAGTCGTCGAAACCTGCGCGCGGCTTGCGGTGCCGATCCTGACCGTTTATGCGTTTTCCAAGGAGAACTGGAAGCGGCCCAAAGCCGAGGTCGATTTCCTCATGGATCTCCTGCGCGACTACATGTGCAAAGAGCTCGACGAGTTGTGCGCGAACAACATCCGCGTCCAGGTCGTCGGCCGCGCGTACGAGCTCCCGATCGTGGTGCAAGACGTCTTGCAGCGGGCGGTGGCCAGAACCGCCGCGAACACGGGTCTGGTTTTCAATCTCGCGCTGTCATACGGCGGCCGGGCCGAGATCGTCGATGCGTGTCGCGAGCTGATCCGGGACGGCGTGAGCCCCGACGAGCTCGACGAGGCGACGTTCGCGAAGCGCCTCTACACCGCAGGACAACCCGACCCCGATCTCGTGATTCGCACGGGCGGCGAGATGCGCCTTTCGAACTTCTTGCTTTGGCAGATCGCCTACGCGGAGCTCGTCGTCACCGACGCCCTCTGGCCCGATTTCCGCAAGCGCGACTTGTTCGCGGCGCTCCTCGAGTTCCAGCGCCGCGAGCGCCGGTTCGGCGGGCTGTCGCCCCGCGAGGCCGACGAGGGATCTCCGGCGCTCGTGCAGGGATGACGCGGCTCCTCACCGCGGCGTGTCTCATCCCGGCGGCGTGGTACCTCTGCAAGAGGGCGCCGCTGGCTCTCTTCCTCGCGGCCGCACTCTTGTTCGTCGGAATCGCGGCGTGGGAATGCGCGACGATCCTGAAACACCGCGGCTCCCGGCCGCTCACCGGGCTCGCCGTCGCGGCATGCGTCGGTCTCGTCGGTGCGTTCGCGCTGCAGCCGCCGCTCGTTGCAGCGGTCGGTGCGCTCACAGCGGCGGCGCTCTTGTCCCCGGCGCTCGCGATGGCGCGCCGTGCGACGCCCGAGGCGATGTTAGATGCCGTGATGACGACGTTCTTCCCCGTGCTCTTCGTCGGGCTTCCCTTCGCCTTCACGGTCGGGTTGCGCGTCATCCCCGGCGAAGATGGGCCCGATCTCCTCTTGCTCGCGATGCTGTGCGTCACCCTGTCGGATGCCGGGGCCTACTACGCCGGATCGGCGTTCGGAACCCATCGCCTGGCCCCGGTGATCTCGCCCAAGAAGAGCTGGGAAGGGGTCGCGGGGGGGGTGTTCGGAAGCATCGCCGGGGCGTTGATCGGCCACTTCTGGTTTTTTCAACGGCTCCCCTTGGTCCACGCCCTGGTCCTTGGGGTCGTGCTCTGCGCGGCGGGTATCGTGGGCGATCTTTCCGAGAGTATGTTGAAACGCTCGGCGGGGGTGAAAGACTCCTCCACGCTGCTCCCCGGCCACGGCGGCGTGCTCGACCGCGTGGACAGTCTCCTGGTCGCCGCCCCGGTTCTCTACTATTACTGGAGCTTGTTTCTCGCCGGAGCCCGCTGAATGAAGCGATTGACCATCCTCGGTTCGACCGGGTCCATCGGGACCCAGGCGATCGACGTGATCGCCTCGCGTCCGGGGGAGTTTCGCGTCGTCGCGCTCGCTGCCGGCCGGAACGTGACTCGTCTCGCCGAGCAGGCGCAGGCCCTTCGTCCGGAGCTCGTCGTGGTCTCCGATGAGGACGCGGCGCGCCGAGTGACTTCCGGTCTTCCCGCGGGGACGCGTGTGGCTTTTGGGCGGGACGGACTGATCGAGGCGGCGCGCCACCCGGAAGCCGAACTCGTCTTGTGCGGGCTCGTCGGAGCCCTGGGCATCGAGCCGGCCTACGCCGCGGTCGATGCGGGCAAGGACATCGCCCTCGCCAACAAAGAGGCCTTGGTCGCGGCGGGCGAGTTCGTCGTCGCGCGCGCTCGGGAGACCGGCGCCCTCATTCTCCCGGTCGACAGCGAGCACAATGCCTTGCACCAGTGCCTGCGCGGCGAAAACCCGGCGGAGATCAAGACGCTGTGGCTCACCGCTTCGGGCGGCCCGTTCCTCGGATTCAGCCGCGAAGCACTCGCTCTTGCGACTCCCGAGCAGGCGCTCAAGCACCCGACTTGGGTGATGGGACCGAAAGTCACGATCGACTCCGCGACCCTCATGAACAAGGGCCTCGAGGTGATCGAGGCCCGGTGGTTGTTCGACGTGGGGCCGGAACGCATCCGCGTCGTCGTGCACCCCGGCAGCGTCGTGCATTCCCTCGTGGAGTTCGTCGATGGGTCGTTCAAGGCGCAGCTCGGGGTCACCGACATGCGCCACCCGATCCAGTACGCGCTGACCTATCCAAAACGAGTGCCTTCAACGCTTATGCCGTTCGACCTCGTCGCGGCCGGACCCCTCCAGTTCGCGGCGCCGGATACCGAGAGGTTCCCGTGTCTTCCGCTCGCCTACGAGGCATTGGCACGCGGGGGAGCCGCGCCCGCGGTCGTCAACGCCGCCAACGAAGTCGCCGTGGCCGCGTTCCTCGCGGGCCGCGCGGGCTTCCTCGACATCCCGGCCACGATCCGCGGGGCGCTCGATCGCCACGGGGAGGCGGCCGCCGCAACGCTCGATGACATCCTTGCCGCCGATCGCCTCGCTCGAAAAACGGCGGCGGACCTGCTCGCCTCAGGAGTGAAATCGTGAATCAAGTCGTTCAGTTCGCACAGACGGCGCTGTCGTTCATCGTGGTGCTCGGCATCCTCGTCTTCGTCCACGAATTCGGGCACTTCATCGTGGCGAAGGCGTTCAAGATCGGCGTGCCCGTGTTCTCGCTCGGTTTTGGCCCCCGCCTTTTCGGATTCCGCCGTGGCGAGACCGACTACCGTGTCTCCGCGGTTCCCTTGGGCGGCTACGTCCGGATGGCCGGAGACGAAGCGGACGAAGCGCGCACCGGCGCGGAGAACGAGTTCCTCTCCCGTCCGCGGTGGCAGCGATTCTTGGTTTTCGTCGCGGGGGCGACGTTCAACATCGTGCTCGCAGTCTTGGTCATGACGGTGGTGTTCGCCACGTGGGGGCAGGACCAGGTCGTCCGTCCCGACGCGTTTCCGACAGTCGCCGACGTCGTCCCGGCCTCGGCTGCCGAAACGGCCGGGCTCCGCCGCGGGGACAAGGTCCTCCGCATCGGCGGCCAGGACGCGCGTGACCAGCAAACGCAGGTCGACGAGATCATCTTGGCGCCCGATCAGGTGAAGCCCATCGAGATCGAGCGCGACGGGGTTCCCCAGACGCTTTCGATGTCGACCGGGCAAGACCCCGTCTATCACCTCGGATCGCCCGGGTGGCGGCTCCTCCAGGACGGCGGGGGGTATCCGGAGGTCGAGATGGTGCTTGGTGGGAGCCCGGCGGAAAAGGCCGGTCTCGCGCGCGGGGACAAGGTTGTCGGGATCGATCAACGGGCGCCGCAAGGCGAGATGGAGTTGAAGGCGTTGCTCGAGAAGAGCATCGGCCGCGACGTGGCGCTCACGATCTTGCGCGACGGCGTGCGTATGGAGCTTGTCGTGACGCCCCGGGACGAAAGCGGCAAGGGGAAGATCGGCGTGCTGTTCGCCGAAGGGAACCGCGTGCATCGCGAGCTCGGCTGGGGTGGGGCCTTCGCGGCGTCGCTTGCGTGGAACGTCGACATCACGAAGAGCGTTTTTCAAACGCTGGGGCGTCTCATCCAACGCCAGATCTCGGTGCGCGCCTTCTCGGGTCCGATCGAAATCGCGCGGGTCTCGCGAGAAGCGGCGCGTGGGGGACAGTCGTTCCTCACGTTGCTCGCGCTGATCAGCCTGCAACTCGGAATCTTGAATCTGATGCCGATTCCCGTGCTCGACGGCGGTCACATCCTGATCCTCGGTTGCGAGGGCCTCATCCGCCGCGACCTCTCCGACAAGCTCAAGGAGAGGGTGATGACCGTCGGCTTCGTCTTCTTGCTCGCGTTTTTCGGGCTCGTGATCTTCTTCGACATCCTCAAGGCGCGGATGTAGCGGTTCGTCACTGAATCCTTGATCGGGGGGACATTTCCTTTTTTCTTGCAAGGCTCCTCG
>JAQBEH010000024.1:0-75843 GCA_032124015.1 Acidobacteriota bacterium
GCGCTTGCCGACGATCATGGGCGGGTTCAGGCCCACCGGGGGTACGTACGCGGCCCCAAACCGCTTCAGCACCGCGAGGAATTTTTCGCTGCCGACGTCGCGCACCCACAGATCGACATCGCGGGTGACGACCGGGGCCCCCTGAAGCGCCGCGGCGGACAAACCGACGACGAGGAATTCGACCTTTGCGGCGCGGAGCGCGGCTAGAAACGCGATCTCGCGCTCACCAAAGAGGGGCGGCTCGGCCACGACGCAGACTCCCTTGGAGGCGCCGAAGTGGCGTCTCGCGAAGAACCAGAAGAGTGTGCCAGACGTTCTCGAACTCTATTCCCGGGTTGGCGGTTGTGATCCGCCTGGCCTCCGCAACGACACGCTCCAAATCCTTTGGAATTGCGGGGAGTTGACCTCGGTGTTGGGACTGAACGCTCATTGCGGGAGTGTACCAAAACGAATCGCGGCACGGCCTCCGCCCACTCGCCTCAGTCCGGACGAAACGCCGACGCGCGCTGCTTGGTAGCTTTCCACGAGACGAAATCCCAGCGTGTAGCCGGTCCAGCGCGGCAGGTCGGGGCTGGATCCGAAAAACCCGCGGGGGTGGCCGTACTCCACCGAGTCGAACTCCGGCTGGGCCAGCTCGAGATAGTGGGCTGTCTCCGTCCAGGGAAGCGCGTCGCTCCACGGGGGCACGGGCACTTCAAGAAGCTCGATCGCAAAGTGGTCGGCAAGCCCCTCGGACACGAGGGCCTCGAGCAGGGTCTGACGCTTGATCCTCGACTCATTGCAGTCGGCCCGCATCCATCCGAATCGTTCGTGTCACTTTGCCCTCGAACGGGGCGGTCTCGTGCGTCGAAACCAGAACCGCCGCACCGCGCGCCACGGCAGCGTCGATCCAACCGAGAAGCGTGATCCGCATTTCCGTGTCGAGGGACTCGAGCGGCTCGTCCAACAGGAGGACACCGGGGGTCCCGATCATCGCGGCGCCGAGCACGGCTCGCCGGCGCTGGCCTTGGGATAGCTCGCGGATCGTGCGGTCGCCCAACGACGTCAAGCCCGCTGACGCAAGCGCGGTGGCCGCCGCGGCAACGGGTGCGCCACGCACTCTCGCAACCAACGAGAGAATTTCGAGGACCGTCGCGTAGGGCGTCAGATCCGGCTGCTCGGGCACGTAGGCGAGAGGTTCCCGGGCGCGCGCTTCATCGATCCAAAGGTCGTGCCCATCGACCGCGACGGTTCCTTCGTCCGGGCGCTCGACGCCGGCCGCCAGACGAAGCAGCGTGGTCTTCCCGGCGCCGTTGGCTCCTCGAAGGAGCGTGAGCCCGGGCCCGATGTCGAGCTCAGGGATGTCGCAAACGGTGATCCCCGCTCGATACGCGAAACGGACGCCGCGAAACGAGATTCTCACCCGGTCCACGAGAGGGTGTCTCCTGCGGCGACGTGATGGAGCGCGCTCCACCGCGTGACCTTCTGCGCGCGCTCGCGTCGGACGGCGGCGCGAAGGGCGAGAGGGAGGGCGGCCAACGCGGCGATCCCCAGCCAAGGGAGGAGCGCGATGAGGCCGCTCGCGAACGCGCCTTCGATGAGTACCGGTCCCGAGGCGGCCGAGCGGGAATCTCCGCCACGGCGCATCGCGGCCGCCGCGCGCAGCGCGAGCAGGGGCGTCACCGCCACCACGGCTGTCGCCGCGCGGAGGTCGAGGATCGCGCTCGCCACGAGAAACGGCAGGCACAAGACGCCGAGCATCGCAGCGTCTCGAACCACACGGTGTCGTGACGTCACAGGCAGCGAGCGCGCCCAGGGCCAGGACGGCCGTCGAATCGCGAGAGAGTCGGCGAGGCCGGCCAGAGCAATCGTCGTCGCGAGAGTTCCCCCGAGCCGGATCGCACCGCGAGCCCCATCCGGAGGGAGGACGTTGTTCGTCACGAACAAGACGGCGGCCGCCATGGGAATTGCGCCGGAAAGCCATGCGGAAAGCACTCGCGATCCGAGCGCGCGCGACGCAATCCGAACGTCGAGGGAGCCGCTCGCGAAGGGCCACGAGTGCCACGCTCGACGGCGTTGCACGGGACGAAGCCTCACCACGAGGGCCGCGGTGCCCACGGCCACGACGGGTGGCAGAAGGAACCCCTGCCAAGCGATCCGACCGCTCCGCCAGCTTTCGAGGAAGGCGAGGCCTCCCGCCGCGACGATCAAAGGTCCCTCGGCGCACGCGGTGGCGATGATCAGCGCGAGTCGATGTTGGGTTGAGGACAACGGAAGATGCCGGATCCAGCCGTCGCTACCAAGGGTCACGCGCGGTGCGGCCCAAAGCGCGAGCCCGAGCGCGGCCAACGAGAGCGCGGCGATCGCGCCTAGAGATGGCGCAGGCCCGGCGATCGACGCCGCAATCTGCTCGAGAGCTCCCGCCGGATCTTCCTGCAGGCCGACGGCGACCACCGCGATTCCGGCCAGAGGGACAGCGGCCGCCAACGCGACGCGCGCGCCGGCTGCCAGGTGGAACCGCAACAGCGCGATCACGTCTGTTCACGCGGCGTCAACGGGATGACGAATGGTCGCCCGGATGAAGGGTCGGTGCGTACCTCCACGTCGACCTCGTACACGGACCGGATCGGCTCGGGGCGGAGGACCTCGGCGGGAGTGCCGTCGGCGGCGATGGCACCGCAGCGCAGCAGCACGAGGCGATCGCAGTGGCGCGCGGCCAGGTTGATGTCGTGGCTCACGACGACGACGGTCAGCCCGTTGTCCCGATGAAGCTTTCCAAGAAGCGCGTAGACCGCCAGGCGGTGCTTCAGGTCGAGGAATGCCGTCGGTTCGTCGAGGAGCAGAAGGCGAGCCTCCTGCGTCAGCGCGCGCGCGAGCATGACGCGTTGGCGCTCGCCTCCCGAGATCGCGCGGAAGGATCGCGTGGCGAGCTGGGCCACCTCGCAACGTTCCATCGCCTCTCGGGCGATCGCACGGTCCCGCGGTGCCTCGAGGCCCAAGAGGCCCAGGTGAGGCGCGCGTCCCATGCGCACGATCTCTTCGACGGTGAACTCGAAGACGGGGTGCGTTTCCTGGGGGACGACGGCGACCCGACGCGCCCGCTCGCGCGTCGGTAATAATGCGAGATCGTCTCCGAAGAGCGCGATGCGCCCGGCCGTTGGGCGCAACGCCGCGGAGGCGAGGCGGACGAGCGTCGTCTTTCCGCTACCGTTCGGCCCGAGGATCCCCGTGATCGTGCCGGCCGCGACGGCGAGGTCGAGCCCGGCGAGGATCGGTGCCTTGCCGTAGGCGAAGGAGAGCCGCTCCATGGTGAGAGCCGTTGCGCTCACGACTCCCTCAGTCGTTTCATCAGGAGGATCAAGAAGAACGGGCCGCCGATGAGCGCCGTGACGACGCCGACCGGCAACTCCGACGGCGCGATGAACGTTCGCGCCGCGGCGTCCGCGAGCATCAGCGTCGCGGCACCGGCGAGCGCGCTCGCCGGGAGGAGCACGCGATGGTCCGGCCCGAACAGCGCGCGCATCCCGTGAGGGACGATGAGCCCGACGAAGCCGATGATCCCCGTGAAGGCGACGGCCGCCGCGGTGACGAGCGAGGCCGCGAGGACGATGGTCCAGGTCGCGCGATCGACCGGGACACCGAGTTGAGCGGCTTCCTCGTCGCCTAGCGCCAACAGGTTGAGCGTGTGCGCGTGCGCGAGCAGCAGCGCGATTCCGGCGCCGGTGAGAACCGCGACGATCCCCAACGCTTGCCACGACGGCGCGTTCATCGCGCCCATGAGAAACGACAGCGTCCCCTGGAATCGCGCGGGGTCGCCGGCGCTGACGAAGAACTGGATGATCGCGGAATCGAGCGCGTTCAACACGACGCCCGTCAGAAGGAGTGCGGTCGTCTCGGTGCGACCCTGGAAACGGGCGAGGGCGAAGAGCACGATGAGGGTCAAAACCGCGCCGACAAACGCCGCGGCCGGGCGACCGATCGATCCTCCCAGGCCGGAGGCCGGGGAGACCGCGATGAAGATCACGGCGCCAAGCGCCGCGCCGCCCGACACGCCCAGGATGAACGGATCGGCGAGCGGATTTCGCAGCACCGCCTGATACGACACGCCGGCACAGGCGAGCGCCGCGCCGACACACGCCGCGAGAAGGACGCGCGCCAGGCGAAAGTCGATCACGATCCCGCGTGTTGACGCGTCGCCACCACCCAATAGCGCCGCCACGACGTCGTGAAAACTGAGGTCGCTCGAACCCACACCTGCCGCGATGGCCCCTGCGACGACGACGCTCGCCCCGACGATGAGCAGGCCCGGCACGCGGCGGTTCGGCGCGGCGAAGACGGTCATCGCGCCGTTTTGCCTTCGGTTTCGCCGTGGAGGATCGAGGCCAGTTCCTCCGCCGCGTCGGCGACGCGCGGCCCCGGCCTGAGCGTGAGATCGTCGGGGAGGACGACGACGCGTCCGCGCGCCACCGCGGGGATCGACGGCCATCGTTTCCAGAAGGCGTCTTCGGTATGTGGATCACTACTCGCCAGGTCCATGCGCGCCTGGAGGATCAGCTCGGGCTTGGCTCCGGCAACCGCTTCGACGTCGAGGCGTGGATAACGCCCGGCCTCGACGACGTTCGATCCACCCGCGAGTTCGAGAAGCTGCGAGGGAAGCGTGCCGCGCCCCGCCGCGATGATCGGGTCGGTCTGGATGCAGAAAAACGTGGCCACGCGCGGTGCCCCCGCCACGCGCTTGGCGACCGCGTCGAGGCGAGCCCGCACGGCGGCCGCGAGTTCCCGGCCCGCCGCTTCGGCTCCGGCATGGCGCGCCACGAGTTCGATCGCGGCTAGGGATTCGTCGAGGGTCTCCGCGGGGACGATCTCGAGCCTCAACCCGGCGCGGCGCATCGCCAGGGCGGAGTCGCGGTTCCCGGGCCCGGGGCTGACAAGGACCAGGTCGGGCTTCAGCGCGAGAACCGATTCCACGGATGGATTGACGTAACCGCCGACCTTGGGCTTTGTCTTCGCGGCGGGAGGGAAATCGCAGTATTGCGTGACGCCAACGACGCGATCGCCCGCGCCGACCGCGAAGAGAATCTCCGTCAGCGCGGGGGTGAGGGAGACGATCCGCTGTGGCGCCGCGTCCGTAGGGCCGGCCGGCGCCGGCGCTTTCGCGCAAGCGACCGCCGCGGCCAGAAGACCGAGCAGCAGAACGATGCGAAAAACAGCCCGGAGCACGATGGCTGGGATGTTATCCCGCCGGTTGCGCGCAAGCGAGGCCGGGGCGCGTCGCTACCGCTTGAAGACGACTTGCTCCGATTTCCAGACCTTAACCGGGACGCCGTCTTTCGTCGCTGGGCGATAGGTCCAAGTCTTGGCCGCTGCCATCGCGGAATCGTTCAGGTCGGCGCCCGGGACTCCTCTGACGAGCACGACCTGGTCGACGGTCCCGCGATCGTTGACGAGCACGTTCATGATGACCGTGCCGGAAAGCCGCAGTTGCTTGGCTGCCAGGGAGTAGGCCGGGGCTTGGTGCTTGAGCGAGACCGGCATCGTGTCGGCCACGTCGATGGGGATGAGAGTGCCGGGAGCGATCGTCGGCGTGGCGGAGTCCGCCGCGCGATCCGGTACCGTTTCTACCCCCGCGACCGTGGCAGCGGGCGCCGAAGGGGCGGCAACCTTGATCGTGGCGGGCTCAGGCTTCTCCGGCTCGGTGTTCGTGGGTTCGGCATTCGTGGGAGGCACGACGGAAGGCGCCGGGTCGGGGTCGGGGCGTTTCTTCGGGGCCGGCACTTTGTCAGCTGTGAGGGCCGGTTTCGGCTTGTCGGGAATGGCACGCGACGGCTCAGAAACCCGGGGGAGCACCGCGGAGGGTGCGCTCGCCACCGGAGGCGGGGCTGCCTCGGGAGGTGCGTTCTCCGCCATTTGTGTGGGCGGCGCGGGCGTTGGCGCTGGGCTGGAGGGGCTCGAGTTTCCGAGGGGGAACAGGAAATAGAGGCCGACGAGGGCGACAACGGCCGCGCCCGCCCAGGCCCAAACCGGCACGCCACGCCGCCCCACTGTCGCCTCGAGCTCGGACTCGACGATCGTCCCTCGCGGAAGCTTGATTTTGGGGACGCGGAAAGGGGGATCCGCCTTGACTGGGATGACCGCCTCGAGAGAACGGACGGAGTTGGGGGCGGGCGCTATCTCGGTGCCCTCGTCGACCTGCGGCGAACCTTTCGTGCCCTTCCTTTCCGTTTTCTTGCCCTTTCGGCGGCGTTTGGTTTCGAAGTCGACGAGCCGTCCCGGCTGTTCATCCGCGCCGGCTGGAACGACCGGAGTCGCCGAAGGAGCAAGGCCGATCGGGAGCTCCGTCGCGGGACCCGGCAGCGCCTCGAGGAGTGAAGGCGCCTCCATCTGGTCCGACACGAGAGGCTCCAGGATTGGCTCCAACGTGGGAGCTGTCTCGAATGCGAGAGGTACGGAGATCGAGCCGAGTTCGGCGTCGAGTTCCTCTCGCATCTGCGAAAAGGGATCCTGTTCAACCGCCGAAGCGACCGCGATCTTCTCCGGCACTGCGGACATCGGGCTCGCGCCGCCTCCACCTGAAAGGAGGGCGTCGAGCCGTGCCGTGATCTCGTCTTCACCGTCGTCTTTAACGACCGAGGGCGCCGGTTTCGCGATCGCATCGATGTTCTCGCGAACGATCGGGCCGCTGCCGGTCTCCGTTTTGACCGGCGCCGGCTCCACGACCTCCGCCGAAGGGGCCGACACGCCTGGCGCGAGGAACCTTCCCACGATCTCCAGGAGGTGCGCTGGAGCGATCGGCTTTTCGATGTACTCGTCGCAACCGTAGATGTGCAGGGCCTGCGTCCTGTACTTTCGCCCTTTGTACACCCCCGTCGTGATAATGACCGGCGTCCGCCGGCCGTGGGGGGTTCGTTTCAGTTCCTGGCACACCTCGAATCCGTGCTTCTTCGGGATCATCGCCTCGACCAGGACCATGTCGGGGTTCAGGCGGTGGAACGCTTCGACTCCCGAGATCCCGTCGGTCGCGATCTCGACCGCATACCCGGCGGCAATCAGTGGGTCTCTAAAACGTTCGATGCTGCGAGGCTCGTAGTCGATAAGAAGTATCGTATAATTCGCCATTCGACGACCCTGAGAGCGACTTGCTCCGCCGTTCGGCTCTTGCGATAACCCCCCGGCTGCGACCCGTACAGACCAGAAGGTTCGGACGCCCCCTCGGCGACCGCCTTGAACATAAGACGCGCAACTCGGGGATTCAAGTCTACGGAAAGTCTCCGACGTGACATCCGAACCGCACGACTACGAAGGCATCATCCTAAGGGAGATCGCGGGCGTTGCGAGCGCTCACGTCTTCTTCGAAGAGCGCGTAGACATTCGAATGACCCTCGCGTCGTCGGGGGTTCGCGACATCGTCGAGACGCGAACTCGGGGCGCCGCGATCTCCGGCGACGGTGTTGTTCACGTCACTGATCCCGAGTTCATGGATCCCCGCCGGGCCGCGACGGAATCATTAGTTGTTTGGGTGCCTCGCCTTGAGGCCGCAATCGTTGAAGGGGCCGCCCGGGCCTCCGCGGGACGACGGAACCCACTCTGGTCCGCGAAGCTCGTTTCGTTCCACCAAGAGATTTGGGTGGGTCCGTCGAGACAGAACGCCGTTCACGACGTTCGTCGGGGATGCAGGGTGGAGCTTCGGGTCCAGGTCCACGGTGAGCGCACGGCGCACGCGGTCCAAGAGCTCGTCCTCCGCTCGGATGAGTCGCCCTCCTTCATGGACGCGTTCGCTCGAGCCTTCGACCGGGCGGAAGAGAGAGTCTCGAGCTGGCCTGCCCCAGACCCAGGGTCGACCTCGGCTGTTCTCGCACCCGGGGTGGCTGGAATCGTCGCCCACGAGTTGATCGGTCACGCGCTCGAGGGTGACGTGGTTGCCCGCTGCCCCACCTGGATCAACGCCGCGACGTTTCCCGCATCTGGGGCGCCGGTGACGGTCATCGACGATCCCCGCCGCGGGCGCGGCGCGTGGCTGATCGACGATGAGGGGGTAGCCGCGAGCGAGACGACCCTGATCGCTCATGGCCGCCCGGCCGGGATGCTCCTTGACCTAACCTCGGCGAGCGCCTTCGGAAAGAGTTCTACGGGGCATGGACGGCGGTCTTCCTATCTCGAAACCGTGCGCCCTCGCATGGGGTGCACGTACATCGCGTCGGGCATCGACGCGCCCGAGGACATTTTGCGGTCGACGCCCGCAGGGGTGTTCATCCATCGTCTGGCCGGTGGTCACACCGATCCGATCTCGGGCCGAGCCTCCTTCATCGTCAGCGACGCCGATCGCATCGTCGATGGAAGGCATGCGGAGCCTCTGGATCCGTTCGTTATTGAGCTCAACGGCGTCGAGTCCTGGGGATCGATCGATCGAGTCGCTCACGATCTCGCGTTCGACACGTGCGTCGGTTCATGCGTTCGTGATGGGCAGCCCATGGCCGTGAGCGTCGGCGCGCCGACAATTCGCATAGGGTTGGTCAGAGTTCGTTCCTAGATGAAATTGAAGGATTCCCATGCAGGGATCGCCACTAATAATCGATATTGAGACGCTCGTCGATCGCGCACGAGCGTTGTGGCACGACGCGATGAGCCGGGAGACCAGGGCTCGTCTCGAGCTCTTCGCCAAGGTCTCCCTTCGCTCAAAGGTCGCGCGCGATCATGAGGGGAAACGCGCGACGATCGATCACATACACGAGACCGGGCTGGCGGTTCGAGTGATGCGTGCCGGGCACGATTACGCCGGATTCGCGGCAGCGTCGGGACTCTCCGACGAGGTCGTCCGATGGACCATGGACACCGCCTGCTCTTTCGGGGCGCAAACTCCGGCCTCGACGCCTGATCCGTCCGACGTTGTCGCCGCGGAACGATGGGATCTCGACGCAGAAACCGAACTGCCCGCCGAGGACGCCCTGACAGCGGGTGTCCTCTCACGCCCAAGTGTGGAATGGGTCGAGGCCGGAACGACGATCGAGGTTCTTATCGGAGCCGAGGGGTGGCTCGCGGCTCGAAGACGTCACCGAGTCTGGGCGCTGAACGGACGGACTGGAGTGCGGCTTGTCGCGCAACGAGGGTTCGCGGGGTGGGAGAAACTATTAGACGGCGCGAGCCGCAAGGCCTCTTTTGGCGCTCAACCCAATTCGGGTGATTTGGGCGTCCTTGTCCTCACGTCCGACGCCGCGTCGTCCGTCGCCGCTGCACTGGTAGACACTTTTCATGGGGTGGGGGTGGCCCATTCCACGAAATCCGGTCCCGGCTGGGAGATCACCGACGAACCAAACCGGTCGGAGGGCCTTGCCGGAGGTTCGTTCGATGATGCCGGTTTTCCTGCGGTGTCTCGCGTCCTGGCGGCCGACGGTCTTTGGATGGGCAAGATAGGCGGCCCGGGGACCTTCCGGCGGGCCTCTTTTCGCGAACCACCCAGAGAATCCGCTACCAATCTCGTCATGGCCTCGGGAGAGACCGATTCGATCCCTAAGGGGGCGGCGATCGCGCGACGATGTCGCGTTTTGCGGCTGTCGAACGAACAATGGGTGCTTGAGCTGGACCTCGATGGCGGTGCCGGCCTCGCCGGACGGGAGCGCCGGTGGGTTCGTGTCAGCCCGCAGGCGCTCCTTCAGGCCTGCGCCTCACGTTTGGGTGGATCAAGAGTGACGCCCAGTGGCCCGATCGTACCTATGCTTCTATTCGAGGGGCTCACGGGGAGTAAGGGCAAGAAGGCCCTCTCCTAGCAAGACTTCCCCGACCGACGCCGTGGCAGCGCTCGTGGGGAGCAATCGGGCGAGACGTTTGACGGTCCGAGGGATCGCGCTCCGGTAGCGGTCCCTCCCCAGCACTCCGATTTGATACCCAAAGGTCCCGAGCGCCTTGATCATCCTTTGGGCGGCGACGACGTCGAACCGCGAGCGAAGGGCAGCGATGTCCGCTGAGCCGCCAAGTTGTTGCAAGTAGAAGTCGAACAGCTCCGCGGCCTCGAGCTCACCCATATCGACATACGCGTCGAAGACGAGAGACGCCAGGTCGTACGTGTCCGGGCCCCAGCGGGCATCCTGAATGTCGACCATGGCGAGCGCACCATCCCCGCGGACCATGATGTTCCGGGAGTGGTAGTCGCGGTGGCAGAGCACGCGCGGATGAGAAGCCGCCCTATGGGCGAGTTCTTCGACAGCCCCTTTGATTCTCGTTGCGACCTCGGGCCGGCCGAGGAAACCGGAGACGTAGTGCTCGAGGAAGAAACGCATCTCGAAGAGGAAGCGCTCGTCATCAAGGGCCGGCCCTTGCGCCCGATCGGAACGCAACAGCGCGTCCGTCCCGCGGGTTGCGATCTCGGCTGCCAACTGGACCGCCGATCGGTAGAGCTCGTCGCGCGTGGGGCGACCATCCGAGGCGGCCCGTGCGAGCGCGATTTCTAACGTGTCGTCACCCAAGTCCTGAAGGACGAGAGCGCCCACCTCGGGCAGGGTGTGAAGCACGCGGGCAACCGGAAGCGCCGCGTGCTCGAAGATCCGGGCGAGCCTGACATCGTCGGTTTCTCCTTCGAAGGGGGCGCCGTAGTCCATCACGATGCGCGTGCCTCCATCCGGGAGGAGGAGTCGGTGGTACCGCCGCGTGGACGCATCCCCCGCGAGAGCCTCGCCACCTGCGCCGGGGTAAAGCTCGGCCAGCGTCGCCGCCAGCGCGGGCCGCAGGACGCTGATCATGCGGCCGCGGCCGAAAAACGCCGGACGAGGAGTCCCGCGACGCGCTCGACACCCGGCGTGAGGGCGGCGTCGCGATCAACGTCGGTAGCGAGCAGGGCATCCGAGGCTTCGAACCCCGCGGGGATCTCGGTCCCCGACCCCACGATGCACCGGTAGAGCGCCGATCCCGGCCCCACCCAAGCCTCGGGCATGACCACCGTGTCCTCGATCGTCGCCCCTTCGCCCACCATGACACCCATACCGATCGCAAGCGTTCCGGCGAGCGAGATCCCGGGGGCGCCGAGGTCGGCTCCGGCGCCAACGGCCGCGACGGCGCCGCCCACCCTGCGCACAACGTCGAAACTACCCAGACGCGCGCGCTGTTCGGCCGGAAGGGCGACGACGCGCATCGAGCCTAGGAGATAGCTTTTCGGGTCCCCGAACTCCCACCAGAACCCGTCGTGAACGTGCGCGTTCAGGCGGCCTTCCTCGGCGAGCCCGAAGTAGACATCGCGCACGATGTCGGACGGGCCGTCTCGCGGGATGAGGTCGAGAACCGATTCTTCGATCAAGTGATAGCCGGTGAAGAGATGACGGCCGCTTGTTTTTTCGCCGAAGGCAACGACGCGATGGCGATCGTCGATGGCCACCGTCGTGTACCCCGCGCGGTGGGGCACGAGCACGAGCGTCGCCGGGCATCCCGAACGGAGATGCGACGCGATGACCTTGGCGAGCGGGATGTCGGCCAGGAAGTCGGAGTTCCGGACGAGGATCGTCCCCGCCCCGATGAGGCGTGCCGCGGCGTGCTTCAGCCCGCCCCCCGTGCCGAGCAGGCAGGCTTCTTCCAACGAGAACTGAAGCGCCCGAAGTCCGAACGCGGTGCCGTCCCCCAAGGCGTCCCGAAGCGGTTGAGGCAGGTGATGAAGGTTGATCACGGCCTCGTCGATCCCGTCGGCCGCGAGCCGCGAGAGGATCTGCGGTGCGAGCGGCCGGCCCAGCACGGGGATCAGTGGCTTCGGCACGATGCGTGTGATCGGGAGCATTCTCTCGCCGACTCCGGCCGCCAAGAGCATCGCCTTCATGCTTCGGATTCCGTGTGGGGGGAATCGGGGAACAGCATGTCCCCTGCGGCAACGCCTCGGGCGGCCGCGTCCTTTTCTTGCAGCTCGCGATAGGTGGCTCGGATGAAGTCTGAAAACGTGGCGCCCAGAGCCTCGGCCGCTCTGTCGACGTCGTCCGGAGCGCCCTCGAGCTCGACGAACGTGCCGAGCGGAGTTTCGTCAACGACCGCTTCGACGGCGCCGAACTGGTAGGTCGATCGGTATTTTTGATAGCGGTAGACGGCCTCGAAACCCAGACCGAGCAGAATCGAGCGCAACGCTTCGGGGTCCGCGATCGCCGTCTCGTGCTCGATCTTCACCTTGTGCCGGTGTTTCCCCGCGACGGGACCCTTGAACGTCAGCAATGACGCGCCGTCGAAGTCGCGCAGACGGAGCAGCCGACCGCTCTTGGTGAGCGGGCGATCCGCGAGATCGAACAGCACGTTGTCCTCGAAAGCGCGGGGGTGGACCGGCCGTGCGCCGGCCGCGAGCAGCCGCGAAACCGCCGTCTCCCTGGAGGCGAACGCGAGCTTGATCTCGTTCTCGCGGTTGGACTTCGCCATCGAGCGGATGATAACATCCGCCGACTTTGGCGACCTCGTGACAGACCACTGGGCTCGGCACCCCCACAAGCTCCCCGCGCTCGCCGGCGTGCTCCTGGCGTTTGGCTACTTCACGCTCGGCCTGGTCATCCCGAATCTGGTCGCGCTCGTTCCCCTGCTCATCTGGATCGACGCGAATCTCGACCGGCCGTGGCGTGTCTGGCGAAACGCCGGCTTCGTGTTCGGGATGGCGCTGAACCTCCTGATCCTCAGCTGGATGCGCTCGATGCTTGCGATCAGCTTCCTCGGCATCTTCGCCTATCTCGGATTGGCGCTCGTATTCGCCACCGGTCTGTCGCTCGCCGTGATCGCACTGGCGTGGTTGCGCAAGCGCACGGGCTGGTCGTTCGTGGTGCTTCTCCCCGCGGTCTGGTTGACCCTCGAGTGGGTGCAGGCGCAGGGCGATCTGCGCATGACCGCGCAGCACCTCGGCCAATCGCTCGGCACCGTGCCCTTTCTCGTGCAGTTCGCCGATCTCGCCGGACCGTACGGCGTCGGCCTGGTCCTGCTCGTTTCGAACGCTCTCCTCTTTGGGGCCTGGCGAGCGTCCTCGCGAGCCGGACGGGTTCAGGCGCTGGTCGCGTGGGGCCTGCTTGCGGGGGCAGTTCTGAGCTACGACGCGTGGGCGTGGACGCATCCGCCGCCGGCTTCAGGTTCGTTGCGCATCGCCTTCCTCCAGCCGAACGTGCCGCTGGTTTCCAAGATGGACCCCGCCGATGACGCGCGGCAAGACCGGCTGCTGGCCGAGCTCACGCGCAAGGCCGCGGCGATGAAGGCCGAGGTCGTGATCTGGCCCGAGACCGCGAGGCCTCACGCGCTCTACTCCCGCCCCGAGCTCCCCGCGACATACGCGATGCCGGAGGTGCAGGCCCTCGCGAAAGAAACGGGCGTCACGATCGTGGCCGGCTCGGAATACGTCGTCGTCCACGACCCGAAACGCTTCGACGCGTACAACGCGGTGTTCGTCGTGCATCCGGACGGCCGGCTCGATCCGACCTGGGCCGCCAAGATTTATCTCGTGCCGTTCGTCGAGGCGGTTCCGTTCGAGTTCCTCCTCGGCCCGTTGCTCGCAGGGCGCGCTGGCTGGGCGCGCTGGCTGGGCGGCGGGTTCCTCCCCGGCCCCGAGGACACGCCGCTGCCGGTGGCCGGAACACAACTGGGGGTCAGCGTCTGCTACGAAGAACTCTACTTCGACCTGCAGCGCAGCCTGCGCAACGCCGGGGCGCGCGTCCAGGCGGTCATCACCAACGATGCCTGGTTCGGAACGACCTTCTTTCAGACCTACCAGGCCAACACGGTCCGCCTGCGCGCAATTGAGAACCGATCGTCGTTCGTGAGGGTGGCGAACACGGGAATCTCGATGTTCGTCGACCCGCTCGGGCGCGACGCCGAACGGACCGAGCTCCTGACGCAGGAGGTACGGGTGAGCGACGTTGCCCTGACGGACGTGCGCACCGTGTACGATCGGATCGGCGACGTACCGGCCTGGGCGGCGATCGCCACATTCGTCGCGGCGGCGTTTGTCTCATGGAGGCGAGGACGATGAGCCGGAATATCAACGACCTGACCTGGGAGCAGTTTCGCGACCGCGTCCCATCGACCTGCGACCTGGCGATCGTTCCCGTGGGAACGATCGAGGCGCACGGAGCGATCCCGCTCGGCACCGACACGATCATTCCCGAGGCGTTAGCCGATGAACTCGCCGCAAATCTCAACGCGCTGATCGCGCCCCCGATCGCCTACGGCGTGACCAACTCGCTCCTCCCGTTCCCCGGCTCGACGACGGTGTCGTCCGCGACCTTCACCGCCTACCTGTTCGAGGCGGCGGCCGGGCTGGTCGATGCGGGGTTCCGCAGGATCGTGTTGCTCAACGGTCACGGCGGTCAGACCGGCGAAGTGGCCGCGGTCGTCGCGCGATTGTGGAACGAGAAAAAGGCGTACGCCGTCGCGGTCGAGTGGTGGGGCTTCGCCGAGGGGATCTCGGCGGCGATCTACCCGGGGACGATTTCGGGGCACGCGGGGGTCGAGGAGACCGCGATGATCCTGGCGATCGCGCCGGAGCTGGTGGACCGCGCGCGCGCTGTCAAGGTGCGCCGCTTCGCTCGTCACCACGGTCTGAGGGCGCGCCCCTTCCCCGCGTCGATCATCCTCGACCGCAAGGAAACCGCCGCCGAAGGAACGCCCGTGCTCGACCCGGCGAAGGCGAAGGCGTTCTACGCCGGCGTCGTCGGCGAAATCGAGGTGGCGCTTCGCGACGTTTTCGCGGGGTGGAGTGAGATCCGGACGTAATTCGTGCACTTGGGCACGAGGGCCGAAGCCATGACGAGGGTAGTCTCCTAGCAAAAGTCATGGCGACCTGCGCGCGATGCGGTAGCGATGTTCCCGACGGGGCAACCCGTTGCGTGGCCTGCTCACCACCCGGTCCCAACTCCCTCCTGGAAACCGAAACGGTCCCCGGTTCACCCGGCGAATCCGTTCTCCTTGATCCCGGCACGGTGCTGGCGGGTCGCTACCGGATCCTCGCCCTGGCCGGACGAGGCGGAGAGGGGGAGGTCTACAAGGCGGACGACCTCAAGCTCGGCCAGACGGCCGCGGTCAAGATTCTGCCGGATTCGTTCCGCACCGACGAGCGACGGCTCGCGCGGCTGATCGGCGAGGTGCGCATCGCGCGCCGGGTCTCCCACCCGAACGTCTGCCGCGTGTACGACATCGTGGAGGCGGACGGACGGACATTCCTCACGATGGAGTGGATCGACGGCGAGAGCCTCGCATCCTTGCTCCACCGCAAGGGCCGGCTGTCCAAGGACACCGCGATCGGCATCGCGCGCCAGATGTCCCTGGGACTCGCCGCCGCTCACGACGAAGGGGTGCTCCACCGCGATCTCAAGCCGGGAAACGTCATGATCGACGACCGGGGGGTGGTGCGCATCACCGACTTCGGGCTCGCAACGACCGCCGCGTCGGTTTCCGGCGCTCTCGCCCGCGAAGGCACTCCTTTCTACATGGCACCCGAGCAGTTGGCGGGCGGCGAGGTGACGGCGCAGAGCGACATGTACGCCCTCGGTCTCGTCCTGTTCGAGGTGTTCACCGGACGGCACGCGTTTCCCGGCCAGACCCTCGAGGAGATGCTGGAACTCCGAAAGAGCCCTCCGCCCGATCCGAAGAGTCTCGCCCCCGAGCTCCATCCGGCCGTCTCGCGCGTGATCCTGAGGTGCCTCGACGTCGACCCCATGCGTCGACCTCCGTCCGGTCGCGAAGTGGCGGCGGCGCTCCCTGGGGGCGCCAGGCTCGCGGAAGCCATGGCGGTAGCGCAGCGCAAGGCGGACCGGATCAGTGCGTTTCGCGAAGAGTTGACCGAGCTGCGTCGCGCCGGTCTCGTGCGGCTCGACGATAACGAGCTGGCCGCCGTCGAGCGCCACCACGACAGCGAGTTGCGCGATCTGATCAGCCGCTTCGACGTGGACGTGACCGAACGGGGAAAACAGCTCGCCCTCGGCATGCGGGTCGTCTCGCTTCTGGGGGCCGTGGCCCTCGCGGCGAGCGCATTCTTCTTCTTCAACCAAATCTGGGGTGTCATCTCGATCCCGCTGCAGATCGGGATCCTGACGATCGCCCCCATCGCCGCCCTTGTCGCAACCGACGCGATCGCAAAGCGCGAGCGGGGCGGATATTTCACGTCGATTGCCGCCCTTTTCGCGTTCGCCTGCCTCGTGCTCGATCAGATCCTTCTGGGCGCGACGTTCAACCAGACGCAGCCCGTGTGGGAACTGCTTGCCTGGGGCGCGTTCGCGATGGTCCTGGCGGAGGGATATCGCTTGCCTCTGCTCCGCGTGGTCGGCCTCGTCCTGCTCGCCACGTTCGTCAATGCACTGGTCGCCGTGCGGGCCGCAGTCTACTGGCCGAACTTTCTGGAGCACCCCGAGGGGCTCATACCCGCAGGCGTGCTGCTCCTCGCGCTGCGGTTGTTCGTCGCCCGGCGAATGCGGCCCGGCTTCGCCGTCATCGATCGGGTTCTCGGGCTGATCTTCCTCCTCTTTCCGATGCTCCTTCTCGCCATCACGGGTTCCATGAGCTACCTGCCCTTCGATCCCGACCACATCAGCGTCGGCTATCAGATCCTCGGTTTCGGCGTCAGCGCCGGGGCCATCGCACTCGGTGTCGCCCGCCGCTTCCGGGACTCCGTGTACTGCGGCGCGCTCTTCTTCGTCGTCTTCCTCTACGTCAAGTTCGCCCAATGGTGGTGGGACTGGATGCCGAAGTACCTGTTCTTCCTGATCGTCGCGGCGACCGCGATGGCCGTGCTGTGGGCGTTGAAGCGTTTGCGGACCGTTTTGAGGGCAGGGCCGCTGGAGGCTGAGTCGTGATGCGACCGAAGTCCGTCATGGCGCTTTTCGGGGGATGCGCGTTGATCGTGATCGTGAACGTCGCCATCCTCAGCGCGGCGGCGCGGAATTTGAGGGGTAACCGCCTTGCGGAGTTGACGCTCACGGAGCGCGAACTGGCGGTTCCCGAGTTCCGCGAGGCCGAGAGCTCGGGTCTTTTTCTGAAGCTGAAGTTCGCATCGGATCCGCCGCCGGCGGTCCGGCGGATCGCGTGGCGCAACCGAGCCGAGCTCCCGCCCGTCGACTACGCCTGGCTCGACCGGGGCAAGCTCGAGGCGCTCGGCTTCCGACTCGGTACCGAGCCGGGCGTGATCCAGCGCACCGCCTTTGTTGCCCTCGAGCTCGACGGCGATTCCTGGACCCGCTGGCTCGCCGCGCGCGAGGATCGCCTGCGGAAGCGGCTTCCTTCGACCGAAGCGGAGGCGCTGCTCGCCCTCGATCGCACGATGCGCTCTCGACTCGTCCCGGTCGATGCGGGACGCGACGCCGAGGCTCTCCGCCGGCGATTTCCCGATCGTGCGCGCTACTTGATCGTCCCGGCGCTCGTCCGCGCGTTGCAAGGTGGCGCCGATGCCGACGATCTCTCGTGGCGCGGCCAGATCGCGGGCGTGTTGGTGAGCGACCTCCACGTGCCCCGCGAGCTGGCGCCCGCCTTGAATTCGTTCCTCCCCCAGGAGACCGAAGTTGAAGTGTTGAAGCGCGATCAACGCGAGCGACAGCTGTCATGGCCCATCCCGACGTCGCCTCGCTACCGCGCGGTCGTCGCTTTCGGGAGCAGAAACGAACCCTGGCTCGTTGGCGTGTCGGAGATCGGGGGGGAGTGAGTTCAGGGCCGGTGAACGACGACCTTGTTCTTCCCGGCCTTCTTGGCGGCGTAGAGCGCGCGGTCGGCGGCGGCGACGAGTTGCTCCGCGGTGTTGATGATTGACCCCGGGGCGAACGTCGCGGCGCCGGCGGATACCGTCACGCGGAGCGCGTGCTCCGGCTCGAGGAAGCTGAAGTCCGCGACGGCGGCGCGAACGCGCTCCGCGACGCGCTCCGCGTGCTCGCGGTCGGTGTGGGGGAGGATCATCGCGAACTCCTCGCCGCCGTAGCGGGCCGCGAGGTCCGTGCCGCGCGCGCCCCCCGAGACGAGCATCGCAAACTCCCGCAAGACCTTGTCGCCCGCGAGATGCCCATGCGCGTCGTTCACTTTCTTGAAGTCGTCCAGATCGAGCATCACGATCGAAAGCGGCAGCTTGTAGCGCTCGGACCGCTCCCACTCCTCGCGTAGTTTCCTGAAGAACACGCGGTAGTTGGAAAGCCCGGTCTTTTCGTCGACCGTGGCTTCTTCTTCGAGTTGCAGGTGCAGCTTTCGCTTCTGCAGCATGGAGCGGATCCGCGCGTCCAACTCGCCGAGGTCGAAGGGCTTTTCGACGTAGTGGTCGATGCCCGCATCGAACCCCTCTCGTTTGGTCTCCGGTTCGCGGCGCGCGCTGAGGAGGATGAGAGGGGTTCTGCTGGTCGTCGGCTCGGCGCGGATGCGCTTCGAGGCCTCGAACCCATTGGTGCGGGGCATCATCAGGTCCATGAGGATGATGTCCGGATTCTCGCTGACCGCGAGGAGGACGCCCTCGTCGCCGTCACTCGCTTCGAGGATCTCGACCGGTTGGTCTTTGTACCACCCGCGGACCAGCCGGCCGGTGTTCGGATCGTCGTCGACCACCAGAATCTTCATAGACGCCTAACGCGGCTCCTCAGTCCATTTGCTTACGGAGGAAGGAGGGAACGTCCAGGTCGTCCTTCAGCTTACCGAAGTTCGGGGTGAATCCGTCGTCCGCGGGGTCCAAATCGACGTCGGCGGTCTTCCCGGGGCGGAAAAAGCCGAGCGACGGGCGCTCGGAAGCCGCGCCGTCCGTCGTGAGCTGGATGGAGGGACGTTTGTTCTGGCGCTGGTCCGCCACCGGCGTGCGTTCGGCGCGAAGGTCGTCCCCGTTGAATCCGGTGGCGATGACCGTGACCTTCACCCGTCCTTGCATGCCGCGCTCGATGACCGTGCCGAAAATGATGTTCGCGTCCGGGTCCGAGGCTTCCTGGATGATGTTCGCGGCTTCTGAAACCTCGTGAAGCGTCATGTCCTCGCCGCCGGTGATGTTGATCAGCACGCCGCGGGCGCCGTGGATCGAGGTGTCCTCGAGGAGTGGTGACGAGATGGCGCGCTGCGCGGCCTCGACGGCGCGGCGCTCCCCTTCGGCGATTCCCGTGCCCATCAACGCCATGCCCATGCCGGACATGATCGTTTTGACGTCGGCGAAGTCGAGGTTGATTTCACCCGGCACGGTGATGAGGTCGGAGATGCCCTGGACCGCTTGACGAAGGATGTCGTCCGCCATCTGGAACGCTTCGGCGAGCGGGGTTCCCTTCTCGACGGTGTGCAGCAGTTTCTCGTTCGGGATCGTGATCACCGTGTCGACGACCTTCCGCAACGCGGCGAGCCCCTCTTCAGCTTGCAGCCTCCGCCTCCGCCCTTCGAAAGGGAAGGGCTTCGTCACCACCGCGACGACCAGCGCGCCCGACTCGCGCGCGAGTTCCGCGATGATCGGGGCGGCGCCCGTTCCCGTGCCGCCTCCCAGTCCCGTCGTGATGAACACCATGTCGGCGCCTTCCAACGCCTGCAGGATCTGATCCCTGTCCTCGATCGCGGCGCTCTTTCCGACCTCGGGGTTGGCGCCGGCGCCCAGGCCTTTCGTCAGCTTCATCCCCATCTGCAGTTTCATCGGCGCTCGGCTGGACCTGAGCGCCTGGCAGTCGGTGTTCGCCGCGATGAACTCCACCCCGAGGACGTTGGCGGCGATCATGCGGTTGACGGCGTTTCCGCCTCCCCCGCCGACGCCAATCACGCGAATCTTCGCCGACGGGGGGGCGGCGTCGTCGAAGCTGACCTTGACGGGCTCGCTGTTGCGGCTCTGGTTGTTGTCCATCGTGATCATTCGCGATCTCCTCGTCATGGTCAGAACTGTTCCACAAACCAACTGCGAACGAGACGGCCGATCCCGCGAAACGACTTCGGCGTGAGGGAGAAGGGCCTCGGATCAGGCCCGATGTGGCGCGCCGCATAAAGCGCCAAGCCCACCGCAGTTGCGAACTGCGGTCCGGAGGCAGGCTCGGTCAGGCCGCTCACTCCGCCGGGCTGCCCGAGCCGGACGGGGAGGTCGAAGACTTGCTCAGCGACCTCCAACATACCAGGAAGCAGGGCTCCTCCGCCCGTAAGAACGATGCCGGCGTTGAGAAGTTGTTCGAACCCGGCCCGTCGGACCTCCTCGTGGATCAGAGTGAAGATCTCCTCCGCGCGAGGCTGGAGGATCTCCGCCATCACCTGGCGAGACAGCATCCGCGCCTTGCGGCCGCCGACCGACGGCACTTCGATCGCCTCGTCCCCTTCGACGAGAGTCGCAAGCGCACAGCCGTGTTTCTTCTTGAGGCGCTCGGCGTCCGGGATCGGGGTCCTCAGGCCGACCGCGAGATCGTTCGTGAAATGGTCGCCCCCGGCGGGGAGAACGGCCGTGTGCCAGATCGATCCCTTCTCGAAGATCGCCAGGTCGGTCGTCCCTCCGCCGACGTCGATGAGCGCGACCCCGAGGTCTTGCTCGTCACTCGTGAGGACCGACTCCGACGCGGCCATCTGCTCGAGGACGGTGCTGCGCACCTCGATTCCGGCGCGATTGACGCAGGTCACGAGGTTCTGGATCGAGGTCGTCGCGGCGGTGACGATGTGGACGTTCGCCTCCAGCCTCGCACCTGTCATCCCGACCGGATGGGAGATCCCCCCCTGGTCGTCGAGGACGAATTCCTGGGGCAGGACGTGCAGGATCTCGCGGTCCTGCGGGATCGAGACCGCGCGCGCGGCGTCCAACACCCGTTGCAGGTCGTTGCGAGAGACCGTCTTGTCCTTTCCGGAGATCGCGACGACTCCCCGGCTGTTGAACGACCGAATGTGGCCGCCCGCGATGCCGACCGTCGCGCGTTCGACCGCGACCCCGGCCATGAGCTCGGCCTCCTCGACGCAGGATTTGACCGCATCGACCGTAGCGTCGAGGTTGATGACGACGCCCTTGCGCAGCCCTCGGGACGGCGCCGCGCCCAGGCCGACGACATCCACGGAGCCGTTGTCCCTCAGCTCCGCGATGACGCAGGAAATCTTGGTGGTTCCGATGTCCAATCCGACGATGTAGCGTTCGTTCTTCGGCATGACGTTATTCGTTCTCCGTTGCGGATCGGTCCGCGGCGGGAAGTAGGGAAATACGCTGGCTCCAGCGGAGGTCGACGCGGTTCACGTCGCCGACCTTTAGCGCGATCGTCGGTTGGAGCGCCAAGTAGGCGCCCAGGTTGCGGTCGATGCGATCCGGGTCGAGGAGAATCTGTGGGCCGCCGTCGACGCGGGTCACGACGACGCGATCGGCCCGCGCGAGATCGACCTCCGAGATTCCCCGCGTCCACGTCGGAAAAGCCGCGTGGAGCCGAAGCAGTAGGTCGATGCCGCGCGCGAGGGTGGCTTCACGGTCCTTTCCCTGATGGGCGTCGAGCCCGATGAGTAGGGGAAGATCGTACGGAAGTTCCGGGCCGGCCGGCCCCATCACGACACCGCCGTCATCGACGACGTAGACCGAACCGCCCAGAAGCGCCAAGGCGCCCGGGGTTCTCTCGATGACCGTGATGCGCAGTGTCCCCGGGAGAAGCCGCTTCACCGAGGCTTGCTTGACCCACGGGTCCTTCGTCGCCGCCGCGGCGACCTCGTCGAGCGCAAGTTCGACCAGATTGCGGCCCAGGTAGCCTTGAAGCACGGCGCGGACCGATTCCGGAGTCGTGGCCGCCGTACCTTCGACCACGATCTCGCGCACCGCCAACTCGTCGGACGTCGCGAAGTGGCGTGCCACCGACGCGCCCGAGGCGACGAGCACGGCGCCGATCGCCAGATTCGCTGCGACGATGCCGGCCCAGCGGAGCAACGTCCTCACTCGCCGCGCCTTGCGCACGTGGCGGTTGACGCGCCGGCGCCAGTAACGGCGATCGGGCTCGGGCAACGGGTGGCCCTCTTCCATCATCGCGCCCTCTCCGCCCGGGTCCGCCGCGGGCTCGCCTTCGATGCCATCGCAAGAAACGCTTCGCCGACCTTCCAGATGTCTCCGGCGCCGAGGGTGATCACGAGGTCGCCCGGAAGGACGAGCTCTTTCAGGCGGTTGGCCACGCGATCGAGACGCGGCTCGTAGGACACCGCCGGGTGCCCGTGCCTTACGAGGGCGTCGGCGACCGCGGCCCCGTCGATGTCCGGGATCGGCGCTTCACCTGCGGCGTAGACCGCGGTGACGATCACGCGGTCCGCCTGGACGAACGCGCGGCCGAACTCCTCCAAGAGCGCGCGGGTCCTCGAATAGCGATGTGGCTGGAACGCGACCAAAGTCCGCGCGCCGAACCCCTCGCGGGCCGCGGCCAGCGTCGCCTGGATCTCGGTCGGGTGATGTCCGTAGTCGTCGACCACCGTCGCCCCGAACGCCTCGCCTTTTCGCTGGAACCGGCGGTCGACCGCCTGGAACTTCGCAAGGCACTTTGCGATCTTCCCGAAGGGGACGTCCAGTTCGAGGCCTGCGGCCACGGCGGCCAACGAGTTGTAGACCGAATGGCGGCCCGGCACCGTGAGCCGAACCGAGCCCAGCTTCTCGCCCCGAAAGCGTGCCACGTAAGACGAGGCGAAGCCGTCGAAGACGACTTTGGTCGCGACGAGATCCGCGTCGCTCGACAATCCGTAGGTGACGATCTTGCGGTCGACGCGCGGGAGGATCGCTCGCAGGTTGGGCTCGTCCAGGCAGACCACCGCGGCTCCGTAGAACGGGACTCGGGATAGGAACTGGACGAAGGTGTCCTGGATCTCGCCCAGGTCCTTGTAATGGTCCAGGTGCTCGCGATCGATGTTGGTCACGACCGCGATCGTCGGCTTCATCTTGAGGAACGAGCCGTCGGACTCGTCCGCCTCGGCGACCATGAATTCGCCCCCGCCCAGCTTCGCGCCGGAGCGGAGAGCCTTGACGCGGCCGCCGATGACGACCGTCGGATCGAGCCCGCCCGCCGTGAGAACGGCCGCGATCATCGCGGTCGTCGACGTCTTGCCGTGCGCGCCCGCTACGGCGACGCCGTACTTCATGCGCATGATCTCGGCGAGCATCTCCGCGCGAGGTATGACGGGGATCTTCCGGCGGCGCGCCTCCGCGATCTCGGGATTCTCCGACTTGATCGCGGAAGACACCACGACCACGTCGGCCGCCGCGACATGATCGGCCTTGTGGCCGAGAAAGATCTTCGCGCGCAAGCGCTTCAGGCGCCGCGTCGCGTCGCTCGCATGGAGGTCGGAGCCGCTGACGTTGTAGCCGAGGTTGACCAGGACTTCGGCGATGCCGCTCATCCCCGAGCCGCCGATGCCGACGAAGTGGATCTGTCGCGCTTTACGGAACATGCGGCGCCTCCCGGCCCGTAAGGAGGGCGTCCGCCACGTCGGCGATCCGTTCCGCGGCGTCGGGGCGCGCGAGGGTCCGTGCCGCCGCAGCCATCCGATCGCGGCGCGGTCGGTCGATCGCAAGCCTCGCGATTTCCGTCGCACACCGAGCGCCGTCGAGGTCTCGGTCTTCGATCATCACCGCCGCACCTGCGTCGCGCACGGCCTCGGCGTTGGCGCGCTGATGGTCGTCGGAGGCGAACGGGAAAGGCACGAGGATCGCGGGGCGCCCGGCCGCCGCGAGCTCGGCCAGGGTCGTGGCGCCGGCGCGGCAGATGACAAGATCGGCCGCGGCCAGTCGTTGCGACATGTCGTCGAGGAAGGGGCGCACATCGGCCGTAAGGGCGGGATGCGAGGCGTAGGCGCGGACGACCGCCTCGTGCTCTTCAGGGCCTGTCTGATGAACGATGAGAGGCGTCGGCGTCATCGCGGCCAACTGCGGGAGGGCCGCCACGACCGCTCGGTTGATCGAGCGCGCGCCGCGGCTCCCGCCGAAAACGAGGAGCCCCAGGTGCCGGCCGTTCGGCGAAGGTCCGATCGTGGCGAACTCCGGCCGCACGGGATTCCCGGTGATGAGGCCGGTTCCGCCCAGGCGCGCTCGAGCGGCCTGTGACGGAACGCACACGGCGTTGGCCCGCGGCGCGAGCCAGCGGTTTGTCGCGCCCGGGAAATGGTTTTGCTCCATCAGCATCGTGGGCACGCGGAGCAGCCAGGCGGCGAGCACGGCCGGACCGGACGCATAGCCGCCGGCGCCGACGACGAGGCCGGGACGGCGCACGAGGAACCACCAAACGCAGCGGAATACCGCGAGCGCGGCGGCGGCTGAAGCGACGATCCGCGCGAACGATTTCGTTCCTTTGAGGCCTGCAACCGGCAAGGTGCGAAGGGGAAAGCCGGCCTGCGGAACCAAGCGCGTCTCGAGTCCTCGCTTCCCGCCGACGAAGTCGATCGCGGCCTCGGGATGCCGCCGGCGCAGCTCGCCCGCAACGGCGATCGCCGGGAAGAGATGCCCTCCCGTCCCGCCTGCGGCGAATACGATGTAAAAGTTCTTGGCCACCGAGTCACCACGCGCCTCAGTTGGAATGCTGTGACACGTTCAGAATCAATCCGATCACGGCGAACGACGCGATGAGCGACGAACCGCCATAGCTGAGCAACGGAAACGGGAGCCCCTTCGTGGGCAGCAATCCCACACAGACCCCCATGTGAGTCAGAGCCTGCACGACGATGAGCATCGTGCCTCCGATGGCCACGTAGTACGCGAATTGGTTGGGCGCTCCCACGGTCGCGCGCAGCCCTCGCCAGGCGATGAGCCCCACGGCGGTCAGCAACGCGAGCGTGCCGATGAGGCCAAACTCCTCGCCGACGACGGAGAAGATGAAATCGGTGTGCGGGGCGGGCAGGTAGTACGCCTTCTGCTGCCCCAGCCCGAAGCCGACCCCGGACAAGCCGCCGCTCCCCACCGCGAGTCGCGACTGCGAAAGCTGAAACCCGGTGCCTTGCGGATCGCTGCCGGGATTCAGGAACGTCCTGATGCGGTCGATGCGGTAGGGCTGCGCGAGAATCGCGAGACCGACGAACAGAATGCCCAGCCCCGCGGCGGCGCCCAGATACCGGTACCGCAGCCCGGCGACGAACAGCATCACGGCCGCGGCGGCGAGGATCATGACTGCCGAGCCGAGATCCGGTTCGATGACGATGAGGAACACCGTCGCGCCGACGAGCGCCGCCGCCGGGCCGAGCGTCGCCCGGAAGTCGTTCACCTCGTCGACGGAACGCCGGGACAGCAGATAGGCGAGAAGAACGACCGTCGCGATCTTCGCGAGCTCGGACGGCTGGAACCCCAGGGGCCCCAGTCGAAACCACCGGTGGGCGCCACCGGCCGCCGGCATCGCGAGCACAAGCAGCAAGAGCGCGACCGTCGTTCCGTAAAACACCCCCACGACGCGCGGCTGGTCGAGGCGGTGAAGCGGCAGCGCCATCGCGCCCGCCATCGTCGCCAGCCCCATCGCCAAGAAGGCCCCGTGGCGGACGAGGAAGTGCGTCGGGTCCTTCCCCATGCTCATCGCAAGGTAGTGCGAGGCGCTGCCGACCATGAACAAACCCGCGAACGCCAGCAAGGATGCGGTGAGAAGGAGCCAGTGATCGTACGAACGGCGCCTCGGCATCCGCTACCTCAGCTTCAGCGTGGCGAGGCCGAAGAGCGCGAAGATGATCGCGATGATCCAGAAGCGGATCACGACCTTCGTTTCGCTCCAGCCCGACAGCTCGAAATGGTGGTGCAGCGGCGCCATGCGCAGGACGCGCTTACCGCGCGACTTGAACGAGGCGACCTGAACGATCACCGAAAGCGCTTCGACGACGAACAGGCCGCCGACGATGACCAGCATGAACTCCTGCTTGATGAGGATCGCGATCGTTCCAAGGGTGCCGCCCAACGCCATGGAGCCAACGTCGCCCATGAAAATCTCGGCCGGATGGCCGTTGTACCAGAGGAACCCGAGCGAGGCCCCGACGAGCGACCCGCAAAAAATCGTGAGCTCACCGGCCCCCTTGACGTTCGCGATGCCGAGGTAGTCGGCGACGATCGCGTTGCCGGCCGCGTAGGCGAGGATCGTGAAAGTCGCGGAGGCGATGAGGAACGAACCGATCGCGAGCCCGTCGAGGCCGTCGGTCAGATTGACCGCGTTCGAAGCGCCCGTGAGTACCAAGACCACCCAGAGGGGGAAGAAGATCCCGAGAAACGGAGCGAAAGTCTTCACGAACGGAAACACGAGCCGGGTCGAGAACAGCCCTTCGTAGGACATGAAATAAAGGAGCGTGCCGATCGCGAGCGACAACGCGATTTGAAGTCCCAACTTGCCGCGAGCGCTGAGGCCGAGGCTTCGTTTCTTGGCCATCTTGACGTAATCGTCCCAGAACCCGATCGTGCCGAACGCGCACATCGCGACGATCGCAATCCACACGAACCGATTGCGAAGATCCGCCCATAGCAACGTCGTCGGAACGACCGCCGTCAAGATCAGAAGGCCACCCATCGTCGGCGTGCCTTTCTTCGCATGGTGCGACGCCGGACCATCCTCGCGAATCTCCTGGCCGATCTGGAAGTGCTGCAGCCGCCGGATCAGCCAAGGGCCCAGGATGAGCGACACGCAAAGCGCTGTGAGAACGGCCATCGCCGTCCGGAACGTGATGTAGCGGAAGACGTTGAACGCCTTGAACGACGTGTGAAGCGGATAGAGCAGGTGGTACAGCATCAGCCCACCTCGCCCCGTCGCGAGACCAAGGCATCGACCACGAGTTCCAGCCGCACGCCCCGGGAACCCTTGATCACGACGAGATCGTCCGGGCGCAGTAGCCCGGGCACGATTTGCGCCGCATGCGCCGCGTGGTCCGTCGCGTGGGCCTCGATCCCCGTGCGTCGCGCCGCTTCGACCGCGTGGCGGGCCAAGGGCCCGACTCCGACGAGCAGCGCGACCCTGGATTGTGCCGCCAGCACGCCGGCTTCCTGGTGAAAGGCAACCGACCGTGGGCCCAGTTCCAACATGTCGCCCATCACGAGGACGCGACGACCGGCGGCTGGGCTTGCCTCGAGCGTCGCCAGCACCGAGGCGAGCGCTTCCGGGTTGCTGTTGTAAGTGTCGTCAACGACGACGATGCCCTCGGGAAGACGCGTCATCCGTCCTCGTCCCGGCGCGGGCTCGACGCAGGCCATGGCCGTCAGCGCGGGCCCGAGCGGTACGCCGCACGCAACGATGGTTGCGGCAGCAGCGAGCGCGTCGAGAGCGGCGTGTGCTCCTCCGACCCTGAGCGCGATCGAGTGCGAGCGCCCCGCGTGGCTGAACCGCAGCGACGCACCCGGAACGTAGAGGTTCTCGATCGCCTCGAGTGTTAGGTCTGCGTTTTTCGCGCGGCCGAACGTGACGCGGGGTCCTGCGTGGCGGGTCGCCTGGACGCGGACGTTGGGGTCGTCGAGGTTCACGACCGAGGTCGCGTTCTCGCGCAACACGGCGAACAATTCCCCCTTCGCCGCGGCGATGTCGTCGATCGAGTCGAAAAACTCTAGATGCACCGGGAGCACGTTGGTCACGAGGGCGACGTCGGGATCGGCGAGGCGCGCCAGGAATGCGATCTGTCCCGGTCCGTTCATCCCGAGTTCGAAAACCGCGGCCTCGGCATCGTCGGGGCACGACAGGAGCGACAACGGAAGCCCCAGCTCGTTGTTCAGGTTCCCCATCGTTCGATGGACCTTGGCCGAGGCGGCGAGTCCCGCCGCCACGAATTCCTTGGTGGTCGTCTTGCCTGCGCTTCCGGTGATCGTGACGACCTTCCCTCGAATGCGCTGTCGGGCGTAGGCACCGCAACGCGCGAGAGCGGAGGCCACGTCGTCGACCTGGATCATCGCCGCGGGAAACGGGCCACCTCCGGAAGGCGCGCGCGCGACGACGGCCAGCAGGGCGCCCGCGCGAGCCGCGTCACCCACGAACGCATGGCCGTCGACCTTCGTTCCGGCAAGCGCGAAGAAGGCGCCCCCCGCGGCGAGCCTGCGGGTATCGATGGCGTACGAGGTCACGGACAACGAGGGGTCGCCGGAGAGGAGCGTTCCTCCGGTGGCCTGGAGCAGCTCGCCCACCTTAAGCGTCGGCACGCGAGCCTCCTGAGAACCCGAGCGCCGCCAGCTCGCGTCGCGCCACGTCACGGTCGTCGAACGGTTCCACGCGGCCGTCGAACGTCTGCGTCGTTTCGTGCCCCTTCCCGGCAATCACGACCGCGTCTCCCGATCGTGCTTCGCCGAGAGCGAGCCGAAGGGCGTCGGCGCGGTCGGAACAGTAGGACGAGCGCGCGGCCGCGCCCGCAACCGAGACAACTCCGGCTTCGATATCGCGCAGGATGGCGAGTGGATCCTCTCTCCTGGGATTGTCGGAGGTCACCACGAGGCGATCGGCACGGAGCGCGGCAGCGCGGCCCATCCCGCATCGCTTGCCTCGGTCGCGGTCGCCGCCGCAACCAAAGACCACGAGGAGCCTGCCGGGCGTCAGCTCGCGTACCGCGTCGAGGACCGCGGCGAGCGATTCTTCCGTGTGCGCGTAGTCGACGAACACGGCGAACGGTTGGCCCTCGGAAACCGACTCAAGCCGTCCCGGCACGTGCTCTAGCCCCTCGATGCCGGCGGCGATGGCCGCGCCGTCGAAGCCGAGCGCGATTCCGCAGGCGGCGGCCGCGGCGGCGTTCAACACGTTGAAGCCTCCCGGAAGGGCGGTGCGAACGTCGACGCGACCGCGAGGGGTCGTCAATCGCGCTACCGATCCGGCGAGCCCCGAGTGTTCCTCCTCGATACGCACGTCGGCGCCTCGACCGTGCCCGAAGACGATGATGCGGGCCCGCGTGCGCGCGGCGAGTACGGGCCCACGGGGATCGTCGGACGGGAGGATTGCGGTGTCCGCCGGACCAAGTCGGTCGAAGAGGGCGGCCTTGGCCTCGAAGTAGGCGTCGCCTCCGCGGTGGAAATCCAGATGATCCCGGCCGAGGTTCAAGAAAGCGGCGACGGGGAATCGCGCACCGGCAACGCGGTGAAGCGCGAGCGCGTGCGACGAGACCTCCATCGCGACAATCTCCGTGCCGGCCTCACGCATCGACGCGAGGAGCTCGTAGAGCTCGGTGGCCTCGGGGGTCGTTCGCGCGGCTTCCGTCTCGCGCCCACCGAAAGCGTAGCCGACGGTACCGATCCGGCCCGCGTTTCGCCCTGCCGCGAGCACGATGGACTCGACGAGGAAAGCGACGGTGGTTTTTCCCTTCGTTCCGGTGATCCCGACGAGCGTCATCGCCTCGTCGGGGCGTCCGAACCACTCCCGGGCGCAAAGGCCCATCGCAAGCCGCGCCTCGGCGACACGGACCCAAGGGACCCCCGGTCCCTGTTCGGGCGCCGGGGAATCGGCGATGACCGCGACCGCGCCGTTCTTGGCGGCGTGCCGCGCGTGCCGCGCGCCGTCGTCCTCGGTCCCGCGCAGCGCAAAGAAGAGATCGCCGGGTTTCACGCTGCGCGAGTCGAGGCGCACCCCGTGGACGAATACGTCCGCCGGGACGGCCGTCAGCGGCATCACGCCGGCGCCGGCGAGGAGCGAGCCCAGGGCACGAGCATTCACCGTCGTTTCCCAGCGCCCCGAGGCGCCCCCGGCGCCGAGCGCGCCGCGACCAGAGCCGGTGCCGGTTTTTCGGCCTCGACGCTCGCCCGGACGAGGCGTTCATCTTCCAGGACCTGAGTGAAGGCTCCGAGGTGGAGCGTGCACGCCTGTCCCGTCGCAAGGGGGGTTCCCGCCGAGGGAGCCTGTCGAACGACGACGCCGGTTCCTTCGATCCGCGTGCGGTAGCCGCGCGCGACCAGGCTGGCCACGGCTTCGCGGGCTGTCTTGCCGCGCAGGTCGGGGACCTGTCCTGTGGTTGTGACGAGCAACGTCGGCGCGTCATCGACTCCCTTCTTTCCGTTCTTCGGCTCGTGTTTCGGTGAAACCTCGGCCGCGTCCTTCTTAGCCTGCGCTTTCAGCTCGTCGCGACGAGCCTCCCAGGGATCGTCATCGGGAGCCACACGCAGATAGGCGAGTGCGTCGGCCATGATCCGTGAGAAAACGGGTGCCGCGACCAGGCCTCCGTAGTAGAAGCTCCCACGGGGCGAGTCCAGAACGACCAGGCCCACGAGCGCCGGATCGTGCAGGGGGCCGAATCCTCCAAAAGACGCGAAGTACTCGTGCTCGGTGTAGCCGCGGCCGCCCGAGAGGATTTTCTTCGCGGTTCCCGTCTTGCCGGCGACGTGATAGCCCGACACCTTTGCGTTGCCCCCCGTGCCGCGGAGGACGACGCCTTCCAGCATGTTCGTCATCGTCACCGCGGTCCGCGCGGAGACGACGCGGCGCGGTTCCGGAGGCTGTTCGGCAAGGTAGTGCCCGTCTTCGTCGCGGGTGCCGAGCACGATGCGCGCCGGAACGAGGACCCCGTCGTTGGCCAACACCCCGTACGCTTGAGCGAGCTGCAGCACGGTCACGTCGACCTCGTAACCGATCGACATGGCGCCGGGCGACGTCCCGGACATCCTTGCGAGTGACGTGATATTGCCGTGGCGCTCACCGACGAGTTCGACTCCGGTCTTTCGACCGAATCCGAAGCGCACGATCGCCTCCCTCAGCGCCTCCCGGGAAAGCGTGCGTCCGACCTGGACCATGCCGACGTTCGACGAATGCTCGAGGATCTCGCGAACCGACAGGACCCCGTACTTGTGCACGTCCGTGTAGGTCTTGCCGGCCACCGTGCACGACGCGCAATTGAAGCGCTGCTCGGGAGTGACCGTGCCGTGCTCGAGGGCAGCGGCAGCGCTGACAATCTTGAACGTCGAACCCGGTTCGAAGGTATCGGTGACCGCCCGGTTGCGGCGCGCCTCGGCCGGGCTCTTTCCGGAGGCCCGGAGGTCGAAGGTGGGACGGTTCGCGAGCGCCAAGATCTGCCCGGTCCCAGGGTCCAGGAGAATGGCCGCGGCCGCCGTCGCCCCGGTCTCCTTCATCGCGCGGTCGAGTTCGCGCTCGACGATGTGCTGAAGAACGAGGTCGATCGTGAGGACGACGTCGTGGCTCCGCTTGGCGGGCGGGCGGAGAAGTTGAAGGATCATATTGTCATGCGCGTCGCGCACCGCGAGGTACTTCGTCGAATCGCCCTGAAGCGCGGCGTTGAAGGTGGACTCGATACCCTCCCGTCCCTTCTGGTCGACGTCGGCGAAACCGACGACGTGCGCACCGAGAGCCCCCTGGGGGTAGAAGCGCTTCGGTTCTTCCTGGAAATCGATGGGGCCGCCCTTGTAGATGAGCTTAGGGTCGAGATTCGCGATGGCACGTGAGGTTTGAGGATCGAGACGACGCTTCAACCACACGAAGGGCGCGTCGGAGGCGAGAAGGGCCCGCAATTCAGACTCCGGGCGGGTGAGGTACGGCGCGAGCAATCGCGCCGCCCGGTCGGCGTCTTTTCTTAGGCGCGGAGGATGGGCGTAAAGAGATCGGGTCGTGATGCTGACGGCGAACTCGCGTCCCTGTCTGTCGACGATCGATCCACGACGACCGTCGATCTCGATCACCTGCTGGTGCTGGCGCCGTGCTTGTGCCCGGAGCACGTCGGCCTTGAGAATCTGCAGGTCGCCGAGACGCACCACCACGGCCACGGCGGCCAAGGCGACGACCGCCGCTACGATGAAGACGCGGGTTCGGATCGGGCTCTGGTTCACGACGGCCGGGGTCCTTTTCACGCGCTCATGGATTCAACTCCCGATCAGCGCGACACGGGCCGATGGGAAGGTGCGGCGGACGGCGCTGGCCGTTCGAGTTCCGCCGCGGACACGACAATGACTCGCGCCGCCGTGGGGCGTTCGAGTCCGAGCTCGACACCGGCGCGCTGTTCGACAACGGGGAGAGACTCCTTGAACGCCTTCTCGATGGTCAGGCGGCGCTCCGCGTCGGTCAACCGGGCCTCGAGGCCGCGGAGGTCTTCGATGGCGTAGCTTGTCTGTACGTAGGACATGGTCTGCAAGAGGTAAATCGCCAGCGGCACGAGCGCGATCGCCACGCCGAGGACGACCTTGAAGACCCAGAGTGAGTGACGGTTGTCCGGCTCGCGGTGGAGCGCGCTATTGCGCCAGCCACGGTCGGATGCGGATGCGGGACCGATCATCACAGCCTCTCCACCGCGCGCAGTTTGGCGCTCCGCGCACGCGGGTTCGACGCGTTTTCAGCCAGCCCCGGGACGATGGGGCGTGACGTGACGGCCCGGACGATGTTCTCGCGGCCGCAGCCGCAAACCGGCAGGCTCGGCGGACAGGTGCAACGATGGGCGAGGCCGTTCATCGATGTCTTGACCGCGCGATCCTCGAGCGAATGAAACGAAATGACCGCGAGACGGCCGCCGCGGCGAAGGAGTGACACGGCTCCCGAGACGAGGGCCGGGATGCCCTCGATTTCGCGGTTCACCGCGATGCGTAGCGCCTGAAAAGTGCGGGTCGCGGGATGAATCCGAAACCGGCGCGCGGCCGGGCCGGCCGTCTTTTCGACGAGACTCGCCAGCTCGCGCGTCGTCACGATCGGCCGGTTGGCGCGCTCGCGGACGATTGCCCGGGCGATCCGCCCCGCCAGTCGCTCCTCGCCCCACGTGGCGATGATGTCGCGCAGTTCGGACATGTCGAGCGTCGCGACTAGATCCGCGGCGGAAGGGCCGCTCGATTCCGGGTCGAGCCGCATGTCCAAAGGGCCGTCCGTCGAGAACGCGAAGCCGCGTGATGGATCGTCCAGCTGCAACGACGAGATGCCGAGATCGGCGAGCACCGCGTCGACGACGACGACGTCAACCCGGTGGAGCAGTTCGACCACGTCTCGATGGTCGCCGAGAAGCGGGATGAACCGACCACCGAAACGGGCCAAGCGTTCTCGCGCGAACGCGATCGCGGCCGGGTCTCGGTCGATGCCGATCACGCGTCCGTTCGGCCCGATCAACTCGAACAACGCCTCCGTGTGGCCGCCGGGCCCGAGCGTCGCGTCCACGACCGTCGCGCCGGGAGCGGGGCCCAGCAACGCCAGCGACTCCTGGAGAAGCACCGGACGATGAGGGACGTTGGGTTGTGTCAACGTGACCTCGCGGTTGATGGCGGCAGCGGCCGGCATGAAGTTCTCTCGTCCTCCGTCGTCAGATTCCAAGGTCCGAGAGAGCCCCGAGATCGGCGTCGGTGAGCGGGTCCGCTTGGAGTCGCGCCTCGAACGCCGTTCGATTCCAGACCTCGAGGAAATCCTGTTGCCCCAAGACGACGACCTCGCCTCGGACGTCCGCTCGCTCGCGCAAGAGCGGGTGAATCAAGATGCGTCCCTGGGCGTCCATGGGAGTCGACTGGCCGTAATAATTCACGGCATTCTTGAAGCGCATCACCGACGGGTTGAGCGACGATGCGCGCGCCAGCCGCTCTTCGACGCGAAGCCACACGTCCATGGGGTAGATACGAACCGAGTCTCCGCGAAGGCTCGTCACGAAGTAGTCGGACCCGAACTTCGGCTCCAGCACACCCCGAAACGAGGCCGGCAGCTTGAGCCGGCCCTTCTCGTCGAGTTTTGCGAGCGAGCTTCCTCGCAACATCGCTCCGCCTTCCTTCCGCCGGCTCGGAGAGAACGGGGATCGCGCGAACCAGCGTCGCGCTCGCAGGACCACTCGTCTCTTTAGACCCGTGCCGCCCGTGGGTATCGGTGGAGTGCGGGTGGACGACTAGGCCCACTTTGCTCCACTTCCGACCACCGCGCGAATGGTAAGAACCTAAACAGATGATGTCAAGAGGTTTATGTAGGAGTTTGCTTCGATTGACTGGCGAAAGTCAAGCGCAAAACTTGTCGCGACGCGTGAGAGGATTCTCGGCCAGCGGCCTACGGGTTCTGATTGGGCACGGGGGCCGGACCTCCCGTGCGCAGGCCGGTGTCTTTTACGCCGAGCGGATCGACCCCATCAGGACCGTCCTGGATCCCGTGGGCCTGGTACACGGTGCCACGGGTCGGGAGGTCCACCCACCCGAGACCGTGCACGGCGCGGTAGACGTTGAGCAATCGATCGCCCACGAAAAACAGGGCGGTCACCGGTGCAACCAGTTGCGGGCCGTGGTTGGTGGCGACGGGGCCCTTCGCCGACGGCCGAGTCACCGAGACGTCGGCTGCGAATGAGGCAGAGACGGAACCGACCAGCGTGGTTGCGAGTATCAGGGCGAGAAACGCTCGTTTGTTAACCATCGCTACGCCGCCTTTCCACGAAAGTATCGAAGGCTTCGACCTCGAGGAACCGATTCTCCAAGCTGGAGCGCAGGGCCTTCAGGCGCCCGAAGGCGATCTTCTCGCGGGTTGGATTCCCTTGATTGGTCGCCATCTTCCATTCGTAAAACGCATTGAAAAAGAGAATGTCCGCAAATTTCTCGGGGGAGCCGGCAAGCGCGTCAGACTGCCGGAAGCAGGACTGCGCTTGGTCGGTCTCGCCCGCCCGGAAGTGCGCTTCACCCAGATTGCTCCACGCCTGAGCTTCAAGGCGCCTGAGCCCCGCGGTGCGCGCGTCGGCCAGGGCCGAGCGCAGGAGGCGGACCCCCTCTTTCATCTTGCCCAGGGCGACGTAGCAATCTCCGACGTTGATGCGGACACGCACGGCTTCGTGCGGTTCTCCACAGGTCTCGTAAAGCGCGCCAGCCTCACGATAATGTTCGATTGCCGCCAAATGTTGCTTGTTTTGAGCCAGCACGCGTCCGAGCGTATGCAGCGAGCGCGCGGCTACGAGATTGAGTCCGGCTTCCCTGGCGAGCGCGAGCGCCTTTTCGGCCTCGACCTCGGACAGGAGCAAGTCACCCTGGTCCGCGTGGAGGTTCGACAGGATCAAAAACGCCCTCGCGGTGAGGGTGGGCGAGAGCTTGCCGGACGTACGAAGCGCCTGCCGCAGTTCTTGCTCAGCCAACGCGAGCTTCCCGAGCCGCGACAGGGCCATCGCGAGGTTGATGCGCGTCTGCGCCCTTGATTCTTGGACGTTCGCGAGTGTCTCGCCCTCGTGAAGCTGGTCGAGCGCGAAGTCGTAGTAGGCGAAGGCCTGACGGTACTGGCCCGCCTTGAGTGCGGCATTACCCTCGTTGACGAGCTCCGACGGTTCGCCGTCGTGCGATTCCAGGACCTCGCAGGCTTCGAGGTCGACCACGTCCGAAAATGCCTGGACTGAGACGTTGAAAACGCTCGCGAGCACGCGCAGCTTGTCGAAGGAGGGGTAGCAGATGCCCTTCTCGTAGCGGGAAAGCTGAGAATTGTCGATCTCGCCGCCCTCCGCTTTGGCGCGTTCTTCGACGCGTCGAAGCGAGTAGCCGTAGCCGACGCGCAGGCGGCGGAGATAGCTACCCAGCCGGACACTGCCTTTAAGAGCGCTCTCTGCGTGAGCTTCCATGGCTAAACCCCCCGTCGACTTCAACATCTGACCGTCCCCCCTTGCCACACATAGAGTCTACTCCGAGGAAACCACTCTGCCAGGGAGTTTCTGCCGATACCAACGCGCCGGCAAGCGGGGATCCGGTGAAGCACCATCGCCTGCGGGGAATACGCAGCACCCAAATCCGAGCCTTTGGCTGGGTGAATTCCCGAAATCAGTCTGAGATCGAGTGGTTCCCGCGTGGAAGATCCCCCTAGAATCCTCTGGCGATGGCTTGGCTTGGTGGAAGTAGGCAGTTCCTGCCTCCCCGCGGGGGAGGGGAGACTGCCCGCGCGTTCACGATCTTTGCCATTCTGGCCGTCCTTCTGGTGGGTCTGGGGTGGGCGTCCCAGGCGGTGGTCCTTCGGGACCTGGGCCAGTGGGCCGGACTCGACCACATGCTCGGAGCGACCCGAGAGGCCCGGAGCGTGGCCGAGGCGGTGACATCTCTCGGCCGTGGCCCGGCCGGCATTGACTTCTACCGCCTTCGCAAGGAGCTGGCTCCATTGGAGAGGATGTTGGCGGGGCGGCTCGCCATTCGGCCGGACCTGCGATTCGTCGAGGTTCGCGACCGCTTCGGGACACGAGTCACGGCCGTCCCGTCCAGCACGATCGCGAACGCCCCCGGAATCCCCAGAGCTCAGGTGACGCTGATGCTTGGTGGCGTCCCGCAGGGAGATGTCCGTGTCGGTGTTTCGACGGAAGCGATCGATCGCGACATCGAGGCCCTTCGCCGATCCCTTCGCGTCAAGATCGCCGCTGCCGTGGTGCTTGGGGTCGGCCTTCTGATCGTGGGCCTCTTCTACTCCCTGCGCCTCATTCGGAAAAATCGCGAGCTGGAACACGCGCGCCAGTCCGCGGCACGCGTCGAGTATCGCGTGAATCTCGGCTCGGGTCTCGCGCACGAGATCCGCAATCCGCTCAACTCGATGAACATGAACTTGCAGATGCTCGAAGAAGAGCTCCAAGGTGTGCCCGAGCTCGAAGGAGGCGAGCACGTCGAGATGCTCCGTTCGATGCAGGGGGAGATCAAGCGCATCGCGAACCTGATCGACGTCTTCTTGCAGTACGCCCGCCCCGCAAAACCGCAATTCGAAGTCAGGGACCTGAACGACGTGCTGAGCGTAACCGCTCGGTTTCTCCAGGCCGATTTCCGTCAGAGCGGAGTCGACCTCGTCCTCGATCTCGAGCCTCTCCTTCCTTCGGTCGAATTGGATGAAGGGCAACTGCGCCAGGCACTCCTCAACATCCTCGGCAACGCGCGGCAGGTGATGCCGCCCGGCGGCGAGGTGCGGGTCGCTTCCCGTGCCGGAATGGGCGGAGAAGTCGTCGTCGAGGTTGCCGACACCGGACCCGGGATTCCGGCCGATTCGATTGAGAAGATCTTCGAGCCGTTCTTCTCGAAGCGCGCCGGCGGAACGGGCCTCGGCCTCGCGATCGCGCGTCAGATGGTGGACAACCACAATGGGCGCATCGAGGTCGACTCTCAGCCCGGCAAGGGCACCACGTTTCGCATCCGCCTCCCGCGTCGCCAGAACCGCGCCGGAGTCACCGCTCAGGGAGCGAAGGCGTCGCGATGACCGCGTCGAAGAAAGACCCCGGGGCCCGCGTCAAGGTGCTTCGCGAGCAGATCGCCCATCACCGAACGAAGTATTACGTCGACGATGCCCCGGAGATCACGGACGCCGAGTACGACGCGCTCGAGCGCGAGCTCCGAGCGATCGAAGCGGAGCATCCGGAGCTCCTCGCGCCCGACTCGTCGAGCCTTCGCGTGGGAGGAGAGCCCAGCGAGGCCTTCGTCAACGTCCGTCACCGCACCCCGCTGCTCTCGCTCGACAACGCCTACTCCGAAGACGACCTGCGCGCCTGGAATGAACGGTTGACGCGCGCGGCGGGCCGGTCGGTCGACCGCTACGTCGTCGAGCCGAAAATCGACGGGCTGTCGATCGCGCTGTGGTATCGGAACGGGCTCCTGGAGCGTGCCGTGACCCGCGGGGACGGGATCGTCGGCGAAGACGTGACCGCGAACGTGCGCACGATTCGCTCGATCCCCCCCCGCCTGTCGAGCCCCGCGCCGTTCGTCGAGGCTCGCGGCGAGATCTTCATGCCCCGCGCGTCGTTCCAGGCGCTCAACGAGGCGCGGCGAAGTTCAGGCGAGCCCCCGTTCGCCAACCCGCGCAACGCCGCGTCCGGCTCATTGCGCTTGCTCGATTCCGGGATCACCGCGTCAAGGAAGCTCGACGTTTTCTTCTACGCGCTCGCGGAGATCGAAGGCGTCTTTCCGCCGAACACGCACACCGAAGGGCTCGCACGTCTCGAGGCGTTGGGGCTTCGCGTGAATCCCCTCAATGCGATCTGTCGCTCGTACGACGAAGTGATGGCCGGCATCGAAGCGATCCGCGGCCTGCGGGACCAACTCGACTACGAGATCGACGGCGCGGTGGTCAAGGCGGACGATCTCGAACTGCAGCGGCACGCCGGTTCGACGAGCAAGTTCCCTCGATGGGCGGTCGCGTACAAGTACCCGGCCGAGCAGGCACAAACCCGCGTGCTCGACATCGTCGTCCAGGTCGGCCGCACCGGAGCGCTCACGCCGGTCGCCGAGCTTGCGCCCGTAGCGCTCGCCGGAACGACGGTGTCGCGCGCAACGCTCCACAACGAGGACGAGGTGGCGCGTAAGGACGTCCGGGTCGGCGACACGGTCGTCATCGAGAAGGCCGGCGAGATCATCCCGCAGGTGATGCGCGTCGTGGTGGAGCGACGCGCGAAGGGGGCCGCAAAATTCAGCATGCCGACGGTTTGCCCGGTGTGCGGCTCTCAGGCGGTGCGCGAAGAGGGCGAAGTCGTCACCCGCTGCACCGGGGTGTCGTGCCCGGCGAAGCGCCGCGAAGCCCTCCTGCACTTCGCCTCGCGTCCCGGCATGGACATCCAGGGATTGGGTGATGCGCTGGTCGACCAGCTTCTCGACAAGGAGTTGGTTCTCGATGTTGCCGACGTCTACCGATTGGACGCGGGCACATTGGCGGAACTGTCCCGCATGGGAAAGAAATCGGCGGAAAACGTCGTGGCCGAGATCGCAGCGTCCAAGGCCCGTCCCCTGCACCGGCTGCTATTCGCACTGGGGATCCGCCACGTCGGGGAGCGTGCTGCGCGCGTTCTGGCCTCCTCGGTCGGATCGGTCGACGCTCTGAAAAACGCGGCGCATGAGTCGCTCGAGGCGATTCCGGAGATCGGTCCCAAAACCGCCGCGTCGGTCCGGACATTTTTCGATCAGCCCCGGAATCGTGAACTGATTCGGCGTCTGACACAGGCGGGGGTGCGCACCGAGGCTGCGGAGGAGGAACTCGCTCCGATTCGGCCGCTGGACTCAGCGTTCGCGGGCAAGACCGTGGTCTTGACGGGAACCCTGCCCGGCGTGAGCCGGGAGGAGGCGAAGGCTCGGGTCGAGGCGCTCGGAGGCCGCGTGTCGGGGAGCGTGAGCAAGAAGACCGACTTCCTGATCGCGGGGGACGAGCCGGGGGCCAAAATGGACAGAGCCATGGCACTGGGGGTGCGCGTCGTGGGGCCCGAGGAATTCGCCCGGATGACGACTGCTACAATCCCAGACAGGGCATGAGTGAAAGTATCCACGTCGTCGTCATCGAGGACGAACCCGCCAATCGGGAGAGTTGCGAGCGCGCGCTCTCCAAGATTGGCTACCGGGTCGCGGCGTTTGCCGAGGCCGAGTCCGCGCTCCGACACCTCCGCGCCCATCGGGACGTCGTGCTCGTCATCACCGACCTGATGATGCCGGGCTTGGACGGTTTCGGTGTGCTCGCGGCGGCGCGCGAGATCGACCCGGACATCGGCCTCTTGATGATCACCGGCCATGGTTCCGTCGAGTCGGCGGTCGATGCAATGAAACGAGGAGCGGACGACTATCTCACGAAGCCCGTCGATCTTTTCGAGCTCCGCAAGCGGGCGTCGGCGATCGTCGAGAAGCGGCTCCTCTCGCGCCGCGTGGTCGAACTCGAGAGCCGGCTCGGCGAGAAATTCGGGAAACTCATCAGCCGTTCCAAGCCGATGGAGGCGCTCTTCCGCCAGATGGAGATGGTCGCGCCGACGCGCTCGAACGTGCTGATCGTCGGCGAGTCGGGGACGGGGAAAGAACTTGTCGCGAACGCTCTCCACGAGAACTCACCGCGCAAGGACGCGCGCTTCCTCCCCATCAACTGCGCCGCCATCCCTTCCGAGATCCTGGAGTCCGAGCTATTCGGGCACGAGCGGGGGTCTTTCACGGGAGCGACCGGGCGGAAGATCGGGAAGTTCGAGCTCGCCGACAAGGGGACGCTCTTTCTCGACGAGATCGGCGAGTTGCCGCTCGAGATGCAGGTCAAGCTCCTCCGCGTATTGGAGACACGGGAGTTCATGCGAGTCGGCGGCACCGAGACGATCAAGGTGGACATCCGCCTCGTCGCGGCGACGAACGCCGACCTCGAGGCCGCGGTCGAGCGAGGGGCCTTCCGGAACGATCTCTACTACCGCCTCAAGGTCGTCACGCTCCGCATCCCGCCGCTCCGTGAGCGCCGCGAGGACATCCCGCTTCTCGCGAACCACTTCCTGACGATGTTCGTAAAGGAAAACGACCGCGACGGGATGAAGTTCGCCCCTGATGCCATGCGCGCGATCGTCAACGCGCGATGGGAGGGGAACGTTCGCGAGCTGCGCAACGTGGTCGAGAGCCTCGTCGTGCTGACACCATCGGCGGAAATCCGGGTCGCGGACCTTCCGGAAGAGCTGAGGCCCTTCGCGAACGGCGAGGTCGACCCCACGGCCGCCGAGCCGAACGCCGCGCGACCTATCTCGACGGATCCGAGCTCGAGCCTCACGATGGACGAGATCGAGCGGCGGGCCATTCTCGGCGCCCTCGACCGGACCGGAGGCAACCGGACCCAGGCGGCGGAATTGCTGGGAATCGGTCTACGGACGCTGCAGCGCAAACTCAAGGAATACAAGCTCGCCGGAAGCGCGGAGGCCGAGTCGTGATGGGCCTGGATGCGGTCAATCCGGCCGGGCGCCCGCTCGGGAGCGACAGTTTGGCGCGCGGGCCGCTGACGAACTGCCGGAATTCCGCTGCTTTCCCATCCGCCGGACGTCCCGGAAACCGGCACGGCAATTGCGGTTGTAGAGGATCGGCATGACACCCCTCGGGCACCATCGATACACCGTTCTCGTCGTCGATGACGACCCCTCCGTGCTCGACTGCTACCGGAAGCTCCTCAGTCGCGCCGGCTACAAGACGATCACTGAGAGCGAGCCCCGGCGCGTCCTGATGGACGGACGGAATCTCGAGGGCGTCGATCTGCTCCTCATCGATTACAAGATGCCCGAAATGGACGGCCTCACGCTGCTGGCCGAACTCCGACGGAGGGAGTTCAAGGCGAGCTGCATTCTCGTTTCGGCGTTTCTCAACGACGGGGTGAGGCAACAAGCCAAGATTCTCGGCGTCGATCATGTCCTCGATAAGCCGGTCGACGTCGGGGTGCTCCGAAACGCGGTCGCCGACTTGCTGCCGACGGAAGGCGGACGTATCGTCGGCCGCGCCGTTTGATCGTTCCCCCATCTTTTCGGAGGTCAGCCGCCATGAGTCGCAAGTCGAGTGTTCTGGCGCTTCTCGGCGTCGTCGCGATAAGTATCGTCTTCGGAATGATTCTGGGCGGACGTCTGAACGCGCCCGCGGTGATGCATGCCGCACCCGCTGTGGTGCCGACGGCTTTCCCGGCGGCGACGTCGGCGCCCGAGCGAACGGTTTCGCTCCCCGATTTTTCGGAGATCGCCTCGGACACCCTCCCCGCGGTCGTCGGTGTGCAGAACACGATGGTCGACAAGAGCGGCGACGCTGAAGCCGAAGGGGAAAATGAGAGTCCGGAGGATCCGCTATTTCGATTCTTCTTCGGCCCCGGGGGGCCGCAAACTCCGCGCGGCCATCCCCAAATCAACCCGCGGCGGCTCCGGCCGCAGCGGAGCGTCTCCTCTGGCTCCGGGTTCATCATCACGAGCGACGGCTACATCCTGACCAACAACCACGTGGTCGAAGGGGCGACGAAGCTGCAGGTGACGCTCGACACCGGGGAGAAGTTCGAGGCCGACGTCATCGGGACCGATCCGATGATCGATCTCGGGCTCATCAAGATCGACCCCAAAGGCAAGGAGCTTCCGACCCTCCCCCTTGGTGATTCCGACGCTCTCCGGATCGGGCAATGGGTGATGGCGATCGGAAACCCGTTCGAGCTCGAGCGCACCGTAACCGTTGGCGTCGTTTCCGGAAAGAAGCGGCAGGTCGGTATCGGCAACACGGTGCCCGGCCTCGCGAATTTCATCCAGACAGACGCTGCGATCAATTTCGGCAATTCCGGCGGACCTCTCATCGACGGCCAGGGGCGAGTCGTAGGGATCAGCACGGCGATTCAGCGCGGCGAGATGGCGGAGGGGATCGGCTTCGCGATTCCGATCAACGAAGCGCGCAAGGCTGCCGAAGAGCTTCGCGCCGTCGGATCGGTGAAGCGTGGCTATCTGGGCATCACCATGAACGGCACCGGTTTGAACGCCAGCGCCAGGGCGTATTACAAGCTCCCCGACAATGACGGAGTGATCATCACGAGCGTGACCCCCGACGGTCCCGCCGCAGAGGCCGGCATCCGGAAGGACGACGTGATCCGCAAGATCGACGGCAACCCCGTGAAGGACAACCAGGATCTGCTCGGGATGATCGCTTCCCGCAAACCGGGTGAGACCGTCAAGCTCGATGTCTTGCGCGGCGGCGAAACCATGAAAATTGACGTCACGCTCAGCACCCGACCCACGTTCGATCCAGAGGGGCCTGGCACCGAGCCGAGGTCGGACGATGACGCGCCGGAACCGACCACGAGCAGCGAGGGGCTCGGCATCAAGGTTCAAGCGATCCCGTCGCTTGCACGCAAGCAGCTCAACCTCGGCGCTGATGAGCCCGGGCTGATGATCATCTCGGTCGATCCTGAATCCGATGCCGCGGAAGAGGGTTTGTCTCCGCGGCAGATCGTCACGTCGATCGACGACATCCCCCTCAGATCCGTCGCCGATTGGAACCGCATCGTGAAAGGCCTGAAGCCGGGCGAGTCGGTGAAAATCGACACCAATCTTGGTGACCGGACCCAGATCTTCTTCCTCACCGTCCCTCGGACGAATTCCAAGTAGGTCGAAACCTCCCACTCGCGCCGCGCGATCCCGCAGGGGACGCGCGGCGTGTGTTACTTTGCGGGCACCATGGCGCCGAGCCGAAAACCGCTCGTTCTCGTCGTCGATGACGAGAGCGATATCCGATCGTCGCTCCGGATGATCCTCGAGTACGAGGGGTACGAGCTTTCCGAGGCGTCCTCCGGCGAAGAGGCCCTGAAGCGGCTCGACACCGAACGCCCCGATGTCGTCGTTCTCGACATCAAGATGCCGCGCATGGACGGGCTCGAGGTCCTGGCCCGGGTCAAGCAGTCGGATCCCGCGCTTCCCATCGTCGTCATCTCGGGGCATGGCACGATCGCGACCGCGGTCGAGGCGACGCGCCTGGGCGCTTTCGATTTCATGGAAAAGCCCCTCGAGCGCGACCGCGTCCTTCTCGTCGTGCGCAACGCGATCGAGAGCGGTCGCCTCGAAAAAGAAAACCGCGACCTGAAACTCACGTTCGAGGAGCGTTTCAAGATGATCGGGGCTTCGGCCGCGATGAAAGCCGTTTCGGCCCAAATCGCGCTTGCGGCGCCGACGAAGGCCTCGGTGCTCGTCACCGGAGAATCGGGCACCGGCAAGGAGTTGGTTGCGCGGGCCATCCATCGAAACAGCTCGCGCGCGGGAAAGGCGTTCGTCAAGGTCAACTGCGCGGCGATCCCCGAGGAGCTCATCGAGTCCGAACTGTTCGGTCACGACAAGGGCTCGTTCACGGGGGCTCTGAGAGACCAAGCCGGGAAATTCTCCCAGGCCGATGGTGGGACGATCTTCCTCGACGAGGTCGCGGACATGAGCTTGAGGGCGCAGTCGAAGGTCCTTCGGGCGCTGCAAGACGGCGAGATCGAGCCCGTGGGCGCCGCCAAGTCGTTTGTCGTCGATGTTCGGGTCATTGCGGCGACCAACAAGCGTCTCGAAGACGAAATCGCCCAGGGCCGCTTTCGCGAGGATCTGTTCTTCCGCCTGAACGTCGTGCCGATTCGCCTGCCGTCGCTACGGGAGCGTCGCGAGGACGTGGCCCCGCTCGCGACGTGGTTCGCGCAGTCGTTTTGTGCCGAAAATGGGCTCAAGCCAAAGGCGATCTCGACGGACGCGATCGAGGCGCTCTCAAAGCTTCCCTGGCGAGGCAACGTCCGTGAGTTGAGAAACGCGGTCGAGCGCCTCGTGATCATGACGCCTGGAGGCACCATTCACGCCAAGGACATCCCGGCGGGTTTGGGCTTGGCCCCCGCGGGGGACTCCGCGGCCACGGTGCCGCCCGCGGGATCAGGAGCGACCACGCTCCAAGATTTCAAGGATGCCGCCGAGCGCGCGTTCATCAAGGCCAAGCTCGAAGAGCACGACTGGAACATCGCGGCCACGGCGAAGGCGATCGACACGCCGAGGTCCAATCTGTACAAGAAGCTCGAGACGTACGGCATTCGCCGGGAAACGGACGGCTAGCATGATCGGAGATCGCGACGTCGTCGTCGTGGCGGGAGCGCGCACGCCTTTCGTCAAGGCGGGCACGCTCCTTCGAAGGGTCGGAGCCGTCGAACTCGGCCGCGTCGCGGTCCGTGAGGCGATCGAGCGCGCCGAAATCGACGCCGACGCGGTCGACGAAGTCATCGTCGGGAACATCGCAGGGCCCGCCGACGCCGCCAACGTTGCCCGCGTCATCGCGCTCGAAGCGAAGATTCCCGGGAAGGTTCCGGCGTTCACGGTCAGCCGCAATTGCGCCTCGGGGATCGAAAGCGTCGTCGAGGCCGCCTACCGGATCCGGTCGGGGGACGCCGATCTGGTCGTCGCCGCCGCGGTCGAATCGATGTCGCGGATCCCGCTCCTCTTCCGCGACGACGCGCAAGACATCTGGACCTCGGTCGCGCGAGCGCGCAACATCGTGTCCCGGCTCGCCGCCTTCGCTCGATTCCGCCTGCGCCATTTCCAGCCGGTCGTCGCGCTCGAGCTCGGGCTCACCGATCCCGTGTCAGGCCTCAACATGGGTGAAACGGCCGAAGTGCTCGCCCGTGAGTTCGGGATCGGTCGCGAGGAGCAAGACGCCTTCGCCATGCGAAGCCACAAGCTGGCGGCCGCGGCGTGGAACGAGGGGCGGATGCAGGGCGAGGTGATCCCGTTGCCGGTCCCGCCGAGATTCGACGAAAGCGCCGAACGGGACACCGGCATTCGCGAGAATCAGACCTTGGAGGCGCTCGCGAAACTGAAGCCCCTATTCGATCGGAAGTTCGGGACGGTCACAGCGGGCAACTCGTCCCAGATCACCGACGGCGCCGTTGCGCTCGTTCTCGCTTCGGGCGAGAGGGCGCGTACGCTCGGCCTCCCGGTGATGGGGAAGATCCGGTCGTGGGCGTTCGCCGGGTGCGATCCCGAGCGGATGGGGATCGGGCCGGTCCTGGCCTCGCCGATCGCCCTCCGTCGCGCGGGAGGGCTCACGATGGCCCGTATGGAGCGCGTCGAGATCAACGAGGCGTTCGCGGCGCAGGTCCTCGCGTGCCTGAAGGCGTTCGATTCGCGCTCGTTCTGCGAAGACAACCTCGGCATCGGGGCGGTCGGCGCTCCGCCTCTCGAACGCGTCAACGTCAACGGCGGCGCGATCGCGCTCGGCCACCCGGTCGGGGCTTCGGGAGGCCGGTTGATCCTGACGTTGCTGCGCGAAATGGCGCGGGCGAATGCGTCGCTCGGCCTCGCGACCTTGTGTGTCGGCGGGGGCCAGGGCGGCGCCGTCGTGGTCGAGAGGAGCTAGCCGGATGAACGATGCTGCCGGCATGAATCACTGGATCGATCCGAACGGGATCATCCACGTCGTCTTCGATCGGCAAGACGACAAGGTTAACCTGCTCACGCCCGACCTTCTTTCGGATCTCGGAGAGTTGCTCGAATCCGTCCGCGACCGCGAAGACGTGCGCGGGCTGCTCTTCAAGAGCGCCAAGGCGGGGAACTTCATCGCCGGGATGGACATCGAAGTCATCGCCTCGTTCACCGACGCCTTCAAAGCCGCGGAAGGGGCCCGGTTCGGACAAGTCGTTTTCCAAAAAATCGCCGAGCTACCGGTCCCGTCTGCGTGCGCCATCAACGGCGTCTGTTTCGGCGGCGGTACGGAACTCGCGCTCGCCTGCACCGTGCGGGTCGCCGCCGATTCGAAGGCGGTCAAGATCGGACTTCCCGAGACGCAACTGGGGATCATCCCCGGTTTCGGCGGCACGCAGCGGCTGCCTCGCTTGGTGGGGCTCGTGCCCTCGCTCGATCTGATCCTGTCGGGCCGCAGTCTGGACGCCAAGCGCGCGCAGAGAATGGGGCTCGTCGATCTCGTCGTTCCCGAGGGGTACCTCGAGCGCGAGACGATCAAGCTGATGTTGAAGGCCGCCGCGGGCCTGAAACGCCGCCGATCTCCGACCGCGCTTCTTGTCGAGATCACGCCGCCACTTCGCCGCTTCGTCATCGGCAAGGCGCGGAAGGCCGCGGAGGCCAAGGCAAGTTCCGAGAGCTATCCGGCTCCGTTCCGCGCGCTCGAGGCGATCGAAGCGGCGTTCTCCATGCCGATGTCCCAAGGGCTCGATCTCGAAGCGCGCATCGTCGGCGAGCTGGTGCCGACGCGGACGGCGAAGAACCTGATGTGGCTCTTCAAGAGCCAATCGGCGCTCAAGAAAGACCCCGGAGGCATCGTCGCCCTTCCTCGAAAGGTGCGCCGCGCGGCCGTGCTGGGGGCCGGGATCATGGGAGGGGGAATCGCTCAGCTGATTGCCGACCGGGGGATTCCCGTTCGCCTCAGGGATCTTCGGGGGGACGCCCTGCTCGCGGCCATGCGGCAGGCGTCCAAGGTCTGGCGCGAACAGGTGGAGCGCAGGCGCCTCTCGTCGCGTGAAATGCGCCAGAGGCTCGGCTTCATTTCGCCGACGCTCGACGAGACCGGACTGTCGAAGGTCGACATCGTTCTCGAGGCCGTGGTCGAGAATCTCGAAGTGAAGCAGAAGGTGTTGGCCTCCATGGAAGAGCGGATCGGAGCGCGCGCCGTGTTCGCTTCCAACACGTCGACGATCCCGATTTCGGACATCGCCGCGCGCGCGGTCCGTCCCGAACGCGTCGTCGGAATGCACTTTTTCAACCCCGTGCACCGCATGCCTCTCGTCGAGGTGATCGCCGGGCAGCGCAGCTCGCCGGAGGCCGTGTCCACCGTCCACGCTCTTGCGCTCGAGCTCGGGAAGGTTCCGGTCGTCGTTCGCGACTCTCCGGGCTTTCTCGTCAATCGCATCCTGATGCTCTACTTCAACGAAGCTCTGCGTTTTCTGGCCGAGGGCGTCGCGATCGAAGAGGCCGACCGCTCGATGCAGGCCTTCGGAATGCCGATGGGCCCCTTCGCGTTGATGGACGAGATCGGGCTCGACACCGGGCAGCACGCGGCCGTGGTACTCGAGGGGGCGTTCGGCAAGCGCATTGGGGCGGCGACACCCATCCTCCAGGCGATCGTCGCCGGCGGCCGCCTCGGCAAGAAGAACGGGAGAGGCTTCTACCACTACAAAAACGGCAGGAGAAGTCGTCCCGATCCGGCGGTCCCGAAGCTCGCAGGCGTGGCGCCGGCGCTGCAGCTCCCGGTCGAGACGCTGCAAGAGCGCATGGTCCTGGTGATGGTCAACGAGGCCGCGATTTGCCTCGAGGACGGTGTCGTGCGCGAGCCGCGCGACGTGGACGTGGCGATGGTCTACGGAACCGGATTTCCTCCCTACCGCGGGGGGCTCCTGCGCTACGCCGATTCCATCGGACCCGCCGTCCTCGTGGATCGTCTTTCGAGGCTGGCCGACGCCCACGGCGAGCGGTTCCGCCCCGCGGGCCTCCTCCGCGACATGGTTCGCGAGGAACGCCGCTTCTATTCGGCCTGAACCACGCTCGGCCCCGCCCTGGGATAGAATCTTGGATCCCAGGTTTCCCTAACCGCTCCCCAGGGGGTTCGTCATGCCGCAGCGATTCGTCCGCCGTCTGATCAAGCTCTCCGTCACCGCCTTCGCTCTGGCCGCAGTGCTCGCGATTCTGGCGGCGCCTCTGGCCCGCGCGGCCGACGACACCGTGCCCTACCTCGATCGGGAGGCGATTGAAGGCCTGCTCAAGCAGAAGATCTCCGAGCTCGCGAACGAAAAAGACGAGGATGGAGTCCCATTCAAGCTGGGACGGTATTCGAAGTCATTCAAGAAGGTCGATGCCTCGACCTATCTCGTCTCGTTTCACCAGGCCACGATCGAGAAAATGACTCAAGAACCGACCGATCAGGTCAAGACGGAACGCTACGAGCTCACGGTTAGCAAGGGAAACGACGGGAAGTGGGCCATCACAAAGCAGGAGCTCAAAGACACGTTTGTCGGCCTCTATCGCGGCTACATCGGAGGGGAGTGGATCTACAAGTTCAACGCGCTCAAGTTCGAGAAGGAAGGCCTGAAGGTCTCCGCCGGCAACGGCTGGGCCTACGGAGCCCGCCGCCTGGGGGAACCCACCGGATTCGCCGTCTTCGCGGACGATCTCAAGTTCGACTACACCCCGCCCACAGACACCGCCGAGACAAGTCATTACTCGGCGCTGATCAAGAAGATCGCCAAAGACCACCCCAATGATCTCGTCTTTGCGCCCGAGAGGCTCGCCATCCGGTGCGACGCGAAGACATGCGCCGAATTCATGACGTCCGTCTTCTCCGGCCTCGAGAAGGTCGGCGATCAGGAGGGGGGCGGCTCCGGCAATGCATCGGCCACCGGCGCCCAGGCGCGCATGCTCAAGCGGCTGAAAGAGGTCACGGACGAGGACAAGAAGGACCGCCGAGATAATCCGGTCGCCGGATTCTCCCGCGTGGACGACCCGGACAACCGTTACTGGATGTTCAGCTTCAAACGGGACGGCGCGAAGGAGCACTACGCAAGCCTCACGTACGACAACCTCGAACCCTGGCAGATGTCCTACTCCGCCACGGACTTCGGGCCGATCTTCGCCTACTACAGCGAAGACACTCGCAACAAGGGCATCGATCCTCTGCTTCTCGAGGAACGCGGCGACCAGGAGGCTCGCGACTACGATCTGATCGGCCTCAAGGGTACGGTCGATCTGAGATTGGATGATCCCGCCGCCTACTCGGGTGACATCAGTTTCAAGATCAAGATCAAGCGGGAGCTCAGAACGGTTCCTTTCTTCATCGCCCGCGTGAGGTTTCCAGGCGAGTCTGAAGCCCAGAAGAACCCGAAGCTATTCATCAACTCGGTCCAGGATGGCGACGGCAATGAACTGACGTGGACCCGATTCAGCTCGTTCGGAGGGCTCGCGGTGCTGCCGAAAACCGCGAACGCCGGCGATGTCATCACCCTCCGGGTCGACTTCCTCAACTACGATGCGATCTATTCGTTGAACCCCTACTTCTTCGGTCTTTCGCGGGGCGGGTGGCTGCCGTTCGTGCGCTTCGGCGATTTCATCGACGAGTTCGATTTGACGACCCGCCTGCCCGAAAAATACGAAATCCTGGGCGTGGGCAAGAAGGAATCAGAGACCATCGAGGATGGCATCCGAGTCACCCGCTGGACGTCTCCAAGCCCGGTGACGTTCCCAACGGTTATTTTCGGCGACTACCTCAGCGACGACGCCGGGAAGTACCAGGCGACCAAGATGGACGGTACGGTCATTCCCGTCCGTGTCTACGTCGACAAGGGAAGCACGGCCGCGCTGGCGGACGCTGCAGGCGCGGCCGGAGGTGCGCGTGACATTCGCTCTTCGCAGTTGCGGGCCATCGCAACCCAGGCGTCGGTGGCGTTGAACCTCTACAAAGAGACCTACGGGGTCGACTACCCGTTCGCCAAGCTCGATCTCGTCGCCGATCCGCTCGGAAGTTTTTACGGGCAAGCTCCGGCATCGCTCATCTACCTCGGCTTCGGGGTCTTCCGGGGCGAGGGAACAGTGGCGATGGACTTCGGAGGGGGCGCGAGTATCTCGAAGTTCAACAAGGACGTCGTCGCGCACGAGGTCGGACACCAGTGGTGGGGCGGCCTGGTGACGAACGCCAACTTCCGAAACTACTGGTTCGTCGAAACGATGGCCGAGGTGTCGTCCGCGATCTACGTCGAGGAGACTCAAGGCAAGAAAAGTTACCTCGAAAAGGTTGAAGGTTGGCGCAAGGTCATCCTGGACAACGATCCGCTCTCGAGCGTCCAGAACGGCTACACGACCTGGGCCGGGGACGGATTCCGCGCATCGGTTGCGAACATCTACAACAAGGGTCCGTATGCCTTTCACGTCTTCCGGTCCACCTTCGGCGATGCGAAATTCAAAGAGCTGCTGAAAGCGCTCGCGCAGGAGCTGCAACACCAAGAAATCGTCACCCGCCAGATGCAGGACGTGATGGAGAGAGTCGTCGGCGGAAACATGAACTGGTTTTTCGATCAGTGGATCCGCGGCGTCGGCATTCCCCAGTACGCGATCTTCTGGAAGAAGCGACAGAACGAACAGGGCAAATGGATTGTCGAAGGATCGATCAAGCAGCGCGTGGTCATGGGCGACGAGAAGATCGAGCTGAAGGGCGTTTACTATCGCGGCGTTGCGCCGTTGACGTTTATCGACTTGGACGGCAAAGAAGTGAAATCTGCGAGACCCATGCTGGTCCAGGGCGCCGAAACGCCGTTCAAGCTCATCGTCGCCGATGAGCCCGAGCAGGTTTACTTCAACAAAGACGGCGAGATTCTTGCCGAGGATTTGCTGATCAATCAGAGTTGGTAGGCCGGCCCTGATCAAGATCTACCATCTGACCAAGAGCTACGCCGAGGGCGCCACCGCGCTCAAGGACGTCAGCTTCGAGGTCAGCCGCGGGGAGTTCGTCTTCATCACCGGGCCCTCCGGAGCCGGGAAGTCGACTCTCCTCCGCCTCATGCTGCGCCGGGAGCTTCCCACGCAAGGGCAGCTTATCGTGAACGGCCGCAACGTCGTGTCGCTGCCGCCGTGGAAGATCCCCGAGCTGAGGAGGTCGATCGGCGTCGTGTTCCAGGACTTCAAGCTGATTCGGCGCAAGTCCGCGCTTGAAAACGTCGCGTACGTCCTCAACGTCGCCGGTGTCCCGCGCGGGGAGCAGAAACGTCGCTCCTACCTCGCGCTCAAGGGCGTCGGCCTCCAGCACCGCTTGAACGTCACGCCGGACGTCTTGTCCGGCGGCGAGCAACAACGCGTCGCCATCGCGCGCGCCGTCGTCAACGAGCCCGAGTTGCTCCTCGCGGATGAGCCGACCGGGAATCTCGATCCGGATCTCGCCGTGGAGATCATGCGGCTCTTCCGCGAGATCAACGCGCGCGGGACGACCGTCGTGGTCGCCACGCATGATCGCGACCTCATCCGTCGCATGCAGCGACGCACGATCGTGCTCGAGCACGGCAGGCTGAGCGACTCGTCGGTTTCCGCGTGAGTCCCGTCATCGCCCATCTTCGGTACTTCGTCTCCGACGCGGTGGACGAGTGGCGGCACAGCCCGGGCCCGAACCTCCTGGCGACCGCGACCCTCGCGGCCGTCATGTTCGTCGCGGGACTGAACTTCCTCATTCTCGCCAATCTCAAGGCGCACGTCGGCCGCTGGAAGAACGACCTGCGGGTTTCGGTCTACCTGGTCGACGGCGCGCGCGCGGCGGACGTGGACGCCCTTTACGCGAAGATTTCCGCCGTACCTGGGGTGGCGCGCGTGGAGCGCGTCGACAAGGACGAGGCTCTGCGTCGTTTCCGCGCCTCGTTCAGAGACCTGGCGGATGTTCCGGCGGAGCTCGAGACGAATCCGCTCCCCGCCTCCCTCGAGGTCGTTCTCGATTCCGGGCCGCAGGCGCGCGATACCGCGCGGTCCGTGGGCGAGGCCGTCGCTGGAGCGACGGTCGTCGAGGAGATTCGCTACGACCAAGCGTTCTTGGACCGTATCGACGCGCTTCTCGACATCGCGCGCTGGGGCGGGGCGAGCCTCGGGCTCGTCGTGCTGACGGCGGTCGCGTTCGTCGTATCGGGAGTCTTGCGCTTGACGGTGTATGCGCGACGCGACGAAATCGACATCATGAATCTCGTCGGCGCGTCGCCCATGCTCGTGCGCGGGCCGTTCCTCGTCGCCGGCGTGGCACAGGGTCTCATGGGCGGTCTGCTCGCGCTGTTCCTGGTCGAAGGCGCGCGGCGCGCGGCGCGCGGTTACGCCGGGGCGATTCCCGGCGGGTTGTTCGATCTGGCCGCAGGCAGTCCGCTGCCGCTCGGCCCGTCGTGCTTTGTCGTGTTCGTCGGGGCGGCACTCGGATTCGTGTCGGCTTGGTTCGCCGTGCGCGAGGCGAGGGACCTCGAGCGCTGAGGCCGCTTCCTACCAGTCGTAAGCGATGAAAAACTCGCTGACCGCGTTGCTGACGTCGGCATCGACGGGGACCAACTCGACGACGCCCGGTATCGTGGAGCCATTCACATAGCGCGTGTACGGCAGGCGTTTCGCCCAGGTAAAATTGAACTGCAACCCCAAGAGGTACATCTGGAAACCCATGCCCCACGTGGCGCGCAAGTCCTGCAATTGGTTTCTCGAGTCGTCCCACCACGAGAACGGGATGTTCGTGAAGGTTCCGTTGGGGTTGGGTTGCGCGCGCACGAACTGCAAGTCCGGGTCGTAAAACTCGTCGTTGGGGAGCCACGCGGTCCCGACGTCGAGAAAGACGACTCCGCGGATGTTCTGAATCGGCCCGAATGGGAACCGCAACTCGTCGACGAACGGGAACCGCAACTCGAGATTGGCGCCCGCGACGTTCGATCCATAAAAGTCCCGGAAGTCGTAGCCGCGCAAAGTGTTGAGGCCCCCGACCCCATAGAAGATGTCGCGGCCGCCCGTGTTGATGATCCCCACGGTGCGAAACGCCAGCAGGGACCGTCGCGTCAGCTGCTTGTATGCGCGGAAATCCAGCTCGTACTGGAGGACGTTGCCGGCCAGATCGCCCCCGAGATTCAGACCGTAGGTCACCCCCACTTCGAAGCGCTTTCCCTGGAACGGGCCGAACGATTGGAAGCGTGTGGTGTCGCCGACGATGGATGTCCGGAACGTAAGGAAGCGATCGCTCACCGACGCGAAGTCCGTCACGACGAAGCCGTTGGCATCGATGCTATAGCCGACGAAGATGTCTTGCGCGGCGTCGGAGGCCGTGACCGAGGCGTCGACGCGGTAGTAGCGGTTGATCGGGAACTGGGCGAAGAACTCCGCACCCGAGTTTCTCTGTGACTGCCTGGAGCTGCCGCTAAACCCTCCGCTGGACAGGTAGTAGTCGCGCAGGTCGAACAGAGTCACGCCCCACCGGTTGCGACGTTTGAGGTTCAGGTAAGTGGCCACGAAGTTCGAGAAGGTGGCCACGCTGTAGTACTGCACGCCGATTCGGTGGTCGCCGAGCAGATCGGCGAATTGCAGCACGACATTCGAGAGGAAGGTCCCGTCATTTGCGACTCCGATGCTGATCGATGGTGCTTCGAGGTCCCATTTCAGTTTGTACGGCTTGATGGTGGCGACGTCGACCTTCAGATTGAGTGGCGGCTCGAAAGGCACGGCCTCGGCGGCGCCGGCCACCGCCGGTTCGGACGACGGAAGAGCCTCCGACGGCTTTACCGGCATGCGATACAACCGGAACGTTCCGCCGAAGTAGGCGGTCATGACGAGGTAGGGCTCCCCCTCTCTCGGCGCCATCTCGACGGGCGAGAAACAGCCCCCCACGACGTCGGTGTACTGGCGGGTCTCTCCCGAGGCCAGGTCCAGCGCGAAGATGTTGAAAACTCCGTAGCCTCCGCGGTCCGACGAGAAAAAGACGGTCTTGCCGTCCCGCGAATACGACGGTTGGATGTCGACCGAAGGGCCGAAGGTCAGCTGGGTCTTCTGGGCCGCATCCGAAAGTTCCACCGAGAAAACTTTCCACGAGATGCCGATCCGCCGGTTGTACAGCACGGTGACGCCGTCCGGGGCGTACCACGGGTTCGCGTCGTAATCGTTGTCCTGGGTGAGATTGCGGATCGCCTTCGTCGCGAGATCCAGCTCGAAGATGTCGACCACGCCGTTCTTGTTGCCCTCGAACGCGATGCGTTTGCCGTCCGGCGAAAACGCCGGGCTCGCGCCCTGCGCGATTCCGGGAAGAGTGATGATCTGCTCGAGCTTGCCGTGCAACGAATCGTAGATCGCAATCTTGCGCGTGTTTTCCTTGCGTACGAAAACAGCGATCTGGTCGCCGGTCGGCGACCAGGAAAGGTCGCGTCGCCCGGAGAACGCTTCGGTGACGAGATAGCGGTACTTGTTGGACCAGCCCTTGGTCAGGTTCTTGACCTGCTTCCCGTCCTCGGCGGAGAGCACGACGAGATCCAGGTCCATCTTGGGGGATGCGAGCGCTGCGACCAGCTCGCCTGAGGGTGAGAGGGTCGGCGAGAACGTGAACACGCCCTTTTTGTGAATCCCGATTTCTGGTCCGTAGTCGTCGGGGCTCTTCTTTTCGAGGAGAACCGGAAAGTACTTTTGACGGAGGTATCGGTTGAAGTTCCGGTCGAAGGTATTCATATCGACACCGAACGCCTCTTTGACCGCCTTTTCGACGTTGCCGGTCAAGAGGACCTTGCGGTACTCGTAGATGAAGTTGTGAACGCCTTCCGTGCCGTAATCCTGCTCGATGAAGTCGAAGACGGCATGGCCGAAGCGGTAGCTCAGATAGGACAGCGAATCGAACGCCTGGATGGGCGGAATGAAGTTGTTGACGACCGCGTCCCGGATGACCATCCGGTCGAGGCTTTCCTCGTCCTGCCCGAAATACGACGCCATCCCCTCGACGAGCCATATGGGAATCCGGGCGCGCAGCGCCCGCCCGAGGTACCCCTCGAAGAAGAGCGAGTACTGGAAGATGTGCGTGAGCTCGTGCGAAATGAGCTTGTAGAGTTTGTCCGGCGGCTGGTCGATCGGCAGGACGATCCGGTTCTGCACGTATTCCGCGAACGCTCCGACCGCCTCGGGAAGCTCTTCGAGGACGACGTTCGTCTCCTCGAACTCCCCATGGGTCTTGTAGATCACCATCGGGATGCGGAAGCGCAGCTCGTGGTCGAGTTCCTTGCTCAATCGGACGTAGGCGCTCTCCGCGTCCGAGACGACCTCGTCGAGAAAAGGCTGGGACTCGGGGTAGAAGTAGACGTCGAAGTGCGGTGACTTGTAAACCTTCCAGTGGAAGTTGTCGTAGGCGATCTTGTTCTGCCCGAAAACTCGGTAGTACTGAGCCATCGCCGGGTGGGCGCTCCACGCCGCGAAAGCGAAAACGAGGGCGGCGACTACCGTGGTCGTGCGCCGCCGATGCGGAATCGTCATAGGGGCTCCGAGCTTATCCCTTGAAGAGCAGTCGTTGATCCGTCCGGGTCCGCGAGGCGACGACGGATAGCACGTCGCTCGCGGTCGAATTCCCCAGTTCGTAGAACGCACTGATCGGGTCGTTAGCCTTGCCACGGAACACCGCTTGCCGCTGCAGGCGATCGCGGAACAGGAGTGATCCATCGGCGCCGCGGAAGTACAGAGCATTCAACTCGAACGTGAATTCCTCTTGCTCGACGAAGACCGTCTGCCGGACCTTCTGCCCCGTCGTCTCGCTGACAAAATCGACATTCTCGAAGCCCGACGCGTCGCGCTTCGAAAAGCGCACGGCGCCGGTGACGATGACGTCGGATCCGTGCTCGTGCCCGAGCCATTTGAAGAACTCAGCGTTTTTTGCCATGTCCTCGAGCGTCTGCTCCGGAACCGCCGGGGGGGGCGTGATGTTTTGGATCGTGAACGAGGTGTGCTTCCGAAACTCGTTGCGGAGGAAGTGGACGATCTCGCGGTTGACGTCGACCAAGTCCGAGTCGTTGACGAGGAAGCTCGCGACCAGGACGGTCTTGACGCCGTCGAGCTTGAGTCGGGGCGGAAGTGGCAACGAAACGGCGACCTCGACGACGTCCCGCCCTCGCTTCTTGCGCCACTCGAAGGAAGCGTCTGCGGGCGGAACGGACGAGAGTTCCGCATCGGACGAACGACCCCAGAACGAAGCGGAGCGCATGGCATTGTCGTAAATGCGGGAGTCTCGACCCCCGGCGGCGAGGGCCCGCCTGTAGAGCTCGCCGGCACGATCGGGTTTGCCCAGCGCCTCTTCGGCGATCGCCAGGTTGTTCAGGAGGCGGGGGTCGGCCGGGTTCTGTTTCAGTGCCTGTTCCCAACGGAACTTGGCCTCGCGCCAGTTGCCGCCGCGGGCCATTTCCGTGCCGAAGCGGAGGAGCTCGTCAATGGTGGCGTAGGCTGCGATCGCAGGCAGACAGAACCCGATCACGACGACACCGGCCGCGAGGAAAAGGCGCCACCGCCGGTGACGGATGGTCATTCTCGTCCCTCGCCCTCGTCCGATCGCCTCGATCTCCTCCTCGGCGCGGGCCTTCGCATAATACACTCGCTCGGGATGGCGACGCGCTGCATCGAACCCGCAAAAGGCCCGGTAGACGCTGACTTCCTCGCGATGCCGTCGAAGAGTGCCACACACCGGGCGCTCGTGGCGGCCGCCCTCGCGGATGGCCTCAGCGAGATCCGCGAACCGCTCGATGCCGACGATACCCGCCGCACGCTACAAGGTTTGCGTGAATTAGGAATCGGCGTCGAAGAGCGGGGACGCGTCTGGGCGGTCCACGGCGGGGCGGGAGCGGTCCCCGGAGGCGCAACGATCGATCTGGGTGCTTCCGGAACTTCCGGGCGGTTCCTCGCCGCGCTGGCGACGCTCGGCGGTAGGCCGTCGATCCTCGATGGATCTGTGCGTCTACGTGAGCGGCCCATGCGGGAGCTGATCCAAGCGCTCTCCACGCTGGGCGCGACCGTCGACGCCTCGGGCGGTTCGGGGTTCCCCCTCAGCGCGGGAGGGGCCCCGGTGCGCGGTGGAACGGTGGTTGTGTCCGGGGCGCGCAGCAGCCAATTCGCGAGCGCTTTGCTCCTGGCGGGCCCGTCATTTCAACAGGGTCTCCGTCTCGAGGTCGCCCCGCCCCGCGTGTCCTTCTCCTACGTTCGCATGACCGTCGAGATGCTCGAGACTTTCGGCGCAAGCGTCTCGACGGTGGGGGAAGCGCGGTTCGTGGTGCCGCCGCAACGGCTCCGGGCGACGACCGTCTCGATCGAGGGCGATCACTCCTCGGCCTCGTACCTGTTCGGAGCGGCTGCGATCCTCGGTGGCCGGGTCCGGATTCGAGGACTGCGCGCGGACAGCGCCCAGCCCGACGCGAGATTTCCGCGCGACCTGGGTACTCTCGGGTGCCGGGTCGACTATGGCGACGACAACATCGTCGTCGAGGGAACCGGACGCGTGCCGCCCTTCGCCTGGGACCTCGCGGACGCCCCCGACCTCGCCCCCACGGCCGCCGTGCTGGCGCTGTTTGCCGAAGGCCCGTGCGCGCTATCCGGATTGCAACATTTGACGCTGAAAGAGTCCGACCGCCTGGCGGTGCTCCAGGAGAATCTCACGCGCCTGGGCGCACGTACCGCGGTGGAGGCAGCCACGCTCTCGATCAATCCGCCGGCGCGAGGGGTGGCCCATGGGGGAACGATCCGGGTCGCGGGCGATCACCGCATAGCGATGGCGTTCGCGTTGGCTGGTCTGGTGATCCCCGGGGTGATCGTAGACGACCCGGGCGTTGTGGCGAAATCGTACCCCCGATTCTGGGACGACCTCGCTGCGCTCGTCAGAACTGGAAGCTGAGCCCCAAGTTGATCGATGACACGATGTAGTCGCGCGACACGAATCGTGCTGTCGTTCCAAGCGCGATCTGGGAGGCATTGTCCGGGAGCGAAAGTTCGGTTGGAAGCAGCATGGCGTCGAGATACCCCGTGGTGTTCCAGTCGAGGATCATGTTGAAACCCTCGAGCAGTTTGACGCGGATGCCCGCCTCGAATGTCGTGTTCCACGTCGATTTGGATAGGCTTTCGTCAATGTGTCCCGGGCCCGGATAGTAGGCGCCGACGACGGCCGGGTCACGCGAAATGTACGTAAACGTCCCTGAGTCCGTGTCGAGCGACTCCAAGATGAATGCGGCCTGCACGAGGGCGTAAAGGGTCAGGCGCTGCCGGAAGAAATTGAACTGGATCTCTCCCGAGCCCACCGGTCCCCAGCCACTCGTCGCTTGTTGCATGAGGATCAGATCGAGCGTAGCGCCGTTGGAGTAACCAACACCGCTGGTGCTCGAGGCGCCCGTCACCCACGCGGGAGTCGCGATCGCCCCATCGAAAGTCAGGTAGCGGATCCCGGCGGTCCACCGCGAGCGAATCCTCACCCCGCCAAACTCGCGGCGGTAGTAGAGATCCCACGTTTGGATCCGGTTGCCGAGGTTTTTTGGAACCGCTGCCGACAGGTTGGCGGTCGTCGCGGGGTACTTGATTTCGTCGGGGTCCGGAACACCGTTCCCATTCGTATCGTCGGCGATGGAGTTCCAAGTGGGCGGTGTTTTCGTCGACGTCAGCAGTCCGTTACGGACCGTGACTTGCCACCAAGGGAGTTGGTACCCGATCACGATCGCGGGCTGGTTACCGGAAGACTGATAGCTGCTCTGCGTGCCCGTTGCGTCGAGCTCGAACGTGCCGTCGGAAATACCGGTGTAAGTCAACAGGTACTGGCCGCGGTCACGCGGGAGGGTCCAACCCGCGGTGAACTGTCCGATCTGGTTCCCGCTGAAGTTGAGACTATTCAAGGAATTCGACTTGACGCCGCTTTGCAGCGAATTGTCGATGGTGTCGATCGACGCCGAACCGCCGCGCGTCTCGAGGTACATCGCGAAGTGGTCGCCGAAGAACGGGTCTTTCTTCTTGGGTGTTTCCGTCGCTGCCACTGGCGGAGCCTCGTTGTTCGGGGGAGGGGGGTCTTCGGCCAGCGCCGGCAGCGATACGACGCCGAAACCTATCGAAAAGACCCCCGATGCCAGCCGCCTCTTCCAACTCATGTAACGACCCCCTGCAACTTCAATCGGCCGCACGATACCGCAATCGAATCCATGCTTCACGCTTCGACAGACCGGAGAGCCTGCCTATATAGAGAAAACCCGGACGCACGTCAAGCACGGCTCGCTCCAGAACGATCTTCGTGCTGCATCGGTGCAGAGCCGCCACCGTGCTATTATCCCGCCGCTGAAAATAGTCGTGCGGAAAGGGCGCGAGCCCTTTCGGAGCCCAACTTGCCCGTCTTGGAGGATCCAAGCGCCATGAACAAGCGAAGCCTACTGATTCTCGCCGTGATCGTTGTTTTGGCCGCTGCTCCCGCCTTTGCCTCGGGATTCGGATTCTACGAGCAGAGCGCAAAGGCCTCCGGCCAGGCCGGAGCGTGGGTTGCGCGCGCGGATGACGCTGCGGCGAACTGGTACAACCCGGCCGCCCTGGTGAACCTGACGGGACGTGAGGTCCAGTTCGGTTTCAACTATCTCGATACCGGCGCCGACACGCAGTTCAGCCCGACCGCGGATCCGAACGTGTCCATCGACGCTGAGTCGAACGGCCTCTTCCCCTCGCACTTCTACTTTTCTCAAAAGATCAACGACCGTATCGCTTGGGGAGTCGGGCTCAACAACCCGTTCGGTCTCGTTACCGAGTGGGGCGATTCGTCGGTCACCCCGTTCAGCAGGCGCGCGGAGTTGGCGACCTACCTGGTCAACCCCAATATCGCGTTCAAGATGGGCAATTTCTGGTCTGTGGCGTTCGGAGCCGACTACCTCGTGGCGGAAATCAAGGAGTATTCGTTCGACGTCGTGCCGCAAACGATCACGACCAACCTCACCGGAGAAGGCGACGCCTGGGGTTATAACTTCGCCCTGCAGTTCAAGAACAAATACTTCTCCATCGCCGGGCAGTATCGGTCGGCGCTGAAGGTCAACGTCGACGGAAATATCACCGTCGACCCGCCCCTGTCCGCCTTGAACTCCGCCGCCACGACCAAGCTCAACCTGCCGGGTCAAACGATGCTAGGCATGGCCTGGACCGGTAAGCGCGTCGATGTCGAAGTCGGGGCTTACTACACGCAGTGGAACTACTTCAAGAGCCTCGACGTTTCGTTCACCAACCCCGACACGTCCCCGATCAGCCTGGCCGAGAACTGGACCGGTACGTGGTCGTGGCGACTTGGCCTCGCGTTTCGTCTCGGCGAGGAAATGAAAAACGAGATCCGCGTCGGCGCCGTGTTCGACGAGACCCCGATCCCCACCCAGTACCTCCGTCCCTCGATCCCGGACGCCGACCGGACCGGCTACACGTTGGGCTACGGCTACCTGGCCAAGAGGTGGGGTATCGACGTCTACACCATGTACCTCGATTTCGACTCCGTGACGGCCACCGGAGATCCGGCCGACGGCGTGCTTCCGGGGACCTACACCACCACGATCTGGCTCGTCGGCGTGACGGGCAAGTACCGCTTCTGATCTCGGGTTCGACGGCACAGCGAGACCACCCGGTCTCCCGGTGCCGCGCCGATTCCCATGGGCACTGACGCCCTTTCATCCCTCATCGACGGCCCCGGCGAGCATGCGGGGCCGATCGTTTTTTCACGCAGCAATGGCGCGTGGAACGGGCAGGCGGCGCGCTTCGGCGAAGACGTCCGAGGGCTTGCTGCGGCGCTGTCCGGCTACGGATTGGGAGCAGGCGCTCGCGCGGCCGTTCTCGGTTCGGAAAGTTGCGGAACCCTACGCGCCGGACTCGCGGTCATCTCCGCCGGAGGGACCCTCGTTCCGCTCGATCCCTCGCTTTCCGACGACGGGCTGCGTCGAGCGCTCGCGTCCAGTGGCGCCGTTCAAGTCATCGCCTCCGACGAGCGGCAGCTTGCCCGTGTTCTTGCGCTGCGGCCCGACCTACCCGCGCTCGAGTTGGTTCTGCTCATGTCCGCGGCTCATTCCGAGCGAAAGCCAGCTGCCTTGCTCGTGGAGGCGGCGACGGCGGTCGGGCTGGCCACTCTCGCCTCCGATCCGGGCCAACTGCGCCGGGTTTTCGCCCAGAGCCAGGGTCATGCGGCTTGCCTGCTCATCGACGCCTCAGGTGAGATTCGGGAGGTCGGGCGCGCAGACCTTCTGTCCCTCGCGGACGTGATTGCACGGGCCCTGGGCCTCGCGCGGGGGAAGACCGTGCTCACCTCCCTCCCGGTCGGTGGGATCGTTCGGCTGGGTGCGTCGTTGGCCGCGTTGAGCCAGGGGGCCACGCTTCTGCTTCCGGACCCAGCCGAGCGGCCGGACGCAGGCCTCGCCGAGTACCCCGCGGACGCCGTACTTCTGGACGTCACGGGCCTCGAACGTCTCTTCCGCGCGTGGAACGAGGACATCGAGGCAAGATCTTGGCTCGGTCGGATCGTGACGCGGTGGGCACTGCGAGAAGGAGGCAAGACGGCGCGTAGCGGCTGGAAACACGGTCTTGCCGACCGTCTTGCCCTGCGCGAGTTGCGCGGCAAACTCGGCGGACGAGCGGCCGGACTCGACGTCATCGTCAGCGGAGGGCGCAGTGCGTCCTCCGAGGTCGACTCCTTCTTCGCTGCCACAGGGCTATCCGTTCGATACCATTCCCCCGATACCGGCGCTGCGCTGGCCCGATGATTGCTAGTTCGTGATCCGGGGAGAGTGTCGCTCATGCGCCTGAATCGTGTCGTTTTGACCTTGGTCTGCGCGGGGAGCCTGGTCGGCACCGCTCCTTTTGCGGCGGGCGGGCCCGGGGCGATCACGGCGGGCCCCGCGGCGGAGCGCAAGCTCGACGATGAGACGGTCGAGCGCCTCCTCCGAGTTCAGGACGAGCAGGAAGTCGCCGTGAGGCTCGTACTCTTGCCGGCCAGCGTCGAAGACAGGCGGGGCCGTATCATCACTGGGCTCACGGCCGGAGACTTCAGCCTGACCGATGAGAACGTGCCGCAAAAGATCAAGTACTTCTCCGTTGAAAGCGACGAACCCGTGGCCATTGCTTTCGTGCTCGACGTGTCGGGCAGCATGCGCCAGAGCGGGAAGATCGAAGCCGCGAAAGAAGCGATCCGTTTCTTCGTGGACCAACTTCGTCCGCAGGACCGGTATGCGCTCATTTGCTTCGCCGACGACCAGGTGTCGTGGGTCACCGAATTCACATCGGATCACCAGCGATTTCTCGAGCGGCTGATGGTCCAGGAGGGCTACGGTCAGACCGCCTTGAACGACGCGATGGCGGCGATTCCGAGGCTCGTCGACGAGAGCACGAGCGGCAGGAAGGCGATCGTGCTCATCACGGACGGCGTTGACAATGCCAGCCAGCTCACCACGGAGCAATCGGTGGTCACCGCCCGAAAGGTCCAAGTCCCGATATTCACGGTTGGCTTCTCGACGCTCCCCTGGGAGAATCGGAAGCGAGTCAAGGATCTCGGGTTCAATCTGGCCGTGCTGCAGCTTTTCGCGGATGAAACAGGCGGCGCCCTCTTCGTCGTGCAGGACCCGGACGAGTTGAAAGAGGCGGTCTCCCGCATCTCGACGGAACTCCGCTATCAATACCTGATCGGGTACTCCCCGGGTCTTCAGAGCTGGGATGGCGGCTTCCGCTCAATCCAACTCCAAGCGCGCGGCGGCCGCTACCTCGTGCGGACACGCAAGGGGTACTACGCAAACCCCTGATCCGGTCCGCGATCGATCAAGATCGTGTAAAAACGACAGCGCACGACTGGCTCTTCCGCGAACTTTGCGCCCACAAAGCGACGCGAAACAAGACGAATTTGTAATTAGACCGACGTTTTCGTGATGGCACGATGATTGACTCTCTTCCTGTCGGAGCTACGGTTTTCACCCCCATTGCGGGAAAAGGCCTGACTTTGTAAAGTCCGGTCGGTGACTACGGAGCGGGAGGATCCCGGGGGATGCCGGGTCATTTATTCACCGTTACGCGATGGTGCCCTGAGGCGCTGGCAACGGTCGGAACAACGAAGGAGCGGAAGCTATGCAAAAGAGTTTGAGTTTGGCGGTCGCGGGTGTGGCGGTGATGTCGCTGATCGCGGCCAGCGGTTGCGTCACCAAGAAGGCGTGGCGAGAAAACGTCGAGTCGACGGACACCCGAGTGAAGGGCGTTGAGAGCGGGCTCGAGACGCAGGAAAAGCGCACGTCGGATCTCGCGGCTGAGACGGACACGCGGATCAACCAGGTGAAGGGTACCGCCGAACAGGCCGTTGAAATCGGCAACCAGGCGATGACCAAGGCGGAGACGGCCGAGAAGATGGCTCGTGGAAAGATCCTCTGGACGGTCACCCTGTCGGACGACAGCGTTAGGTTCTCGTTCGACGGCGACAAGGTCCCGGATGGCGCCCAGGCGATCCTCGATGATCTCGCCAACAAAGTGAAGAGCATGGACCGGGCCGTGTATCTCGAGATCGAGGGTCACACGGACAACATCGGCAGCGACGAGTACAACCAGCGCCTCGCCGCAATGCGTGCGGAAGCGGTCCGCAACTATCTCGCGGAGAAGGACGGCATTCCGCTGCATGCGATGAACATCATCTCGTTCGGCGAGACGAAGCCCGTCGCCGCCAACACGACGTCGGAAGGACGCGCCAAGAACCGGCGCGTCGTTGTCCGCGTGCTCGAATAGGCCGCGTTTCGAACCTTGTTCGAGGGGCCGGCCCCGGGCGGATGACGCCCTGGGCCGGCCCTTCGTGTTTCGGGCACTGATAGACTCACGTCACATGAAAAGAAACTTTCTTTCCGTTCTCTCCGAGCAGGTTGTTGTATTTGACGGTGCGATGGGGACCCGGCTCTACGAGTTGGGTGTGTTCCTCAACAAGTGCTTCGATGAACTCAATGTCTCCAATGGGGCTCTCGTCGAAAGTGTCCATCGGTCCTACGTCGCTGCCGGCGCCGACGTCATCGAGACGAACACCTTCGGCGCCAACCGTCTCAAGCTCGACAGACACGGCCTCGGCGATCAGGTTCGCGCGATCAACCATGAAGGCGCGGTTCTCGCGCGCAAGGCCGCCGGCGAACTGTTCGTTGCGGGGGCGATCGGCCCGCTTGGCGTGCGAATCGAGCCATGGGGTCCGACGTCGGTCGATGAGGCGGCCGAGATCTTCGCCGAGCAGGCGGTCGCGCTCGCCGAGGGGGGCGTCGATTTATTCTCGGTCGAGACGTTTTACGACCTTGCGGAAATCGAAGCCGCCGTTCGTGGGATACGCCGAGTGTCCGACCAGCCGATCATCGCGCACATGACGCTCGAGGACGACGGGAGTTCTCTGGAGGGCGTTGCGCCCGAGGTGTTCGGTCCGCGTCTCGCCGCGCTTCCCGTCCAGGCGGTTGGCGTGAACTGCTCCGTCGGGCCCGCGGCGATGCTCGTGGCGGTGGAGCGCATGGCCGGAGTCGTGGCACTTCCGATCTCGGCCCAGCCCAACGCCGGCAAGCCGCGTGCGGTCGACAACCGCAACCTCTACCTCTGCAGCCCCGAGTACATGGCGGTGTACGCCAGACGTTTCATCGAGGCCGGGGCACGCATCGTCGGTGGATGCTGCGGCACGACGCCGGATCACATCAAGGCCATCCGCGGCGCCGTCCGCGCGGCCGCGCCGGCACGCCGCGCGACGGTCGCGGTGAGCGTCCCCGCTCCGGCTTCTCTCGAAAAGACGCCGGTTCCCGTGGGCGAGCGCTCGCGGTTGTCGAAAGCCGTCGACGAAAACAAGTTCGTCGTCAGCGTCGAGATGCTCCCTCCGCGCGGTCACGATCTCGTGAAAACCCTGGCCGGCGCGAAACTGCTCCACGAGGCCGGGGTGGATGCGATCAACATCCCGGACGGCCCTCGCGCTTCCGCGCGCATGAGTCCGATGGCCATGGCGGTGCGCCTCGAGCGTGAAGTCGGGATCGAGACGATCATCCATTACTGTTGCCGCGACAGGAACCTGCTGGGCATGCAGTCCGACTTGCTCGGCGCTCACTCGCTCGGGCTGCGCAATGTCCTGATCATCACGGGGGACCCGCCCAAACTCGGCGACTACCCGGACGCGACCGCCGTGTTCGACGTCGACAGCATCGGCCTCACCAACATGGTGACGCGACTGAATACCGGGCTCGACGTCGGCGGGAACGCAATCGGGGAGCCGACGGCGTTCTACGTCGGCTGCGGCGTCAACCCGGGTTCGCCCGACCTGGACCGCGAGATCGCCCGGTTCGAATGGAAGGTCGACGCCGGTGCTCAGTTTTGCATCACCCAGCCGGTCTTCGACGTCGAGGCGCTGCTACGGTTTCTCGAACGCGTGCGCGGCGTCCGCATCCCCGTGATCGCGGGCGTTTGGCCGTTGACGTCGTACCGCAACGCCGAGTTCATGAACAACGAGGTGCCGGGCGTGAGCGTCCCCGACGCCATTCTCGAGCGAATGCGTCGCGCGGACACCAAGGATCGGGCGAGGATCGAGGGCGTCGCCATTGCTCAGGAATCGTTGCGGGCGCTCCTCCCACACGTTCAGGGCGCGCAAATCTCGGCGCCTTTCGGTCGCTACCAAACCGCCCTCGAGGTGGCCCAGGTGATCCCCCGCGAGCGCCTGACGTCGTCTGGCAACCCGCGGGCACCCCAACTTCCCGACTCCGGAGGAACCCCCCAATGAGACCTCGATCCAGTTTTCCGGTCGCCCTCGCAACCGTCGTGTCCGTAGCGGCACTCTCGCTCTTCGCGTGCGGTGGCAACCGCCCCGCAGAGCAAGCCGCAGCGGCCCCGGCTGAGACGGTGGCTCCTTCCACCGCCGAGCCTCCCGCCACGCGCCCCGTCGCGGATCCGGCTCCGACTCCGACTCCGAAGCCGCCGGCGCGGCCCGCACCCGTTCCCGCACCCGAACCAGAGCCGCCGCCGGCGCCGAGGCCTGAACCGGTGGTCAAGACGGTCGCCGCCGGAACCGATCTCGACGTAGAGCTTCTCGACCTCGCATCGAGCAAGACGAGCCAAGTGGGAAGCGTAGTGCGCGCTCGCGTGACGAAGGCGGTCGTTGTCGATGGACTGACGGTCGTACCCGAGGGAGCGATCATCGACGGCGCCGTCACCGAGGCGATCCCGCTCAAGACGATCGGCGGCGCGGCGAGCCTCGGGCTGCGATTCGACACGCTCGAGCTCGAGGGTGGTGGGCGACAGGCCATCTCGGCCGGCCTCCACACGCAAGGAAAAAGCGAGGACGGCAAGGACGCGGGGACGATCGCCGGAGCGACCGCCGGCGGCGCCCTCCTTGGCCGGCTGTTGAGCAAGAATGACAAGACGAAAGGGACGCTCATCGGCGCCGTCGTCGGCGCCGCGGCCGGGACGGGTGTAGCGGCGGCAACCAAGGGGCAGGAAGTCGAGCTTCCCGTCGGAACCCTCCTGGTGCTGCGGCTTGAGCAGCCGCTGACGATCACGGTTCAGCCTTAGCCCCTGTCCCGAACCGAGGTCTTTCCCGTCCCCGCGCGATGACACGACCGGCGGGGAGAGCGGAATTCCGCCCTCGTTCCGTGCGCAACGGAGTGGCGCGCCGGTTGCTATTCAACCTTCTCGAGCCGCAACGGACGGCTGGAGGAGCACGATATGAGACGACTTCTGGCCGCCGCCGCGATCGTCGCGGCAGCATGCCTCGCGACCACCGCCGACGCCGCCCCTCCTCCAGGCCGGGACGGGGCGTTCAACTTTCGTCTCGGATGGTTCTTCCCAACCGGGAGCAGCGACTTCTGGGAAACGAACGAGGCCGCATTCACGATCGATCACAGTGACTTCAACGGCTGGATCGGCGGCGTCGGCTACAACGGGGCGATCAACAACTTCTTCGAGTTCGACGCCAATGCCGATATCTACTCATCGGCGGTCCGCTCGGCGGACAGCTACTACGTGGATGAGTTCGGATACCCGATCCTTCACGATTCGAGGCTCCGCACTTATCCCCTGACCGTCGGCGTCCGCGTGCTACCGGCCGGGCGTTACGCCCGCCGTGGGGCCGACGGCAGCCACTATGTGCGCCGCCCGGCCTTCTACCTTGGCGGCGGAATCGGGATGTCCTACTGGCAATATGAAGAAGAGGGGGACTTCGTCGCGTCCGATCTTACGATCGTCTACGACCGTTTCGTGGCCACCGGTTTGGCGTTTCAGTTGTACGCGATGATCGGCATCGAGTTCCCCGTGGCTCCGAAGTGGAACATCACGGTCGAGGTGCGGCAATCGTGGGCCGACGCGACTCCGGACGGCGATTTTACTTACATCAACCCGGGCTCGCTGGATCTGGGGGGGACGAGTGTCTTTCTGGGAGGGTCGCTGCGCTTCTAGCGCCGGTACGCGTCCTCGGGAAGAGGCTCGCCGAGCATCTCGGCGACCTTTCGCGACAGCGTTTCAGTCATGTTCATGCCCTTGAGCACGACGCCGTCGACCCCAAGCGCCAGGAGCTTTTCCCAACCCTCGCCGTACATCTCCGATTCGTCCTGCGCCGTGAGCAGCAGCACGGGGCAGATTTTTCCCGGCGGTTCATTCAAGAGTCGCAAGCCGTCCTCGCCCTGCTCGAGCGTGAGGTCCAAAAGCATGAGGTCGATCCCGCCCTGGAGCAAAAGTGCGCGCGCCTCGTTCAGACTCTTCGCGACTTTCAATTCGTAGCGTCCGCCGAGCGCTTCACGCGCGATCTCGACGAAGTAATCCATGTCCTCGACGATGAGCAGCGTCGGTCTTTCGAGCGTCTTCGGCGCGGACTTCATGTCGGGAACGAAGTGGAGTTGGCATCGCGGACAGCAAACTTCGGCCGCGGGCTTCGGTTCGGGCGCGGCGCGCCTCGGAGCCGCAAGAGGCGATGCGGCGCGAGCGGGCTTCAACTCGACGCCGGCGCCGCACGACCGACACGATACGAGGCCTCCGCCGGGAGGGACCGTCGTCTCGTCGACGAGGTAGCCCCGGCCGCAGCCGGCGCAGCGCACCTCGATCTTCATCGGCGCGCTTCCGTCGTCCCGAGCAGGTACGTCATGGGATCGACCGCTCGGTTCTCGAGGCGAATCTCGAAGTGGCAGTGTTCGGTTGTCGCGTTCCCCGTGCGGCCCACGAGCGCAATCGGCTGCCCTCGGCGCACGGCCTCGCCCGAATTGACGAGGACTTTCTGCGCGTGCGCGTAAAGCGTCTGCACGCCGTCGCCGTGATCGAGAACGACCATCGTCCCGTATCCGGTTTTCGTGCGTCCGCAGAACGCGACGACGCCGTCTCTTGCCGCGAGGATATCCTGACCACGGGCGCCTCGGATGTCGACTCCCGCGTGGGTGCGATGGCGCCGCTTTTCGCCGAACGGTCGCATGAAGGCCCCGCCGTCGATCGGCCAGAGGAAATCAGCCGAGGTGTTCGGACGAATGGCAGGTCCGGAACGCGCGGTTGGAGGCGGCGCCGGGTAGGGTGCCACGAGGATCGTGGCGCGCGCGCCCGGAACGAAAATGGGCGTCCCGACCGCAACCCGCGAAGGATCATCGATGCCGTTCGTCTCGGCGAGCTTGTCGAGAGGGATGTCGTACGCGCGCGCGATGCGCCAGAGGGTCTGCCCGGGCTGCACGATGTGCATGACACCGTCCTCGGGCTCAGCAGGGCCGTCGTCCGGCGCCGGGGTCGTTTTGGGGACGAGCGCCCCCTGCGGGTCCTCGGCGATCTCCACGGCCTGGACACGAGGCGTCGATGCCGCGGTTGCGCGCACTACACCCGAGCAGCCGCTCGCGCTGGCCAAGGCGCCGACGAGCAACGTGAGAAGCAGGCGCATCGTTGGAATCTTAGTTCCCACGAGGGGCCGAAACAACGTTCAATTACCTTTTCCGGGGCCGTTGACGAAAGGGACGCTGATAGACTTCCAAAACGTCACTCGCGAATTGCGGAGAAGCGCATGACCGGACCGAAATCGCGATTTGTCCCCTTCCTCCTTCTCCTGGTTTTCATCCCCGTGGCCCTGGCTGCAGAGGGGCTGCACGCGCCGGCCCCCTGGGTTTTTGCAGCAGCGGCGGCGGCTATCGTTCCGCTGGCGGTCTTCATGGGGCGTGCGACGGAGCATCTCGCGGGACGGATGGGGTCCGGGATCGGCGGCCTGCTCAACGCAACCTTCGGCAATGCGGCGGAGCTGATCATCGCGCTCATGGCGCTGCGGGCCGGGCTGTACGACGTCGTCAAGGCGTCAATCACAGGATCGATCATCGGCAATATCCTGCTCGTTCTGGGCCTCGCGGTGCTGGCCGGCGGCATCAAGCACCGCCGCCAGACGTTCAACCGCACCTCGGCCGGAATCGGAGCCACACTCCTCGTTTTGTCCGCCATCGGCCTGGTCGTCCCCGCGATCTTTCACCACATCGTCCACGGCACCGCGGCGGCGCGCGAGCGCCAGATGAGCCTCGAAATCGCGATCGTGCTGTTCGTGCTCTACCTCGCGAGCCTGTTCTTTTCGTTGAAGACCCATCGCCATCTCTACACGGGTGAGCGCGTGGCCGAGTCCCACGTCGAGGGCGCCGCGTCGTGGTCGGTCCGGAAGAGCGTGATCGTTCTGGCGGCAGCGACCGCCGGCGTCACCCTGATGAGCGAGGCGTTAGTCGGCGCGGTTGAGGCCACGGCACAGGCCTTGGGATTCACGGAAGTTTTCGTCGGCGTGATTCTGGTCGCCATCATCGGGAACGCCGCGGAGCACTCGACGGCGGTCCTTATGGCCATGAAGAACCAGATGGACCTCGCGGTCAACATCGCGATCGGCTCCAGCATTCAGGTGGCCCTGTTCGTCGCGCCGGTCTTGGTGTTCGCGTCGTACGCGTTTGGGCGCCCCATGGACCTCGTTTTTTCGACATTCGAGGTCGTGGCGGTGACGATCGCGGCCGGGGTGGCAACCCTCGTAGCCATGGACGGCGAGTCGAACTGGATGGAGGGGGCGCAGCTTCTCGGCGTCTACGCGATCCTGGGCCTGGCGTTTTACTTCCTGCCGTAAGCGCGACCGCCGAGCGTGCGCTAGAATCTCTTGTTCTTTGACCGCGGCCGGCCCCAAGGGGTCGGTGGAACGCGGGGAGGTGGCCGTTGATGATTCGTCAGATCGTTCGTTGCGTGGCCGTCGCCACCGTCTTCATGATTGCGGCCCACGGGATCCTGTTCGCCCAGTCCGAATCGCGGCCGGCCGCGCCGCCCACCGTCGCGGGCCTCGCCGCCGTTCCTCCTGTCAATTTCGGCGCGCCATTTCCCGCAGCGAAATTCGCAAACGTCAACGATGTGCCGGGTCAGCCCGCAACCATCGATCTCGCGACCTACCTCGGAAAGAAACCGATCGTCTTCGTCTACTGGATGGCCGGGAACCCTCGCTCCGAGAAGATCCTCCTGGACACCCAAGCAGCCATCGAGAAGGCCGGGGCGGACAAGGTCGCGTTTTTGCCGATCGCGGCGCCGGCGTTTGGTTCCACCGACCTCGGACCGCTCAAGGCGCGCATCGCCGCGCTGAAACTCAAAGCGCCGGTCCTGAACGACGAGGGCTTCCGCCTCCTGCAAGAGCTCCAGGTTCACGCCGTCCCGAACATTTCGATCATCGACAGGGAAGGAAAATTGCGGTTGACCAACGGCGGGAGCCTGACGCAATCGCTCGAGTACAAGCTGGATCTCGAAGGGGCGATCCACCGGCTGGCGAGTACCGGGAGGATGGGCACCTACGGACCGCTCGCGCCCTATTACCCGGTCACGGAGTTCGTCGGAAAGAAGTACACCGATTTCGACGCGCCGCTCATCAGCGATGGAACCTCGCACAGCCTCTCGTCGATGTTCGCGCCCGACAAGGTCAACGTGCTCATCTTCTGGTCGGTCGACTGCCCGCACTGCAAGGCGTCGCTGCCCAAGTTGAACGAGTGGCTCAGAAGCCATTCGGACGGGATGAACGTGATCTCCGCCGCGCGCATTACCGATGCCGCGACGAAGGCGCGCACCGCCGAGTACTGCAAGATCAGCGGCTTCAGCTTCCCGACGTTCGTCGACAAGGACATGGAGATCGGCGCGATCTATCAGGTCGTTTCGACGCCGACCATCCTCGTCATCCGCCCGGACGGCATCGTGGACTCGGTGCTCCTCTCGAGCGAGACCGACCTCGGCGCGGCCTTGGAGGCCAAAAAGCGCGAGATCCTGAAGGCCCCGGCACCGAAGGGCTAGTCTAGATCCCGCCGTCCCGCGCGATCTCGGGCACCGTCGACAGATCCGCGAGCGCCGCCTGCTCGACGCTGAGGCGGAACCGCCGGTCGACGATCACACTCGCGATTCCGGCCGCCGTGGCCCCCGCCCCGTCGAGTTCGGGCACATCACCAACGTGCAGCGCCTCGTCGGGCGACCCGCCAAGGCGCGCAACCGCGCGCAGGAACAACTCCGGTCTCGGCTTTTCCATCCCTTCGAGATGCGACACGACGATCGTGTCGAACCACGATGCCAGGCCGAGCCGTTCGAGCAGCGTGGGCAGGCTCGAGTCCCAGTTGGACACGATCGCCAGCCGCGCCCCGGCCTCGCGCAGTGCCGAAAGCACCGGAAGCACGTCGTCGAACACCTGCCACGAGTCCGGATCGCGAAAGGCCTCGCGCAGCGGCGCGAGCGCGCTCGCCGCGAACGTCTCGTCGCGCGGCGCTCCGGGAGTGCGCGCGAGCGTCCCCGCGACGAAACGGAGCCAGTAGGCGTTTTCGCCGCCTCCGTCCATCGCGTACCTGTCGACACCCGGCTCGATCGCGCGATTTGTCTCCGCCCAGCACAGGCGCAAGCCGCGTTCCAGATCGGCGGCGGGAAGCGCAACACCGAGGGTGCCAAGGACCCGCGCGTACACCGCCCCGAACGATTCCCGAGGGGCGACCAGCGTGTCGCCGGCGTCGAACAGGACGAGGGGATAGCGCAGTCGGGCCATGGGCGGATCGCATCGTAGCAGCGCTCTGCGATAAGCTGCGCACATGTCGTGGATCATCTATCAAGTCGACGCGTTCTCCGACCGGCCGTTTTCCGGGAATCCCGCGGGTGTGTGCATCCTCGAACGCGCGGCCCCCGAAAAGTGGATGCAGGTTGTCGCCGCCGAGATGAATGTCGCGGAGACGGCCTTCCTGGTGCGCCGCGACGATGGCGCCTACGACCTGCGTTGGTTCACGCCGACCGTCGAGGTCGATCTCTGCGGCCACGCCACGCTCGCGTCGGCGCACGTCTTGTGGGACGAGCGCATCTTGCCCGCTAGCGAGCACGCGCGTTTCCACACGAAAAGCGGCGAGCTCACCGCGTGGCGCGAGGGCGAGACGATCCGGATGGATTTCCCCAGCGAACCGGTCGTGGAGAGCGAGGCGCCTGCCGCGTTGGCCGAAGCTCTCAACGTACCGTTTTCCTTCGCAGGGAAGAACAGGATGGACTGGCTGGTCGAGGTTGCAGACGAAGCGGTGGTCAAAGCCGTCCGCCCCGAGCTGCGCGCGCTCGTCACGCTCGCCGTCCGCGGCGTCATCGTGACGGCGCAATCGGCGAGCCCTGAGAGAGATTTCGTCTCGCGCTTTTTCGCGCCCGGGGCCGGTGTGGACGAGGACCCGGTGACGGGATCGGCCCACTGCGCCCTCGCCCCCTACTGGGCCGGGAAGCTTGGGAAGGACGCGCTCACCGGGTACCAAGCTTCGGCGCGCGGGGGCACCGTCTTATGCACCGTCAACGGCGATCGTGTCGTTCTCGGAGGGCGCGCAGTGACCATGCTACGGGCCAAGCTGCTCTGATTCGGTGCGCGGGGGAGGTATGGGTAGCTTGTTTCGCAACGAGACGGGTCGGTGGGCCGCGGCGGCGCTCCTCGCGATGCTCCTCGTTCTTGCGCCTTCTTGCTCCATCAAGAAGCTGGCGGCGAACAAGATCGGGGACGCGATCGCGTCGGGGGGCTCGACGTACGAGACCGACGACGACCTCGAGCTCGTCGGCGATGCGCTTCCTTTCAGCCTGAAGCTGATCGAAAGCCTCCTCTCGGCATCACCCGATCACGTCGGCCTGCTGAACGCCGCCTGCAAGGGATTCACGAGCTACGGGTACGCCTTCGTCCAGAACGGCGACAAGGCTCTGTCCGATCCCGACGTTGCGACCGAAGCCGCAATCAAGACGCGCGCGCGACGGTTGTATCTGCGGGCGCTCGGGTACGGTCTTCGCGGCATCGATGTCGTCCATCCCGGCACCTCCGGGCAGCTGACGACGAATCCACAAGGAGCCGTCGCGCCGATGACGAAGGCCGACGTCGAGAGGGTGTACTGGGCTGCAGCCTCGCTCGGTCTCGCGATCGCGGTTTCAAAGGGCGACGCCTCAATGATCGCAAGGGTCCCCGAGGTCGAAGCGATGCTCGATCGCGCGATGGCGATCGACGAGACGTGGCAACAAGGCTCGCTTCACGAGTTCGCGATCACGCTGGCCTCCGCGAGACCGGGCGGCGCCGACCCTGCAAAGCTGAAAAAGCACTTCGATCGCGCGCTCGAACTGTCGGGCGGGACGCGCGCGAGCCTCTTCACGACCTATGCCGAGGCCGCGGCCGTTCCGAAGCAGGACGTCGAGGAATACCGCGCCCTTCTCGTGACGGCCCTCGCCATCGATCCCGACGTGCATCCCGAGATCCGCGTCAGCAACCTCGCCGCACAGAAGCGGGCACGATGGCTCATGGCTCACGTCGGCGATTTCTTCCTCCTACCCGAGGAAGACGAAGAATCCTCCGGAGGTTCGCGATGACCCGACAGACTCTCATTCGCATCACCGCTGCAACGGCGTGTGCGGCACTCTTGTCCGCGGGCACGGCGCGGGCGGCGGTCACGGTCGCGATGGGAACGGTCGCACCGACCGACTCGCCGTGGCACAAAGTACTCAAGCAAATGGCCGAGGACTGGAAGAAGGCTTCGAACGGTCAGGTCACGCTGAGGATTCTCGCCGATGGATCGCTCGGCGACGAGCTTGCGATGGTCCAGAAGATGCGAGCCGGCGTGCTCTCCGGGATTGCGATCTCGGGCGCCGGCCTACCCGAGATCGAACCGAGCGTGATGGCGTTTCAGGCGCCGATGATGTTCGACTCCTACGACGAGCTCGACTTCGTGCGGGAGCGCATCACCCCGAGACTCGAGGAGGCGATCGAAGCCAAGGGATTCGTCGTGCTCAACTGGGGCGACGTCGGCTGGATTCACTTTTTTTCGAAGAAGTCCGCGAGGACGCTCGACGACTTCCGCAAGATGAAGCTCTACATCGTTGCGGGCGACGCCAAGGCCGAGAACTTCTACAAGCTGGCCGGCTTCAAGCCGGTGCCGCTCGCGTCGACCGACATTCTCCCGATGCTCCAGACCGGCGTGATCGATGCTTTCCAAGCGCCGCCCCTCTTCGCGCTCTCGGGCCAGTTCTTCGGGCTCGCGAAGTACATGAACGATGTCAATTGGGCGCCGCTCGTCGGGGCGACCCTCGTCAGCAAGAAAACCTGGAACAAGATTCCGGCCGAGTTGCGGCCCAAGCTCCTGGACGCCGCGCGCGTCGCAGGCGAGAAATTCCGCACCGAGATCCGCGCTCTCTCGGATCAGGCGGTCGTCGAGATGGAAAAACGTGGTCTCACCGTCGTGAAGACCACGGACGTCGAACGAGCCGAGTGGCAGAAAGAGGCGGAGGCCGTGTGGCCGAGGATTCGCGGGCCGTACGTCCCCCCGGAGTTGTGGGACGAAGCGATCAAGGCTCGCGACGAGTATCGCGCCTTACAGAAGAGCGCGAAGCCCGGGCCCGAGAAGTGAGCTTTGTCTCCCGGATCGGTAGCGCCGCGGGCCGCTTCGAAAACGGACTCGTCATCGCCGCGCTCGGGACGATGGCTGTGCTTCCCATTCTGGAGATCGCCCTAAGAAGGGTGTTTCATCACGGCGTCCCCGGCTCGATCCTGATCGTCCAACATTTGACGCTCATCGTGACGTTTCTCGGCGCCGCGCTTGCCGCCCGCTCCGACCGTCTCCTGGCGCTTGCGACCGGCACGTTCCTCCCCAAGACCTGGCAGCCCCGGGCGAAGGTGATCGCGAGCGCGCTCGGCGTCGGGATCTGCGCCTGGCTCACGACGGGAGGCGTCGAGTTCGTTCGGTCCGAGCGAGCCGGCGCGAAGATTCTGGCCCTCGGCGTCCCCTCGTGGGTCGTCGTCGCCGTGATTCCGATCGGCTTCGCGCTCATCGGCGCGCGGCTGGCCTGGCTCGCCTCGCCCCGTCCTTACGGCCGGTGGCTCACGCTTTCCGGTCTGCTGCTCCCGCTGCTTCTGGGACGGGAAGCGACCCCGGCGGCATTCGTGGCCCCCGGAGTCGCCCTGATCGTCATGGGTGCGGCGCTGGGGCTTCCGATCTTCGCGGCGATGGGGGGAGTCGCCATCGTCCTGTTTCACGCGCAAGGTGTTCCGGCTGCGTCGATCCCCGCGGCGGCCTACACGTTGACCTCATTTCCCGTGCTCCCCGCGATTCCACTCTTCACGTTGACGGGCATCATCCTCTCGGCGGGAAAGGCATCGGATCGCGTCGTGCGCGTCTTCGATGCGCTCGTGGGGTGGTTGCCCGGCGGCCCGGCCATCGTCACCACGCTCGTTTTCGCTTTCTTCACCTCGTTCACCGGGGCCTCGGGGGTGACGATCCTGTCGTTGGGCGGGCTGCTGCTCCCCGTGCTCGTGAAATCGGGTTTCCGCGAGGGCTTTTCGCTCGGGCTCGTGACTGTTTCCGGATCGATCGGCCTTCTGCTCCCGCCGTCGGTCCCGATCATGCTGTACGCCGTCCGGGCGCAGCAGCCGGTGGACAAGATGTTCCTGGGGGGATTGATCCCGGGGCTTCTTCTCGTAGCTCTCATTGCGGCGTGGGGCGTCAGACACGGGTTGCGCATCCCCGGCGCGCGCAAGAAGTTCAGTATCGGCGAGGCCGTCGCGTCGTTGCGCGGCGCGATGTGGGAATTGTTGCTCCCCGTTGTCATGGTGGTCGCACTGTTCGGCGGGTTCGCGACGACGGTCGAGGCCGCGGCGCTGACGGTGCTCTGGGCGTTTCTGGTTCAGTGCGTCCTACGGCGCGACGTCTCGGTGACGCGAGACCTCCCGAAGATCCTCCACGACACCTCGGTGCTCGTCGGCGGGTTCCTCATCATCCTCGCTGTGGCGTTGTCGCTGACCGACTACCTCAATTTCGCCGAGATCCCGACGGCGGCGCTCGCGCTCGTCCAGCAGCACGTGCACTCGAAGTACGTCTTTCTCCTCGTCTTGAACGTGTTCCTGCTGATCGTCGGCGCCTTGATGGACATGTACTCGGCGATTTTCGTGGTCGTGCCCCTCATCGTGCCCATGGCCGCGGCCTACGGCATCGACCCGATCCACCTCGGCATCATCTTCCTCGCCAATCTGGAGCTCGGCTATCTGACGCCGCCGGTGGGTGTGAACCT
>JAQBEH010000025.1:0-23606 GCA_032124015.1 Acidobacteriota bacterium
AACCGTTTTCCCGCAGGAAAACGGTTGCTGTCCCCTTTTCGTTCTCTCCCCTATTTCCTCAGCGCGGCGATCATCTCGGGGGGGACGTCGAGGAGGTCGTTGAACTCGCCGGCGCCGCGCAGCCACTCGCCGCCGTCGAAGGTCACGATCTCGCCACGCATCCAGTCCGACGCATCGGAGACCAGAAACGCCGCGAGTTCGGAGAGTTCCTCTTGCGTGCCGAATCGGCCGGCGGGGATGCGCCGCTTCCTCGCCTTCTCGAGCTCGGCGGTCGGAAGCAGGCGGGAGAAGGCGCCCTCCGTCGGGATCGGACCGGGAGCGATCGCATTCAGACGGATGCCGTGCCGCGCCCACTCGACGGCGAGCGAGCGCGTGAGCGCGACGACGCCCGCTTTGGCGCAGGCGCTCGGGAGCACGAATCCGGATCCGGTGGCTGCGTAGGTCGTCGCGATCGATAGCACCGTGCCGCCCCTCTTCTCTTCGATCCAGAGGCGGCCTGCTGCGCGCGTGCAATGGAAGGTGCCGTGGAGCACGATCGCGACCACCGACGCGAAGCCGTTGGGGGTCAGCTCTTCCGACGGACAGAGGAAGTTCCCGGCGGCGTTGTTGACGAGGATGTCGGGGATTCCGAGTGTCTCGCGAACGCGCGCGAGCGCGGTATCGACCTGGCTGGCGTCGCGAACGTCGCACGGCGCGGCCGCCGCGCGCCCGCCCGCCCCGACGATCTCTGCGACGACGCTGTCGAGCGGCTCGAGCCGGCGCCCCGAGACGGCGACCGCGGCTCCCAAATTCGCAAAGCGAAGCGCCATCGCGCGGCCTAAACCCGTACCACCGCCGGTGATCCACGCCGTCTTCCCGCGCAAGACGTCGGGGGCGAGTGCGGACTTGAAGCCGGTCAATTTGCGGGTTTTCCGGCTGAAGGGTTCTTGTCGCCGGTCATGCGGGCGAGCCAGTACGCCACCAAGCCCCAGAGTGCGATGACGACGCCGAGCAACGCCCCGTTCATCAGGAAGTAGCCGTGGGCCGCGGCGCGGTTGAACGTCGTCGTGACCGCCTGCGGTACGACTTGGTCGAAGAGACGGAAAAACCGCTGGCCCGCGGCAACCCCGATGAGCACGCTCGCCAGGGCGTAGGCGATCAAAATCAGACGTCGAGTGTTCACGGCGTTCTCCTCACCACTGCGCCAACGCGCGCAGCGCCGCGGTGACGTCGTCCTGCGAGGGCAGGATCGCCGCTTCGAGCGACGGGGCGTAGGGCGGGAAGCAGTCCTTGGCGGCCACGCGGCCCACCGGCGCGTCGAGCGCGTCGAAGCAGTTCTCGGCGATGCGCGCGGCAATCTCGCCGCCGAACCCGTTGTTGCGCTGCGCCTCGTGCATGACGATCGCTTTCCCGGTCTTGCGTACCGACGAGAAGATGAGATCTTCGTCGAGCGGCACGAGCGTGCGGAGGTCGATCACCTCGACCGAGAACCCCTCGCGCTCCAATTCCGCCGCGGCGCGCTGGCAGCGCACCACGCCGCTTCCCCAGGTGATCGCGGTGATGTCGGTGCCTTGCTGCACGACCTTGGCCTTTCCGAACGGGATCAAGTAGTCGGCGTCCGGCTCCAACGATTTCGAGAAGACCTGGCGGTAGAGCCCCTTGTGCTCGAAGAAGATGACGGGGTCGTCGATGCGGCACGCGGTTTTCATCAGGCCCTTCGCGTCCGCCGCGTTCGAAGGGTAGGCGACGTACCAGCCCGGCGTGTGAATGTAGAGTGACTCGGGGCACTGCGAGTGGAACGGGCCGCCCCGAATGTAACCGCCGGTCGCCATCCGCACGACCATCGGGCAGGACCAGGCGCCCCCCGACCGCCAGCGCAGCGTCGAGATCTCGTTCCGGATCTGCATGTAGGCCGGGTAGGAGTAGTCGGAGAATTGAATCTCGACGACCGGCTTGTAGCCGCCGGTCGCCATCCCGGCCGCGACGCCGACGATCGTGGCTTCTGCGAGCGGCGCGTTCTGGACGCGGGTCGGGTAGGCGTCGGTCAGGCCGCGCGTCACGCCGAAGACGCCCCCCTTCGGGTCGGCGATGTCCTCGCCCCACATCACGATCTTCGGGTTGCGCTCCATCTCCTCGCGCAGCGCGTGGTTCAACGCGTCGATCATCGTGATCGGAGCCGTCGAAATCGCCTTCGGCTCGCGCTCGACGTCGACCGGTTGAACCCCCGAGAAGATGTGGAGCGCCGCGGTCTCGGGTTCCGGGTCCGGCGCGGCGTCGGCCTCGTCCGCCGCGGCGTTGACGGCGGTTTTGATCTCGTCGCGCATCGTCTTGAGGCTCGCTTCGTCGAGGAACCCCCACGACAGCACGCGCCCCGACGTGTGCGCGATGGGGTCGCGCCGGCGCGCCTCCTCGAGCTCGACATCGGTGCGGTACTTCGCCTGATCGTCGGAGGACGAGTGCGAGTCCATGCGCACGACGTGCGCCTCGACGAGCAGCGGCCCGGAGCCGGCTCGCATCGCCGCAACCAGCGGCTTCAACGTCTTGTACATCTCGGTGAACTGCGTGCCGTCCACCTCGACCGAGCTCACCTTGAACCCTTTGGCGATCGTGTGGATCTCGGAGCCGGTTTGGACCGACTGGGGCACGCTGATCGCGTAGCCGTTGTTTTGAACCAGGAAGAGCACGGGGAGCTGGTCGCGGCCCGCGTAGTTCAACGCCTCGAAGAACTCGCCCTCCGAGGTCGCGCCCTCGCCGGAGGAGACGTACACGATCTCGTCGCGTTTTTCGGCCTTGACGGCTTTCGCCATCCCGGCCGCCTGGAGGTATTGCGTGCCGGTGCACGCGGTCGGGGAGACGACGCGCAGCGCCTTCGACGAGAAATGCTCGCTCATGTTCCGGCCGCCGCCGCAGGGGTCGTCGGCCTTGGAGAGCATGTGCAAGAAGATGTCCTTCGGCGACATCCCCAGCCCCACCATGAGGGCCTTCTCGCGGTAGTACGGGAAGAACCAGTCCTTGCCGGGGGTCAGGAGCAACGACATCGCGATCTGGAGTTTCTCGTGACCCCGCGTCGAAGCGTGGAACGAGACTTTTCCGGCGCGGACGAACACCTTGAGCCGCTCCTCGATGGAGTCGACGGTGAGCATCTTCTGGAGCAGGTCGAGATAGATCGCCCGGTCGAGTTCGAGGGCGGCGCCCCGGGAAACGACCGACGATGAAGATGAACTGGGAGACTTTCGTGACATGGGAATCTCCTTGCAGACGACGTATCTGGGTCATCTTGGCCCATGTTCCCGGTTCTTTCAATCTCAGGGGGGCCTCGGCGTCCATCGTGTAAAGTTGCATCCGGACGGCTGAAGACGCCGTACCGGAGGGTTTCATGGGTGAACTTGCCTCCAAGCCGATCGTTCTCGTCGCCATGGGCGGCCACGCTTTCATGCAGAAAGGGGAGAAGGGAACGATCGAGCAGCACGAGCGCAACGCCGACGAGATCGCGGGGCTCCTCATGACGCTCGTCGAGAAGGAGTACCAACTCGTCATCACGCATGGGAACGGCCCGCAGGTGGGAGCCTTGTTGTTGCAACAGGAATGCTCGAAGGACGAAACCCCGTCGATGCCCCTGGACGTGCTCGTGGCGATGACCGAGGGGAGCCTGGGGTACGTCCTCCAGCAGAGCCTCCTGAACCATCTCCGCCGCAAGAACGTGAGACGCTACGTCGTGACCGTCGTGACGCAGGTGATCGTGGACGAATCCGACCCGGCCTTCAAGAACCCGACCAAGCCCATCGGCCCCTTCCTCACTCAAGAGGAAGCCCTACGGCGAAGCACCGAGCTCGGCTGGGTCGTCCAGGAAGACTCGGGCCGGGGGTGGAGGCGCCTCGTGCCCTCGCCGCGCCCGATGCGGGTCATCCAGCACCACATGATCCGCGATGCCGCGCGTTCGGGACACATCGTCATCGCGTGCGGGGGCGGTGGAATTCCCATCAAGAAAAACGCCGACGATTCGTATGCGGGCGTCGAGGCCGTCATCGACAAGGATCTGACCTCGAGCGTGCTCGCCACCGACGTCGGCGCTGCGCTTCTCATCATCCTGACCGCCGTGCCTCAGGTCTTCATCAACTTCGGGACGCCCGACCAGCGCGCCCTGGGCGCCGTGACCCTCGAAGAGATCGAGGACCTGTACGCGCAAGGGCATTTCCCGGCCGGGAGCATGGGTCCCAAGATCGAGGCCGTCGTCCACTTCCTGAAGAGCGGGGGGCGTCGCGCGTTGATCACCAACCCGGAGAGCCTCCCGAGCGCCATCGAGGGCCGTGCGGGGACTCACATCGTGGGACGCATCTGAGTCTGGCGCCGAAGGCGGAAACGCCGTACAACATCGAGTCCTGAGTTGAAGAAGAGGTAACGCCCGATTTCCGAACTGCGCGGCAACATCTTGGGCCTCTCGCAGGCCGACAAGCATCGCGTCGAGCGTCTCTACCGCCGTCGCGTCCCGGCACACGAAATCGTTTCCCACGAGCTGGCCCGCGAGCTCGCCGAGGCCGGCCATGCGCTGAGCCGCCGCGTCGGCGTTCTGGTCGACCGCGCGGGGCGCATCGAGGCCGTGGCGATCGGCGACGCGCGCCGCGTGGACGTGCCGCGCGAACCCTCGGCTCCTTCGGGGCGGGATCGCTTCTGCACGCTGAGGTGGATCGCGACGAAAGCCGTCGACGAACCGCTCGCGGCCTCCGACCTCTCGCCGCTGGCCCTGCATCGCTTGGATGCCCTGGCGATCGTGGCCGTGGAGCCCGACGGCGCTCCGGGCCCCGTGCGTGTCGCTCACCTTCTCCCCGCTGAAGAGCGCGAGCGCAAACCGTCGAAGGTGGCCCCGGCGACGCTTCCGCGGGGGACCGTTGTACCGCGCGGGCTCCAAACGCGTCCCGAAAAGCGGCAGCGTGAGATCGAAGACGTCGTCGCCGACGGCGAACGCTACCGCCTCTTCCCGCCTCGGCCCGCAAGCCGGGTGGACGACGACTTCCTCGACTTGATCGGCGCCCTGGAGGCCGAGTTCGAGCGCACCCGAAAACGAACGAAGGTCTCGGGGAAGGCCGGGCGGGCGATCCTCGTCCACGTCACGACCGGCAGCCGCCTCGCCGCCGAAGAGTCGATGGACGAGTTGGAAGAGCTGGCATCGTCGTCGGGCTTGGGTGTCGTCGACCGGATCGTGCAGCGCCGCCAGCACTTCGATCCGCGCACGTTGATGGGGGCCGGACGCCTCGAAGACCTGATCATCCTCGCGTCCCGCCTGCAGGCCGACTACATCGTCGTCGATCAAAACCTCACGCCCGCGCAGGCGCGCGCGATCGCGGAGTCGACCGCGATCAAGGTCATCGACCGGTCGCAGCTGATCCTCGACATCTTCGCGCGCCGCGCGCGGACGCACGAGGGCAAGATCCAGGTCGAGTTGGCGCAGCTCAAGTACTTGCTGTCGCGGCTGATGAGCCACGGCGATTCGGGGCTCTCGCGCCTCGAGGGCGGCATCGGCGGCCGCGGTCCGGGAGAACAGAAGCTCGAGGTCGACCGCCGCCGCGTGCGCGATCGGATCAAGTCGCTCGAAAAGATGCTCCACGGCGAGCGCACCCGTCGCGTGCAGCGCCGAGCGCGCCGCAGCGAACGAGATGTGCCGGTCGTGTCGATCGTCGGCTACACGAACGCCGGGAAGAGCACGCTTCTGAACGTCCTGACCAAGAGCGAGGTCTTCGTCGAGCAAAGGATGTTCGCGACGCTCGACCCCTCCTCGCGCCGCTTGCGACTCCCGCGCGAGCGCGAGATCGTCATCAACGACACCGTGGGGTTCATTCGCGACCTGCCCAAGGACCTCCTTGCCGCCTTCCGTGCGACCCTCGAAGAAATCGCCGACTCGGACCTCCTCGTCCACCTCGTCGACATGGCCCACCCCCGCCACGAAGCCCAGATCAAGGCGGTCGAAACCATCCTGGAAGAGCTCGGCGATTCCGACATCCCCCACCTCCTGGTGTTCAACAAGGCTGACCTCGTCCACGCCGAGCGCCGCGAGGAGATCCTCGCCGCGCACGAGGGGTCGATGGCGATCGCGGCGGCGAAGCGCGAGGGACTGACCGAGCTGCTGCGGGCGATGGATGAGGGGCTGTCCAGGAGGAAAAAAGTCATATTGGTCTAGCATGGACCAGTTGCGCACCCCAAAAAACGCCGTACAATTCTCAGCCGGTATAGGCCAAGAGGGTACGGCGGACCATGACACTCCCCGGGCTCGTCATTGATTCCTCGGCAGGGACACCGGTCTACCGCCAGATCGCCGAGGGGATCCAGACCGCGCTGAGAGACGGCCGGCTCGCCGCCGGACAGCAGCTCCCGCCCACGCGTGATCTCGCAAAGCAACTCGGGGTCAATCGCAACACGGTGATCGCCGCGTACGACCTTTTGGTCGAGCTCGGCGCGGCGACGGGACATACGGGCCGAGGGACGTTTCTCGCTGGGCCCCGAAGCTCGAGCTCGCGTTCGCAATACCACGCGGCGCATCCCGACGATCCGTGGCTCGGCGCGTTCGCGCGCGCGGTTCAGGGCCCCGGCGTCGGCAGCCTCCTCACGATCTACCGCATCGCGACCTCGCACGAGGGGATCTCGCTAGCCGGCGGCTACCCGGCCGCCGAGCTGATGCCCGTCGACGCGTTTGCGCGCGCGATGGAAGCGACTCTGCGTGAACGCGGAACCGAGGTTCTCTCGTACGGTCCGACCGCGGGGTACGGACCTCTGCGCGAGACGATCGCGCGAGAGATGGGCCGCAAGGGAGCGCCGTGCGAGGCGTCGTCGATTCTAGTCACCAACGGGTCGCAGCAGGCGCTCGAGCTGGCGTTTCGAGCGTTCGTGGATCCGGGGGATGCGGTCGTGGTCGAGGATCCGACCTACACCGGCGCGATCAGCGCGTTGGCCGCGCTCGGCGCGCGCTTGGTGGGCGTTCCGCTCGACGATCAGGGGCTCCGCCCCGACCTCCTCGAGTTGGCTTTGGAGCGGCACCGGCCGCGTCTCCTCTACGTGCAGCCCACGTTCCACAATCCCACCGCTCGCGTGATGGGAGAGGCGCGGCGCCGAGACGTGCTCGCGATCGCCGCGCGTCATCGCTGTATCATCGTTGAAGACGACTATGCCTCCGACTTGCGCTTCGAAGGGCGTGATCTCCCGACGCTGCACGCGCTGGACGGCGGGAAGCACGTCCTCTACCTCAGCACGTTCTCGAAGAAACTCCTGCCGGGTCTGCGCATCGGCTGGGTCGCCGCTCCCGAGCCGGTCTTCGAGCGCCTCCTCGCGCTGAAGCAGATCGAAGACTGCGGGACGAGCCCGCTGGTGCAGGCGGCGCTCGACGCGTTCATCGCAGAAGGCGCGCTGGACGAGCACCTCACGCGCGTGCGTGCCGCCTACCTGTCGCGGTCGAAGGCGATGGACGAGGCGATCCGAATCCACTTCCCCGAAGGGGCGCGCTTCACCCGCCCGTCGGGCGGACTCTTCGGCTGGGTCGTGCTCCCCGAAACCGTCGACGGCGACGAGCTGTTCGCCGCCGCGAGCGAGCGCGGCGTGCTGGTCGGGCGAGGGTCCCTCTTTCACGTCTCGGGCGGCGGCCGCAACACGTTGCGGCTGACGTTCGCCTCCTCCGCGGAAGAGCAGATTCGCTCCGGGATCGCCGTGTTGGGCGAGCTGCTGAACCAACGATGGCCGAAAGACCGGGTGGCTCTCCGCGAGCGGGACTTCGAGGCCGTGCCGATTCTCTAGAACATGTCAGGAGGAGAGCGATGGGAAACACCGACAAGGGAACGCCGAGGCTGAAAACGGGCCTCGCCGAAATGCTCAAGGGCGGCGTCATCATGGACGTCACCGACGACAAGCAAGCGAAGATCGCCGAAGACGCCGGGGCCTGCGCGGTGATGGCGCTCGAGCGCGTCCCGTCCGACATCAGGCGAGACGGCGGCGTCGCCCGCATGTCCGACCCGGCGATGATCGAGAAGATCATGAAGACCGTATCGATCCCGGTCATGGCGAAATGCCGCATCGGGCACTTCGCGGAGGCGCAGGTGCTGCAGTCGCTCGGCGTCGACTACATCGACGAGAGCGAGGTGCTCACCCCCGCCGACGAGGAATTCCACGTCGACAAGTTTGCGTTCACGGTGCCGTTTGTGTGCGGCTGCCGGAACCTGGGCGAGGCCCTGCGGCGCATCGGGGAAGGAGCGGCGATGATCCGCACGAAGGGCGAGGCCGGTTCCGGGAACATCGTCGAGGCCGTGCGTCACATGCGTTCCGTGATGACGGGGCTGCGGCGCCTGACCTTGCTCGGCCCCGAAGAGATGATGGCCGAGGCGAAGAACCTCGGGGCGCCCTACGAACTGGTGCGCCTGGTCGCGGCCAGCGGGAAACTGCCGGTTCCGAACTTCGCAGCGGGCGGCATCGCGATTCCCGCCGACGCGGCCCTCATGATGCAACTCGGAGCCGAGGCGGTCTTCGTCGGCTCCGGCATCTTCAAGTCGGAGGATCCGGCGGTGCGCGCGAAAGCGATCGTGCGCGCGACCACGCACTACAAAGATCCGAAGATCGTGGCCGAAGTGTCGCGTGGGCTGGGCTCAGCGATGCACGGGATTGAAACCTCGAAGCTCCCGGAATCGGAGCTTCTCCAAACGCGCGGCTGGTGACGAGGAGGATCATGGCGCGGATCGGCGTACTCGCGTTGCAGGGCGATTTCGAAGCCCACGCGAAGGTCCTCGCAGGCCTCGGGTGCGAGGTCGTCGAGGTGCGTCGCGTCGCTCACCTTAGCGGTCTCGAAGGGCTCGTGATCCCGGGAGGTGAGAGCACGACCCTGCTGAACCTGATGGCCGACGAGCCGTGGTTTCCCGCGCTGAAGCGCTTCGAGCAAGGGGGCGGCGCGCTGATGGGGACCTGCGCCGGGGCAATCCTGCTCGCGCGGCGGGTCGTGAACCCCCCGCAAGACAGCGTTGGCCTCCTCGACGCCACGATCGTGCGGAACGCCTTCGGGCGGCAGGTCGATTCGTTCGAGACGACGCTTGACGCGAAGCCGTTGGGTGGAACGATCGAAGCGGTATTCATCAGGGCCCCGCGCTTTAAGGCGCTGGGACAGGACGTAGAGACGCTCGCCGCCTATGATGGCGAGCCCGTCCTCGTGCGGGAGAAACGGGTGCTCGCGATGAGCTTCCACCCCGAGCTCACACGAGACACAAAGCTGCACGCGTACTTTCTGACGATGGTCCAAACTCCGACACTGACAGGGAGGTTCTAGTGAAAATCTATGTGGACGGAACGCTCTACGAGAAAGAAGACGCCAAAGTGTCCGTGTTCGATCACGGCTTCCTCTACGGCGACGGCGTGTTCGAGGGAATCAGGGCCTACGACGGGGTCGTGTTCCGTCTGAAAGACCACATCGACCGGCTCTACCAATCGGCAAGAACGCTCGCGCTCGAGATTCCCCTGACTCACGAGGAAATGACTCAAGCGGTCTTGGAAACGGTCGCCGCCAACGAACAGAGGGACGCGTACGTCCGGCTCGTCGTCTCGCGCGGCCCCGGCGATCTCGGAATCGACCCTGCGAATTGCGGGACGCCCACGGTCGTCATCATCTGCGCCCAGATCAAGCTCTACCCGAAGGAGCTTTACGAGACGGGTGCCGCGATCGTGACCTCCTCGGTGCGGCGGATTCCGATCCAGTGCCTCGATCCGCGCATCAAGTCGCTGAACTACCTGAACAACATCATGGCGAAGATCGACGCTCGCCGCGCAGGCGCCTTGGAAGCGGTGATGCTGAATCAACAGGGACGTGTGGCCGAATGCACGGCGGACAACATCTTCTTCCTCGCTGGCGGCGTTTTGAAGACCCCGAACCTGATGAACGGCGCTCTCCCGGGGATCACCCGCGCGACCGTCCTCGAGATAGGCCGCGCGATGCCGATGCCCACGGAAGAAGGAAACTACGGCCTGCACGATCTCTACAACGCCGACGAGCTCTTCCTCACCGGAACCGGCGCCGAGATCATGCCTGTGATCTCGGTCGACGGCCGCAGCGTGGGCGACGGCAAGCCGGGGCCGACGACGAAGAAACTCCTCGATGCGTTCCGGAAGTGCCGGACGCAAGACGGCACCCCGGTGCCCTACGTGACGGGGGTCGCGAAGAGTTGATCGAAAAGGGGACACTCCCCTTTTTCTTCTGTATGACAAAGAGAGTTTGACGGATAGAACATCTGTCGGTAGGATGCCGTCCGTCATGCACCGCGACAACCCGATCTCGCCGACCCACGAGATGTACCTCAAGGTGCTCCACGAAGCGCGCGGGGAGCACGGCGTCTCGCGCGTGGGGGATCTGGCCCGAAGGCTTGCCGTCAGCCCGGGCACGGTTTCGACCGTACTCAAGGGCCTCGAGCGGATGCAATTCGTCCGGCACGAGAGGTACGGCTTCGTCGTCCTCACGGCGGAAGGCAAAGACGTCGCGGAGTGCGTGATCCGCCGCTACGACACGGTTCGCGCCCTTCTCGTCGAGGTCCTGGGGGTCAGCCCCGAAACGGCCGAGATCGACGCCTGCATGATGGAGCACGCGGTCAGCCCGGACACCGTCTTGCGGATGCAGGATGCGCTCGAGCGGCATCGGAACCGCCGCGTACCCACTCCACCGTCGAGACGCCGCCGTCGCGGGCACCTCTGCGCCGGATGCAAGTCCCGCGGTGTTTGTCGCGCATCGGGGGAGAAGGGCCATGACTAGGGTCTGTCTCTCGTTCCTCGTTAGCCTCTTGGCCTCTTCAGCGGTTGCGAACGAGGCCGCGCTCACGACGGCTGAACGACGCGTTACGGTCATGGGGACGAGCCTCGACGTTGCCGTGTGCGCTCCCGACCGCCAGGACGCTCTCGCCGCGACGGAGCAGGCCATCGACGAGGTTCGACGCGTCGAAAACCTCTTGACGACCTGGCGCGGCGACAGTGCTCTCGCGCACCTCAACGCGGCACCCGTTGGGAAAGTGGTCGCGCTCGATCCGGAGCTATCCACCGTGCTCGCCGAGGTCATTGCGTGGGCCAAAACGACGCGGAGCGCGTTCGACCCGACGGTGCTTCCGCTCGTCCGCGCGTGGGACTTGCGCGGCGCGGGTCGAGTTCCCTCCCCCGACGAGCTGGCCGCGGCACGTGCCGCAACGGGCCCGGGTCGCTTCCGATTCGATCCCCCGCAGGCGACGGCGGTCCGGCTCGATCCGGCCGCTGCAATCGACGACGGGGCGTGGGGCAAGGGTTACGCGCTCGACCGCGCGGCCGAGCGGCTCGAAATCGCCGGCGTGAAGGATGCGCTCATCGATCTCGGCGGCGAGGTCGTTGCGCGGGGCCAGAACGCGAGCGGGACGGACTGGACCATCGCGATTGCCGATCCGCGGCACCGTGGGCGGCCCGTCGTGGTCCTTGCACTGCCGAGCCTCTCCGCGGCGACTTCCGGCAACTCGGAGCGCGGCCGCGATGTCGCCCACGGTCGCCTCGGACACGTGCTCGACCCACGTACCGGCGAGCCCGCGCAAGACTTCGGTTCGGTGACCGTTTTGGCGAAGTCCGCACTCGTCGCCGATGTGCTCTCGACCGCTTTCTTCGTGCTCGGACCTCGAGAGGGTCTCGCTCTTTCCGCGCAGCTGCGTCGGGAAGGTACGCCCAACGAAGCTCTCTTCCTCGTCGAGCACGCTGACGTGCTCGAGGCCGTGGCGTCTCCAGGAATCCCCGCACTCATCGTGTCTGTCGACGACACCGTACGCAGTCTTACGTCCCCGCACCCTTAGAGGAGCTTGCGCCATGCATCGGATCTTGCGGTTGATGAGCGTTGCTTCATGTGTCCTGGCCCTCGCGACGGTGCTGTTCGCCCAGAACGCTCCGGCGCCGACCCCCGCGCCCGTGGCCGCCTCCACCGAGGAACGGATCGCGAACCTGGAAAGACTGCTCGCCGAGACGCGAGCGGAGCTGGCGACGCTCAAGACGGCGGCGACCGGCGCCTCCGACGCGCAGCTCGTCGAACTCGAGCGCAAGATCGACATCCTGGGTGCGGAGATCGAGACGTTGAAGGTGGGCGAGGCCGCCGGGACGTCCGAGGTTGCCATGGCAGACCGTACCGACGCGCGATACGGCCTGGGTGTTGCGGCCTCGAAGGTCTATGGCGTCAAGCGAGGCGTCTCGCTCGGCGGATACGGAGAGGCGCTCTACGAGAACACCGCGGGCGACGATCAGAGCGGAAACCCCTCGGGTGGCGTGGACCAAATCGACTTCCTGCGCGCCGTGGCCTATCTCGGCTACAAGTTCGACGACCATTGGGTGCTGAACACCGAGATCGAGTACGAGCACGCCGTGGCCGCCGACGACGCGGCCGGCGAGGTCGCCGTTGAGTTCGCCTACCTCGACTACATGCACTCCCCCCTCCTCAACGTTCGATCGGGGCTCGTCCTCGTGCCGGTCGGCCTCGTCAACGAGCTCCACGAGCCGACGGTGTCGATCAGCGCGCGTCGGCCCGACGTGGAGCGGTACATCTTGCCGACGACCTGGCGGGAGCTCGGGGCGGGCGTCTACGGCGACAGCGGCGTTATCGCCTATCGGGCGTACGTCACGAGCAGTCTCGACGCCGCAGGGTTCTCGGCGGGCGGCGGTATCCGCGGGGGCCGGCAGGAGGGCTCCGAGGCGATCGCGGAGGATTGGGCGTTCACAGGCCGCCTCGATTACGTCGGTACACCCGGATTGCTCGTCGGGGCGTCGATCTTTTCTGGCGACTCCGGCCAGGGCAACGTCACACCATCGGGGCAGAGAATCGACGCCTTCACGACCGTCATCGAAGTTCATGCCGACTGGCAGTGGCGGGGACTGTGGCTGCGTGGCCTCTACGCACGGACGTCGATTGCGCAGGTGGATCTGATCAACCAATTCAACGGTTTCGTGGGAGACGAATCTGTCGGCAACCGCCAGAACGGATGGTACGTCCAGGCGGCCTACGACGTGCTCTCGTTTTCTCCGACGTCGAAGATGTCCCTTCTCCCTTACGCGCGCTTCGAGCAGTACGACACGCAAGAGCAGGTTCCACCAGGCTATGCGCGGAACCCCGCCAACGACGTCGACGAGTTGACGGTGGGTCTCGCGTTCAAGCCGATCGACCGGCTCATCTTCAAGCTCGATTGGCAGCAGCGGCACAACGCCGCGCACACGGGTGTCAACGCGTGGAACGTCGCCCTCGGGTACATCTTTTAGCCATGAGCCGGCTTCTGGCCGTCGCCGTGGTCGTTCTCGCCGCCTCGGCGACGAACGCCAAGGTGTTCCTCTCACAAGACGAGGCCTTGAAGCTCGCGTTCCCCGGCGCCACGGTCGAGCGCAAGACCGCGTTCCTCACGGCCGAGCAGCAGCACGAGGCGAAGAGTCTGTCGGGAGACGAGGTGCTACCGAGCGCGCTTGTTGCCTACTACGTCGCGACGACAAACGGCAGCGTGATCGGGACCGCGTACTTCGATACGCACATCGTACGGACCTTGCCGGAGACGATCATGGTGGTCGTCGATGCCACGGGACGTGCCGCCCGCATCGAGGTCCTTTCGTTCCAGGAACCCGAGGAGTACCTCCCGAGGCCGCGCTGGTACGAACAGTTTCAAGGCAAGCCCTTGAACGACGACCTGTCCATGAAGCGTGCTATCCGTCCCATCGCCGGGGCCACGCTCACCGCGCGCGCTACGACCGAGGCGGCGCGGCGTGTGCTCGCGCTGCACGAAGTCCTCAAGCGCCCCGCTGCGGGGAAGAGCGCGTCACCATGAAACGGTGGGAGGCCTGGTGGAACCACGCGGCGCTCGTCGCCGTCTCGCTGACCGGCGTCGTCTACGGCATCTTCAAATACTTCGTTCCGGGCACGGACCCCGACTCCCGCATCGGCCACCCGTGGCAGCCCGTGATGCTCAAGGCGCACATCCTGGTTGCGCCGTTCGTCGTCTTCGCGATCGGCCTCCTCTTCCGGCGCCACGCACTGGCCCGGATTCAAACGGGGGAGCCCAATGGGAGGCGCAGCGGGGCACTCATGTTCTGGCTGCTGTTGCCTCTGGCGTTGACCGGGTACCTCGTCCCCGTCTTCGTCGAGACGACGGCGGTCCGCGCAGCGGCTTGGTCGCACGCGGTCCTTGGTGTTTTCTTCCTGGTCGGGTACGCCGTTCATCCGAAGAGCAAGGCACTGACCGAGTCCGTCGTTGACGACTCCAACGGCGAGGGCGGTTGAGCGGCGATTGTCGACGCGGTAGCCCCGGCGCCACATGGCCCATGACAACCAGGCGGCAGCTCGATGCTCCTCACGAGACCGGACTACGAATGTCGGTCGGTGCCGTGCACGTGGCACTCGGGTCAGCGCGCATGTCTCGCGCCTCGAATTTCGATTGACCTTCCCCGGCCAACGGCTTAGAAACGCCCTCGCAGGTCCGCTGGTATCGGGAGATTCCGGCGGTCATTTCATCCGGACGGAGGGCTTCCGTCCGCAACAGGAGGGGGATCCATGGTTCATCGGCGGCAATTCTGGAGCTTCGTCGCGATGCTGGTCTTGGTCGCGGCGGTAGCAAGCCCTGCGAGCGCGACGACGCTCCAGCGCGCGGGTTTGGATGAACTCGTCCGTGGAAACGCGATCGTGGTCTCGGGCCGGGCTCTCGACGCCCGGAGCTATTGGAATGCCGAGGGGACGTTCATCCTCACCGACATCACGTTCGTGGCCGACACGCGGCTCAAGGGCGATCCGGGGCAGCGCGAGTTCAGGTTCACGATTCTCGGCGGGACCGTGGGCAATCTGACGACGATAATCGTCGGCGGCCCGGAGGTCGTGCCCGGGAAGTCGTACGTTTTGTTTCTGAACCGTGAGGATCTCCCAGGCGTCGATAGGGCGCTGACGATCCGCGAGCTGTCGCAAGGGATCTTCGACATCGTGGACGGGCCGGGGGGAATGCGCGCCGTCAGCCAAGCACGGAATGAGCGCCTCGTCGCCGACAAGTTCGGCAAAACCGACCCGGTCGGCGGCACCGCTGAAATCGTTCTCGATCAGTTTTCGCGCGACATTCGTCGCGTGGCATCCGGACGCTGAGAGGAGATGACATCATGAAAAACAATCTCGCACGTCTTTCCGCCGCGACGTTCGTCGTGGCGCTCGCCGGCGTCTCGCCGCAATCCCATGCCTATCGGATGATCCAGAACACGACCGTTGGCCGCGTGAGTGCCGGCGCCGCCGTGGCTTGCAACGCCTCAGGAGGGTTTGCCCACTGGGCGAACGGCAACATCGCGTGGCGTCTGAACACGTCAGGCAAGGGCGCGGGCAAAGAGGCCGCCCTTTCGGCCGCAGCCCAGTCCTGGACCAACGTGTCCGGCGCCAATCACGTCGTCACGAATGCCGGTTCAACGACCGCCGGTTTCGCGACCGACGGCATCAACACCGTCGTATTCGCCAAGGGCAATGGCTGCACGGGAACCTGCCTCGCGATCACGGCGCTCGTACTCCAGGCGGGCCAGGTCATCGTCGAGACGGACGTTTCGTTCAACTCGCGCTATGCGTGGAACACGAACGGCTCGGCCTACGATTTCCAGGCGACCTGTGCCCATGAGATGGGACACGCGCTCGGAATTCATCACACGGAGTTGACGGGGACACCCCGCCCAACGATGTACGCTTCGTATTTCGGCACGGACGGGCGGACGCTCGAAGCTGATGACGCGGCCGCACTGCAGTGCGCGCAGAGCCGCTACCCCCTCCCCTAGGATCGTTCGTCTCGATGGACTGGCCCCGGGTCGGTCGCACCGTTTCTTGCGTGCGGCTCGGGGCCCACTCGCTTGCGGCGATCCGGCTCCTAGCGCGACCCCGGTACCTGATCGAGCCCCGGCACGTTGAGGCGTTCGCCGATCTCGCCGAGTTGCGTGACGTCGATCTCGCCGGCGAGGTTCGCAAAGACGAGCTCCTTGTCCTTGCTGTCGAAGATCAACACGACGAGGCCGTCCACCTTGTCGGCCACGGTGTGCGTCAGGACGGAAATCGTCGAGGTCGCATCCGAAATGCGCGTCACGCGCTGCCATCCCGCGGCGCGGAGTTTCTTGTCGGTTTTCTGGACGAGTTCCAACGCGCCTTCCGCGGGCCCCTTCACCGTTCCGATCACCGCGTGAATCGACGTGAGTTTGGCAAACAGGTCCTTGGTGTTCGGGGTGTCGTGCTCCGAACTTCCGTTCTTCGCCAGAGCCTGCAGGATGGCGCCGTCGAGGTTGACCTCGACGACGTCCTGGTTGTCGTCCACGAGGGCGCGGAACATCGTCTCGTCGACGTAGCCACCCGAAGTGGCGACGGTGGTCTCGGCGCGCGCGGTCGTGGCGACCCCGAGGATGAGAAGCAGCGCGAATGCGGTCGTGCGAAACGGGTTCATCACGGTCTCCTTGAGGGCTGGGAAGCGGTGGCGCTCCGCACCGCGGGCGCAACCCTCGATGCGAGAACTCGATCGGTCGTGGCGTCTCTGGTAGCGGCCAACGCCCGGGCCGTGTAGCCGAACACCATCTCGGCTTGGGCGGACGCGCGCGCGAGCTCGACGGCCGTGGGCCCGGGAGGCGGCGCGGGCGCGAACACGAAGTAGAGCGTCGCTGTCGAGAGCGCGGCCACGAAACTCGCCGCCGCCGCGAGACGCCAGAATCCGGCAGGCGCCGCAAAACCCACCGGCCGGGCATGGAGGGTCTCGCGCCAGACAGCGTCGAGCGCCTCGGGAGGAAGCGGCACGCGCGGCAACGCGCGAAGGGCGTGAGACAACGATTCGAGGTCGTCTTTGAAATCCCGGCAGGCGCAGCATGTGGCGAGGTGGCTGCTGACGAGCTCGGGGAGCGTGCCCATGCTTCCGTCGTCTAGCCCCTCATGGATGTGCCGGCGGAGTTCCTCGCAGGTCATGGCGTCACCTCCGCGCGGACGAGCGCGTGCCGCAGTTTTTCACGCGCCCGGTGAAGGGCCGCCTTGAGCGTCCCCAACTTGAGGTCGAGTAGCTCGGCAATCTCGTCGTACCCCATCCCCTCTACCTCGCGCAGCAGCACGATGGCGCGGTCTCGATGGTCGAGGTCGAGGAGCGCGTGTTCGAGGCGATCCGCGACCTCGGCCGAAGAAGTCAGTCGTTCGGGGCCGGGGCGGGCGTCTTTGGGATCCGCCGCGTCCTGGTCCCCGACGGCTTCCGGACGCGACGAGCGTCGCCTGAGCCGGTCGACGCAGAGGTTGTGCGCCGAACGGAGCAGCCAGCTCCGGCACCCCGTCCCCGCTTCGATTTGCTCGCGGTGGCGCCAGAGGCGGATCAGACACTCCTGGGCCACGTCCTTGGCGTCTTCGGGGTCGCGGAGGATGCCGCGGGCGTAATTGTGGACCCGGTCCTTGTGCTCCATCACCGCCGCCTCGAACTCGTTCGTCGTCATGTGTCGACTCTTAGAACGCCCGGATCCGGGGAAGGTTGCGCCCAAGTAAGGGGACAGCAACCGTTTTCCGTTCCGGAAAACGGTTGCTGTCCCCTTACGTTGCTAGAGTAGGGGCGGTGCGTCCCTATCTTTCCCTGCGGCATCGCGACTTTCGATGGCTCTGGGCCGCCCAGTTGATCTCATTGACCGGGTCCCAGATGCAGGCCGCGGCGGTCGATTGGCATGTGTACCTGTTGACGGGGTCCCCGCTCGCTCTCGGGATGGTGGGGTTGTCCCGCGTGATCCCGATCGTCTCGTTGTCGCTTCTGGGCGGTGTCGTCGCCGACCGTTACGAGCGCAAGCGCGTGATGCTCGCAACTCAGCTCACGATGACCTCCGTCGCGGCGCTCCTCGGGTTCCTGACCCTGACTCACCACGAATCGCTCTACACCCTCTACCTGCTCACGGGGATGACCTCGGCCGCAGGCTCTTTCGACAATCCGGCGCGCCAGGCGCTCTTGCCTCGCCTCGTGCCGCGCGAGGACCTTCCCGGCGCGCTCGCGATGAACTTGACGATGTTCCACGCCGGGATGATCGGAGGCCCTGCGATCGCAGGCATTCTGATCGCCTCGGCGGGGGAGGGGACGCGCGGGCTCGCCTGGATCTATCTGACGAACGCCGCTTCGTTTCTCGCCGTCGTGGCAACGCTCCTCACGATGCGGGCGTCGGGGAAGATCGATAGGATAGGCGCTGCGCACGAGTCGCCGATGGGTTCGTTGCGACAGGGTCTGCGCTTCGTCTTTTCGACGCCGATCATGGTCTGGACGATGGCGCTCGATTTCGTCGCGACGTTTTTTTCAGGTGCGAACGCCCTGCTTCCGATCATTGCCGATCAAGTCCTGAAAGTCGGTGCGTTCGGCTTCGGGTGGCTGCGCGCCGCCCCGGCCCTGGGCGCGCTGGTCGGCTCGCTTTACACCGCGTTGAAACCGATCCCCGCGCGGCAGGGCCGCGTCTTCCTCTGGGCCGTCGCCGCCTACGGTTTTGCGACCGTCGTCTTCGGCCTGTCCCGCAACTACACTCTGACGTTCGTCGCGCTTGCCTTGGCTGGGCTTGCCGATCTCATCTCGACTGTCGTCCGGCAGATCGTGAGACAGATGATCACCCCCGATGCGATGCGAGGCCGCATGACGAGCGTCAGCATGCTCTTCTTCATGGGTGGCCCGCAGTTGGGCGAGCTCGAGGCAGGGATCGTCGCGTCGTTGTTCGCCTCCGCCGCGATCGGCGCCACCGTATCGATCGTGTCGGGAGGGGTCGCCACCGTGCTCGTGGTGGGCCTGTGCGCCTGGCGGGCGAAAGTCGTGAGGGACTACGATTCGGGAACGTCCGTTCAGTCCACGTAGCCCATCGCCGCCCGCACGCCGTTCCGGAAGATCTTCATGCCGTCCCCCTCGGCGGTCTGGACCCCTGAGAGCTTGCGCTTGGTCCACTGTGGATGATGGAAGGGGTAGAGGTAGGCATCGGGGTGTGGCATCAAGCCGAACAATCTTCCCGACGGATCGCACACGCCGGCCACCGCACTCGGCGAGCCGTTGGGATTGAACGGCCACTCTTCCGTGGGGATGCCGTCCGGGCCGAGGTAGCGGGCGACCACGAGGTGCTCGCGCTCCAACCGGTCGGCGATCGCGGCGTCGGCCAGGAACTTCCCCTCGCCGTGGCGCGAGGGGAGCTCCATCGTGTCGATCCCCCGTGTCCAGAGGCACGGTGAGGCGGGATCGAAGCCGAGCGTCACCCACGCGTCGCGATAGCCCGGCCTGTCGTTTTGCGCCAGAGTCGCGCGCGGGGTCTTGAAGTCGCCGTCGAGCCCCGGGAGGAGTCCGAGGCGCACCATCGTCTGGAACCCGTTGCACACGCCCAGCGCCAGGCCGCCCTTCGCGATGAAGGCGAGGAGGTCGTCGTAGAGACGCCAGCGGATCTTGTTCGCGAACACCGAGCCGGCGCCCAAGTGGTCGCCGAAGGCGAACCCGCCTATGAAGGCAAGGATCGGGTAGTCGGCGAGCTTGTGAGGGGCAGTCCCGTCGAGCAGGTCGAGCAAGTGGACCTTGTCGGGCTTGGCCCCCGCCATCGCAAACGCGGCTTCGGTCTCCGCTTCGCAGTTGAGGCCCAGCCCCGTGAGGATGAGAACGCGCGGCTCAGACATGGGCGAGCGTCTCCTTGTAGGCGGATTTCATCGTGGCAATCTCAAGGTTGATGCGGAGCAATCCGCCGAGCGTCACGCGAAGCGACGTGGCCGCGGTCACGGCGCCGATGCGACGGCAGGGGAGGCCGCGGAAGATCGCCTCGAGCGCCGCGGCGTCTCGCGCCGCCACGGTCACGACGAAACGGCCGTTCGATTCCGAAAACATCGCGACGTCGGGAGGAAGCGCTACGAGGTCGGGGGCGGCGTCGAGATCGACGTCCATCCCCAACTCGCCGGCCATGGCGCTTCGAGCGAACGCCAACGCGAGGCCTCCCTTTCCCGGCGTCGTCGCCGAGCGCACGAGCTTTGTCCGAACGGCGGTTTCGAGGGCACGGTAGATCGGAAGCGTCTCGGCGGCGTCGACGGTGGGAACGCGGTTCCCGACGTAGGGCGAAGGCTCGCCCGGCGCCGCGTGGAATTTGTCGAGCTCACCGCGGAGCCGGAAGTACTCGCTCCCGCCGGTCTCGTCCTTCGTGAGGCCCAAGAGGTAGACGACGTCGCCTTCGAACTTGACGTCGAGCGTGAGGGCGTCCGCGACGTCGTCGATCTGCCCGATGGCGGAAACGAGCAGCGTCGGCGGCACGCTGATCTTCACGCCGCCCATCGTCGAGTCGTTTTTCATCGAGTCCTTGCCGGAAACGAGCGGGGTCTGATAGGCGCGCGTCAGGTCGTAGAGGCCGCGGCAGGCACGCACGAGCTGCGCCATCTTGTACGCGCCGTCCGGCGTTCCCGGCGATTGCACCGGGTCGGGCCAGCAGAAGTTGTCGAGCGCCGCGATACGATCGAGCCGCGCGCCGGCGCATAGCTGCTTGCGCACCGCCTCGTCCAAGACCGACTGCGCCATCGCGTAGGTGTCGATGTCCGAGTAGAACGGGTTGACCCCCTCCGAGAGGACGTAGCCGCGCTTCGCACCGTGGCGGATCAGAAAGACCGTGGCCTCGGCCGGGACGTCGGCGCTCGCGCCGACCCACGGCTTGACGACCGTCAGTCCCTTCACCTCGTGGTCGTAATGCCTGGCCTTCGTCTCGTTCGAGCAGAGGTTGAGGCGGGAGAGCATGGCGAGCAGCGTCGCGTCGAGATCGACGGGTGCGGGCCCCGCTGGTTCCGGGAAAATTCTGGGCTCCCAGACCGCGGGAAGATCGAGATCGGGGTCTCCCTCGTGGAGGAATTCCATGTCCAGCATGGCGACCGTCTCCGGGCCGAAGACGACCTCGAGAAACCCCGAGTCGGTGAACGTGCCGAGTACCGCGGCGTCGACCTCGCGACGTTTCGCGAGCGCCAAAAACTCGGCGACGTCCCCTTCCGGCACGGCGAGCGTCATCCGCTCTTGCGCCTCCGAAAGAAAGATCTCCCACGGCGCCAACCCCGCGTACTTCAACGGCGCTTTGGCGAGGTCGAGCCTCGCTCCGCCCGAGGCCTTCGCCATCTCGCCGACCGAGGACGACAGTCCACCCGCTCCGTTGTCGGTGATCGACGCATAGAGCCCGCGGTCTCGCGCCTCGATCAGGAAGTCGAACATCCGTTTTTGCGTGATCGGGTCGCCGATCTGCACGGCCTGGATCGGGGCGGTTTCGTCGAGCGCCGCCGAAGAAAACGTCGCGCCGTGGATTCCGTCGGCGCCGATTCGACCGCCGACCATCACGATGCGATCGCCGGGGCTCACGGTCTTGTCCTCGCCGGGGCGTCCCGCGATCGTCACCGGTAGGCGCCCCACCGTGCCGCAAAAAACCAGGGGCTTTCCGAGGAAGCGCGGGTCGAAAATCTCGAATCCGCGCCCGTAGGGGACGCCGCTCTGGTTGCCGCCGTCGATGACGCCCTGGTGGACGCCGTCCCTGATGCGCCGCGGATGGAGGAGCCCCGCGGGCCGCGCCTGCTCGTGAAACGGTGACGCGAAGCAGTAGCCCCAGACGTTCGCCAGGAGCTCGGCGCCACGCCCCGTGCCGAACGGGTCGCGATTGACGCCGACGATTCCGGTCATCGCGCCGCCGTAGGGGTCGAGCGCCGACGGCGAGTTGTGGGTTTCGACCTTGTAGACAAGGTGGTCGCGGTCGTCGAAGGCGACGACGCCGGCGTTGTCGTGGAATACCGACACGAGCCAGGAGCGTCCCTCACGCTCGCGGGCGGCGCGATCGACGGCCTCCGTCGCGCCGCGGATGAACGTCTTGAACAGAGAGCGGATCGTCTCCGGCTCTTTCCCCGGCTCGCGGTAGGTGACGGTCGCGTTGAAGATCTTGTGCTTGCAGTGCTCGCTCCACGTCTGGGCGATGCACTCGAGCTCGACGTCGGTCGGAGACGGACCGAGCCCGGCCGCGGCGCGCCTGGCGTTTTTCGCCGCGAGGCGGAAGTGGTCACGCACCGCCTTCATCTCGGCGAGCGTCAGCGCGAGGAGCTTGGTCTTCGAGAGTGCGACGAGGGCATCGTCCGATCCCGAAAGATCGACGGTGGCGATATCTGGGGTGGCGTGCGCCGCGATCTTCGGCACGGAGAGATCGATGGGACCGTTGCGCCATTCGTCGTAGTCGTCGATCCGAATCGTCTGGATCACCGGGTTCGCGAGAAGCTCCGTCGCGATCCGACCGGCCTCCTGGGCATCGACGCCTTCCAAGAGGTACATCGTCGACGTGTAGACGGCGGCGTCGGCGGCGAGCTTCCGGCCGAGCGTGTCCTCGACGCAGACTCTGGCGGATTTCCCCACGGGGTCCGTAACGCCCGGCTTGTAGGCGACGGTGACGGCGAGATCGAACGGTCCGTCGTCGAGGCGCCCCAACGCGCCGTGTTGGGACACCGGATCGACGAACTCGTGCAGCACGCGGCGGGCGTCGTCGTCCGACAGGTCGGCCTCGATCCGGTGCACGTCCCTCGTGCGGACGCGGGCGATCGGGATGCCGAGGAAGGCGCGCACGGTCGCGGCGATGGTCGTCCCGCGAGGGTCCGAAAGGGAAGGGCGGGTCGCGATTTCGAGTCGGTGCACCATGGGAAGGGCCTCCGGAACGTTCACGGTAGCCGCGCCGAAGGCATCGAACAAGACGATTGTATTGATGTTAGACATAGAAGGAATCGATATAATCGCTGAGTGGCCGATGTTCCCGCTCTCGAGGCCTTCGTCGCCGTAGCGCGCGCCGGAAGCGTCGGCCGCGCGGCGGAGCGCCTTGCGCTCACCCAGCCCAGCATCAGCGCCCGGGTCTTGGCGCTCGAAAGCGCGTGGGGGACGAAGCTCTTCCGCCGCCACGCGCGTGGGATGGCCCTCACCCCCGAAGGGGCGCGGCTGCTCCCCCTGGCCGAGGCGGCCCTGGAGAGCCTGGGCGTTCTCGATCGTGCCGCCGGCGTTCCCGTTTCAGGCCACGACGAGCTGCGCATCGGCGCGGGGGACGCGCTCGGGCGGGAGGTCGTCCCTCGGGCGATTGCGCGGCTCTTGCGCGAGAGCCCGGCATTTGCGATTCGCGTGCTCGAGGGGCCGGCTCCACGCCTTCTCGAAGCCCTCCGGGCAGGAGAGATCGATCTGGCGCTGGCCGTCGGCGCCTCTCACGGAGACGTGGCCGGAGTCTCATTCGAGCCGCTCCTGTCGAGCTCGGTCGAGCTCCTCGTGCCCGGTGGAGAACGCGCCGGCCGCGAGGTGACCATCGAGCGCCTGCGGGATCGACGCCTCGTCACGCTCCAGCGCGGTTCGGGATTCCGGCGTCACCTCGAGGAGGCGTGGAGCGCGGCGGGCGTCCCGTTCCGGCCCGCCGTCGAGGTGGGAAACCTGTCTCTCGTGAGGCGCTTCGTGGCCGCGGGGCTGGGCGTCGCCCCGGTGCCGTCGATCGCCTTCGGGCGCGATCGGGGGGATAACGCGTCCACGCGCCGTCGGCTTCGCGGGGTGCCGCCTGTGCCCTACGTTCTCGCACGCCGCGCGGGCGTTCCCCTCACTCAGGCCGCCGAGCGCTTTGTCGAACTGCTGCAGAAATAGGGCAGACAAATAAGGGGACAG
>JAQBEH010000026.1:0-3218 GCA_032124015.1 Acidobacteriota bacterium
GCTCTAGTCATGCCGGGAATAGTACGTCCAGCCACGCCGCCGAACAACCCGATCAACCCGTCTGTCGTCCCGGTCACGCGCCTTGCGTGCGCAAGCCGCGCGCCCGTTCCGCCAGCGGGTTATCGGGAACGTTGGGCGGCAGAACAGAAAAGGAGTGTGTGGTGGTAGAACCGGCTGGAATCGGCGGGTGGCTGTATGTGGTGGCCCTCGGTCTGTTGTTGTCGCCGCTTCGGCTTCTCGCTGCATTCGTGGGCACGTTGACCCCAGTCATCCGGGACGGCGCCTGGGCAACTCTCACGTCTCCCGATTCCAGTGCCTATCATCCGCTGTGGGCGACAGTAATTGTTGTCGAGTCGCTCGGGAACCTAGCTTGTCTGCTCGCCTCCATTACCTTGCTTGTCCTGTTCGTCAAGCGCTCCTCGAGGTTTCCCAAGCTATTCATTTGGGTCACCATCCTCACGTTCCCATATGTTGTCCTTCTCGCGTGGCTCGGTTCATTGGTGCTGCCGAATGAACCTGTGATCGACCCCACTACCGCGAGGCAGCTCGTGAGCTCCATCGTAGTCATTGGCATTTGGGTTCCCTACATGCTGCTATCGAGACGGGTTAGGAACACCTTCATTGCGTAGGCTGCCGCCCAACAACGCGGTCAACGCGCCGGTCCTCGCGTCACGGCGCTTGCAGGGCAAGCGCCGCGCCACTCAGCCCGCGCGTTACCGCGAGCGTTGGCCAGACCGTGTGAATGGAGTATGCGAGGCGATGACCACTACAGCGCCACCGGACAACACGCGGCTCCTGCGTTTGGCGGGCATATGGATGGTCCTGGTCTTGAGCGCCTGTACACCGACGCCTACGCCGGAACATCACGATGCCCGAGATGAGCCATCCAAGGCCACTGGGAGCGAGGAAGCGATGAGTCAAGCAGAGCAGGATCGTCGGATCGACTATGTGGAGTTCCTAACCACGAACATGGAGGACACGAAGAGATTCTACTCTGGCATCTTCGGTTGGACCTTCACCGACTACGGTCCGGAATACTCCAGCTTCAACGACGGCCGACTCAGTGGCGGATTCGCCGTTGCCCCCGACGTTCAATCCGGAGGGCCGTTGGTCGTTCTCTACGCGGTGGACCTAGACGCGCTCGTGACGAAGGTTGGAGAGTTCGGAGGCCGCGTCACTCGCGAAACGTTCGATTTCCCCGGCGGTCGGCGGTTTCACTTCGCGGATCCGAGCGGAAACGAGTTGGCAGTCTGGTCGGACCAATGATGGGCGGTTCGACCGGTCGGCGCAGGGGCTGGCCAACAAGCCGCTGCAGCTGACGAAGTCGCCCTGTCACGGCGGCTGCTGACGCACCCGCCGCGCCAGGCCGCCTTCGCAGCTGATCGGCCGAGCGTTGGGCCGACCGACCGAGGTGCATGCGCGGCGCGGTAGGTGAAGGAGGCGACGATGTTCGCAACTCTTGTTGGCACCGATAAGGACGGTCAGAAGCAAGTGGGGTTGTTCGACCGCTTGTGCCAACTCGCTACAGGGCAAGGCTTCGCGCGACCCGTCCGAGACCTTCCCGTTCAGCCGGACCAGACTCCACTGAGTCGCTGGAACCTCGAGTACAAGGGACCACCCGAGGGTCCTGCAGACTTCTTTCTCGCGGTCACCGCCCCGAGGGTTCCAGGGATCTCGCCGATTCCGGCGAAAAAGACAGTTGACGGCCCCCTCTTCGCAGTTGTTGTCATGGACTCCTTCTATGGCGTTTGGCATGGCGGCGACTTCAAGGAGTTCCGAGAGGAAGCCGATGTGGTCGGCTCCTTCGAGAGGTTCCTGACGTCTCTTCCCAAGGCCCGCACTTGAACTCCAATGTTCGGCCGATGTGACGAAGGAGACACCTGATGGGCTACAAGCGAATCATCACCATCTCTGAGGACGCCACCGCCTCCGCCGAGCGCTCCGACGCGGAGTGGCAAAATCTACGAACGGCGGTGGGTCAGGCTGTCCTGTCGCTCTGCGCCGTTGAACCGATCGATGTCACAGAACTCGACCGCATTACGCGGAGCGAACGGTTCCAGAAGGCAGCCGAAGCCAACCGCCAGAAGGCTCTGTCTGACATCGGGAGCCATCATGGGGCCGTGAGGCTGGTCGGTCGGGAGCATTCGAATTGGCAGCGGTTGTATCTGTTCGCCGGTGGAATCCTGAAGCCCCTCTACGACGCAACCGATAAAGACTTGGAACTTGCAGAACAGCTCATCAGGAGCGAACGCTCGGAGCGCGCGAAGCGTCGAGCAAGCGATAGCGATACCGGCGGGTGACTCAGGTGGCGAACAGGCGGCCCAACAACAGCATGCAGCGGACGGCGCTGCGCGCCGCCGCTGATGCTGAGCGTTAGGACGCAGGATGGAACCATGCAGTTCTTGACGCGCACAGAAGCGGCGGAACTTGCGAAGGCAATCGCACCCGATGGCGGAGAGGGTTACTCGCTGGTTACTCCGTACCCCGGACTCCAGGTGGCGTTCGAGGAACTTCCGGCATCCCGGCTCTTCAATGTGGCGGAGCGTCTTGTCGATCTCGTCGACTATTTCGATTGGTGTCTGCTGTGGGTCACCCAAACGGAGGTCTGGGGTGGCACCGAGAACCTCCATCTTTATTACACGGTCCGCCGAGCCTACGGAGAACGAACCGAGATCGATCAGCGTCCGGCCCAGCGCTTTCTTCGTCATGAGCTTCGCGACCTTGTGACATTCGTGCAGCTCGGAATGCTCAACGGCTGGGACATGGTTCTCCTGTCTTCTCATGACTACGGTCGGGTGTTCGTGTCTCACGACGGTTGGGCTGAAGTCGTCCACCCGAACGGGACGTCGCTGGAACCCGCGAGGGAGCAGTTGGTGTCAGCCAAACTGGAATGCCGCACGCTGCGGCCTGCGTCCTAACTACGTGGTGAACGCGTCGGTCCGTCCGGTCACGCCGCTTGCACAAGACGCAAGCGGCGCGCCCGTCCGCCCCGCGCGTTACCACGGGCGTTGTACAGACCGACCCTGACCGATCTTCTTTTTCTCAGAGCAAGCACGGCGAACACTGTCTGCAAGTCGGCTTCGCTCGACTCCCGGCTCCTCGTTGCGCCGCGGGAACCACGCTCTGCTTGTCTCGGGGCCGACCGCGCGCTGGCAAACAGTCCGCATGAACTTCAAAAGTCGCTGCTTATCCACAGCGGAGCACCGCGGTACGCGTGC
>JAQBEH010000027.1:0-11837 GCA_032124015.1 Acidobacteriota bacterium
AGCGGCCGGCGCGTGACCCGCTCGTCCTCGACGTGACCGGTTGGAGCGTCGAGCGTGAGGGTGCGGTTTTCCAAGAAGATGCGAAGTTGCGCGGGCGAGATCCACACCGCCGCTCGCGGCTTGTCGGTGATGTGGAGCCGATCGAGCACGATTCGAGCGGTGGCCTCGTCGTCACCGGTGGGTACCGTCCCCACCTCCAACCGGGTCCGGCGGACGTCGTAGTTGGGGTTCCAGTCCTCGATGTGGTTCACCGCAATCCCGGAGATGGCGTAGATCACGGTGAGGCCGGCGCACAGATACCCGATGTCCCGGTGGAGAATCACCAGGAGCCGGCGCCAACTCATGCGAGGCCCCCGGCCGATCTTGAATTTTGCAGGGCGGCGCCTGGCATGAGGCGCCATGGTAGAACGTCTCTGGAACGGCCGCCTGGCGTAAGATCTCCCGCACGTGAACGAAGCGCCGGCCACATGGATCGCGATCTCGCACGCGGGGAGCCGCAAGACGATCGAGGACCACGCCCTCGTGCTCGAAGCGCGAGGCATCGCGAGCGCCATCGCGGTCGACCGCGCCCACCAGGTCCTGCTCGTGCGCGTCGAGGACGCGGAACGGGCGCGCGCCGAGCTCTACAGATACCTCAGCGAGAATCAGGGCGTCGGGCCGATGGACGACGCCCCGCAACCGATCGAGCGCAGCGTTGTCGCGGCAATGGTTTACGCCGCCACGCTCGTCGCGTTCGATGTTGTCTCGCGAAGGCAGAGCTTCGGCCTCGACTGGTGGCACGCCGGCATGGCGGATGCGGCGCTGATCCAGGCCGGCGCCTGGTGGCGGTGCGTCACCGCGTTGTTCCTGCACGGGGACGCCCTCCACCTTGCCGGCAATCTCGTGTTCGGCGCGGCGTTCGGCGTGATGCTCGCGCAGAGCCTCGGCTTCGGCGTAGCCTGGCTCGCCTTCATCCTCACCGGAGGGTTGGGGAACGGGCTGAACGCGCTGCTGCAATCCCCGTCGCATTCGTCGATCGGCGCCTCGACGGCCGTATTCGGGATGTTGGGGGTGCAAGTCGCGCACGACTGGGTGCGCCGCCGGCAGCTCCACTACAACCTGTTCCGGCGCTGGGCGCCGATTGCAATCGGCGCGGCGCTTCTGGCGTGGCTGGGCGGCGACGGCCGTCAGATCGACCCCAACTCCTTTCCGCAGACGCTCCACCCCCTCGAAGTCGCACTTCCTAGGATCGACGTGGGAGGTCACGTCCTGGGCTTTGCCGTCGGACTCGCCGTCGGTGGACTGGTCGGTTGGGGCAAGCCGCGGATCACTTTGACGGCGCGGACGCAGGCCGTGCTCGCGGGGTCGGCGGCCGGACTGGTGGCCCTGTCGTGGTTCCTCGCCTTGCGTTGAAGTGAAAGATCGCTTGGTCACCCCCGGGAACCGTTGCGGCGTTGTTATTGTCGGCGGGGAACAACTGCGGGACCGTCCCCTAGGAATTCGCGCTCGACCCTGGCGCGTCGCATCGGAGCCGTTCACCATGACGGCCATGCCGAACACGATCGCTGAAACCCAACGATGGGAACGACTCGCGGACGAACTGCGCAACTTCCACGACGTCGCGCAGTTCCTACGCCCCTCTCCCGGTGACGTGCCGCGCATCGCCGGGCTGGACCTCGCCTGCCTGACGCTCCCCCTGCACGACGTTGTGGGCGGCGATCACCTGGCGTGGATCGACTTCGACCGCAGGTACGACCTCGACCTCCGCATCGCCGAAGCGGAAAAGCAGGGACGCACCGAGGTCTCGCGCAATCTACGCCGGCTGCGACAGCGCGCCGGAGTGCTCGTGGCCGACGCCTCAGGGCATCGCGTGACCGACGCGCTGGTCGCCGCGATGCTCCATCAGGCGTTCCTGCTGGGCGTCAATTACGAGTTGGACCTTTTCGGCGAAGTGACGACCCATCTTTTCGACAACCTCAACACCCGCTTCTACAAGACGACCGCGGTGAACAAGTTCTTCACGATGATCTACGGGGAGATCTCGGAAGGCGGGAAGCTGCGGTTCCTCTCCGCGGGGCACCCGCCGCCGGCTGTGTTCTCCCGGGAGTTCGGCCGGTTCATGAAGATCAGCGCGGATCGCCTCGTCGCGCTGCCGCCGGTGGGGTTCCAGCCTTCGGTCGCCGACCCCGACCGCCGCCGCCATCCCACCCTTCACGGGTACACGCGCCGCTACGAGGTCAACGAGATCAACCTTCTCGCCGACGGGGACATCCTCCTTCTGCACACCGACGGCCTGAGCGAGCACGCCGAGGGCACGTTTTTCCCGGCCCGCGTCGAGCCGCTCCTCGCCGAATGCCACGACGCTTCGGCAGCCGAGATCTGCGAGCGTTTGCGCCAGGCGCTCCTCGCCGCGGCCCCGGCCAACGACGACATCACCGTGGTGGTCTTGAAGAAGACCTCCTGAACGGGGAGCCCGCGAGAGCGTCGTCGGTGACCTCTTCGGCGCGTTGCGTTTTCGAGACGTGACGGAGCTACTCGCGACGTCCGGATTCCGCAAGGGCGTCTTTCACCTCGCGGCGCATCGTTTCGACGGCGAGAGCGGGGGCCGACCCCGGGGCCGCGGCTTCGCCGGCGTGGTCGAGATCGGCCAGAGCGCCCGCGAGGTCGCCAGCCGCGCGTCGGACCTGCGCGCGGAAGTACCAGGAGCTGACGTCCTGGGCATCGAGCGCGAGCGCGCGGTCCAGGGCTTCGCGCGCGCACGCCAGATCCTCGAGGCTGAAGCAGGCCATCCCCTTGCCGTTCCAGCCCCGCGGGTCGTCGGGTGCCAACTCGGTAGCCCGCGTGAAATCGGCCTGCGCACCCGCGGCGTCGCTTTGGGACAGGCGGATCGAACCCCGGTTCAGCCACGACAGCGCTTCGCCGGGCGCCAGACGAAGCGCGGTGTTGAGTTCCTTGCGGGCCTCGTCGAGGTTTCCTCGTTCGTACAAGACGTAGCCGAGATTGGCGTGCATCGCGGCGTTTGACGGGTTCAGCTCGATCGACTTGCGCATGTGCGAGACGGCCTCATCGGTGCGGCCCTGCTCCATGAGGAGGCGGCTGATCTTGTCGTGGTATTTCCAGTCGTACGTGCGCCAGTCCTTGACCTCTCCTTCGAGGGCCTTGTTCAGCTCGTCGATCGCCTCGTCCTTCTTACCTTCTTCTGCGAGATCGTTCGCGCGATAGAAGTGTTCGCGATGCTCGACCGCGGGCACGACGATCTCGCCGAAGCCGTCGTACGGGGTGTTGACGAACTCGGGGATATTGGCGGCGCGGTTGGCCGCCTGGGTGCGCTCGATCAGGATCGCGGGGCTGTCCTGGCCATTCGCGTCGATGTGCGTGAGGAACAGTTGGGTATACGGCGTGTTCTGCTTGGACGAGAACACCAACCACCGCCCATTCGGCGAGAAGCTGTGCCAGGAGTTCATGAGCGAGGTGTTGCACGTCATCTCGCGCGGCGCGCCCCGCGGCAGGCCCATGATCCACAGGCGGCCGTCGGGTCGGAGCAGCATGCCGTTTCGCGCCTTGGTCCAGACGAGCCATTTCCCGTCCGGGGAGACTTTCGGGAACGAGTTGCTCATCCCGTTGTCGGATGCCCCGGGGATCGCTTCGGGCGTGCCGCCGCGGCCTTCGCCAAAAGGCATCCGGTAGAGATCGAAGCGGATCTGGGTCTCGTTGGGATCGCCCGGAACCATCGCGACGGGCTTTTTCGGATCGTACGGGTCGATCGCCGGCGCGCGCATGAAAACGAGGTTCTTCGAGTCGGGCGACCACACCGGGTTGCAGTGGACGTAGCGCGTGTCGTCGGCGCCCGGAAGCGCGCGAATCGTCTTCGATGCGACGTCGTACCACGCGAGGATCCCGCGCGTAGGGTAGAAGGCCTGGAGGATCTTGTAGTCTGGGAAGTTGCGGACGTACAGGCGTTCGTTGACGGTGCTGACGACTTTGCGGCCGTCGGGAGAAATCCTCGAGAGGAACCCGAGCGTCATGAGCCCCTTCGGTTTCCCGGAAAAGGCGTTCCACGTCATGATCTGCGCGTCGTCGATCACGATCTTTTTGCCGATGGGCGCGATCGCATACGCGCCCTTGTCGCCGTCCGGGCCGTCGACGTCCATCGCAATCGTCTTGCCGTTGGCCGGAAAGCTGTGACAGTTCGCGCAGGTTGGTATGTCGTGCATCACGATGCGGCTGTCGTCGCGCGACACGTCTTTCAGCCGCCACTGGATCAGCGGTTGGGCCGACTGGTCGAGAGGCTTGATGACGCCGTCTTTCGAGGCCGACGGCATCAACGGCACGTCGCGGTAGAAGATCGGCGCTCCCACCGGGTCCGCCGATATCGACAGGCGCACGCTCCCCGAAACGAGGGGACCGGACGCGTCGCCGTCGCGCCAGCCGAGAAACGTCACGACGAACGGGCCGGAGGCGGCGCCCCGTTTTACGGCCGTCCACGTTTCGTTCGAGGGCCTCCATGCGAGAGCGGAAGCCTGATACGGAGTCGGCGTGTAGAGCGCGTTGGTGACGGAAACGCAGCGCGGGTCGATCTCGCCCTTCGGAGGAGGCCCTGCATCGACGGGAGTGTCCAAAGCGGGCGCGCCGCTTGCGAACGTCCACTCGGCCCGCCAACGGTCGGCTCGCGCTCCGCCGTCGTGCCAAAGAAACGTCGGCGCGGCGAAGTCCGGCGGGAAGATGGAGCCCTCGAGCGGGTAGTCGATCGTCGCGGAAGGCGTCCCCGAGCCCGCCGCAACGACCGAAAAGAACGCGGCAACCGCCGCCGCGAGGACCCGGCCCGCGCTCACGGCGATGTCCGCAAGAACTCGAGGCGCGCGTATGCGGCGATTCTCTCCAACACGTCCGGGGGAATTCCCTGCTCGGCATCGCTGCGCAGCAGCGCGCGGTCGGTGTTCGCGGCAACCGCTTCGATCAGCAGTCCGTGGGCCGAACAAGCCAACGCCGCGCGCGCGAGCGACTCGACGCGATCCCATCGTCCGGCGGCGTGCGAGGGATCGATGATCACGGGAAGGGGCGTGAGCATGCGGATCGCATGGACCACGTTGAGATCCAAAACCGCGCGCGCGTAGCCCTCGGACGCCGGGACGCGAATGCCGCGCTCGCAGAGCACGATCCGCGTGTTCCCTTCGCGCGCAATGTACTCGGCCGCTCCCAGCCACTCGCCGAGTGTCGCGCTCCAGCCGCGCTTCAAGAGCACGGGTTTTCCGCTCCGTCCCGCCTCGATGAGCAGGGGCGAGTTCTGCATCGAGCGGGATCCGATCTGAAGCATGTCGGCGACGGCCGCCACCCGCTCGACAAGGCGCGGGTCCAGAACCTCGGTGACGATCGCAAGGCCGGTTTCGCGGCGAACCTCCGCGAGAATCTCGAGCCCTTCCTCTCCGAGGCCTTGGAACGCACCGGGATAGGTGCGCGGCTTGAACGCGCCTCCCCTCAGGATCCCGACCCCGGCGCCGCGCACGGCGCGGGCGACCGCGAGCGTCTGCTCGAATGACTCGACGGCGCACGGCCCCGCAATGATCACAGGGAGGGCGCCGCCGATGGCGATCCCACCGACGAGAACGGGGTGAGTCGTACCGGCGTCCTCAAAGCCCGGCCAGAAGCGGCGCAAGACACCGAGATCGGGAAGGGTTGGCTCCATAGGATCACCTTGAAGAGGGACGATAGGAATACTCCTCGATGGGGGCAGACCGAAGTCTACTCGCCGGATGGAACTTATGGGAAATGCCGTGGACTCGGCTCTCGAGTCGTGGGCGGCGGCTTGCAACTTTCCCAGAGCGATCTCATAGAAGCCGGGCAAGGCAACTCTCGGAAGTCCAACACCTAGAGCATTCATGCGGATATGCTCTATCTCGTCTAAACGGCGTGGGACTGGATTGCGGTCCCTTTCGAAACGGCATGAAGAGTTTCCGAAGAAAGAGAGGATGATATGAGCAACATGGAGAAGGGTCATGTCTCGCTATTGGGATTTCTGGCCGGCGCCGCGGTGGGCGCGGCCGTCGGCGCGGGGGTCGCACTGCTCCTCGCTCCGAAATCCGGCAGGGAGACCCGCGAGTGGCTGGGCACCAGAACCACCCAAGTGAAGGGCCGGATCGCCGAGGCTGTCGAGCGGACCAAGACTGTCGTTCGCGACGAGGCACGGGTGATCGCGAACAGGCTCGACACGCCCCAGCAGTGAGTTTTGCGCCTAGACCACTGCGTTTTTCGGAGGCGATTTGATCACCCGGCGGCGCGTCGGGGCACGCCCTGGTTCAGCCAGCCGCTCGACGAGCATCTCGTGCGTGATCCTCAGAAGGTCGCGTTCGGAGACGATGCCGACGAGCTTCCCCTCTCGAAGGACGGGGAGGGCGCTTTCTCCGCATTTCACCATCGACCCGATCGCTTCGACGATCGAGGTGTCCGGTGCGACCGTCAGAGGATCGCGGCGCATGATCGACGAAACCGGGAGCTTGGACTCGCCAGCCGAAAGCCCGCCCCGCGCGACCAGACGGACAATCGCGGAGTACGACACGACCCCGACCAGGCGGTTGTCTTCGTCCTCGACCGGAACTTGCTGAGCTCCTCGCCAGTCCATCAGGTGCGCGGCAAGCTCGATCGGGTCGTCCGGACGCACGGTGAACAGGTCGGTCGCCATGTACTGTTCGACCGGCGCGTCGCGTTCGGCGGCCACGCCGACGTTTTCGAGGCGCGCCAGAGGCCATTCGTGCCCGGGTGAGTCGCCGCTTTGTCCTTGCAGCATCCCTTGAGTCAACGCCGCGAGCCTCTGGCCCGCTGTGCCTCGGCGATTGGAAGCTTCCATCGAGGTGAGCGAATCGAGCGCCCACCGTGAGCCCGTTCGTCGCGTTGCCACGCGGCGCGCCACGACGCCCATGAACCGGTCGATGTCGGCCGAGTTGACGCCGGCGGAGCGCAGGCCTTCGCACGCGAACGGGATCAACTCGTCGAGCAGCAGCCGGTCGGCCGCGACGGTGCGACCATCGAACCACTGGAACTGCGCGTCCAGACCGACGCGAGCGGCGGTGATGAAGTTGCCGTGCGCCGCCTCGAAGCTCATGCGCCGCGTCACGTCCAGATCCCGGCCGATCGCCCCTCGCATCAGGCCGAGCCAGAGAGCGGCATTCGCCACCTCGTCCTCGATCGTGGGACCACTCGGGAGGATACGGTTTTCGATCCGCAGGTGTGGGCGGCCGTCCGTAACTCCATAGCACGGGCGGTTCCATCGCCAGACGGTCCCATTGTGGAGGCGGAGCGCGCCGAGAGTCGGAATCCCTCCACGCGCGAGGACCGCCATCGGTCGCTCGTCGTCGTCGCCTCCCAGGATCGGGCGGAAGCGGGCGATGTCCTCCCGATAGATCTCGAGCACCGAACGCTCGACCCACGCGCGTCCGAAGGTGACACGAGGAACGATCGTGCGTCCCGTATCCGGGCCGCGCGTGTCGGCCGCCTGCTGGAAGAGCGCGATCCGCGTCTCGTGCCACAGACGCTTGCCTAGAAGCAGCGGCGAGTTGGTCGCGGCCGCGAGCACCGGTGCGGCGAACGCCTGGGCGGCGTTGTAAATCCTCGGAAACTCGTCGGGGCCGACCTGGAGGTGGATCTGGAAACTGCAGTTTCCGGACTCGACGATCAACGACTCGCGCGAGAGCCGAAGGTCATCCACGGCTCGGATATGAATCTGGTACGTGCCGTGACCCATTCTCGCCAGGGCCCGGTCGATCTCGAGATAGCGCGGGAGCGGCGTCAGATTCTTCGGAACGAGATCCGACGCCCGGAGCGTCGGGAGGATTCCCGCCAGGACGGCATTGGCTCCGACGGACTTGGCCGCCGCCTGCACGCGGGCGAAAAGAGCATGGAGCGTGGCCGCCATGTCCGAGAAACACCCGTCCTCGAGGAGGACCGGCGGAGCGTTGATCTCGAGGTTGAACAGGGCCAGTTCGGTCGAGAACTGGGGGCTCTTCAGGCGGTCGATCAATTTCATCGCGATCGGTGCGGGAGCGCCCGTCCGGTCGATCAGGAATATCTCCTGTTCGGCCCCGATCCTCCGCACTCCGGACTCGATCGCTCCCGCCGCGATCATCCACTCGAGCGCCTGAAGATCCTCGAGGACACGACGGACGAAAGCCCGCTGTGCCTCGACGGAGGCGAGATCCACCGTGTTCTGCGTTCCCATGTCCGACTCGAAGAGAGTCTAAGATTCGCCGCGGCTCCCTTCCGGTAGGCTCGCGGACTGATACGACCTTTTTCCTAGCGAAAGGCCGGTGTCGCCTTTCAATTAACCGCGACGCTCGTCCCGCCGCCCAAGACCGTCAGCTCTTCCCCCCGGATGCCCCAGGCCTTGGCCTGTCCAACGAGCACGGGGGTCGTCCCGGAAGCGACGCCGCGGAAGCGGACGCGGCAAAGCAGTCCCGCGCCGCGCGCCCCCTGCTCGCGCTCGATCCGGCCGGTGGCCATCGCCACGTCGCCCGGCCGGCTGCGCCCGTCCGCGAGAAAAACGACGCTGCTCCCGCCCTGGGTCAGGAAGTCCCCGGTCGATCCGTCGACGAATTCCACCACGTTCGGGTCGAATGTCAGGTGCAACGGCGCGTCCACAACAGCGGTGCTCGACGAGGCGATCACATCCACGGTCATGATCCCGCCCGCAGCGATCTCCGAGGCCGACGCGACGACGCGGAGTTGAAGCTCCCCCGGAGTCGCCTCGCCGGATGCGCTCGCCCTGGTCTCCGGTTCGGGCGCGGCCGGTGTGGGCGAATCGAGTGACGCGCCGCCCGCAGGAGGCATAGTCGAAGGACGTGTCGAGACCGCCTGCTGCGCCGAAAAGACGTGGATCGACGCGGTCGCAGAGGGCGCTTGGCTTTCCGCGGCCTTGCGCGCCGCCGTAGGAGCCCCTGCGTCGGCTAGCGCCGGCGCTTCGGGAACCGACGCCACTGGTGAGTTCGTGCTTCCCGTCGCAGCCACTGGCCCGTCAGGGGCTGCCGGCGGCTTGGGGACGATGGGCGCCGCGCTCCGGGGAACTCCCGTCGGCGTTGTTTCTGCGGGTTTCGTCCCCATCCGCACGGCGCAGCCGGCACAGGCCAGAAGCGCCGCAAGGGAGATCGGAATCACTCTCTTGTTCATCACCGATACGACAGCATGAGGCTGCTCGCAAAGGTGGTGCCCGCCGTCGCGGGTGTGGCCGTCATGGTCCGTTCGATGTTGAACGCCATCGGGGTCGGACCGAACGTCGTCCCAGATGCGCGTTGGAAGGTCAAGCTCAAGACGAGGTGCTGACCCACGTCGTCCGTCAGGGCGACTCCTCCGGTCATCTGGATCGCCACCACCACATCTTTGTAACCGGGCACCGAGTTCGGTTCGGTGGACGGAACCACCGAAATCAGGGCACCGGGAAACAGCTGGCTCGCGGCGCTCGCGTCAAACGAGTCGTAAACCAGATTGTCGCCGTCGTACATCACGTTAAAGCTCAGTCCGGTCAATGTCGCTGGGCCGCCGAGCACGACGTCCACCTGCTGCGTGGCGGACGTCGTTCCTCCGCACACCATGGTGACGGCGTTCGCCACCGGCGCGCCTCCGTCCGTGCACGCGAATGTGGGCGAGAACGTTGCGTCCCCTCCGTTGCTGCACCCGAAGGCCGCCAGCAAAGCCGCCGCGAACACGAACAAGAACAGTCTGCTAGCCATCATTGCGGTGCTCCTCATTGGCAGCTCCGGCCAAAGGCGTTCATGAATAGGTGGAAGTCTGTCGCACCGATGCACACGCCCGGCAACGTCGCGATCCGGTCCAGATTGGCCTCGGGGTTGTAGCGCAAAAGATCGAGCGGACAGCTGTTCCACGCCGCTGCCAGCACGACCAGGTCGAGCCCGTCGATCCGGCTGTCCGAGAAGTTGGTGACGTCCAGGTTGATATCGCTGTGCACGCAGCCGCTCGTCGGATCGCAGACATCCGCCGTGCAGACGGCGTCATCGCTGGGACAACTTGGCGCAGGCCCGCCAACGCAGATTCCAGCGCTGTCGCAGGTGTCACTCGTCGTGCAGAAGTCGCCGTCATCACACGCCGTGCCGTTCGGCTTCACCGGGTCAGAGCAAACGCCGGTGCCCGAATCGCAGGTACCCACGGCATGGCACTGATCCGACGCCGAGCAGACCACCGGGCTCCCGGCGACACAACCGCTCGCCGGATCGCAGGTCTCAACACCGTTGCAGGCATTCCCGTCGTTACAGACCAGAGCTGTGCCGGCGACACAACCGCTCGCCGGATCGCAGGTCTCAACACCGTTGCAGGCGTTTCCGTCGTTGCAGGCCAGAGCCGTTCCGGCGACACAACCGCTCGCCGGATCGCAGGTCTCAACGCCGTTGCAGGCATCGCCGTCGTCGCAGACCGGAGCCGTTCCGGCAGCGCAGCCGGATGCCGGGTCGCAGGACTCGACGCCGTTGCAAGCGTCGCCATCATCGCAGGCTAGAGGCGTTCCGGCGATACAACCGCTCGCCGGATCGCAGCTTTCTGCACCGTTGCAGACGCTGCCGTCGTCGCAGGTGATCGGGGTGGAAGCGCAACCCGAGGCCGGGTCGCAGGTGTCGGCGGTGCAGGCATTGCCGTCATCGCAAGTCACGGGCGAGCCGCCGACGCAAAGGCCCGCGCCGTCGCAAGCGTCCTCGGCCGCGCCAGTTCCCGTGCACGCGTCGTTGTCGTTGCAGACCGTTCCGGGGGCCGACGACGCATACGAGCATGCGCAGGCGTTGAATTCGTCGGCGAAGTCGTCCGTGCAGCCGTTGCCGTCGTCACAAACCGACGAGCCGAGGCAGCTTCCGGATCCATCGCACTGGTCGGAGACGGTGCAAGCGAGGCCGTCGTCGCAGCCCCCGCCTGCCGGTTCCGGCGGGAAGACGCAGAACAAGCTCGGGTCGCAGGCGTTCTGGGTGCAGGAATTGAAGTCATCGCACAGATCACCCGCGTTGCTGGAGTCGAAGATGCAGCCGACGGACGAGTTGCACGAATCGTCCGTGCAAACGCTGCCGTCATCGCAGACCACGGCGTCGGACACGCAAGCGCCGCCGCCGTCACACTGGCTGTTGGTCGAGCACTGATCGGAGAAGCACGTCGAACCGTCGCAAACGGTGGCGGTGCAGCCGTTGTTCGCTTGGGCGACCGTCACGAAAGACCATGAGGACGCGTCGTTGTTCGGATCGGGGTCCGTCGACGTCTGGAAGATAGACGCGTCGTTGTTGATGGTCACGCCATCGCCGATGCAGTTATTGACCTGGACGGTCAGCGTGTAGGTCGTGGTGCTGCCGGGCGCCATGGACGTGTTGATGCAGTAGACCGGCGCGTCGGGGGGGGTGACGCCTTGACTCGGCAGCGAGAAGCACGCCGTGTTGTTGCCACCAAGGGTGTCGTCGACCGTCAGGCCGACGTACGTGAGGTTGGGATCCAGATCTTCATAGAGAATGACCTCTTGCGCGATCTCGGTGCCGTTGTTCGTGATGGTGATGGTGTAGTCCACGAACGAACCGGTTTCCACCGGACCGGCCGGGCCGGTCTTCACGATCGACACGTCGGCGGTCGTCGTGCCCGGGCCAGCCGACTGCACGGGACCGCAGTTGACGGTCAGGCTGCCCGCCCAATTGTTCGGGTGGCCCGGTGTTCCCTGGCTCAGCGCCGCGCTGGCGCCGTAGTAGCAGACCTCGAGCATTCCGGTGTAGCTCGCGCGCCACTGGAACCACGACGAGGTCACGGCCGGGGAAAGGGCGTTCAGGCCGGCGCCCTGCACGTCCGGGGCGGTGTTCTTCCGCGGGTTGGCGCCGAAGATGAAGTTGGAGATCCCGGCC
>JAQBEH010000028.1:0-4104 GCA_032124015.1 Acidobacteriota bacterium
CCGTTCGCGGGATCCTTCGCCCGAAGCACGATCGCCGGGATTCCGAGGGAACACCGGGTCGGTCCCGCGCCGCGACGCGGCAGGCTTTGGCGGTCATTCCCGCGCGCCCGCTGAGCCACCCTCGCGGCCGCCAAGCGTCAAGGCCGGTTACTGCGACCCGCGATCGATCGCTTCGAGAACCATCTCGAATCGCGGCTGGCTCCGGATCCCTTCGAAGAACACGTTCCGCCGGAACCACGATGCGCGCTCGTCGCCGGCCCTGACCGCGCGGTCGAGCGAGTCGAACGCGAGCTGGGACCGGCCGCTCAAGGAGTAGATCTCCGCGACCTGCGCCTGGGCGAACAGCGCGATCTCGGCGTATCTCAGCGTCTCCCGATCGAGCGCGGCGGCGGCTTGATCGCTCCGTCCCTCGCGCGCCAGCAGCAGCGCCCACAGCAGTCTCACGCGGTAGTTCGGGTGGGTCGCGGCGGAGATCTTCTCGAGCATCGTGCGCGCGCGCGCGGTGTCCCCCTGGTAGAGATGGATGCGGGTCATCGCGCGCAGGGCGGCCAGGTTGTCCGTGTCTTGCTCGAAGACCTTCTCGATCTCACGGTGGGCCTCGTCGATCCGCCCCTGATCGAAGAGGGCATCGGCGAGCATGATGCGGGCCGCCCAGAACAGCGGCACGGCGTCGAGGATTCGGCGGGAGCGAGCCTCGGCCTGCTCGAGGCGTCCGCTCAAACGGTCGTCGATCGCCTCCCAGGCCGCGCCGGGCTGGCTCTGGGGGCTGAGCCTGAGGGCGATGGCGAGCTCGTCGCGCGCCTGCGGCTTGCGGTTCATGTAGAGCAACGCCGCTCCCAAGGTCGCGTGGCCCGACGCCAGCTCGGGGTCCGCGGCGATGACGTCCCGCGCCGCGCGCTCGCTGGCATAAACGAGCGCGCCGTCGTTGGCGGATCCTTCATGGATCGCGATCAAGTTGGTCAGCGCGCGCATCCCGCGCGCCGACCCGAACGACGGATCGAGCTCGATCGCGCGGTCGAGGTTCTTCTGCGCCCGCGGGATGTCGAGCTGCGCCCGCATGAAGAGGAGACCCTTCTCGAAGTACTCGTTGGCCTCGGGGACGGCGGAGGGAGCCTCGCCGATCGAGGAAAGGCTCGCGGGGTTAGCCACGGCGGCGGGCGCGCCGTCGGGGTGGGAGCGGCCCTTCCAGAGAACGCCCGCGACGGCGGCCGCCACGATCGCGACCGCCGCGACGACGACCATCATGCGGCGCGACGGACCGGCGGCAACCGAGGTCTCCCGGACGGCGTCCAAGGCGGCTGCGAGAGCCCGCGCCGACGGGAAGCGCGCCCCGGGGAACTTCGCCAGGCAGCGCCGCGCGATCTGATCGAGCGCCGCGGAGTTCACCGGCGCGGGCGGCGGCTCGTCGCGGAGGATCGCCGTCATCGTTTCGGCGGCCGTCTCCCGGTGGAATGGACGCCTCCCCGTGAGCATCTCGTACAGCATCGAGCCGAACGAGAAGAGGTCCGAGAGGGCGTCGGCCGGGGCCGCGCGCACCTGCTCGGGGGACAGGTAGTCGATCGTCCCGAGCACGGTTCCGGGGGTCGTGAGGCTCGTCCGCGTCGGCGTCATTGAGGCGTCGGACGGCACGCCCAACGGGGGAGTGCCGCTCACGTAAGCCGCGAGGCCGAAGTCCAGGATCTTCACGTGGCCGTCGCGCGTCAGGAACACGTTGTCGGGCTTGAGGTCGCGGTGGACGATCCCGCGGTCGTGAGCGGCCGCGAGGCCGTGCGCGACCTGGCGAGCGACGTCGGCGACGCGCGGGAGCGGCAACGGGCCCCCCGCCATCGCCTCACGCAGACTGCTTCCCTCGAGCAGCTCGGTGACCGCGTAGGCGGATCCCTCGTGCTCGCCGAAGCCGTAGATCGCGAGGACCCCCGGATGGCTCAGCGCCGCCACCGCCTTCGCCTCGCGCTCGAATCGCGCGAGGCGTTCGGGGTCGCGCGCGAAGGCTGCGGGGAGGAACTTGATCGCGACGTTCCGGTCGAGCGTGGTGTCGCGCGCCTTCCACACGACGCCCATCCCCCCCTCGCCGATCTTCTCGACGAGCTCGTAAGGGCCGATGATCAGTCCTCTCTCGGGATGCATCCGCGGAGTATAGGGTCAGCGCTGTTCTACGCCACGCCCGGGTCATGCTCCACGCCGTAACGCTCCTGTGGTCGGCACTCGAGGCCCTGCAGAGCGTGACCTTTTTCTTGACCTCGCGATCGTCGTTCCCCTCATCATGTTGATCCTCTACGTGCTGATGCGCTTCGGGCTGCTGGCCGTGGCGGGGATGGCCTTCCTGCCGGTCCATGCCTTGCACACGCCGATCAGTGTTTCGTCGTGGTACGCGGGAGCGCCGCTGAAGCCCGCGGTTACTTCTTCTCCAACCCCGCCATCCAGTTGACGACAACCGTGATGCTGTTGGGCGCCGCCGCGCCGACCGGAACGACCTGGATAAAGCGCTGGAGGTCCGAGGTCGGCGCCATCCAGAGCGTGTCCTGGCGGGGTTTGAAGAGCACGCGCGGCGCTCCCGCCTTGAACGATGCGCCGGTCTGCACGTCCACCGACAGGATCGTGCCGTCCAACCCCGAGATCAGCATTTCCTTGCCGTTCTTGGACCACCAACTGTAGAGACTGCCCGAGGTCGTGACCTGGTACTTGCTTCCGGGACTGGGGAACGATTGGACGTAGACCTCGCTCCTCCCGGATTCGTCGGAGATGTAGGAAAGCCAGTGACCGTCGGGTGAGATCAGGCCAATGCCTTCGTTGAACCGGGACTTCAAGATGGGCGTCGGCTTGCGCTCGCCCTCCACCGGCAGGAGCCAGACGTCCCAGCCGGTTACGGCATCGGGCTGTTCGAAGAGCAAGTAGCGCCCGTCGGGCGACCACTGATCCAGAATCTTGAACGGCGCGGCGGAGACGAGGAGCGGCTCTTCGTCCCCCGCCCCGCCGGCGAGCTTGCGGTAGATGTCCTGCGGGCCACTCCGGTTCGAGTTGAAGGCGACCCATTTCCCGTCGGGGGACCAGACTGCGCGGTCGGTCCGGGGCGCGGAGGTGAAGGTGAAGCGCGTCGCGACCGCGCGGGAGATGTCGACCATCCAGAGATCCATCTCGCTCGGTGAGCTCTGCCGGCTGACGATCATCCTCTGATCGTCCGGCGAGATCGCAGGGGTGAGGTACCGTCCCGGCGGCAGCTCGATCGTGCCCTGCGGCTTTCCCGCCCGGTCGAGCCAGACGAGCTGTGTGTTCGGCAGGCCTGCTGCGGCGTGCGCGAGGATGCCGTTGTCCGAAACGGAGACCGCGGGTGCACCGACGGTCGCGGACGGCGGTGGAGCTTCCCCGAGGGACGCCGGTTCGCCGATCGGCTTCAACGCCTTCGCGTCGAATCGCTGCGCGAGCAGACGGCCGTTGCGCGCCAGGATGAGGTATCCCGGTTCCGCGTAGACCGGCGCGACGGCGGATCCGAACAAGCTTTCCCGTTTCGTGGAGCCGAGCGTTCCGAGGTAGACGTCGTGATTCCCCTTGCGCGGGGGAAGGCTCACGAAGGTGTAGTGCTTCCCGTCCGGCAGGAATCTCGGAAATCGGAGCGCGGTTTCTTGACGGCCCGGATCAATCGGCATGACCTCGACCGGCTCGCCGCCATCCGCGGAGACGCGCATCAGGCCGCCCGCCGCCACCGGGGCGAAGACGATCACGCCGTCCTTGCTCCAGGTCCCGCCGCGGCCGTCGGGGGCATTGCAAATCACCTCGGACGACCCGTCGGCAACCGCGATCTTCTTGAGCTTCCCGTCGGAGAAAAACCCGAGGTATCGGTTATCCGGAGACCAGAACGGAAACGCCGCGTTGTCCGTCCCCGCGAGCTGCTGCGCCGCGAGCGAATTGATGGGACGAAGCCAGATGCGCCCCGTGCCGCCGGTGTCGGTTGCGAGATAGGCAAGCAAGCGACCGTCGGGTGAGATCGCCGAGTTGGCGACGTCGTTTCCCAGCGTCACGTCGGGCGCGCTGGTCACCGCGAAGCGCATGGCGGCAGGTGCCGCCGGCTTGCGCAACAGTTTCGGAACCACGAGCGCCGCGCCGATC
>JAQBEH010000029.1:0-9423 GCA_032124015.1 Acidobacteriota bacterium
AGACGGTGCCGTGCCTGGGCCGGCCAGGTCGCCCGGGGGCGCTGATCGTGGAGGCCACGAGCGGCAACACGGGGATCTCGTTCGCGGCGGTCGGGCGCGCGCTCGGTCACCCGGTCGCCATCTTCATGCCCGACTGGATGAGCCGGGAGCGGATCGACTTGATCAGGAGTTTGGGCGCGGAGATCCACTTGGTGAGCCAAGCCGAGGGCGGATTCCTCGGGAGCATAAAACGCGCGGAAGAGTGCGCGGGGTCGAAGGGCGCCTTCCTCCCGCGGCAGTTTTCGAACGAGGACAACTGCGCCGCGCACGAGACGACGACCGGCCCCGAACTCCTGTGGCAGCTCAAAGAGCACGGGCTGAAGCCCGACGCGTTCGTCGCCGGGGTCGGCACCGGCGGAACCGTCATGGGCGTGGGCCGCTTTCTGAAACGGTCCGTCCCGGGCGTGAAGATCCACCCGCTCGAACCCGCTAGCTCACCGACGCTGTCCGCGGGATGCAAGGTCGGCAAGCACCGCATCCAGGGGATTTCGGACGAGTTCGTACCGCCGATCCTGGATCTCGCCTTTCTCGACGAAATCATCGCGGTGGAGGATGGCGACGCGATCCTGATGGCGCAGAAGCTCGCACGCGAACTCGGCCTCGGGGTCGGCATCTCTTCCGGAGCCAATTTCATCGGCGCCTTGAAGGTGCAGGACGACAGGGACGAGGGCACGGTCGTCGTCACGGTGTTTTGCGACGACAACAAGAAGTACCTTTCGACCGACCTGTGCCGCGACGAACCGGCCCGCGACGATTACCTTACGCCTTCGGTTCGCCTTGTCGGATTCGACGTCTTCAAGCGCGTCTGCGTCACCTGCTGGGAGCCGACCGACACGCTCGCGTGAACGCTCGAACCTTCTTGGGGCGGCGTCATGCCGCCCAACGGCCGCCGGCCGTATACTCGACGCATGTCCCGTTCGAAGGTCCCACCCGAGAAGTTGTCGAGCCTCCGGGAAGTGAGCCTATTTCACATGCGCCGGGGAAACGTGTTCGAAACGGTCCGACGTTTGGCGAGGGAGCTGGAGCACCAGGGAATCGACTATGCGGTGATTGGGGGGCTTGCCGTCGGTGAGCTCGGATACGCCCGCGCGACCACGGACGTCGACGTGCTGATGACGCCCGACGGTCTCGCTGCATTTCGCAAACGCTGCGTCGGGCGCGGATACCTCCCGGCGTTCGCCGGGGCCATGAAGTCGTTTCGGGACACCGAAACCAGCGTCCTCATCGAGGTGCTGACCACCGGAGCGTTCCCTGGGGACGGCAAGCCGAAGCCCGTGGTGTTCCCCGATCCGGGCGTCGTCGCCGTCGAGGGCGAGGATTTTCGTTACATCCGGCTTGAATCGCTGCTGGAGTTGAAGCTCGCATCCGGGCTGACCGCGCCCCACCGCCTCCGCGATCTCGCGGACGTTCAGGACCTCATCGTCGCGGCGAAGCTCTCCCGCGATCTGGCGTTGGCCCTTGACCCTTCGGTGCGGGATGAGTTCTTGCGCCTCTGGGAGATCGCCCAAACGGTTCCGCCGCCCGAATAATCAGGGGGGTGTCACCTTTTCACTTCGTCCAGCGATCGAGCCAGTCGAGCACCGTGTCGTGCCACAAGACACTGTTTTGCGGCTTCAACACCCAGTGGTTCTCGTCGGGGAAGTAGAGGAACTTGCTGGGGATTCCCTTGCGCTGCAGCGCGGTGAACGCCGCGAAGCCGCCGGTCTCGACGACGCGGAAATCCTTCCCGCCGTGCACGATGAGCATCGGGGTCTTCCAGTTCTTCACGAAATCCACCGGGTTGTGCTTGGCGTATCCCTGAGGGTTGTCCCACGGCGTGCCGCCGTGCTCCCACTCGGGGAACCACAACTCTTCGGTGGCATAGTACGCGAACCGTTCGTCGAGATTGCCGTCGTGCGACACCAGGCACTTGAAGCGGTCGGACCAGTTCCCCGCGATCCAGTTGACCATGTAGCCGCCGTAACTCGCACCCAACGCGGCCACGTTGGCCCCGTCCATCCACGGGTACTTCGCGAGGGCTGCGTCGAGCCCCTTTTTCAGGTCCTCGAGCGGCTTCCCGCCCCAATCGCCGCGGATCGCGTCGGTGAACGCCTGACCGTAGCCGGTCGAACCATGGAAGTCGACCATGACCGAGGCGTAGCCGCGCCCCGCGTAGGTCTGTGGGTTCCAGCGATAGTGAAAGTCGTTGCCGAACGAGCCCTGCGGGCCACCATGGATCAGGAAGGCGATCGGGTACTTCTTGGCGGGATCGAAATCGACCGGCTTGACGATGTAGGCGTGGATCGTGTCACCGCTCGCACCCTTGAACGTGAACTGCTCAGGCTCGCCCATCCGCACGCCCGACAGTCGCGCTTCATTGATCGACGTGAGCGTCTTGCGCTCACCGCCGTCGGATCGAACGGAAAACACCTCCGCCGGACCCTTCAAGCTGTCGAGCAAGAAGACGATGCGTTCTCCCGAAACTTGCGGCGACACCACGTGCCCCGTGCCGACGACCGTGCGCGTTTTTCCACTCGCTGCATCGACAGCGAACAGCGCGTGTTGCCCGAGATCGTCCGCCGTGCAGTAGAGCTCGCTCCCATCGGCCGACCAGGCAAGATCGGACGGCGAGCGGTCCCAGCCCTCGGTCAGCACGCGGTCTTTTCCGTCCGGCCAAGCGCGGAGCACGATGCGGAACCTGTCCGCCTCAAACCCCGGGCGTTTCATCGCAAGGTAGGCGAGCGTTTTCCCGTCGGGTGAAAACGCGGGGTAGGAATCCCACGCGAGGTTCGCCGTGGTCAGGTTCTTCGGCTTGGCGCTCGCATCGATCGGCGCGAGGAAAAGATCGAAGTTGGTGGACCACGATTCCTCGCGCCCCACATCGCGCGTGGCGAAGACGATCCCGGTGCCGTCCGGCGTGAAGGCGTACTCTTCGGTCCCGCCGAACGGCTTCGACGGCGCGTCGGCATCCATCGCGTTCATCACGTCGATGGGTTCGCCGCCTGCGACGGGCATCACGAAGAGGTGGGAGCGGCGGCCGTCGGCCCACGTGTCCCAGTGCCGCATGAAAAGGCCGTCGTAGATCTTCCCCGAGACCTTCGACGCCGCCTCGTCATCGAGACGCTTTTTCGTTTCCGCGACGGTCGTGCCGGGAAACACCTCGAGCGACATCGCCAACTTCGTGCCGTCCGGCGAGAGGACGAATCCGCCGACGTCGAGCGGGAGACTGGTGACCGGCTGTGGCTCTCCGCCGCCGAGCGGGAGCTTCCACACCTGCGACGAGCCACTGCGGGTCGAAAGGAAGTAGATCGCCTTGCCGTCCCGCGCGAAGGCTCCGCTCGTGTCCGAGGCCTCGTGCTGGGTCAGTTTCTTGAGACCCGTCCCGTCGGAGTTCGTAAGCCACAGGTCGGAACGGCGTTTATTGGCGTCGAAGTCGAGGGCCGACACCGTGAAAACGATTTGGCGTCCGTCCGGCGAAACCCTCGGCTCCGAGATCCGGTCGAAGGCGATCAGGTCCCGCACCCCGAAGGGGTGGGTCTCCTTGAGGGCGGCCAGAGCGATCGGGGCGAACGTCAGGGCGAAGCAAAGTCCGGTCAGGGCGAATCGCATCGTCGACACCTCCAAGGGGGCTCGCTTTCCATGCGAGTGCCGGAGTGTACAACGCCGCCCGCGGTTGATTCTTGAAGGAGCGCGGATCCTACCTAGACGAGAAAGAGCGCGGCGCCGTGCGCCGCGGCCCACAAGGCGACGGCGACGACGGCCACCATGCCGGCGTAGCGCCGCCAGTGCGCCACCGTCGCGGGCTCGCCATCGGCCGTGGTTCCTTGAAGGTAGATGACGTCGACGTAACGCACCGCGATGATGGAGACAGCTATGACCCAGAAGGCGACATCGCGTGGCGAGAGCGACGGCCCCGATTTCGCGATGCTTCCGGCTGTCAGGCAGAGGAGTCCGTAGCCGGCGAGCATCCAGTAGATGCGAGCGATTGTGCCGAGGGGATTGGATTTCGGTTCGACTGCGTTTTCGTTCCGGGAGTCGGCGCGTGCCATGCGAGATCTCCGGTCATCGCGCTGGGAACGAGCGCTCCATCGCGACAAACCGAATGGCGGCCCGACCATCCGAAACGACCTGCGGCAACAACCACGTTGCCGCACCCTGATCGCAGCCTCGCGAAAGAACCGGCGAGGCCAGTCGCCTCAAGTCTGGGGCCAACCGAAGTTGGCGTCAAGCCGCGGGAACGAACCCTCAGGGAGCCTGCAGGAACGATCGGGTCGCCTCGCGCCATGCGTCGTCCCCTAGGAGCGAAGCCGGCGGCGCCGTCAACGTCCCGCCGTCGGCCGCGGCCATGCCGAGCCGCGCCTCGAGGAAGTGGTTGAGCCGCAAGTTTTCCTCGCGCAGCCAAGTCTTGGACGCGGCGCCATGGCGGCCCTCGACCGGGGCGTGCGCGTCGGGTTCGATGCGCAGCAACCAGCCGTGGCCGTAAGGCTCGCGCTCGAACAGCGCAGGCTCTTGCAACAAGAACCGGTTGCGCTCGAGCACGAGACCGTCGACCGGGGACGGAATTGTGACAAGGCGACCGCCGCAGCGCAGGGCCGCGAGCAGATCGCCGCGCCTCAGCCTGGTGCCGACGGGGGGAAGCGTGACCGAGGACACCCCGGAGAGAATGCGGCGCGCCACGTCGTCCAGTCCGATCTTGACGTTGCGGCCCCAGAGGTTTTTCACCCACGTGTGGGCGGCGGTGTAAGAAAGGCCGGGCTTCCAGTTCGCGCCGCCGGCATCCACCGTGCCCGCGGCCCTTCGACGGAGCGCGACCGCGCCGTGCGCGATATAGACCACAGCTGCGATCGGCGTCGCGAAGAGGGCGAACAGGAGGACGAACAGGAGCAGCCGAACCACGAGACCACCGACGAGAATCAACAGGGTTTCCATCACATACCTCCTTCGCTCTCGACAAAGAAGAACTCCTTCGCAATCTGGCGGAAGGCCTCGGGGCCGACCTCCCCCGCGATGCCGTCGACCGGAACGCCGCCGTCGGCCAGTGCCGGTCCGAGGTCGGGGGCGATCGCGCTCCGAAGGCGCTTAGCCACGTCTTCCATCCAGGCCCGCGCGGCCGAGCCCGAAAGGAGCTGTCTCGCATTTCTCTTGAACTGCGGCGCCGCGACCCGCATGAGCCACCCGCTCCCGTAGGGATCGCTCTCGACCGCGCCGATGCGCGCCGAGGGATTGGTGGCCACGACCATCCCGTCGACCGGCGAGACCATCGGAAGCTTGCCTGCGGCTCCGCGCAGCGTGAACGCGGGCTCACCTTGTCGAACGATCGTGCCGAGCGGCGGAAGATCCACGTCCTGCACCCTTCCGATCACCGCCCTGGCGAAATCGTCGGCGCCGACCAGCACCTCACCACCGTCCGTCGCCTTGGCCCACGCGTGGCCGGGATGCAGGCCCAAACCGTCGGGCACATGGAACCATCCGACCGGTTCCGGCCGGAGCGCGGGCACAAACACCGGGACTGCGGCTTTCTCGACCGCCTCGGCCAGCACCGCCACCCGCGGCGCGGTGAAGCGCCAGAACGGGACGAACAGCACGAGGAACGAAAGCGCGAGCAGGTACTCGATCGATTTGGCGGTCTGGAGGTCGGAGAGCATCCCTGTGTCCATCGACTCACCTCTCAGCACTTGCGGAAGCGCCACGCCGGCCCAGAACCGGCATGCGGTTCACGATCCAACGAAACGTCACGACACCGAGCGTGACGATCGTCACCGAGCCCACGATTTCCATCCAGCTCGGGAAATACGTGAAGGGGTGTTTCCAGTTGAACGCGATGATCGAGACGTCGAGGCGATTCAACACGACGCCCAGCACGGCCACGATCGAGGCGACGCGCACGAGCTTCACCCGGCCGTGGCGGGAACCGTACGCGAACATCAGTGACGGCAGCAGGGCGAATCCACCGACTTCGACGAGCCAGAGCGCGCCCCAACCGGTGCGCAGCAGGTGCCAGTTCTCGCCGTCGGCCAACCCCTGCAGGCGTAAGAAGACGTAGGCGAACAGCACGACCGCAGCCCCCCGCGCCAGCCCGAGGACGATCCGGTCCAGGTCCACCGGGCGGTCCGGGTCGGTGCGGTCGTGGAAAAGCCGGTGCGAGATGCCGCTCTCGAAGATCACCATGGACAAACCGGCGGCGATCGACGAGACGAAGAAGAACACCGGCAGGTAGGGCGAATACCACAGCGGGTGGAGCTTGCCGGGGGCCATCAGGAACAAAGAACCCAACGACGACTGATGAAGCGTCGACAGCACGATCCCCAGAACGATCGCGCCGATTTCGATGCGGTGCAGGAGGCGGAGCGGGAACGTCCAGCCCATCCATTCGAAAAACGCCGGGAGGAACTCCATGGCCAGAACCGTCGTGTAGAGGGCCACGCACCATCCGACCTCGAACATCACCGAGGTCGTCCCCCACGAGTAGACCAGCGGATAGGCGATGCGCCACGGCTGGCCGAGATCGCACAGGAGGCCGATCACCGCGAAGACGTAGCCCAAAAAGCCCGTCAGAATCGCCGCACGCACGACCGGCCTCAGCTCGCGGAAGCCGAAGAGGGTGACGGCCGCGGCCAGCGTGTAGCCGCCCGCCGCCAGCGCCACACCGCACAGCATGTCGAAGCCGATCCACAGGCCCCACGGCGTCGCCTGCGAGAGGTGGGTCGCCGCGCCGAGCCCGAAGACGAAGCGGTAGATGATGACCGGAATACCGACGAGCAGGATGATCGCGATCGCCACGTCCCACGGCGTCTTGTGAGAGCGCGCGTAGTCTTTGGCCGATTTTCCGAGGAACAGACGATCGGAGAGCGTGGCCTCACTCATGGTCTTTCTCCTCGCCCTTCCGCGCAGCGTAAAGGCCCATCAGAAGAGGCGGCCACAGCGTGATCACCATCGGCACGGCCCCCAGGGCGCCGCGCGTGTTCTCGAAGAAGGAGCGCTCGCCCACGTCCTCGGGCAGTCCGAACTCGGAGAGAGGGCGGTCGGCGATGTACATCCACGACGTCCCGCCGGCCTCGTGCTCACCGTAGATGTGCGGCACGTATTTCGAGTCGGGAGCGTAGACGCGCTTGCGCGCTTCCAAGATCAACTCGGAGCGCTTGCCGAATTTCAGCGCTCCCCCGGGGCAGTTCTCGACACAGGCGGGGGGCCGACCTTCAGCCAACCGCGCCGTGCACATCGTGCACTTTCTGACGTAGGGAATCGCCTTGTCGTATTCGTACTTCGGTACGCCGAACGGGCAGGCGATCATGCAGTAGCGGCAGCCGATGCAACGGTCCTCGTGGTAGATCACAGGTCCGTTTTCGGTCTTTTCGAGGGCCTTCACCGGGCAGGCCGAAGCGCAGGCGGGAACGACGCAGTGGAGGCACTGGGTCTTCGCGTAACGGTCCTCGCCGTCGCCCTTGGCCTGGTTGACGACGGTGAATTGGTTCTCCCCGGTCTCGCGGTGCGAGGCGAAGATCGTCTCGTCGCCGATTCGCTCGGGCTCGGGGAGCCCGTTGGCCTCGGCACACGCAACCTCGCAAGCCCGGCATCCGAGGCACTGGGTCGTGTCCACCAGCACTCCGAACCCATCGCGCGCCGTGGACATTCCGGCCGAAGCGGCTTCCTGGGCGGGAAGCGCGCTCGCCGCTCCCGCGGCGCCTAGCGCCGCGCAGCTCTTGAGGAAGAATCTCCGTCCGATGCGCATTTCGGCCTCACGCACGTCCAGCGCCGCGATCGTGACGGTCGCGGGAGACGAACCAGGAAAGACCGATCACGACGAGACCGATCCACCAGAATGCGGCTGCGATGATCATGGCTTGACCTCTCTTCCGTTGCCGACCTTCCCTTCCGGCATCATGGTGTGCGCTGCGAAGACCCCGCGCGCGATCTCGCGAAACAGCGGGCACGTCTCGAATCCGGCCGAAGAGCACGGACCCATCGAAACGACCTGATTCCGCGGGAGCAACTTGCGAGAGGGGCAGGCGTCGCAGTAGATCATCACGACTTCCTTGAGGAACGGACAGGTGGTTTTTGCGTTCATGGCGACCCGTCTTACTGCGAGTCCCATGCCGGATCAAAAAGCGCGGCGCAGCGCGACCACCGCGTTTGCGGGTGTCGAGATTCTCGGCGTTTCGAGTGTGGAGAGCGCCTGTGGTCGCCGCTCAAAGGACGGCGGCGTCAGGACTTACGCGACGTGTCGTGGAATCCGGCGGCTCGTCGAGAAATTCAACGGGCTTGCAGCCCTTCGGCGTCCTCCTCGCGGCGCAGATCGTACTTGCGGATCTTCGTGTACAGGGTCGCGCGGTCGATGTCGAGCACGCGCGCGGCCTGGCTGACGTTGCCGGCGGTTTGTCGGAGGATGTCGGCGATGTGGCGGCGTTCCACCTGTTCGAGCGAGAGGGGCTTCTTGTCCCCCGGTTGGCCGTCCCCGAGCGGGCCGAGGTTCTCCGGCCGAAGCACCGAACCGCTGGCGAGAACGATCCCGCGTTCGAGCACGTTTTTGAGCTCGCGCACGTTTCCGGGCCAGTCGTGCGCCAGGATGTGCGACATCGAGTCCTCGGAGACGCTCTCGATGTGCTTTCCGGTCTCGACCGAAAGCCGCTCCAGCAGGTGCTCGACGAGAAGCGGAATGTCTTCTTTCCGTTCGCGAAGCGGCGGGATCGTGAGCGGGATGACGTTCAGGCGGTAGTACAGGTCCTGGCGGAAAGTCCCCTGTTCGACGAGTTTGGGAAGCTGGCGGTTCGTGGCGGCGATCACGCGGACGTCGACGGGAATCGCCTGCGTTCCGCCCACGCGGGTCACCTTGCGCTCCTCGAGCACCCTCAACAGATCGAGCTGGAGCTTCGGGCTGATGTCGCCGATCTCGTCCAGGAACAGCGTCCCGCCGTTCGCAGCCTCGAACTTCCCTTGGTGGCGTTCTACGGCTCCGGTGAATGCGCCCCGCTCGTGGCCGAACAACTCGGATTCGAGCAGCGTCTCGGTCAGCGCCGCGCAGGACACGGCGACGAACGGTTTGTTCGCGCGGTTGCTTTCGGCGTGGACGGCGTGGGCGAGCAGGTCTTTGCCCGTACCGCTCTCCCCCAGGATGAGAACCGTCGAGCCGCTCTTCGCCGCGGCGCGCGCCAACTCGAACACGGCCTGCATGGCCGGGGCCTTGCTGACGAGGTCGCGGAAAGTGTAGCCGCGCTTCAGCACCTTGCGAAGGATGATGTTCTCGCGCCGGAGCGACTGTTGCGCCACGATTTTTTGCACCATGAGGCTCAGCTCTTCGGGGTCGAACGGCTTCATGAGGTAGTCGTAGGCGCCGAGCTTCATCGCGCGCACCGCGGTATCCACCGTGGCGTACGCCGTCATGATCACGGCCGCGGCGTCGGGCCGGAT
>JAQBEH010000030.1:0-28713 GCA_032124015.1 Acidobacteriota bacterium
GCTGTTCGGCTGGCCGCAAATTTCCTTTTGGCAGGCGCTCGGACTCCTGGTGCTGTGCCGGATCCTCTTCGGCGGGTTCGGAATGCGCGGCTCAGGTCGTTCCCGCGTTCGCCATCGGGTGTTCGACCGTGTAGCCGATCGCGTGGGCGATCGCTGGGACGCCATGACGCCCGAGGAGCGGGAGCGATTCCGCGCGCGCATCCGCGAACGTTGCGGGTTCGACCCAACGACCGACGCGAGTCGAGGGGCGGAGTAACCAGGTGCTCGACCAGCTTCTCCCTCAACGCTTCGACCACACCTATCGGGGTCTCCGCATTGCGCTCTGGCTTTTCGCCTTGGTCCTGGTCGTGAAGACGGGGATCGCGTTGGGCGCCATCTTCAATGCCCGCGCTGCGGCGCAGTCGGCCGACGGCATCCCCCTCGACAGCTTCGGCGCCGGAGGTGCTGCCGCCGTTGTCGCGCTTTTTGCGATTTGGGGACTCTCGCAGCTCGCGTTCAGCGTGCTCGGTGTCCTGGCGCTCGTTCGCTACCGCGCCATGGTTCCGTTCCTGTTCGCCCTGTTCCTGCTCGAGCATCTCGGGAGGAGATCGATTCTGCTGGTCAGGCCCATCGCCCGGACCGGGGCGCCTCCCGGCCTCTACATCAACCTCGCGCTCATCGTGGTGATGATCGTCGGCTTGGCGCTGTCGCTACGGCGCCGCGCCGACGATGCACCGTCGCGTGAATCGCGCGCATGAGAAATGTCGCCGGAGCCTTTCGACAACTTCCGGATAGACTCCGCCGCCGGGAGGGGATTCCATGCGCGCTGCCACCTTGCTTTCTGCCCTTGTGCTGTCGGTCCTGGCCGGATGCGCCGCGCCGGAACGCTTCGACGTCATCGTGCGGGGCGGCACCGTCTACGACGGCACGGGGGCTCCGGGACACAAGGCCGACGTGGGGCTTCGCGGCGAACGGATCGCGGCGGTGGGGGATCTCTCGAGGGCCGAAGCGGGCCGGGTGATCGACGCGAAGGGCCTCGCCGTATCTCCGGGCTTCATCAATGTGTTGTCGTGGGCGACCGACTCGTTGATCGTGGACGGCCGCTCGATGAGCGACATCAAGCAGGGCGTCACGCTCGAGATCTTCGGCGAAGGGTGGTCGATGGGGCCCTTCACCGAGGCGATGAAGGCGGAAGCGCAGGCCAACCAGGGGGACATCAAGTACGACATCACGTGGACGACGCTCGGCGAGTATCTCGACCAATTGGTCGGGCGCGGTATCTCGCCGAACGTCGCGAGCTTCGTCGGCGCTACCACGCTGCGCATTCACGAGTTGGGATACGCCGACCGCCCGCCAAGCCCCGAAGAGTTGGCGCGCATGGAAGACCTCGTCCGCGAGGCGATGCGCGAAGGGGCACTCGGCGTCGGGGCGTCGTTGATCTACGCGCCGGCGTTTTACGCGAAGCCCGACGAGTTGCTCGCCCTGACGAACGCCGCGGCGGAATCGGGCGGGGGGTACATCGCGCACATGCGCAGCGAGGCGAACCGTCTCGTCGAGGCGACCGACGAGTTGATCGGCATCACGCGCGACGCGAAGGTGCATGGTGAGATCTACCACCTGAAGGCCGCCGGTGAGGCCAATTGGCCGAAGATGGCCGAGGTCATCGCGCGCGTGGATGCCGCGCGCGCGGCCGGGGTTTCGGTATCCGCCAACATGTATACGTACATCGCGGGGGCGACCGGGCTCGACGCCTCGATGCCGCCCTGGGTTCAAGAGGGCGGTATCGATTCCTGGGTGAAACGCCTCGAGGATCCCGCGATCCGCGCCCGCGTGATCTCCGAAATGCGCACGCCGACCAACGATTGGGAGAATCTGGGGATGCTGGCGGGTTCTCCCGACCGCATCAAGTTCATCGGGTTCAAGACGGAAGAACTGAAGCCGCTGACCGGCATGACCCTCGCCGAGGTGATGTCGCAACGCGGGGCCTCCGCCGAGGACACGATGATCGATCTCGTCATCGAGGATCACACGCGGATCGAGACGGCCTATTTCCTCATGAGCGAGGACAACGTTAAGCTCGGTATCAAGCAACCGTGGGTGGCGTTTGGTTCGGACGCCGAGTCGTCGGCTCCCGAGGGCGTGTTCCTCAAATCCAGCACCCACCCGCGCGCCTACGGGAATTTCGCGCGCTTGCTCGGCCGTTACGTGCGCGACGAGAAAGTGATCACACTGCCCGACGCGATCAGGCGGCTGACGCGGCTGCCGGCCGACAACTGGAAGCTGAAAGACCGCGGCTGCCTCGACGCCGGCTGCTACGCCGATCTCGTCGTCTTCGACCCGGCGACGATCGAGGACCATGCGACCTTCGAAAAGCCTCAGCAATACGCGACCGGTGTGAGGGACGTCTTCGTCAACGGGGTGCAGGTGCTGAAGGACGGAGAGCACACGGGCGAGAAGCCGGGGAGGGTCGTGCGCGGCCCGGGCTGGAGCGGCGCGGGTGCGGCGGTCGCCGTAAAACCCTAGGGAGTCGGGGCGATTCCGCGCGCGGTCACAAGGTAGGTCGCAAACGTTCCGAGCCAGTGCCCGCCGGCGTAGTTGTCCTCGGTGACCGCCGAAAGCCCCGACGTCTGGTGCCGCGCCGCCGCCGCGCGAAGCGCGGGAATCCGCGAATCCTTTGCCGGTAGCCCGCTCGCAATGCCTTCGAGCATCCACGCCCGGCTCAGGTTCAACCCATCGAGGTGGACCAACTTCCCGTCCGTGCGATCGGTCACGACACCCACGGCGAGCCAGTCACCCGACCCGTTGCGAGGGATTCGAGGAAGAAACGCCTTGAGCCACTTGGCGAACTCAGCGGGAGGAAGAACCCGGCGCATCAGATCGGCCTCGGCGAGGCACGGGGACAGGAAGTCCTGCCCCGACGGTTCGTAGTCGATCGGGCAGTTGCGATCGGCGAGGTACAGCTGTCGCGTGCGCGAGACGACCAGATTCTCCATCGCACGGTTGTTCATACCCCTCGCCCAGTCGAGGATCAGCCCGAACGCGAACGCGGTCTGACTGTGCTCTCCCTCGCGGATGGGGTACACGAGCTTGGGAAGCCAATCCTGGAGCCGTGTAACGGCGGCGCGCTCCAAAGGCGCCAAAGCGGCCGCCCACGCTTCAGCCCGCGGGTCGTCCCACTCTTGCAGTTCGAGCGCCAACGCGAGCAGCCATGCCAATCCGTACGGACGCTCGAACGGCTCGCGACCTTTGCGTCCGAGGTAGGCCGCTTCGATGGCGATGTTTTCCGCGGTCAGGCTCTTGGCGAGGGCCTCGCGCGCCCGGCCGGCAAACTGTGCTTTGGGATGGAGGCGCGTCAAGCGGACGAGCAGCCAGTGCCCGTGCACCGCCGAGTGCCAGTCGAAGCAACCGTAAAAAGCCGGGGTCAGCTTGCGCGGCGGCTGTGCGTCCGCATCGGAGTCCATCACGTGCGCGATCTTGTTCGGATACTCCTTGTGGACGCATTCCAGGGCCAGCTCGGCCAGGCGGGCGGCTGTCTCGGCCGGAAGCGTTTCGGCCGCGGCGATACCGGCGAAGAGGCAGAACGTTACCGCGAAGACGAGGAGACTTCGAGCCCGCCCTTTCGTTCCGAGGTCGCGATTCACCTTTCCTACTATAGCGGCAAGAAGGAGAAGACCTCACGGCACTCGAAGGTGAAGTACCATGCATGGTCGGAACGAGGGCGCGGAGGTCGGAGTTGGTGACGATCGATCGGTCGAACGGGGCAAGGCGATCGCTCGCGGTTGTGACACTCGCCGCGCTGGCGCTACTCGCCGGGTGCTCGGGCTCTGCGGATGGAAAAGACGCCGACGGCGACGCGGGCAAATCCAAAAAAGAAGACGCGATCGCCGTCGAGATCGCTCCGGCGCGCCGGGCGTCGCTGTCTTCTCTTTATTCCACCAGCGCAACCCTGCGCGCCGAAAAGAGCGCGACGCTGACGGCGCGCACCCGGGGCGTGATCCGGCGCTTGCTGGTCGAGGAGGGCCGGCAAGTCCCCGAAGGCGAGCCCGTGGCGATGCTCGAAAACGACGAGCAGCGCATCGCCGTGGACCGGGCGGTGACGACGCGGGACACGAAGACCCGCGAACTCCAGCGCGCGGTGAGCCTGCACGAGCAGTCGCTGCTTTCCGACGAGGCGTTCGAAACGACGCGTCGTGAGGCCGAGGATGCGACGCACGCGGCCGACCTCGCCGAGCTTCAGCTGTCGCGGACGGTGATTCGAGCGCCGTTCGCCGGAACGATCGTCAAGCGCTACCTCGACGTGGGCGCGACCGTTTCCGACGGCACGCCGGTCTTCGACGTCGCCGATGTCGATCCTCTGTACGCCGACGTCGGCGTCCCCGAACGGCACGTCGCGCGTCTCACGCCCGGACAGTTCGTACGCCTGACGTCCGACGCGGAGAGTGCCGAGGTCGATGGCCGCATCGAGCGTGTCGCTCCCGCCGTCGATTCGAACAACGGCACGGTCAAGGTCACGCTGGCGGTTGCGGGCGCGTCCGGATTCCGCCCCGGCGCGTTCGTGCGCGTGGATTTCGTCACCGACACGCACGCCGACGCGCTGGTCGTTCCGCGCTCGGCCCTCGTTGCCGAGGGACGCCGCTGGCACGTCTTCAAGCTGGTAGACGGCGGAGACAAGGTCGCGCAGGTTGAGGTCGATCTGGGTTTCGAGGAAGGAGACCGCGTCGAGATCTTCGTCAAGGACGCTTCTGCGCCCATCGACGACGGCATCGGCGTCGTCGTCGTCGGCGCGTCGGCCCTGACCGACGCGGCGCGCGTGCGCGTCGTCCCACCGGAAGCCCCCGAAGCCGAAGACGCGAAGCGTGTCGGCGCCTGAGCTTTCCGTCCGCCGTCCCGTGACGGTCGTGGTGACCACGCTCGCGGTCACCGTTTTCGGCTACCTGGCGATGCTTCGATTGCCGATCGACTTGCTCCCCGATCTGTCCTACCCCACGCTGACCGTTCAGACCCTTTATCCCGACGCGGCCCCGATTTCGGTCGAGCAATTCGTCACGCGTCCGATCGAAGAGTCGGTGGGTGTGATCCCCGGCGTGCGCGATATGCGATCGATCTCGCGCGCCGGCATATCGGAGGTCGTGCTCGAGTTCGGCTGGGACCAAGACATGGACATGGCGGCGCTCGACGTGCGCGAGAAGGTCGGGCTGGCACAGCTCCCGCGCGAAGTCGACGTACCGCGGGTCCTGCGATTCGATCCGTCCCTCGACCCGATCCTGCGCCTGGCCTTCGGCGGCGACCGGCCGCTCGACGAGATGCGCCAGATCGCCGAGCGCTGGGTCAAGCCGCGTCTCGAGGCCGTGGAGGGCATCGCCGCGGCCAAGGTCCGCGGCGGCCTCGACCCCGAAATCGAGGTGCAGGCCGACGAGGATCGGCTGGCGGCCTGGGGCCTCACGCTCGACGATCTGGGCCGGACGCTGCAGGCCGAAAACGTCAATCGGCCCGGCGGGACACTCAAGGACTGGGGCTCGGTTTACCTCGTGCGCACGCTGAACGAGTTCGACGATCTCGATCAGATCCGCCGCACGGTCGTGCGCGAGACTCCTCGCGGACGCGTGCGCGTCGAGGACGTCGCCACCGTCACGCGCGGCCACCGCGACCGCGTGGAGATCACACGCAGTGGCGGGCGCGAAGCCGTCGAGATCGCGCTGCATCGCGAGGGCTCGGCCAATACCATCGCGGTCGCCGCCGCGGTGCGCGAGGAACTGGCCACTCTAGAGAGTGAAATGCCGCCGGGATTGCGCTTGACGGTACTGACCGACCAGTCGCGCTACATCGCCGAGGCCGTCGGGCGAGTCTGGTCGGCCGCGATCCTTGGCGGGATTCTGGCAATCTTCGTCCTGTTCTTCTTCCTACGGGACCCGGTGGCCACGGGAATCATCGCGATCACGATGCCCATCTCGGTCCTGGCCACGTTCCTGCCGATGCATCGGGCCGGCGTGACGCTGAACATCATGTCGCTCGGCGGGTTGGCCCTGGGCGTGGGCATGCTGGTCGACAACTCGATCGTCGTGCTCGAGGCCATCGACCGGCGGCGGCGCGAGGGTCGCTCGCGCCGCGAGGCGGCGATCTTGGGCGCCGGCGAGGTGGCCACGGCGGTCACCGCGTCGACCCTGACCACGGTTGCGGTCTTTCTCCCGATCGTCTTCGTTCGCGGCGTGGCCGGGCAGTTGTTCTACGACCTGGCGGTGACCGTGTGCCTGTCGCTGCTTGCCTCGCTGGCCGTCTCGCTGACGCTGATCCCGTCCCTGGCCTCGCTGGACCCGGCCGCGCATCGTGCGACCGCCGGCGCCGGGCCTCGCGACGAATCGCGCCTGGTGACGATCCTGGCCTGGCCGCTGCGCAAACTGCTGTTTTACGTTTTCTGGATCGTTGGCCGGGGCTGGTGGGTCTTCACGCGGCTGTTCGGCGGGCTGGTCTGGCCCGCTTCTCGGGCTTTCGAGCTGCTCGGAACGCGCTATCCGCGCATGCTCGCCGTAGCGCTCGCTCACCGACGGCTCGTCCTGGCGACCGGATTCGTTCTTTTCGCTTTGTCCCTGGCGGCGATCCCCATGCTCGGCACGCAGCTCGTTCCCGATCTCGCGCAGGGCGAGTTCGCATTTCGGTTGCGCCTTCCCGAAGGCACCCCGCTCGAAACAACCGACCAGCTTGTCGCTCGCATCGAGGGACCACTCGCTTCCGATCCGATGTTTGCACGCATCTTCTCCGTCGTCGGCAGCCTGCCGTCGGCCGCATCGGGGCAGCAGACCCTCGGAGAGAACCTGGCGCAGATCGACTTCGTGCTCGCAGAAGAGAACGGGCGGGCGGATGAGGGGGCGGCGGCGGAACGCGTGCGCCGGGTGCTGCAGCTGTTCCCCGACGTCGAGGCCGAGCTGGTGCACCCGTCCGTGCTGACGATCCGCTCGCCGGTGGCGGTAAAGATTTTCGCCGACGATCTCAACGTGCTCGACAAGGCGGCGCTGCGCATCGCCGATGGCCTGCGGCGCATCCCGGGGGTCGAGGACCTGGCGTTGACGGTCGAGCCCGGGAGCCCCGAGGTCCGCATCGAGATCGACCGCGAACGCGCGGGAGCGCTCAACCTGAGCGCCGACGATGTCAGCCGCTCGCTGCGGCGTCAGATTCGCGGCGAGGTCGTGGGGCAGTTCCGCGAAGCCGAGGTGCGCCTGGACATCCGCGTGCGCGCGTCCGAGGCGTCGCGACGGCGCGCCGCCGATGTCTCGGCCCTGCGTCTGCGCCTTGCCGACGGCACGGCGGTTCCGATCTCGTCCGTGGCCCGCGTGACGACGGACCGCGGGCCGGCGTCGATCCACCGCTCGGGGGGCGCGCGCATGGCGGAGATCTCGGCCAAGACCTCGGCCGCCGACCTGGGGCGGACGCTGCGTCGCGCACGCGCGTTGATCGCGTCGACAACACTTCCGGCCGGAGCGGTGGCCGAGATGTCCGGCCAGGACGAAGAGCTGCGCGTGTCGTACGACAGCCTGCGGCTGGCCCTGGCGTTGGCGCTGTTTCTCGTTTACGTCGTGATGGCGGCGCAGTTCGAGTCGCTGTTCCACCCGTTCGTGATCTTGCTCGCCGTGCCGCTGGGTCTGGTCGGGGCGATCGCGGCCCTGCTCGTGACCGGGAAGGCCATCAGCGTGCTCGTGCTGATCGGCACGGTGATGCTGGCCGGGATCGTCGTCAACAACGCCATCGTGTTGGTGGATGCCGTGAACCGGCGGCGCCACGAGGGTCAGACCTTGGACGACGCCCTGATCGGCGCGGGTCAGGAGAGACTGCGACCGATCCTGATGACGACCGCGACGACGGTTCTCGGGCTGGCGCCGATGGCACTGGGACTGGGAGCGGGTGACGAGCTGCGCGCTCCGCTCGCCATCACGGTCATCGGCGGACTCAGCGTCTCGACGATGCTCACGCTGTTCCTCGTTCCCTGCCTCTATCGCGCATTGAGCCGCCCGGCGCGGCAGCCCGCCCCCGTCGAGGAGCGATCGGGACCATGAATATCAGCGATCTGGCGCTCGACCGGCCCGTGGCCACTCTGATGCTGCTCGTCAGCCTGATGGTTTTGGGGTGCGTGGCGATCTTCCAGCTTCCCCTGGGCTTCATGCCGCTCATCGCCGAGCCCGAGGTCAAGATCGAGGTTCCGCTGCCGGGCAGCCATCCGCTGGAGTCGCTGCGCGAGGTCGTCCTGCCGATCGAGGAAGAGGTGGCGACGATTCCCGGAGTGAAGCGGATGCGCTCCGACGGCAGGTCGGGCTCGGCGGAGATCGAGGTCAACTTCGACTGGTCGGCCGATCTCGCCCTGAAGAAGATGGAGGTCCGCGAGGCCGTCGAGCGCGCGCGCCCAAAACTGCCCGCGGGCGTCGGTCACATCCGCGTCGAGGGCGAGATCAGCGGGCCCGGCGACGGGGCCGTGCTGCAGGGGCGGATCTCCGCCACGCGCGACCTCGGGGAATCGTGGGAGCTGCTCGATCGGAGGATCCGGCGGCCGCTCGAGCGGATCAAGGGCGTGGCGCGCGTCAATCTCTACGGCGTGGAAGCCCAGCAACTGCGCATCGATCTCGATCTGGACGCGCTCAAGCGTCACGCGGTGTCGCCGGCCGAGCTGGTTGCGCGCATCGATGCGGCCAACGTCGATCTCGATCTGGGGGCGATCCACGGCGACGTCGTGCGTTACGACGTGCGCTCGCTGTCCCGCTTCCGCGACGTCGATGCGGTTCGCGATCTCCCGTTGCGCGCGAACGGGCCCCGCGTGCGCGACGTGGCCCGGGTGAGCCTCGAAGAGCCGCGCCTGAACTACGGACGGCACCTCGATCAGCGCTTCGCCATCGGCATCGACGTCTCGAAGGAACCAACAGCCAACACGGTCGAAACGGTGGATCGGCTCGTCGCCCGCATCGAGGAGATCAAGCACGATCCGGAGCTGGCGGGGATCGAGCTTCTGGTCTGGGTCAACCAGGGCAAGGAAATCCGGCTCTCGCTGGCCGGGGTCCGGAACTCCGGGCTGTTCGGCGGCGTCCTCGCCGTCCTCGTGCTGTTCGCCTTTTTGCGCCGCTTCCGCACCACGTTGATCGTGGCGACGGCGATTCCATTCTCCCTGGTTGTGACCTGTGGGGCCATGTACCTGCTGGGGTCCGAGTTCAACGTGTTGACGCTGCTTGGGCTGATGTTCGGCGTGGGCATGCTGGTGGACAACGCGGTCGTCGTCGTGGAGAACATCCATCGCCTGGAGGGTCAGGGTCTAGGAGGGCGCGAGGCGGCCCGGCGCGGTACCCGCGAAGTCGCGCTCGCCGTCATCGCGTCCACGGCGACGACGGTCATCGTCTGGTCGTGGCTGTTCGTCGCGGACCGCAGCGAAATGACGATCTACATGGGAGCGGTGGCGTTGACGATCTGCCTCGCCGTCGCGTGCTCGTTGCTGATCTCGTTGACGTTCATCCCGCTCGCCGCCGCGCGGTTCGTGCCGCGCCGCGAGGTCCGGCCCGGCGTCCTGCTGCGGCGCGTGGTTCCGGTCTATCGGCGTCTTTTGGGCTGGACGCTGCGGCATCGGCTGGCCACGCTCGCCGGTCTTTTGATCCTGGGCGGTAGCGCCGGCATCCCGTTCTCGCTGCTCGAAAAGAGCGGCGAACCCGCCATGCAGCAGAATGCCGTGGCGATCGTCTACCAGATCCACGATCCGATGGACAAGGAGCGCGTGGAGAAGATTGTCGACCGGGTCGAAAGCTGGCTCGTTTCACGTCGCGATACGCTGGGATTCGAGAATCTGTACTCGTACTACGAAGAGCGGCCGTTCGCGATCACGCAAGTCTACCTGCCGCGCGAGCACGCCAATCCGGACGGCATCGCCCTGCTGACCCAGCAGCTCCAGGGCGATTTGCCGGTCATTCCCGGCGTGACGCTGGAGGTGGGCGAACGCGACTGGTGGCGGCGCGGCGGACCCCAGGGACGGCGGATGGTTGCCATCGCGCTTCACGGCGAGGATCCCGAGTATCTCGAGCAACTCGCCGGACAGGTCGAAGCACGGATGAAGGGATTGCCGGACGCAGTCGAGATCTACGGACCGAGCCTGCAGGGGCAAAAAGAGGTCCGGCTGAGCATCGACAGCGAGAAGGCCCGCGCGCTGAGCGTGACTCCGACGCAAATCGCCGATGCCGTGACCTTGGCCTTCCGCGGTCGCACGCTGCGGCGGTTCGAACGCAGCCAGGGCGAAGTGGAGATGCTGGTCACGCTACCCGAAGAGGGCCGGCCCGGCCTGGCCTCGCTGCGCGATCTGCCGGTGCCGCGCGCGGACGGGCCGCCGATTTCCGTCGGCTCGGTCGCGCGCATCGAGCTCGCCCGTACCGCCCCATCGATCGGGCGCGAGGATCGGCAGACGACCAGCTTCGTCAGCGTTCAGTTCGAAGAAGACAAGGTCAAAACCGAAGATGCCCAGGCGCGCGTAGCCGAACGCATGAAGGGTTTCGCCATGCCTGCGGGTTACTCGTGGGACTGGGGACAGTGGGGCCAACGGCGCGACGAGGGGCTGGGCACGATGGGCCGCGGCGTGGCGCTGTCGCTTCTGGTCGTGATCCTGCTGATGGCCGCGCTCTTCGAGTCGTTCAGCCAGCCGTTGGCCATCGTGATTACGTTGCCGCTCGCCTTCTTCGGCGCCTTCTGGGCGCTTTGGCTGTTCGGCTACACGCTGGACTCGGTGGCGGTGATGGGCGTGATCATTCTGATCGGCATCGTGGTCAACAACGGCATCGTCATGGTCGACCACGTCAATCACTTGCGGCGAGGCGGCATGTCCCGCGAGGAGGCCCTCGTCGAGGGTTGCGGGGATCGGCTGCGGCCGGTGCTGATGACCGCCATCACGACCCTGTTCGGCCTGCTGCCGCTGGCGTTTTCGGCCTACACCGTTGCCGGAGCCTACGTCGATTCGATGGCCGTCGGAGTCCTCGGCGGCCTGACGACGTCGACGTTTTTCACGCTCGTCGCCTTGCCTGTGTGGTACAGCACCGTCGAAGACTTCGGCTCGTTTCTGACCAGTCTGCTTCCCACGCGCGCGCAGCTACCGACCTAGACCCTGCGTCCAGCTCTGGACGAGCGTGACCGGCGTGACGACCGCCTGCTCGACGGCGCGGTTGACCAGGATGCGCTTCGCGTTGGGCGAGAGGGCGTAGTGCATCCCGATTATCTGCCGGACCTTCGGATCGACCAGCATCCGCGGAACGGAGGCCGTGAACGCGGGGGAGAACTTCACGCTGACCACCATCAACTTGTCGTCTGGGGTTTGATAGACGAGCTCGGTGTTGTCCGCCGTCCACTGCGGTCGGTTCCCGCCCTCCGTGGAGATCTGCCATTTGCCCCCGTCGTTTCCCAACGACTGAACGTAGATCTCAAACTGGCTCGACTCGTTCGATTGGTAGGCGATGAAGCGCCCGTCGGCCGAAAGCGCGGGCAGCAGCTCGACGAACGGCGTCTCCAGGAACACCCGCGTCTTGCCGTCCGCTAGATCGAGGATGGAGACGTCCCAACCGGTCTTCTTTGCGGTGTTGTTCGTCATGACCGCGCCGGTGCGGCCGTCGGCCGACAGGCTCCAGAGGATGCTGCTGTCCGGGTCCGCCAGGACGACCTCGTCCGTCCCCGTCCCCGCGCTCGACTTCTGATAAACGTCGCCGCGCCCCTGGCGTCGCGACGTGAAGTAGACCCTTCTATCGTCCGGCGACCAGAGGGGCGTGTAGTCGTCCGCGGGGTCGAAGGTCAGGCGGGTCGACGTGCCCCGTTCGAGGTCCAGCGCCCAGATGTCGGTCTTCTGGTTTTTCGGGTCCTGGATGGACGCGGCCACGCGCTTGCCGTCGTGCGAGAGCGCGATGCTCCGGTAGTCCGCCGGCTTGCCGACGGTCTCGAGATCGCGGCCGTCGCGATCCATCCAGACGAGGTGCGACAACTCGGAGGCCGAGCCCGCCTGGAACGCGAGCAGGTCGTTGTCGGAGACGGAAAACATGGTGTCGTAGTGGCCGGTCCGGGTCAGGTTCTCGGCAACGGGGACGGCCTCGCCGACCAACTCGAGCTTTCCCACGTCGAACCGCTGGGCCAACAGCGTGCGGTCTCTGAGAAACAGGACGTACCCGGAGCTCGCGTAGCGCGCAGCAGCGTTCGTCGCGAGCAACCGCTTGCGCACCTTTGAATCGAGCGAGCCGGCGAAGAGCGAGAAACCGTCTTCGGAGCCTGCCGCGTCGGAGCGGGCTTCGACGAGGAAGAGGAAGTGCTTCCCGTCGGGAAGAAAGGCCGGGAACCGGTGCGAGGTTTCGGCGGCTGCCGCGTCGAACTCGGTCACCGCCGCGGGAGCGCCGCCGGCCGCGGACACCTTGTAGAGGACGTCGGTCGTCGACGGTGTGAAGAGGATCGTGCCGCCTGCGCTCCAGGCGCCGCCGCGCCCGCTGGTCGCATCGCACAGGGTCTGCGGCGGGCCGCCGTTCGCGTCGATCTTGCGCAGCTTCCCCGACGAAAAGAATCCGAGGAGGCGGCTGTCGGGGGACCAGAACGGGTGGTTCGCATCCTCCGTCCCCGCGAGCGGCTGGGCCGTCAGCGCATCGAGCGCCCGCACCCACAACATCTGCTTTCCGTCGTCGTCGCGGGCTACGAACGCGATCCTCAGGCCGTCGGGGGAGAGGACCATCGCGCCCGCGCCGGGCACGTACTGCGTGTGCTCGGGGGGCAGGAGCGACGAGCGCACGATACGCGGCGGCGCCGTCATGAGCTTGAGGGTGAAGACGGTCGCGAGCACGGCGACGATTGCTGTCGCCGCGTTTGCCGCCCACGCGAAGCGCGCGCGGGCCTTCCTTTTCGCCGAGACCGGAGCGGCCTCGCCCGCGCGCGATCCCGCATCGACGATCCACCGCATCTGATCGGCGAGATCCCGGGCGCTTTGCCAGCGGTCGTCCGGGTCCTTTTCGAGACACTTCTTGATCACGTGATCGAGCGCCGGCGGCGTCAGCGGCACGAGCTGGCTCACCGGCGGCGGAGTGCCCGAGACGATCGAGGCGATCAACGAGGTCCGCGTTTTTCCCTGGAACGCCGGCTGTCCCGTCGCCATCTGATAGAGCAGGGCGCCGAACGCGAAGATGTCGGTTCGGCCGTCCGCTTCGAGCCCTTCGAGTTGTTCGGGGGCCATGTATTGAAACGTCCCGAGGATCGTGCCTTGCTCGGTCAGCGGCTGATGCTGGGTCGGGCTCTCGGCCATCTGGCTCATGCTGGCCGTCCCGGAGATGAGCGGACCTGATTTCGCCAGCCCGAAATCCAGCAGCTTCGCGCCCGCCTTCGTCAGCATGACGTTTCCCGGTTTGAGATCGCGGTGAACGATGCCCTGGCGGTGGGCGGCGTCGAGCGCGCTCGCGATCTCGATCCCGTGTTTGAGCACCAGCTCGATCGGCAGCGGCCCTTTTTGCAACCGGTCCCCGAGAGCCTCGCCCTCGAGCAGCTCCATCACGAGGTACTCCATCCCTTCGTGATTCCCCACGTCGAAGAGGCTGCAGACGTTCGGGTGGCTCAACTGGGAGATCGTCTTCGCCTCGCGCTCGAAGCGCGCCTTGAACTCCGGGTTCGCCGCGAAGCCGGCGGGGAGGATCTTCACCGCGACGTCGCGATCGAGTCGCGTGTCCTTCGCGCGGTACACCTCGCCCATGCCGCCGGCGCCGAGCGGCGCCACGATCTCGTAGGGGCCCAAGCGGTTTCCTGCCGATAGTGCCAAGCGCAGACTCCTTATCCGATGACGTGCGGGGGGGATTCTAAGTTGAAAAGCTCGGCTCAGCCCTTGGATACGTTCAAAAGCCCGGTCTCGAGCCGGATCCACGGCACGTGCTGGACCTCGACGAGGAGGTGCCGTGCCGCTGACGGGCGCCGTCAGGCCGAAGCCGCCGGCACGCGCGTCAGCAGTCTCTCCAGGTAGCGCGACTTCAGCTGCCGGCTCGCCATCGCGCGATGCACGGGCCCAGCCCTCAGGATCACGCCGAGCACGGCGGCCATGGCGCGGTGGCTCCAGAGGGCTTGGCGGTCGAAGATCAGGTTTTGGAGCTTGCCGCGCTCGATCGCCATCACGATCGTCCTGTGCGTCGAATCGAGCGGCGTGATGACCCGCTCGCCGCGCCGTCCTCTTCCTCGGCCGCAGCGGGTCGTTCGCGGAGACAAGGCTCATCGCTTCGACGGGGTTCATCCTTTTCGCAGAGGCACCGCGCCTTCACGAGGTGAAGACACGGCTCGCCCCCCGGCTCACCCCGGAGCAAGCCCTCGTCCTCCACCAGGCGATGCTCGTCGACCAGACGAGATTCGTGCAGGCGCTTTCGGGCGATCGCCGTTCGTGCGAAGTGTGCCTCGATACCGAGCAGGGGGACGGCGACCTCGGGGACAGGTTGCACCGGGCGCTCCTTCGCGCGTTCGCCGGCGGAGCCGATGCCGTCATCATCCCGGCGAACGACGGGGGGTACATTCTCGTCGGCGCCCTGGTTCGATGTCGACGTCGAAAGCGATCTCGCGCGCCTCGTACTCGAGCTTGCGGCCGACCCGTCGCGCGCGCCGGCGACCGCGGCCTGCATCGCCGGCGTGGTGTCCGGAAGATCTTGACCCCGAGCCCCATTGGGGGTAAACAATCCCCGATAGGTTTCAGTCTGGAGTCGGGTCCCATCAACTACTCATCGCGAAGGGAGACCTCATGACGAAACGGATTTTGTCCGCGTGGGCCGGGTTCCTTGGAATGGCCTTGACCCTTGTATGCGTCCTGGCCCTGGCCCCGACGGCCGACGCCGGGTTGGCACGCCCTCACCTCGGCCGGATCTCGTTGGGCGTCGGCGAAGCGGTGTGCGGAAACGACGTCGTCGAATCGGGCGAAGAGTGCGACGACGGCAACACCAATAACGGCGACGGCTGCAACGACAAGTGCCAGTTTGAAAAGTGCGGCGACGGCGTCCTCAACGAAGGCGAAGAGTGCGACGACGGCAACAACGATGACGGCGACGGCTGCTCCGCCGACTGCCGGATCGAAAAGACCATGGCGGAGGGCTGCACCCCCGGATTCTGGAAGAATCACACCGGCCATTGGGTCGGCTATGCCCCCGGTGGGACGATCGGCAGCGTGTTCAGCGCGGCGAGCGCGTTCCCGACGTTGGCCGACGACTCGCTCCTGGCCGGCCTCCAGTATCACGGTGGCACCGGCGCGATCGGAGGCGCCCGAATCCTGCTTCGCGCGGCCATCGCGGCCCTACTCAACGAATCACACCCCTCGATCGACTACTCGGTCGACGGCGTGATCGGGCTGGTCAATGCCGCTCTGGCGACCGGCGACCGGGACACGATGATCAACCTCGGTAGCGTGCTCGATGACGCCAACAACGGCCAGGATGGCTGTCCGCTCAGCGGCGGGAACACGAACCACTAGACGACGGAACGATCGTCCTTCGGATGCGGACGGCAATCGGACTCGCCCGGTTGCCGTCCGCGATCGTCGGGTGGACGCAGCCCGTATGGTCCGAAAACACAAACGGCGCTCGATTCGCATTCGAGCGCAACGATGTCGGGGTTCCGTGCCGCGGGGGTTGTACCCGATAGTCCGCTAAGTGACAGACGTGAGTATGCGCCAGCAGCCATCGGCGCGCCGCGATTGGCGGCGCGCAACGCGGCCGAGGGAAGCGGCAGAGATGCTAAGCCGCTTCTCGATGGTAGTAGCGACGCATCCCACCGAGGCGCTCACGACAACGCATGCGCCCGAAGGTCTTCGTGGGGCCGGGAACCGGCGCGATGATCGAGTTGCCGAGTCCCTGGTGATTCCGCTCCGTGTGGTAATGGGTGACGTACTCGCGAACTGCGCGTCGCAGGGAATCTTCGCCGACGAAGATCATGCGGTCGAGGCATTCCGACTTGATCGAACGCATGAACCTCTCGATCCACGCGTTGGACGAAGCTGTCGAGTGCACCCGATAACGACGATCCGTATCATCGTTTCCGAGTCACGCATCGGTTCCACCCGTTGTTCGGGCGCGAGTACGATCTCCTAACCTATCGTCACAACTGGGGCGAGGACCGGGTCTATTTCCACGACGAGACCGGAGCCCTGAGGTCTCTTCCTGCTTCGTGGACCAGCGCCGCTGCGGAGGATCCGTTCGTGGTCGCGGCGGTCGGCCGGTCGCACTTTCGGACGGCGGATCTGCGTGAGTTGGCGGACCTGCTCCAGGGCGTGAGGCCGTGAGCGGCCTGCGCGTCGCTCTCGAAATGGGCTGGGGGCAGTGTAAAGGCTACTTCGCCGTGAGTGTCAAGCAAATTCTGCCGCCGATGGGATTGCATCGATGCTTGGCGTGTTCGTTGAATCGCGTAGTTATTCCATATATCGTGATATTTCTTGAACGTGTGGGTTTGGATGTGGTGTACCATGTGGGCGTAAATAGAGTTACAGTCTATAAACATCCAGGAGATGCCCATGGCGAAGCGCAAGGCCCCCGACGGGAAGAACGAGGCGCTACGGCGGAGCGGGAGCCTCAACCCGCATCCCGAAAAGATCCGCGACGAGCTCTTCACCACGGTCGACTTCTTCGACGCGCGCGATCTGGTTCAGGTCAAGTACGAAATGGTGCGTCGCGTTCGTGTCGACGGACAGCATGTCAATCGCAGTGCCACCGCTTTCGGCTTCTCGCGCCCGTCGTTCTACAAGGCCCAGGCGGCTTTCGCACAAGGCGGCCTGCCCGCTCTGGTTCCGAAGAAGCCCGGACCGCGCCGTGCACACAAGCTGAGCGACGAAGTGGTCGACTTCCTCGAGCGATCGCTATCCGACGATGCCTCGCTGCGCCCAAGGGACCTGGCACGCAGGATCGAGGAGCGCTTTGGGGTTTCGTCCCACCCGCGAAGCATCGAGCGCGCCCTGGCTCGGCGGGAAAAAAAACGGCGGTAACCCCGTCCGACACCGCCGCAACAGCCGCGAGCGCCCCGCTGGTGGCCGGCTACGAGGATCTCCGCCGTCGCGTGATCGCGGGCGGTGGGTCGGGCTCTCGTCTCGGGCTTGCGCTTCTCCTGCGCGAGGGGATCGCGGCTTGGATTGCGGGATGGTCCCGGTGCCCTGGGATCGTCCCCTCGGTTGAAGCCGAGCGCGGATCGCCCGAGGAGGTTCTCCCCGACGAGAGTTGCGCCGATGTGGTTCGGTTGCTGGCCCACATGGTCTTGATCGGTCTGGAGGAGAAGCGAGCATGAGATCCGAGGCGCACCAGAAGGTCACCGCAAGCCATCTGAAGCGGGACGCGTATCTGTACGTCCGTCAGTCCACGGTCCGGCAGGTGTTCGAGAACACGGAGAGCACCAAGCGGCAGTATGCCTTGCGGGAGCGCGCCGTGAGCCTGGGTTGGCCGATCGAGCGCGTGGTGGTCATCGACAGTGACCAAGGACAATCTGGCGCATCGGCCGCCGATCGATTGGGCTTCCAGCGCTTGGTGGCCGAGGTCGGCATGGGTCGTGCCGGCATCGTGCTTGGGCTGGAGGTTTCCCGTCTGGCCCGCAACTCGAGCGACTGGCACCGCCTGCTGGAGATCTGCGCGCTCTCCGCCACGCTCATTCTCGACGAGGACGGCATCTACAATCCGTGCGACTTCAACGACCGTTTGTTGCTTGGGCTGAAGGGCACGATGAGCGAAGCCGAGCTCCACGTGCTGCGAGCACGGCTTCGAGGCGGGATCTTGAACAAGGCTCGTCGAGGCGAGTTGCAGTGCCCCGTGCCGGTGGGGCTGGTCTACGATTCCGGTGGCAAAGTCGTGTTGGATCCGGACCGGCAGGTCCAAGAGAGCATCCACCACTTCTTTCGGACGTTTCAGCGCGGCGGTTCCGCTCGCGCTGCGGTCAAGACGTTTCGGCAAGAGCAACTGTTGTTTCCGCGCCGCATACGAAGGGGGTTACGCAAGGGTGAGCTGTGCTGGGGCCCCCTGATTCACTGGCGGGCGTTGCAAGTGCTTCACAATCCGCGCTACGCGGGCGCCTTCGTTTTCGGTCGGCACCGTACCCGTCCACGACCCGACGGCAAGAGTACCGTCGAGGTGGTGCCCCGAGAAGATTGGCTCGTCTTGCTGCCGGACACGCACGCCGGATACATCTCGTGGCAGGAGTACGAGGACAACCAACGACGGTTGCGCGAAGGCGCCCAGGCCCAGGGAAAAGATCGTCGTAAGAGCCCGCCGCGAGAGGGGCCGGCCCTGCTTCAGGGGATGGTGATGTGCGGTGTCTGTGGCACGCGCATGACGGTCCGCTATCACGCGCGACACGGCGACCTCTACCCTGACTACGTCTGTCAGCGAGATGGAATCCAGACGGCCAGGAAGATTTGCCAGAACATCCCCGGCTCCGGAATCGACGAGGCGATCGGGACGTTGTTGGTGGAGACGGTCACGCCCGTGGCGCTGGAGGTCGCGCTGCGCGTCCAGGAAGAGCTCGAGTCGCGCATCGATGAAGCCGATCGCCTGCGCCACAAGCAGGTCGAGCGCGCTCGGTACGAAGCCGACCTGGCCCGGCGGCGCTACATGCAGGTCGATCCGGACAACCGACTCGTGACTGACACGCTCGAGGCCGAATGGAACGAGAAGCTCCGGGTGCTTGCCGACGTCCAGGAACAGTATGAGAAGCAGCGCGCCGCCGATCGCAGCACCATCGGCGAGGAGCAACGGGCTCGGGTCCTCGCCCTCGCGATCGATTTCCCTCGGCTCTGGCAAAATCCAAGGACGCCCCAACGCGACCGCAAGCGCATGGTGCGACTGCTGATCGAGGACGTCACGCTCATCAAGGGCGATGACATCACCGCCCACGTCCGGTTCAAGGGAGGTACGACGAAGAGCCTCGCCCTGCCCCTACCGCCTTCGGCGTGGCAGATGCGGCAGACCTCACCCGAGGTTGTGAGGGAAATCGATGGCCTCCTCGAAGAGCACACCGAGGTAAAGATCGCCGCGATCCTCAACAGGCGTGGTATCACCTCCGGAGAGGGCAAACCGTTTCACCGACTGATCGTCAAGAACGTCCGACGTGCCTACAACCTGAAGAGCCGCTACCAGCGGCTTCGTGAGAAAGGCATGCTGACCATCGAGGAAATTGCAGGTCTGCTCGGCGTCACCAATGGCACCGTCAAGCAATGGCGCAATCACGCACTCCTACGGGCCGAGCACTACAACGACAAGAGCGAGTGCCTCTACGAACACCCCGGCGACAGGCCGCCGGTCAAGAGCCAGGGCCGTAAGCTCTCCGGACGGGGGCGTTTCCCCAAGGTCCAGCCGAACCGTGCGAAGGAGGTGCAGTGTGAAGCCTGATCCTTCAGGTTTGGTGATCGCGGCGGCAGTCGAACAGGCTCGATCCCGGCTCCCGCCAACAGGGTGCGAAACCCCGTCGTGAACTTCGCATCACGATCCATCAGACAGAATCGCTTCTCGCACAAGCACCCATCGATCGAATCTGTGAGGTTCCTCCCGACTTGCCTAATCCAGGCCTCGTCTGGGCCCGGCGTCATGCCCGCGAAATGAACGCGACGGCTGCGCAGTTCGATTGCGAACAGGACGTACATCGTGACGAGACCGCGTCGACCCCACAGTTCGACGGTCGTGAAATCGATGGCGGCAATCGTCGACCAGTGAGCGCCCAGGAAGGTGCGCCACTACCTTCAGGATATCGGATGAGAGCGGGCGATTCCATCGCCGCTCGTCATCCGCGTTGCGTGTCCCTGGAGTTAGCCGAGCCGGCGGAATTCTACGCCAGGATTGCGCTCCACGCAGTAGTCGACGTCGCGCAGCGAGCGAAACAGAACGATCAGGCGCCCGGCGCCGTCGTGAAGCTTCGGCACGCCTTGGTAGGGCCAAAGCATCTCCGCGATCACGGCCGGGTCGGCAACGATGAAGCGTGCGGCCACGTACGGAAGGCGTTCGATCGACGCGGCGACGCCGTACTCGCTTTCCAGGCGGGACACGACGACGTCGAACTGCAACTCACCCACGGCGGCCAGGATGATGTCTCGCCGGCCGCCATCCGCGGCGACGAGGAGCTGAATCGCACCTTCCTCTTCGAGCTGTTTCATCCCGCGGTGAAACCGCTTGGACTTGTCGACGGCGACGCTCCGGATGACCGCGAAGCACTCCGGCTCGAACTTCGGGATGGCGTCGAAGCGCACGGACGCATCTTCGCTCACCGTGTCGCCGATCACGAATACGCCCGGATTGACCACACCGACGACATCGCCCGGCAGGGCCTCTTCGACCGTCTCGCGATCGCGGGCGAAGAGCCGATGAGGCCGCGTCATCCGGATCTCGCGGTCGAGGCGCGCGTGGTGCACGAGCATGTCCTTCCGGAATCGGCCCGAGCAGACTCGCATGAAGGCCATCCGGTCGCGATGCTTGGGATCCATGTTCGCTTGGATCTTGAACACGAAGGCCGAAAAGGAATCGGTCGCGGGGTCGATGCTCCGGCCGTCGCTCAGGCGGGCGGCCGGCGGGGGCGCGAGATCGACGAGCGCCGTGAGAAACGGCTCGACGCCGAAGTTGTTCAACGCGCTGCCGAAGAAAACCGGTGTCGCTTTCTCGTGGAGAAAATCATCCCGGTCGAACGCATGGCTCGCGGTGTCGAGCAGAGCGACGTCGTCTCGAAGCGAAACCGCGGCCTCGTCGCCCAACTCGGCCACGAGGCGGGCATCGTGGAGCGGCACCGCGACGACCGGGGCGCGGCGCTCGTTGCGCTCGGTCCGCTGAAACCGGAGGACTTCCTGACGGTTGCGATCGTAGACGCCCTGAAATCGGGAGCCTTGGCCGATCGGCCAGTTCATCGGAACGGCCGTGATGCCGAGCACGCTCTCGATTTCGTCGAGCAGATCGAACGGAGCCCGGCCCTCCTGGTCGAGCTTGTTGATGAACGTGAGGATCGGCAGCCCGCGGGTGCGGCAAACCGCAAAGAGCTTGAGCGTCTGCGGTTCGATGCCCTTGACGCTGTCCAAAACCATGACCGCGCTGTCCACGGCCATCAGGGTGCGATACGTGTCTTCGCTGAAGTCTTGGTGTCCCGGGGTGTCCAGCAGGTTCAGCAGCCGGCCCTCGTACTCGAACTGCAAGGCGGTCGTCGTGATCGAGATGCCACGCTGCTGTTCGAGCGCCATCCAGTCCGACGTGGCATGCCGGCGGTTCTTGCGGCCGCGGACGGCACCGGCGAGATCGACGGCGCCTGAATAGAGCAAGAGCTTTTCCGTGAGCGTCGTTTTGCCGGCGTCGGGGTGCGAGATGATCGCGAACGTGCGCCGGCGCCCCACCTCGTGGACGAGGCTTCCGTCATGAACTTGGCCCACGTCGCTCACTGCAAACCCCCGATAGCGGCCCTGGTATCCGGCGGGCGCACGATAGCCGATCGGCCCGGGGAGCCCCAGGAATCCAGCTGATTTCGTCGTGCTTTCGCTTATTCCAGGCGTCCCAACACCTGGGAGGGGGCTCGATCGTCGATCCTGGCCGATCCTAGGCGGCCGTTTCCTGCACGGGAGGCCTCAAAAACCACCGGATTGGACTTTGCGCAGTAAAAAACGTCGCGAATGCGCAGTTTTAGCGGGAGGCGAGAAGGGTGGGGCCGGCCTTTGATGCGGGTACGGTCGCCTGGGCCCGCAGCCGGTTGATCCCGTCGAGGGCTGCCACGCGATAGCACTCGGCGAAGGTTGGATAGTTGAAGACGCTGGCGACGAAGTAGTCGATCGTTCCGTTGAACGCGATGACCGCCTGTCCGATGTGGATCAACTCCGTCGCGCCGCTGCCTAGCGCGTGCACGCCGAAAAGCCGCCGGGTCTCCGGGTCGAAGAGGATCTTGAGCAGTCCGTCGTGGTCACCGACGAGGTCGCCGCGAGCGATCTCGCGATAGTGCGCTCGACCGGCTGCGAACGGCACGCCGTCGGTTTTGAGTTGCTCCTCGCTCTTTCCGACCATCGAGATCTCGGGAATGGTGTAGATGCCGAACGGGAGCAATTCCGGAAAGCTTTCGACGGGGATCCCGAACGCATGAGAACCGGCGATGCGGCCCTGCTCCATGCTCGTGCTCGCGAGGCTGGGAAAACCGATCACGTCGCCGACCGCGTAGATGTGGGGAACCGCGGTCTGGTAGTTTGCGTTGACGGCCAACTGGCCGCCTTTCCCGGCCGCGAGTCCGGCGCGTTCGAGCCGCAAGGCCGCAGTCGCGGACACGCGCCCCTGGACGTAGAGGATGGCGTCGGTCTCCAGCCGTTCTCCGCCGGCGAGAGTGACGGTCAGGACCGGGGATGCCGTGTCGATCGCGGCAATATCCTCGGCCATCCGCAGGCGAACGCCCCTCCCGCGCATGCGATCGGCGAGCGTGGCGGCCATTTCCCGATCGAGGAAAGTGAGCAGCTCGCGGCGGCGGTCGGTCACGTCCACCGATACGCCCAGGTTCGCAAAGATGCACGCGTACTCGACGCCGATGACCCCGGCGCCGACGATCAGCATGCGCTTCGGCAGGCGGGACAGACCCAAGATCGTGCTCGAGTCGAAAACGCGCTCGTCGTCGAACGGGATCACGGGGGGACGCAAGGGCTCGGCACCCACAGCGACGACGATCCGGTCCGCGGCGAACACGCGTTCGCCGGCGTCGGTCGTCACCGAGACCGAACGATCGGAAACAAACGACGCCTCACCGCGGATCAATGTGATGCCGTTTCGGGCCATCTGCTCGCGGACGACCCTGGTTTCCGTGGCGACGATCGCGGCCGTATGAGAGATCAGATCCTCGACACCGAGGTTTTCGTCCAGCTCAACGCGGAGGCCGTTGACCCCGCGGGCCCGAAGCCCCGAAAGCATGAGGACCGCCTCGCGCAGAGCCTTGCTCGGGATCGTTCCCGAGTGGACGCACACACCGCCGACCTCTCCGCCACGCTCGACGACGAGCACACGTCGACCCGCTTTCGCTGCTGCAACGGCGGCCTTTTGGCCGGCCGGCCCGCTGCCGATGACGATGAGCTCGTACGATGCATCCACTTCCGAATGAACCTAGGTCCCGTCGTGATGGAGGGCAACCCGCCGCGGACTTGGTCTTGGTGAAAAATGGATGTCGTCAAGATCCTTCAAAACAAGGGAACTGCCGGCAACTGAGCTACATTAGGCCGATGGCGTTGGCAACCGGCTCTACACTCGGTCCGTACGAGATCACCGCAAAGCTCGGCGAAGGAGGGATGGGGGAGGTCTATCGCGCGCGCGATGCCCGTCTCAATCGGGACGTCGCCATCAAGGTCTTGCCGGAACTCTTCGCCGCCGACGCCGAGCGCCTCGCACGCTTTACGCGTGAAGCGCAGACGTTGGCGTCGCTCAATCACCCCAACATCGCGCACCTCCACGGACTGGAAGAACAAGGAGGCGTCCGCGCGCTCGTGATGGAGCTGGTCGAGGGCGAGGATCTGTCGGCGCTGATCAAGCAGGGGCCGATGCCGGTCGCCGAGGCGCTTCCGATCGCCAAGCAGATCGCCGAGGCGCTCGAGGCGGCGCACGAGCTGGGCATCGTGCATCGAGATCTCAAGCCCGCGAACATCAAGGTGCGCGCCGACGGCACGGTGAAGGTGCTCGACTTCGGACTCGCGAAGGCGATGGACCCGAGCCTCACGTCCGGAGTCGACTCCGCGAAGTCGCCGACGTTGACCGCGCGCGCGACGCAACTGGGCATGATCATCGGCACCGCGGCGTACATGGCCCCCGAGCAGGCGCGCGGCAGGCCGGTCGACAAGAGGGCGGACGTGTGGGCGTTCGGTGTCGTCCTCTACGAAGTGCTCACCGGCGAGCGCGCCTTTCAGGGGGAAGACGTCTCGGATGTTTTGGCCGCGGTGTTGCGGCAGGATCTCGATTGGTCAAAGCTCCCGGCCGCGACGCCGCCGCGCGTCCGCGAGTTGCTGCGACGGTGCCTGGAGCGGGACGTCAAACTGCGGCTGCAGGCGATCGGCGAAGCGCGCGTCGCACTCGAGCGTCCCGACGAGTTCAGCGGGATCTCGGGCGCGGTCCAAGGCTACGGCGCGGCGTCGCTCGAAAAGCGCGCGCCCCGCCGCTCCTGGCCCTGGGCGATCGCTGCCGTGGCGTTTGTCGGCTGGGTTGCCACGGCCATAGTCCTTAGCCAGCGCGCGCCGGGCGGTTCGAGCACACTCCGGACCTCGCTCGCGCTGCCGGACGGCCTCGGCATCCCCACCCTCTACTACTACGGTACCGGCACGCTCACGACGCTGGCCGTTTCGCCCCTCGCCGACCAGGTCGCGTACGTCGGTGTCGAGGGCGGGGAAGGCGCGCTCTACGTTCGGCGTTTCGATAGTTTCGACGCGGTGCGCCTCACGAAGACCGAGACCGCGTTCGCGCCGTTCTTCTCGCCGGACGGCAAGCGGCTCGCCTTCTTCGCGCGCGGGCGCCTGTGGCGCATCGACTTGCCGGGCGGCGTCCCCGTCGACCTCGGTCCCGCGTCCTTGAACTCTGTCGGGGGGAGTTGGGGCGACGACGGCCAGATCGTCTACACGCCGAACTACTCGGACGGCCTTTGGACGATCCCGGCCGCGGGCGGCGAGGTCCGCGCGCTGACGAAGGTCGATCGCGCCGCGGGCGAGGTGAGCCATCGATGGCCCTCGGCCCTCCCGGGCGGTGCCGGTGTGCTGTTCACGATTAAGATGGCGACCAACGAGGCGCTGGACGACGCGCTCATCGCCATCGCGGATCCCGCAACCGGCGAGCATCACGTCCTCGTGGAAGGCGGCACGATGCCGCGTTACCTCGACAACGGCCATCTCGTCTTCGCGCGAGCCGGGAAGCTCTATGCGGTGGCGTTCGACCTGCGATCGCGCGCAATTCGCGGCGCTCCCATTCCCGTGCTCGACGGTGTCGTCACCGCGCCGATGACGGGTGCCGCCTGGTACGACGTCACGCGGAAGGGTCTTTTGGTCTACGTCCCCGGCGGGAAGATCATCGAGACAGGTCGCTTCTCGTGGGAAGGCCCCGGCCGCACCACCGAGGGCTTGGATCGCCTGGATGCCGCAGTCTTCGGCGCCGGGATTCGATTCTCGCGCGACTTCAAGCGGATGGTGATGCAAATCGGTGGTGCCAACGACAAGCTCTGGCTGATCGACTTGGAGCAGATGAACGCGACGCGATTGACTTCGGGCGGCGGCAACGATGCCGGCGGGGTCGTGTCGCCGGATGGGCGCTGGCTGTTGTTCACGTCCGATCGCGAAGGCGGGGATTATCGGTTCTACCGTATGCCGCTTGCCGGCGGCGCGGCGCCCACGTCGCTTTTAGAGGGCACGGGAACGCTGCATTCGATCGCCTATCCTTCGCGCATGATCGGCTTCAGTTTGGTTTCGGCGAACGATGGGCTCGATGCGTACACGATGGCGGTGGCGGATGACGGTACGCCCGCGGGCAAGCCGATACTCGTGGCCGGTGGGACCGGCGACCAGGCCTCACCCACGGTCTCCGCGGACGGCACGCTCGTGGCGTATCAGTCGGCCGAGTCGGGCCGCGACGAGGTGTACGTCTCGCGTCTGGGCGACCCAGGAAGCCGGCGCCGGGTGACCAACGACGGCGGTGCGATTCCGCTCTGGAACCGTGACGGCACGCGGCTCTTCTACATGAGCGGCAATCGGGTCTTTTCCGCCACGCTGCGATCGGCCTCGGAACTGCGCTTCGACGCGCCGCAACCGGTGTCCGGGCCAGCCATTCCCAGCGAGATCGTCGGCTTCGACGCCGCGCCCGATGGAACCTCGGTACTCGTCGGAAGGGAGGCCGATCCCCAGATGCTGCGCCACGACATAAGGCTTTGGCCCGACTGGGGAAAATCCCTGCCGTCGGCCCAGTGACAGGTGCGACATGGCCACCACAACCAAGACGAATGACGCCTCGCTGGAACTCGTGTTCGAGAAGCTGCACCAACTCCTGCTGAAGCGGGTCCCGCCGTTCAAGCCCGGTGGGGATGAGCGAGGGATGTTTCGGGGCAAGAAGAACTTCCATCTCGTCGTGCCCAAGGCGGTGACCATCCCCGGCGCGTACGGCGGTAAGCCGACCGAGTTGTGTATGGCCAGCCTCGTCATGCAGAAGGGCTACGTCGGGTTCTACTTCATGCCCATCTACATGAACCCCGCGCTCGAGAAGAAACTCGCACCGGGGCTTCTGAAGCTGCTGAAAGGCAAGACCTGCTTCCATATCAAGAGCCTTGACGGTATCCTGCTCGATGACATCGATGAGGCGCTGACGCTGGGCGCGAAAGCATTTAAGGACCGCGACTGGGCGTGAGCCCTGATGGAGAAAACCATGAAGATCATGTCCAAGCACAACCTCGCCACGGGTCTGAGCCTGGCGTTGAGCGCGACGTTTGCGCTTTCAGCCTCGGCCCAAGACGTCCTACCGCGACCCGAGCAACCATTCGGTGGCCGCATCGGACTCACGGCCCAGGATTCCGTCAAGGACTTTCCGAAAGCGGTCGAGGCCCCAAAGGGTGCGCCCAACGTCCTCATCATCCTGACCGATGACGTGGGCTTCGGCGCCTCGAGCACGTTCGGCGGTCCCATTCCGACGCCGACGATGGACCGGCTGGCGAAAGCCGGGCTGCGCTACACGCAGTTTCATACGACCGCGCTCTGCTCGCCCACTCGGGCGGCATTGCTCTCGGGACGCAATCACCATTCGAATGCGACCGGCGTGATCATGGAGGCCGGCACCGGATTCCCCGGCTACAACACGCTCATGCCGAAAAGCAGCGGCACGTTCGCCGAGGTGCTGAAGCAGAACGGGTACAGCACCGCGTGGTACGGCAAGAACCACAACGTCCCCGACTGGCACGGGAGCCAAGCCGGGCCGTTCGATCTGTGGCCGACGGGACTGGGCTTCGAGTATTTCTACGGATTCATCGGCGGCGACACGAGCCAGTGGAATCCCGCCATCATCGAGGGGATCAAGCCGATCGAGCCGCCTCACGATGCGAAGAATTACTTCTTCGACAACGACATGGCCGATCATTGCATCGAGCGTATCCGGATGTTGCACTCGGTGGCCCCGGACAAGCCCTGGCTGCAGTACTACGCCACCGGGACGGCTCACGCGCCCCATCACGCGCCCAAAGAGTGGATCGCGAAGTTCAAGGGGAAATTCGATCAGGGCTGGGACGTGGTCCGCGAGGAAACCCTCGCCCGTCAGAAGAAGCTCGGGGTCGTCCCCGCTGGGACCCAGCTCACCGTGCGCTCCGAAGGCATCCCCGCGTGGGACTCGCTCGACGCCGACCACAAGAAGGTCGCCGCCCACATGATGGAGGTCTACGCGGCGGCGCTGTCGCACGCCGACTACGAAATGGGCCGCATCATCGACGCGATCGACCAACTCGGCGAACTGGACAACACGCTGGTCATCTACATCCAGGGGGATAACGGCGCCAGCGCCGAGGGCGGCCCGAACGGGCTTCTCAACGAAATGACGTTCTTCAACGCCATCCCCGAAGACTTCAAGGAAGTCGTGCGCCGCATGGACGAGCTCGGCGGGCCGAACACGTTCAATCACTATCCGATCGGCTGGGCGCACGCGATGGATACGCCGTTCCAGTGGACGAAGCAGATCGCCTCGCACTTCGGCGGCACGCGCAACGGCTTGGTGATCTCCTGGCCCGCTCGCATCAAGGACGTCGGGGGCATTCGCACCCAGTTCCACCACGTCATCGACATCTATCCGACGATTCTCGAGGCCGTGGGTGTGCCCTCACCGTCCGTGCTCAACGGCGTGCCTCAGAAACCGGTCGAAGGCGTGAGCATGGCGTATTCCTTCGACGACGCCAAAGCTCCTTCACGCCGCCGGACGCAGTACTTCGAGATGCTCGGCAATCGCGCGATCTACAGCGACGGCTGGGTCACCGCCACGACGCCGCCCTCGCCGCCGTGGGCGTCGGTCACCGGCACGGTCAAGGTGCTCGATTACAAGTGGGAGCTCTACCGAGTCACCGACGACTTCAGCGAGGCCAACAACCTCGTCGACAAGGAACCGGTCAAGCTCCGCGAATTGCAGGACCTGTTCTGGGTCGAGGCGGCCAAGTACAACGTGCTGCCTCTCGACAACAGCAAGGTCGAGCGCCTCGACACCGCCAATCGGCCCAGCCTCACGCGGGGTCGCTCGGTCTTCGGCTACTACCCGGGCCAGGTGCGCATCCCGGAGGGCGCCGCGCCCGACGTCAAGAACAAGTCCTTTCAGATCGTCGCCAGCGTGGAGGTTCCCAAGGGCGGCGCCAACGGCATGCTGATCACACAGGGCGGGCGATTTGCCGGCTGGGGGCTGTACGTGCTCGGCGGCAAGCCCGTCTTTTGTTACAACCTCGCCGGCGTTGAGCGATACACCGTCGTCGGCAAGGACAAGCTCACTCCCGGCAAACACACCGTCGCCCTGGACTTCAAGCCCGAAGGCCCCGGTCTCGGCAAGGGCGGAACGGCGACGATCACGGTGGATGACAAGCCGTCCGGCGAAGGGAAGATCGGCCGAACGCTCCCGTTCCGCATGTCGCTCGACGAAACACTCGATTGCGGTGAGGACACCGGCACGCCCGTCAGCGAGGAGTACAAGGTGCCATTCAAGTTCACCGGGACGATCGACAAGGTCGTCATCAAGCTCGGCGAGTCGAAACTCACACCCCAAGAGCAACGGGAGTACGACGAAATCCGCGGCCGGGGGGTCA
>JAQBEH010000031.1:0-7901 GCA_032124015.1 Acidobacteriota bacterium
GTCAGGCGCCGATCTGATGTCCCGGCTGATGTAGTTGCCACCTCCCTCGACGTTCTGGAAAGCCTGGAAGATGGTCTCGTACACCCTGTGGACGAGCCGGTTGACCTCGGGGATGTCGTTGCCGTGCTTGGGAGCCTCGTAGCACAGCTTCCGAACCTTCTCGTACTCGCCTTCGAAGTTGGCGGCCAGGGCCTTCTTCAGCTCGGCCATGGTCAGCTTCTTGGTGTCGAAGACGAGGTGCTTCACCGCCATCAGTCCGTTGGCGGCGTCGACGCCACCGACGGTGATCTGGGCGACCGTGTAGTAATTAGCCCCGCCATTCCAGACCTCGGTGCCGCTTTCGATGCAGCCCCCGGTGAGGATGGAGCGCCAGCTGACCGGCAGGTACTCGGCGCACAGGATGCTCGCGATCCACGCCTCGCGGCGGAGCGTGTCCTCGCAGAACTGGAGCTGCTTTTCGAAAGCTGCGTACAGCTCCTCGAAGTCCTTGAACGTCTCGGGATCCCCTGTCGTGGGTCCGATCTGCTTCTTGGTGCGCGGATCAAAACCGTCGTTCATCGTGAGCTCGAGAACTTTCCCCAGGTTGGGCTGCCCTTCCACAGGGTGGCCGGTCTCGTAGGGGATGTAGCTTCCGACGCACGCGCCGATACAGGTTCGTCGAGCCTTCTCGAGCGTCAGACCGTGCTTGCTGCTTGCGAAGAGGTTGAGGGCGCGTTTCACCATCACGTCGCCGTTGACGAACTGAGGCATGCCGACACCGGTGTCGATCACGTCGAGGACCTTCTCGAGGAACTTGCCGCTCATCTTCTCGGTGTAGACGCACGACAACGGGGGCTGAGGCAGTTTGAGGTACTTGGCCGCATCGAGGATCAGGTAGTCCATCTCCGCGGTGGCGTCCTCCCCGGATTCGGTGAACCCTCCGAGGGAGATGCTCTGCCCAAGGTCGGCCGAGTTCTGCAGAGCGACCTGCTCTCCGTAGTAGTAGCCGATTTCGTTCAGCTTGATGAAGAGGTTCTCTAGCATGAAAGTCGCCTGCTCGGGATCGACCAGGCCCGCTGCCTTGTCACGCTGGTAGAACGGCTCCAGGTTCTGGCCGAGGTACGCTTCGGAATAGCCGCAACCCACCTGCTCGATCTCCGCGCAGATATGGCACAGGAAGTGGCACTGAATGGCTTCCCGCAGGGTCCGGGCAGGATGCTCGGGGACCCACTCGCACGTCTCGGCGATGGCGAGGAGCTCGGCCTTGCGGTCTGCGTTCGTCTCCTTGCCCGCCATCTCCCGGGCCAGCTCGGCATATCGGTGAGCCAGACGGATGATGGCCCTCATCGTGATCAGACAGGCCTCGTAGAAGTAGAACTTCGGGGCGTTCGGCAGCCGCATGTCGAGGGCCTTCTGCCGCTCCTCCACTTCCTTGATCATGCCGGCCAGGCCCTGGTTGTAGACGCGGGGGTAGTTCAGGTTGCCTCCGCCACCCGGCCAGGACATGAACTCGGCAATGAGACCGGACTTATAGACGGGGTCCGGGTCGAAGCCGTACTTCTTGATGAAGATCTCGTCGGCCCGCGGCCTGAGCGCCCATTTGTCCCAGTACTCGAGCGCCCACTGGTTCGCCTTCCGGTCTTCCGGAGTCTTCGACTTCTCGACGGTCTTTTCCGCCTTCATCCACTCCACGTTCCATTCCGGATACGTGTAGACCGCGCAGAGCGAGCTCGCCATGCTGCCCACGAAGAGGTTGTCGTCGAGGTACAGCTTCTTACGCTCGATCAACTGCTCGAAGAACTTGGCCCTGCGGATGATCTGCTGGTAGCCGGCGGTGCTTTCGTAGACCTCCGCCATGATCCGGACACGCTCGCTGTCCAGAGACTGCGGCGTGCTCAGGAGCTGTGCCTTCAGCCGATCGACCCGGCCGGGATCGACCGTGACGCGTCCTGTGGAGCTCTTCGTCGGTTTCGTTTCCGTTGCCATTACGCGGCCTCCTTCATTCTGTGACTTGACTTGCGTGTATTGAACTTCACCTGTCTCACACCGCCTGGAGCATCGCGCGCGACAGCATGCCGCCGGAGATGTTCCGGGCCGTGAAGCCGTTCTGCAGCAGGACCCGCTGCGCGTAGTAGGCGCGCTGGGCCGAGCGGCAGATGATGAGGATCTCCTTGTCCTTCGGGAGCTCCCCGAGGCGCGAACGGAGCTGACCGAGCGGAATGTTGACGGCGCCGGGCACGCTCTCGACGACCAGCTCGATCGGCTGACGCACGTCGAGCAGGAATGCGTTCTTGGTGTCCTCCCAGTGGGCGAGCGGCATGTCGCCGCGGAGGACGTCGGCGGCGACCATGCCGGCGAAGTTGACCGCATCCTTCGCGCTTCCGAACTGGGGCGCGTAGCAAAGCTCCGCTTCCTCGAGATCGTAGATCGTCGCGCCCAGTTGGATGGCCACGGCGAGTGCACTGATCCGCTTGTCCACCGCCGGCCCGTCGACGCCCAGCGCCTGCGCGCCGAGAAGACGTCCGTCGGATTTGCGGAAGAGGGCCTTCAACCCGAGCATCTTGGCGCCCGGGTAGTACCCGGCGTGCGAGTTCGGGAAGATGTAGATCTTCTCGTAGTCCTTGTCACCGATTCGCTTGAGCGTCTTTTCGCTGACTCCGGTCCACGCCGCCGCGCCCCCGAACAAGCCGATGATCGCGGTGCCCTGCGTGCCGCGGAACCGGGAATCGCGTCCCGCGATCACGTCGGCCGCGATCCGCCCCTGCCGGTTCGCCGGTCCGGCCAAGGCCACGAGACTCCACTCGCCGGTCACGAAGTCCTTGACCTCGATGGCGTCACCGACGGCGAAGATGTCCGGATCGCTCGTGCGCATGTGCTCGTCGACGCGGATCCCGCCGCGTTCGCCGATCGTGAGCCCGGCCGTCTTGGCGAGCGCCGTGTCCGGCCGCACGCCGATCGCGAGGATCACGATGTCCGCGGGATAGGTCTTGCCGGAGCTCGTCTGCACCTCGAGCGCGCCGCGGTCCAACTGCTTGAATCCAGTCACGCCGTCGCCCAGCGCGAGACGAACGCCGTGTCTTTCGACGTGGCTTTCGACCAGGCGCGCGACCTCCGGATCGAGCGGGCCCAGAACGTGAGGGGGCTTCTGGATGAGGGTCACGTCGAAGCCGAGATGGACCAGGTTCTCCGCCATCTCGAGACCGATGAACCCGCCGCCCACCACGACCGCACGCCGCACGGGCTTGACCATCTGAATGCCCGAGTAGTTGTTCATTCCGGTCAGGAACTCCGTGCCTTGTTCCACCCACTCGCGGATCGTTCTCGCATCCGGCACGGTCCTCACGTGGAAGATCCCGGGGAGGTCGATTCCGGGAAGGGGCGGATGGACCGAGGGCGCCCCCGGCGAAAGCACCAGCTTGTCGTACGACTCGGTCGTCACTTCGCCGGTCTGGACGTTCTTCAGGTCGACGGTCTTCTTCTTCGGCGAGATGGAAATCGCTTCGCAGTTCGTCCGCGCGTCGATCCCGAGGTTCGCCCGGAAGTACTGCTCGTTCGCGACCAAGAGGCTCGATTCCTTCTCGATCACGCCCCCGACATGGTACGGAAGCCCGCAGTTGGCGTACGAGACGTACGGGCCCCGCTCCACCATGAGGATCTCGGCCTTCTCATCCAGCCTGCGCAAGCGCGCCGCGCAGGACGCACCACCCGCCACACCGCCAACGATGATGACTTTCATGATTCCTCCCGGCTAGCCAATCCGCTGCGAGGCCGCCAGCAGCTCGGTCGTCTCAGGCAGCTTCGCGGCGGTCGTTTTCTTCCACTGGGCCTCGAGCAGTTCCTTGGCGGCCTGTTCGAGGAATTCCGGCGCGGCCCACTTGCGCACATCGAAGTCGTTCTTGATGTAGCCATGGCTCAGCATGAAGTTCTTGCCGATCTCGACGGACCCCAGGTTCTGGGGGGACAGGTTGGGCACCATGTCGATGTCCTTGATGCCCCGGTAGGTGTCCTCGACGTCCAAGTAGTACGTCTGCTTGTCGAGGATGGCCGCCGCCGCGTGCTTGTGCTCGTTGGCCCAGCGTCCGACTTTGATCATGCCTTTCATGAAGGTGACGACGAGTTCCGGGTGCTCTTGGGCCATGACCTCCGTGCACGTGAGGGCTGCGGGGATGTTGGCCACCTGCAGGCGCCAGTCCGGATACCTGGACAGGTCCTCGATGGCCGCGAACTTCCCTGTCGCTTCGGAGAGCACGCTCAGGACCTTGCTCTGGCTGTACATCGCGTCGATGACGCCCTTCTCGAGGGACGTCTCCAGCGGCCGGAACGCCAAGTCGTGCTTGTGGTCCCGCTTGAGCCACAGCTCGGACGGGTTCTCCATCGGCGGGCCGACCATCTCGGGGTTGTTGTACCAATCGTCCGGGTAAGGAAATTCCACGATCTCTACGTCCTTGCGGGTCATGCCGTTCATGCGGAGCATCAGCTCGATGCCCTGCTCCTCCTGGATGCGCCACCAGTCGGTCTTGATGGTGTTGAGGCTCTTGCTGAGGCCGATCTTCTTGCCCTTCAGATCCGTCATCCGGTAGATGTTGTCCTTGGCGCGCACCAGCAGGACGCCGCCTTCACGCGGCGCGTGCGTCACGCCCAGGAGACGGGTCCGGCGCATGTCCGCGTGGACGTGAACGGGCGGGAACAGGCCGCCGAAGCGGATGAGGTTGTCGAGGTTGTGGATGTAGTGCGGATACCAGTCGTTGTCGGGTGTGGAGCGCATGAAGGCGTACTTGACGCCGATCTTCTTGAACTCCTCCCGGGTCCAACCCAGCTCCTGGTCGACGTTGCTGGCCGACACGAGGGGGCAGTTGGTGTAGTACACCTCTTTCCAATTCAACGGGACCGTACTGAGTTTCGTCTCTTGCTTGGCCATCTGGGTCTCCATTCCTGAAAGGTCGCCGGGAGCGCAGCCGCACGCTGGTGCCGAGCCGCTCTCATGTGTCTGCTTTGCCATGATGCATTCCTCCGTTCATTCGGTTATTGATCATTGGACCGGCGGCGATCCCACGTCGCGGATTCCACGAACCCGATCGACGGCGGGCAGCAGGTCAGTAGCGATCGCGCGCTTGAGCACGAAGGCGTGGGCGCCGGCTTCCATCGCCGCCCGGCGTACGCTCTGCTCGTCGTGGACACTGAGGACGATCACCTTGAGGTCGGGACAGCGCTGCCGCAAAGCTCGTAACCAGCCCAGGCCGCTTTCCTTGGCGAGGGAGAGATCGACGACCGCCACGTCGGGCAGGAGGCGGCCCGCGCCCTCGAGCAACGACGCCTCGTCGGCGACCATGACCACCGAGCCAAACGCCGTCTCGAGCAACCCGCGCACACCTTCCGTCAAGCCGTGGTGGCGGTCCGCGAGCAGGACGCAACTGAGAGGGTTCCCGGGCATCGAGAAGAGCTTAGCCAGGCGTCTTGGGATTGTGACCTCGGGAAATTACGGGGTTTTGGGCTCGGAAACTACGGGGCTCCGCCCTTGCGCTGCGCGTCCTTGATGCCCTCGAATTCGCCCTTCACGTCTTCGCCCCGTTTGCCGCAGACTGGCCCCGTCATGTTGAGGCGGCTGGCTCACAATCTCCGAATGGCCTGGGGCGTTCCCCGCTGGCGCGGGGCCTTGCTCATCGCGGCGCTCTCCGACGTCCTCGGCTTTGGCGTCGTGTTGTTGCCGCCGGCGCAGTGGATTCTGGATGCAGCCACCGCCGCGGCGCTGTTCGCGATGCTGGGCTTCCGCTGGCCCCTCCTGCCCGCCTTGGCCGTCGAAGCGGTGCCGGGCCTGGAACTGTTCCCGGCCTGGACCGTAGTGGTGGCGTCCCTGGCGGCGACGGAAGGCCGACAACTCACATAGGGGTGCCCTGACCTACGCCGGCCGGGCGTCGGCGCTCGGCGCCAACCACCGGCCGAACAACCGGTAGCCGGTGGAAAAGACGACCGCGCCCACGAACAACCCGATCAACCCGTGCAGGATGAGCCCCCCGATGGCGCCGATCAGGATCACCGCCACGGGGGTGTCCGAGCCGCGACCCAGGAGAAACGGCTTCAGCAGTCCGTCGGAGACCGTCTCTACGACGCTCCAGATTGAAAACAGCACGATCGTCATCATGCCGGCGTCCGTGGCGACGAGATAGAGGATCGCGGGTCCTAGCACCAGGAGCGGCGGCATTTGCGCCACGGCGAGAACCAGGATGATCAGCGCCCAGAGACCGGCGCCGGGAATGCCCGCCACCACGAGACCTACCGCGGCGAGCGCGGCCTGGATAGCGGCGACGCCGACCACGCCTTTCGCGACGGTCCCGATTGTCTGGCCCGCGAGCCTTACCGATTCTTCCCCCTCGTCACCCGCGATCTTGGCCCCGATGCCGAGGGCGATCTTGACCACGGCCTCGCGCCGAACCAGCAAGAATGCGGCGATCACCACGGCCACGGCGGTCAGGAGAACGGCGACGGCGGCCTGCTTCGCGAGCGTCACCAACCCCATTCCCAACGCCTTCACCTGCGGGCTAAATTGCTTCAGTACGGTGTCGAGGTTCGTCGAGGCGAGATTCCACGTCTCGTAGACCGTCGGGCCGACGACCGGCCACTGGGCGACCCGCTCCGGAGCGGGCGGGATCTTCAGTTCGCCCCCATCGAGTTGTGACGAGACGGCGCGCGCGCCGGCGATCAGCGATTCCGAGAGCAGGATCGTGGGAACGAGCACGACACCGAGGCACAGGACGACGAGCAGGATCGCGGCGAGCTTCCGCCGCCCTCCGGTCATGCGCTCGATCCACACGAACACCGGGCGGAGCGCAACGGCGAGCACGATCGCCCACACGAACGGCATCAGGAACGGGCGGAAGATCGCGAAGCACCAGAACGTCAGTAGGCCGACAACCCCGAGGCGCACGACCCACTCGGTCGTCTTTCCGTTGCGATCCTGATGTGGATGGTCGTGAAGGGAATCGCTCATGGTCACCTCACTCGGGGTCAGAGTTCGACAAGTCCGTGCTTGATGGCGAAGTGTGTCAATTCGGCGTTGGTGTGAAGACCGAGCGTCTCCATCAGCTGGTATTTGTGAAACTCCACCGTCCGGGCCGAGATCGCAAGACTCGAGGCGATCTCCTTCGCCGAACGCCCCTCCGCCAGAAGCTGGAGGACCTCCCGCTGCCGCGGGGTGATCGAGGCGATCGGGTCGGCGGCCTTCTCCGGTCCCTGCTTCATCGCCTCCAGGACCTCTCCGGCGAGCTGTGGCGTGAGGTAGGTCTTGCCGGAGAGCGCGGCGCGCAGGGCGGAGATCAACTCGACCGACGCCGAGTGCTTGAGCACGAACCCCGACGCGCCGGCCTCGAGCGCGCGCCGCGCGAAGGTCACGTCCCGGTGCATCGTGAGAAACACGACAGGCACTTGATCTCCGCCTTGCCTCAACTGGATCAGGGCGTCGATACCGTTCAAGTGGGGCATGGTGATGTCGGCGACGATCACGTCCGGCCGGAGCCTTGCCGCCGCCTCGACCAGCGCGCGTCCGTCTTCCACGACCCCGACCAGGTCGAACTCGGGCGTGAGCAGGCTCCTCAGCGCCTCGGCGACCAGAAGGTGGTCGTCGGCAAGCAAGACCCGCGGGCGGCCCGGAAGGCTCATGCCGCATCGCCTTTCATGGGCACCCAGACGGTGATCGCCGTGCCCCGGCCGGGGGCGCTTTCGATATCGAGGGTTCCGTCCACGAGCCGGACGCGTTCGCCCATGCTCGCGAGACCCAGGCTCCTCCTCTTTCCCGGACTCTCCGGATCGAAGCCGACGCCATCGTCACGGACCGAGAGCAGCAACCCGCCGTCCATCTGCCTCAGGGCGACACGCGCGGCGCGCGCGCCGGCGTGACGGGTCACGTTGTTCAGCGCCTCCTGGGCCAC
>JAQBEH010000032.1:0-16824 GCA_032124015.1 Acidobacteriota bacterium
ACGCCGTTGCTGTTCCGCTAGGAGTACCCGTCACCAGGGCCTCCGGGGGACTCTCACCCCCAAGTCACTTCCCGGCTCGCTTTCGCTCACCGGTTGACAGCGCCGGTTCATGGCGCTGCGCGCCATGCCCGGCGCACCAAAAAAAAGGCCCCGGGGGAAACCCGGGGCCTCTCGTATACCACTTGGGTTCGACCTAGCTGGCGCGAACGACGTTTTCGGCCTGCGGGCCCTTCGGCCCCTCTTTGATCTCGAACTCGACTTCCGTCCCCTCGTCGAGCGTCTTGTAACCCTCGGCGTGGATGGCGGAGTAGTGCACGAAGACGTCGGGCCCGTCGTCACGGGCGATGAACCCGTAGCCCTTGCTGTTGTTGAACCACTTCACTTTTCCCTTGGCCACGATCGCAACCTCCTTGCTTCGTTCTCGGACCGTTCTTAACACATCCTGGGCCCGTGCTCAGGGCACGATCCAGGACAATACCGGTGCTACGAGGCACCGGTTTCAGTGTAGGGCCATCATTACGGGGGCGCAAGTTTGTGGGCGCTCTAGCCTTCCGTTTCGACCGGGGTCGCGGCTCCCGTCGTCTCGACGTCTTCCAAAACGTCGTCGCTTTCCGGGCTGGTCGACTCCGGGCCGGTTTCCGCCGGCGTTTCTCTCAGCTTCCGCGCCCGCTCGTGAAGGGCAGGGCCGAAGACGATGTCGAGAACCGACTCGATCTCCTTGACGAACCGGAACGTCAGTGCACTGCGAACGGCCGGCGAGACATCCTCGAGGTCTTTTTCGTTCTTGTCGGGGAGGATGACGGTCTTGACGCCGGCGGATTTCGCCGCGATCACCTTCTCTTTGATGCCGCCGACAGGCAGGACCTTCCCCCGGAGCGTGATCTCGCCCGTCATCGCCAGGTCGCTCGGCACGGGCAATCCGGAAAGGAGGGACACCAAGGAAACCGTCAAGGTCACGCCGGCGGAAGGCCCGTCCTTCGGCGTTGCGCCCGCGGGCACGTGGATGTGGAAATCGCTCCGGTCGAACAACCCATCGTCGACACCGAGCGCGACCGCGTTCGAGCGGATCCAGGAGAGAGCCGCGAGCGCGGACTCGCGCATCACGTCTCCGAGGCGTCCGGTGATGGTCACCTTCCCGCGACCGCGCATGCGGGTCGATTCGACGAAGAGAATCTCGCCGCCGACCGAGGTCCACGCCAATCCGATCGCGACGCCGCTGCGGCCGGTGCGCTCCGCGATCTCCCTGAAGAACTTCGCAGGCCCGAGAAACTCTTGGATCCGGTCGCCGGTCAAGAGGGTCTTGCCGCTCTCCCCTTCCACGACCTTTCGCGCGACCTTTCGGCAGACGTTCGCGATCTCGCGATCGAGATTGCGAACGCCAGCCTCACGCGTGTAGTCGTTGATAATCGTGCGCAGGCCCGACTCGTCGAATTCGATCGTCGCTTCCGTCAGCCCGTGCCCCTCGATCTGACGCCGCACGATGTGCGCCTTGGCGATCTCGAGTTTTTCTTCTTCCGTGTACCCCGGCAGTCTGAGGATCTCCATCCGGTCCTTGAGAGCCGGAGGGATCGTGTCCAGCACGTTGGCGGTCGTAATGAAAAACACCTTGCTGAGGTCGAACGGGACCTCGAGGTAGTGGTCCGAAAAGGCGTGATTCTGCTCGGGATCCAAAACCTCGAGCAGCGCGGAGGACGGGTCGCCGCGGAAATCGGTGCCGACCTTGTCGATTTCATCGAGGATGAGCACAGGGTTTTTCGTACCCGCGCGCTTCAGGCCTTGGATGATCCGGCCCGGCAGCGAGCCGATGTAGGTCCGGCGGTGGCCGCGGATCTCGGCCTCGTCGCGAATGCCGCCGAGAGAGATGCGCCCGAACTTGCGTCCCATCGCCCGCGCGATCGATTTCCCGAGCGAGGTCTTGCCGACCCCCGGGGGGCCGACGAGGCAGAGGATCGGGCCCTTCATGTCTTTCTTGAGCGCGCGCACCGACAGGAACTCGAGAATGCGATCCTTGACCTTCTCGAGGTCGTAGTGATCCTCGTCGAGGATCGCGTGAGCCTCCAGGACGGAGAGTTTGTCCTCGGTCTCAGCGGCCCACGGCAGCGAGACGAGCCAGTCGAGGTAGGTGCGCGAGACCGTGTATTCGGCGGCCTGCGGCGGCATCTTGCTCAGCCGGTCGAGTTCTTTTTCGGCCGCCTTTTTGGGCTCTTCGGGCATCCCCGCCGTTTCGATCTTCTTCCTGAACTCTTCGATTTCCTGTTGTCGGTCGTCGTCCTCGCCGAGCTCCTTCTGGATCGCCTTCATCTGCTCCCGCAGGTAGTACTGGCGCTGAGTCTTGCCGACCTCGTCGGCGACCTGCGATTGGATGCGGCTGCTGATTTCTTGCAACTCGAACTCGCGCGTGACGATCTCGACCAACTTCTGGACGCGGTCCCTCACGTTGTTCCGCTCGAGCAATCCGATCTTCTCTTCGACGGGGATGTTGAGCACCGAGGCGGCGAGATCGGACAGGCGCGCGGGGTCTCCGGCGCCGGCGGAAAGGACCATCTCGCCGAGGTCGTTCGAGATGCTCTGCGAGTTCTGCACGAGTTTCTGGAACTGGTTGATGAGGCTGCGAACGAGCACATCCAGATCGACCCCCGTGTCCACGTGCTCTTCGAGCGAAGTCACGGAGGCCTTCAAGAACGGATCGGTCGCCGTGAAGCGATCGACGCGGATCCGCCGGATCCCCTGGATGATCAGGTTGACGTTGTTGCCGTTCAACTTGACGACCTTCAGGATGCGCGCCGCGGAGCCGACGCGGTACATCCCGGCTGGATCGGGATCCTCCTCCCCGGGGTTTCGCTGCGAGACGACGGCGATGAGCTTGTTCTCGCCGACGACGTCGTCCAGGAGGTTGAGCGTCTTTCTCCGGCCGACGGAGATCGGCATGATCGCGTTCGGAAAGAGCACGCTGTTGCGAAGCGGAAGGACACCAAGCTCCGCGGGGACGATCACGTTCTCGATCGATGTCATGGTGCCTCTCTTGACGCTGCCGTCTCGTTGGGCCGGGTCTAAATAGTAAGCGCCCCGCCGGGAGGAGTCCAACGGGTTAAGACCGTGCGTTTTCGGTGTCAAGCCGCGCCGGCCGGCGGGAACGCGCTCAACCGATCAATTTGTCGTGATGGAGGGCGGTGAGATTGTCCGGAAGCGGGCGGTAGTCGAGCGGTTCGAGCATGTACGAGCCGCGCCCTTGCGTTTGCGATCTCAAGGCGGTGAGGAAGCCGAACATCTCCCCGATCGGCGCGACGCCGCGGATGACGGCGGATTCGCGGGCGAACCCCGTATCCAGGACGATCGCGCGGCGCTGCTGGAGCGTTTTCATCACGACGCCGACGTAGTCTTCGGGAACGTGGATCTCGAGCCGGCCGTACGGCTCGAGAACGATCGGGCCCGCGGCGCGCAGCGCCTCGCGGAAGGCGTGGCTCGCGGCCGAATTGATGGCGATTTCGGGCTGGCCGGACTCGCTGAAAGCGGCGTCCTCGATCGTCGCCGACACCCCGGTGACCGGATAGCCGTAGAGGCCACCGCCTTCGGCGGCGTTGGCGACGCTCTCCCGGAGCGCGGGAAGGTACGCGGAGGGAATCGTCCCTTGCGCCATCGCGTCGAGCACTTCGGTCCGCCCGCCTTGGTCCGTGAGCGGCGCCAGGCGGAGGCGCACGCGCGCGAACAGCGGCTCGCCCCCGACCTGGCGCTGATAGGTGGCGCTGCCTTCCGCCGACGCGCGGATCGTCTCGCGGTACGAGACGCGGGGTTTTCCGAATCCGAGCCGGATCCCGAACTCGCGTTCGATCCGCTTCAATGTGACGTCGAGGTGAAGCTCTCCCATCCCCGACAGGAGCGACTGGCCGGTTTCGGGATCGACCGAAGCTCGCAGGGTCGGATCTTCGCGCTGCAGGCGGGGGATGAGTTCGGCGAGGCGGTCGCGGTCGCCGCTCGTTTTCGGTTCGATGGCGATCGAAACGACGGTCGACGGGAATCGGATGGGCTCGAGCAGGATCGGCTGTCCCTCGGCGCACAGCGTGTCGCCGCTGACGGACCGGTGCAGTCCCGTCACCGCGACGATGTCACCGGCTTCGGCGACGGCCACGGCCTCGCCGCGATCGGCGAACACGCGCAACATCCGACGAAGACGCTCACGCTCTCCGGTGCGCGGATTCCACGCCCGCTCGCCCGCTTCGAGGCGTCCGGAGTAAACGCGCAGGTAAAAAAGGTCGGCGGCCGCGTTGGCCTGGACTTTGAAGATGAGCGCCGAAAACGGCGCGGTGTCGACCGGCGCCCGCACGACCGTCTTGCCGTCGCGCGGATCGGTGCCCGTAGCGTCACCGACGTCCGTCGGCGACGGGAGGTACCAGCAGACCGCGTCGAGGAGCGGCTGGATGCCGATGTTGCGCAGCGCCGCGCCGCACAGAATCGGCACCGCCTTGCCCGCGACGGTCACGGCGCGCAACGCGGCGCGCAGGTCGGAGGCCGTGATCGGCTTCTCGGCCAGGAAAAGATCGGCCAGCGGCTCGTGAAGCTCGGCGAGGCGCTCGATCAAGCGGGACCGCCACGCCTCGCTTAGGGCGGCGAGCCGCGCGGGGATAGGCGCGTACGCCACGTCGCGGCCGAGCGTCCCTTCGTCGAAGGTGACGTACGTTGACTCCACGAGATCGACGATGCCGGCGAACGTCTCCGCCGATCCGTCCGGCATCTGAATCGGGATCGCCGTGGCTCCGAGGCGCTTTTCGATTCCCGACACCGCCGCCTCGAAGTCGGCTCCGATGCGATCCATCTTGTTGATGAACGCGATACGCGGCACGCCGTACCGGTCGGCCTGGTGCCAGACCGTTTCGGATTGCGGCTCGACGCCCTCGACTCCGTCGAAGACGACGACCGCGCCGTCGAGCACGCGCAAGGCGCGCTCGACCTCCGCGGTGAAATCCACGTGCCCCGGAGTGTCGATGAGATTGAACCGGTGGTCCCGCCACGTGAGAGTGGTGGCCGCGGCCGAGATCGTGATGCCGCGGTCGCGTTCGTCCTCCCTGAAGTCCATGACCGCCAGGCCGTCGTGGACCTCGCCCATCTTGTGGCTCCGGCCGGTGTAATAGAGGAAGCGCTCGCTCGTCGTGGTCTTGCCGGCATCGATGTGGGCGACGATGCCGATGTTCCTGATGCGGTCCTTGGGAAGCGAGGTCACGGGGGCCTTTCGCGGCCTAGTTCAGGTAGTTGCCGCCGTCGCGATCGGGCCCGCCGCCCGCGCCGTCGGCTTCCGGCTCGGATTCCATGCGCTGCCTTTCGTCCTCGATCGCCTTCAAGATCTCTTCTTCTTCCGGAATTCTCACGTTGTGGATCGCGGCCAGAAGCAGCACACCCTGGCCGACGAGTACGGGGTCTTCCTCGAGCCAATCCCGCAGCGGGTCGATGAGCTCCTGGGTGCCGAAGAGACTGACCCACTCCGCCGTCGATCCCGGCCCGACCTCGTCCATGAACCAGTCCAGGTTCAAGGTGACGACCTCGTAGCTGCCGCGGCTTCCGAGATCGCACAGCAGGACCAGCAGGCTGTGGGCCGCGTCCGGATCGAGCGAGCGGGCCTCGAGCTTGGCTCGCGCGGGCTGCACGATCGCCTCCCCCATCAGGGAGAGCGCCCGCTCGGCCGCGCCGTAGACGTAGGAGTTCTCGTCCGACAGGTACTCCATCACCTCGGGAATGAAATGGACGGCGCGCAGCTCACCCAGCGTTTCCAGCGCGACGACCTTCGGGAAGAAGGGGCCTTGCGCCTCGAGCATGCGCAAACACCAGTCCTGGGCCTTGCGCCCGCGCTCGTCGTCGTCGCGGCACAAGACTGCGATCGCGGAGGGGAGGTCGGGGAGCACGAACGCCGTCTCGAGTTCCGCCAACCTGAGCAGCTTGTCGATGTCCCCGCGCGCGCGCTTCAGGGCGAACTGCGGGTTCATCGAGCGCGCGATCGCGAACGCGGCGGACAGCTCGAAGCCGACGACCCATTGCTGGAACTGATGTCCGAGCTTCTCGGACGCCTCGAGGATCGGCGACGAGCCAAACGCCGTCACCGCGGCCGAAAGACGCGCGGGGTCTTCGTGGTCGGGATCGGCCTTCTGCCCGGCGGCCGCCGTACAGGTCCAGTCCGCGATCGCGTGAACGATGTCGGCGTGGTCCCCGGCGCGGAAGCGCTGCGCGATCTGCTTGATCGTCGCCTCCCCCATCGCAGCCAGAATGTCGCAGTCGTATCCGGACTCCACCGCCTTGATCGTCTTTCGGAGCTCGATGCGGCCCGACGGCCCCGTGCGGAAACACCAGCCGCAGTCGTCGATCGCCAACGCATCCATCAGCGTGCGGAAGCCCTCGCCGGCCCGTTGAGCGCCGCGCCATTGGAGCGCGGTCATGAACCGGGAAAGGACGTCCGGGATCTCCGTCGCATCGACGATCTTCAGCACGCCACGCAGCGCCTGGGGCTCGGCCAGGAGCTCGGTCTTTTTTTGGATGAACTCGCGAACCAGCTCGCGCGCGGGCGCCGTCGAGAAATCGGCGAGCGCCTCGACGATGATCGCGATGGCGGCGTCGTTGAGATCGCCCCGATGCAGCACCGTCGCGGCGAGCTCGACGGTGCCCGGGTAGCCGAGACGGGCGAGCGACTGAAGGCAGTGCCCCGGCACGGTGCCGCGCAACAGCTTGAACCCGCGCAGCAGAATCGCCTGGTGGGCCATTCCGCCGTGCTCGCCGAGGTGGCGCGCGACGCGCTCGGGGGTGGTGTCGTGGTCGTCCAGGACGAACGGGGCGATCGCGTCGCAGCACGTTTCGGGGAAATGCCGGATCAACCGATCGATGGCCCAGTAGCGGACTTCGGAGTCCTCCCACTTCGTAAAGCGTACCAACTCGTCGAAGCTCCAGATCAGTTCGGACAACGCACTTCCTCCAGGGCGTCGATTCTAGCAGCCACGGGGACTGTCCCCGTCTTCACCCCCGATAGATCGCCGTGACGTCCGCCGGGACGAGGGCCTCGCCCCACGCCACAAGCGCCCGCACCGCCTCGTTCTCGAGCGCCGCGCTATCGGCGGCCAGCGGCGCCGACATCGTCGCCAGGGCGATGTCGGCGATCGTTGGGGATTCACCCAGGAGCCAGCGGCGTCCGCCGAGCCGCGCCATCGCCAGGCCCGCCAGGCGTTTTGCCTCGGCGACGTCTCGCGCACGGCCCTTCGGGCTCAGGCCGAACCGCCGGGTGACGACGCGTCGCGCGATGCGCTCTTTGATCCACCGGGCCGGCGCCGGGTCCTCCGGGAAGAACATCGATGCGAGCTTTCCCGGGCGGCTGAGGATATTGCGGTAGGCCATGCGCCTCGACAGGGCCATGAACGCGTGGTCGGCCCAGTCTTCGAGGATCAGACACTCCGCGCGGGCGTCGGGCTGGGACGGGAGGAGGGGCGGATGGGGATGGCGCTCCTCGAGGTAGAGCAGGATCTCCGTGGATTCCACGATCGTGCGACCGCCATCGACGATCACGGGCACGAGGCCTTGGCCGGAGGCCGCGACGACGGACGCACGATCCATCGGAGCGATGTTCTGCGTTTCGTACTTCACCCCCTTGAACGAGAGCGCGACGCGGACCTTGACGCAGTTGTGGCTGAACGGGATCTGGATCAGTTTCATCGGATCTCAACCTCCGGCGCGCACGTTGTCGCCGATGCGCCGCAGGCGCCGCAGTTCGTCTTGTTCGAGGGCGCCATGATCGAGCGCGCTCAACGCCTCGTCCAGCTCCCCCTCGTTCGCCGGGCCGGCGAGGACCATGTCCACACGCGGATCCGTCAACGCAAAGCGATAGCAATCGGAGGCCGCGGGCGCCGGCTCGCCTTCCGGCATGCGCTTCGGGTCGAGGAGTTGTCCCCATCGCGTCGCGGTGTACGCGACCGTCCCCGGACGATTCGCGGAGGGAAGATGCGGGAGAATCTCGGCTTCGGCGCCGCGGTGCGCGGCGTTGTAGCGGAACATCAAGATGTCGAACGGCTGCGCCGGATCGGCCGCGAGCCGCCCGATGAACCCACGGTCGTGCCCCGACATCGCAAGATGAGCGACCAGGCCGCGCTCCTTGAGACGAAGAGCCGCATCGAGAACGCGACGCGAGACCGGCCGCTGATGCCACCCCAGGATCAGGACGTCCGCGCGTTCGATCGCCAGGGCCCGCAAACCCCGCGTCAAAAACGGCGCCATCAGGAGGCCGGTGCGGTCGTAGCTCTGCAGCGCGACGACGATTTCGGAGCGATGGGCTGGGGCGAGGCGCCTCACCGCATCCCGCATCCCGCCGCGCCTGATCGACCCCCAGTAGAAGTAGTTGACGCCACGCTCGTGGAACGCCCGCTCGATCGCGCGGGCGGGAACGCCGTAGCTCGCGCCGAGACCGATCCGGCCGACCCGGAGGCCCGTCCGGCCCAAGACCACGGGACTGGCGAAGCTCATGCCCTCATCGTACCCCCTGCTACGATGCCCGCATGCGTTGGGTGGTGGGTGACGTGCACGGCTGCGCGCGCGAGCTCGGCGACCTCCTCGACGAGATCCGGTTCGATCCCTCCAAGGATGAGCTGTGGAGCGTCGGCGATCTGGTCAACACGGGGCCCGACTCGCTCGGCGCGTTGCGGATCTTCAGGGATGCCGGCGGGAAAGCCGTGCTCGGCAATCACGACATCTACGCGCTGCTCACGCGCGCCGGGCGCGTCCCACGCCGCAAGGACCAGCTCGACGCGCTGTTCGCCTCGAAGGAGTGCGACGCGTTGCTCGCGGGCCTGCGAGCCTGCCCGTCGATCGTCGGGCTCGAACGCGAGCGGTCGCCGCAGGGCGTCTGGCTCGTGCACGCCGGCCTCCATCCTCTTTGGAACGATCTCCCGGCGCTCACCGAGAGACTTCGCGCCCAGCCGCACGACGACGATTGGCTGAACACCGACGATATCTCTTTCATGACGCGCGTGCGCTGCTGCGACCGCTTCGGCGATCGCGTGAGGTTCACGGGCCGTCCCGCCGACGTCCCGCCGCCCTATCAGGCCTGGGATGCGTTCTACACGGGCGAGGATCTGGTCGTCCACGGCCACTGGGCCATGCGCGGCCACTATCGCGGCCCGCGCACGATGGGCCTCGATTCCGCGTGCGTCTACGGCGGCCACCTCACCGCGTGGTGCGTCGAGAACGATCGCATTGAAAGCGTTCCCTGCCGCGTCGCCCGCGGCTACCTCATTTAGGCGGGAAGGAAAAGGGGAGTGTCCCCTTTTCCGTTTCAGACGAGCCGGATGTACTCGAAGTCGATCGGCCGACCCTTGATGCCGCGCTCGGGCGCCGCGATCCAGTTGGCCATCTTCCCGCGTTCGAGCACGGGGAGCATCAGACTTTTGACGTAGGTCCGATCGGCCTCGCTCGGAAGCCACTCGTGCTTCCGCCGCTCCCACTCCCCTTCCGAGAGCTGCTCGCCGGCCGGGTTGAAGTGATAGCCGGCGTAGATCCCCATCGTCCGGTTGAACCGCCGATTGGGGAGCGTGATCGTGTAGTTCATGCCCGCGTCCGCGATCATCCGGTTCCACCGGTCGACGCCCCGCTGGTTGTCGTCGATGTAGGCGTCCCTGAGGATCTCGTTCATGGCGTTTCGCATGGGGACGTCGCGCTCGCTCAATCGGCCATCGTCGATGACGGGGATCCGGTAGGTCGCGTGCAAGGCGACGTGATCGGTGAACTGGTCCTCGTGCTCGCGCCCCTTGAGACCCGAGGCGAAGTAGTCGGCAGCGTTCGTCGAGATCTCGCCGCCGAACAGGTCGAGGCTCGAGGAGTACCAGTGGTTGACGTACTTCTGGACGGTGTCGAGATCGATCCCGCCCTGGTTGCGCACGTCTTCGTTCGGATCCTGTTTCATCAGATCGCAGGCGCGCTTCACCACGCGGCCGACGCCTGTTTCGCCCACGAACATGTGGTGGGCCTCTTCGGTGAGCATGAAGCGGGTCGTCCGCGCCAGCGGGTCGAAGCCGCTCTCGGCCAGCGCGAGCAGCTGGTACTTGCCGTCGCGGTCGGTGAACATCGTGAACATGAAAAACGAGAGCCAGTCCGAGATCGGCTCGTTGAACGTCGACAGGATGCGCGGCTTGTCGGCGTCGCCGGAACGGCGCTCGAGCAGGTCCTCCGCTTCCTCGCGGCCATCGCGGCCGAAGTAGGCGTGCAGCAGATAGACCATCGCCCAGAGGTGCCGCCCCTCCTCGACGTTGACCTGGAACAGGTTGCGGCAGTCGTACATCGACGGCGCGGTATTGCAGAGCATGCGCTGCTGCTCGACGCTCGCGGGCTCGGTGTCTCCCTGAGTCACGATGATGCGGCGGAGCGCGTTGCGGAACTCGCCGGGGACGTCCTGCCAGACGGGATTTCCCAGGAAGTCGCCGAAGCCGATCCGCTTGTCATTTTCGGGCGGCGTCAGGAAGATCCCCCACTTATAGTCGGGCATCTTCACATAGTCGAAGTGCGCCCACCCTTTGGAATCGACCGAGATCGCCGTCCTCAGGTAGATCTCGTTCGCCTGGAAATTCGTCGGGCCCGCCTCGTGCCACCACTTGAGGTAGTCCGGCTGCCACTTCTCGAGAGCACGCAAGAGCCGCTTGTCCTGCGAGAGGTTGACGTTGTTCGGGATCTTCTCGTGAAGTTGCATCAGGTTCTCCTGAAATCGAAAGCGGGACGCTCGGGCTTCCCGTAGAGAGTCAACGCACCCGTGGGTCCCACGGCGTTCGGGCGCTGGAAGATCCAATTCTGCCACGCGGACAATCGCGCGAAGATCTTGCTGTTGCCGTTTTCTCCGCCGGGAAAGCGCAGCGAGGCTTCCATGCCGGTGAGCGCGTCGGGCGAGAGGCTGACCCTTTCTTCGATGGCGACGCGCACCTCGTCGTCGTAGTCGATCTCGTCGGCGACGACGGTCACAAGCCCGGCTTCTTCGGCGTCGGTCGGATCGTAAACGCGCGGCGCCCCGGCGATCTCCTTCGCCTTGACGGGTTCCCCGTAGAACCGCACCGCGAGCCGCGTCATCCCGTGGGTCATCGGATAGGCGCCGCCGTTCATGCCGGAAACGGCGAGTGCCACGGGCCGGTCCTTGTCGTAGAGCATGTACGAGCGATCCGCGGCGAGCGCAATCTCGAACAACGTCCCCGCGAAGCAAGAGCCGGGCTCGATCAGCGCGTACAGAGAGCGGGCCGTGAGATCGAGCCTCCGGAGCGTGCGGGCGATGAACAACCGGACCTCGTCGACGAACCAATCGCCCGCGTTCGCACAGAGCACCCGGTCGAGTTCGAGAACGGCCGCAACGTCCCCTTCGGTTCGCAGCAGCACCAGGCCGATCTCTTCTTCGTTGTGGCGCAACTCGAGCAGCGCCTCATCGAACTGGCGAAAGGCGGCCAGCGGCCACCACGACGCCCCGAGCGCGCGGATGGCGTTGACGTCGCCCGGCAAACCGGCTCCCGGCCCCTTGAGCGTCAGGGTCGCGGTGCGCTTGTCGCGATCGATCGCGAGGATCACGTGTTCCCAGCGGATCGTGTCCCCCTCGCGCGTGCGCGAAAGCGGCGGCAAGGCCACCCCCTTCGTGGCCCGCGCCGGAGACGCCGTGGCGAGCGCGTTCGCCCGGCGATCGACGGCGTCTTCGAAACGGCTCTTCGTCGCGACCTCGTCCACGAGGTTCCACGAGACGGCGCGTTTGCCTTTCACCCCCTCGGCGACCGTGCAGAACATGTCGGCCAGGTCGCGGCGGACCTTCCGCTTGTCGACCAAGCGCGTCAATCCGCCGGTTCCGGGGAGCACGCCGAGCAGCGGCACTTCGGGGAGGCTGACGGCGCTGTTGCCGTCGTCCACGAGAACGATCTCGTCGCACGCCAACGCCAGCTCGTACCCGCCGCCGGCGCACACGCCGTTCAACGCCGCGAGGTATCTCTGCCCGGACCCCGCCGACGCGTCTTCGATCGCGAGGCGCGTCTCGTTGGTGAACTTGCAGAAGTTCACCTTGAACGAGTGCGTCGAGCTCGCGAGCATGTTGATGTTCGCCCCGGCGCAGAACACGCGAGGGAGAGCGCCGGTGACGACCACGCAGCGCACTTCGGGGTGCTCGAAGCGGAGGCGCTGCACCGCGTCGTACAGCTCGAGGTCGACGCCGAGGTCGTAGGAGTTGAGCTTCAAGCGGTAGCCCGGCCGAAGCGGGCGGTCTTCTTGAACGGCCATCACCAGCGTCGCCCGCGACCCGTCGATCGTCAGCTTCCAGTGGGCGTAGGTGTCGGGGGCGCGCCCGAAGGTAATCGGCTCCGGTCGTGTCGTGGCTTCCAAGGCACTTCCTCCGTCTTTTGGTCCCGAATGAGTGGGCACTATACTGCATCGGCCGACCGGTCGCCGAGGGTTTGGCTATGCACTATAGTGCACAAATGCCGACCACGCGCCGCGCTTCCAACCACACCTTGGACCTTCTCGCCTCGCGGGTGAGGCGACTGCGCGAAACCCGCGGGTGGAGCCGTGCGGAGCTGGCCTTCCGCTCCGGGCTCTCCATCCGGTTCCTGGCTCGAATCGAATCCGGCGACGGTAACGTCTCCCTCGTTCGCCTCGTCCATCTCGCCGAAGCGCTCGACACGACTCCGGACGCGCTCTTGCGCGCTCCTCGCCCGCGCGGCCCGGTGATCGCGCTCACGGGCTTGCGCGGCGCGGGGAAGAGCACGATCGGCCCGCTGCTCGCGGCCGAGCTTGCGATCCCCTTCGTCGAGATGGACGCACTCGTACAGGAAGCCGCAGGCCTACCCCTCGATCAGATCTTCGAGCTCCACGGCGAGCGCTTCTACCGTCGTCTCGAGCGGGAGACGCTGCAATCGATTCTCGCGGGCTCTGTGGCGTCGGTGGTCGCGGCGGCCGGGGGCGTCGTCAACGAGCCGTCTACCTGGAAGACGCTGCTCGATCGAACGACCGTCGTCTGGCTGCGCGCCCGGCCCGAGGATCATTGGCGCCGCGTCATCGCACAGGGGGATCGGCGCCCGATGGCGGACAACCCCGACGCCATGGCCGAGCTTCGCGCCATGCTGGCCAGCCGGGAGGGGCGGTACGCGCAGGCCCATATCGTCGTCGACACCGAACGCAGGACGCCCCAGGCTGTGGCGAAGGCGATCGTCGGCGAGTTGGCACTGCACGAAGAACGGAGCACCTGACGCCATGCGACACACCGTGGTTTGCGGTCCGGCCGTGTCCGGGAGTTGGTATCCCCGGAATCGCGAAGAGCTAGCGGGCCTCGTCGACGGCCTTCTCGAAAGCGCCGCCGCGCGAGCGGTTGCGGCGCCCGGATCGGTGGGAGCGCTCATCGTGCCCCATGCGGGATTCGTCTACTCCGGAGCCGTCGCGGCCTCGGCGTTCGTCAAGCTCCGAGGGCGCGCGATCGATCGCGTCGTGCTCATCGGGCCGAGCCATTACTTCGGCTTCCACGGCGCGGCGATCCCAGACAGAGCGACCGCGTACCGCACGCCGCTCGGAGACGTTGCGATCGATCGAGATGCGATCGCGGCCCTTCGCGAGGCCAAAGGCTTCCGCGCGGATGACCGGATGTTCGAGCCGGAGCACGCGCTAGAGGCCGAGCTTCCCTTCTTGCAGCGGGTGCTCTCGGCGCATGTCCTCGTCGTGCCGGTGCTGATGGGTGGGCGGGCGACGGAACACGACGCAAAGCGCGTCGCCGAGGGACTGGCGCCGTTGGTCGGTCCGTCCACGCTCCTCGTGGTCTCGTCCGACTTCACGCACTTCGGCCCGAACTTCGGGTACGTGCCGTTTCACGACGACGTCCCCGCTCGACTCCGCGAGTTGGACTTGGGCGCGGTCGCGGCCATCGAAGCGGGAGACGCCGAGGCCTTCGCGCGCTACGTGACCACGACCGGAGCGACGATCTGCGGACACCGCGCGATCGACGTCTCGCTGTTGCTGTCCGGCGCCTCGGCGGGATGGAAGCTCGTCGAATACGACAACTCGGGAAGCATGACCGGGATGTGGGACCACTCGGTCTCCTACGCGGCGATCGCGGCGCCTGCTTCCGGTTGGGCCGCGTGATGAGCGCGCGGCTGACCGCCGAAGAGGGCGCGGCACTCGTCGCCCTGGCGCGGGCGGCGATCGAGGACCGATTGTTCCGCAACGGAGCGCTCGCGGCCGCGCGGAGATCCGTCGTCATCACGCCGGCGCTTGCGGCGAAACGGGCCTGCTTCGTGACGCTCCATGCCCCCGACGCCGGCGGGAAGCTGGTGCTTCGCGGCTGCATCGGTTCGACCGAGGCTCGACTCCCCGCCCACGAAGCCGCCATCGCCTCGGCATTGGACGCCGCATTCGACGACCCGCGCTTCCCGCAGCTTTCACCCGAGGAGCATCCGGGCCTCGTCGTTTCGGTCTCGGCGCTCACGCCGTTCACACCCGTGCCCAGCGAGGAATCGATCGTTCCAGGGCGCGACGGCGTCGTCCTTACGGCCCGCGGCCACCGGGCGCTCTTCCTGCCGGAGGTCGCCGAGGAACAGGGCTGGACCCGGATCGAACTGCTCGAGCACCTCTGCCGAAAGGCCGACCTTCCCAAAAACGCCTGGCAAGGGGCGCGGTTGTCGACGTTTCGGAGCGAGAAATTCGGTGAGCGGGAGAGCGGGGCTGCTAGAATCCAGCGGCCGTGAACCCCGTCGAATCCCAGCCGATCGCCTCCGTCGCCGACGTCTCGGCCGGTTCCCTGTCCACGCCGAGCCTGCGCGACCTGCTCGATCTCGCCAAACCACGGATCACCACGATGGTTGTCTTCACGACGGCGATGGGGCTGTGGTTGGCACCCGGGTCGATCGGCCCCCTTCGCACCGCGCTCCTCCTGGTCGGCACCGCGCTGCTCGTCGGCTCGGCCAACATCTTCAACTGCTGGTACGAGCGCGAGACCGACGGCCTCATGATCCGCACGCGCAACCGGCCGCTCCCCTCCGGCCGTCTCGACCCGTGGACCGCTTTGTCGCTGGGCATCCTGTGCGGCGTCTTCGCGATCCCGATCCTGGCCATCGCGATCAACCCGCTGACCGCGTTGCTCGGCGCGATCGCCCACGCCACCTACGTGCTCGTCTACACGCCCCTCAAAAAGATCTCGCCTTGGGCGCTCGAGGTCGGCGCGATCCCCGGCGCGATCCCGCCGCTCATGGGATGGACGGCGGCCACCGGCACGCTCTCGCTCCCGGGGTGGTTCCTCTTCGGCATCCTCATGTTCTGGCAGATCCCCCACTTCCTCGCGATCGCGATCTATCTCGAAGACGACTACCGCCGCGGCGGCCTCAAAGTGCTCTCGGCCGTGAAAGGGCCGGTGATCGCCGCCCGTTGGCTAGCGTTCTATACCGTCGTACTCGTGGCCGTCAGCCTGTTGGCCCAGCCGCTCGAACTCGCGGGGTTCGCCTACACCGCAACGGCCGCAGTGCTCGGGGTTGGCTTCCTGGAATTCGCGCGGCGCGGCGTGATGGGGCGGGTCGAGGGGGCCTGGGCCCGTCGCACGATGCTGTACTCGATCGCCTGGCTGACGGCGCTAATGCTCGCGCTCGTCGCTTTCGCACGCTGATCCACCCTCGCTTCCGTGTTGGGCCGCTCCGTGGTCGACATGGCGTATGATTCCCGGATCAAGTCGAGGTGATAGACATGGAAGCCAAGCAGCAGGTTCGCGAGCTCTTGGATCGTCTTCCCGACGATTGCAGCCTCGACGACGTCCTTTACCACCTGTACGTCGTTCGGTCGATCGAGAAGGGACTCGCGGATGCCGACTCCGGTCGAGTCATTCCCCACACTGAAGTAGCGGAAGCCCTTCGACGTAGATGGCAAGTCGGCAACGGCGAGTAGTTTGGGCCCTCGGGGCCCAAGAAGCCCTGACCGAGGCCCTTGAGTTCATTGGTGAAAACTCTCCAGATGGTGCGCGGCGCGTCCTTCACGCGGCCATGGATTCTGCGGCGAGCCTTGAGACTTTCAGCAAGCGCGGACGAACGGTCCCCGAATGCGACGACCCGAACATCCGGGAGATCTTCGTTTACTCGTACCGACTGATGTACCGGGTACAAGCCGATTCTGTCACGATCATTGCGTTCCTCCACGGGGCGCGCGACTTCGAGCGATGGACTCGCCAATAGCCGTGAACCGACCGCGGACCTTCGTCGAAGCCGTCGTAGAGAAGCACGCTTGCGGCAGTCCCCTGACGCGTCCGCCACGTCCTGGGGACATCGTCTGGCTGCGTCCGGTGAAGCTGCTGACCCACGACAACACCTCCGCGATCCTCGCGCGTTGCCGGTCGATGGGCGCGACCCGGGTCGCCTTCCCTGAACAGTGCGTCGTCGTCCTGGATCACGACGTGCAGAACAAGACGGCGTCGAACCTCGACAAGTACGCGGCGATCGAGGCGTTCGCGCGCGAGCAGAAGATCGAGTTCCACGCGGCGGGCACGGGGATCGGGCACCAGGTGATGATCGAGCAAGGCCACGTGCGGCCTGGCGAACTCTGCGTCGCCGCGGACTCGCACGCGAACATGTACGGGGCCCTGGGCGCGTTGGGGGTCGCGGTGTCGCGGTCGGACGCCGCGGGGATCTGGGCTTCGGGAATGTTCTGGTGGGAGGTTCCGCAAAGCGTGCGCGTCGTTTTCGAAGGACGCCTGCCGGAGGGCGCGACGGCGAAGGACGTCGCGCTGCTGTTGTGCGCGCTCTACCCGGACGACGTCCTGGGCGCTGTGGTGGAGTTTGACGGACCCGGCGCCGACACGCTCGCGCAGGATGACCGCCTCACGCTGTCGAA
>JAQBEH010000033.1:0-8191 GCA_032124015.1 Acidobacteriota bacterium
CCTGACAAGCTCCTCGGATACCGCTTGTCAGGAAAAAGGGGAGTGCCCTCTCTGAATTTGTAAGTAAGAGCAGAATGTCCCCAATTAGAAATACCGACCGAACCAAGCGACGAGGCGGCGCAGACGGTCGACGTAGTGCGACGGCAACGACATCGAGTGCGACTCGTCGGGGTAGATCACGAGCTCGGTCGGCAGGTTCATCAACTTCAACCGCTGGTACAACTGCATCGCTTGCGTGGGAGGGCAGTTCCCGTCGTCTTCGTTGGCGATCAGCAGCAGCGGGGTCTTAATGCTCGTGATCGCGGCGCCAGGCGACAACTCGCGATATCGCTCCGCGTTCTCCCACGGTGGGCCTAACTCCGTGACGTACTGCGCGTGCCACTGGTCGGTGCCGAAAGCGGACAGATAGTCCACCTCGAAGCGTTCGGGCGCGCCGGCTTTGAAGCGATCGGTGTGTCCAACGACCCAGACCGTCATGATCCCGCCGTACGACCAACCACCCAGGCCGAGGCGCTTCGGGTCGATCCACCGGTGCTTCGCCAGGGCGGCGTCAACCGCGACCATCAGGTCTTCGTGCTCGCGCGTGTGCCAGTCCGCCCTCACCGCGCGCGAGAACGCCTCGCCGTACGACGTGCTGCCCCGATAGTTGACGCGCAGCACCGCCCACCCCACAGCAGGGAAGAGCTGGTTCTCGAGCCCGGTGTCGAAGTACTCGCCGTCGTACTCCTGCGGGCCGCCGTGGATGTAGAGGATCATCGGGTAGGTCTTTTCGGGATCGAAGTCGACGGGCGGGTAGAGCCACGCCTCGATCGTGCCGCCCGCACCGTTTTTCGCCTGGAGCCTCTCGGGGACGGCGAGCTTCACGCCGCCAAGCACGGCGTCGTTCACGCCCAGGAGCTTTTGCGCCCCCGTTCCGTCGGCGTTGGCGGTCCAAACTTCGGCGAAAGTCGTCGGTGTCGAGCTCACGTAGAAGAGCCGGTTGGTGGCGAGGGAGCGCCGCACCAAGTCGTAGACGCGAGCGCCGCCGAGCAACTCCTTCGCGTCGCCGCCCCCGCTCGGGAACGCGGCGACCCAGTTCGCGCCGCGACGGTCGAAGGGTACGACGAGGGTCGCATCGTCCGCCGACCACAGGATCCGCGCCTGCGCCGTGCTGGCCGCCACGAGGTTGTCCGACGAAACCCAGTTGTCGTAGGCCGCGGTGAGGTCGCAGGCGGCGCCCCCTTCGACCGGCGTCACCAAGACGTGGGTCGTGAGGTAGTAATCGTTCGCGCGAGCGGTGCCCACGAACGCGACACGGTCGCCGGCGTGCGACCAGACGGGGTCGGTGTCGGGGCCGGGGTTTGCCGAGAGCTGACGGGGGGCGCCGCCTTCCGGGCTGACGAGCCAGATGTCGGAGTCGTCGGTCACGTCGGGGTCGGGGTTGCGGTTGGACACGAAGGCGATCCAGTTGCCCTTCGGCGACCAGGCGGGCGTCCCATCGTCGTAGGGGCCCGAGGTGAGGGGGGTCGGTTTTCCGCCGGAGGCTGAGACGATAAAGAGGTGCGTGTGACGCCCATCGGTAAACCCTTCGCCGTCACGCTGTATCTGCGAGCCCGTGATCACCCACGGATCGTCTGCGGTCTTCCGCGGGCTGGGAGTGGTCTTCGCGAATACGAGTTTGCTCCCGTCGGGCGCCCAGTCGAAATCGCCGATCGGCTCTTCGGAGTCGGTGATCGCGCGGCCCCGGCCTCGGCCGACCCGGGCGATCCAGAGTTGCGTCTGTCCGCCGGCGTCCGAACGGTAGGCGAGGCGCTTTCCGTCGGGCGAGAACTTCGGGTCGGTGCAATCGTCCGCCGCGCGACAGACACGCCGCGCCTCTTGCCCGTCGGCCCCCAAAAGCCAGAGCTCGTAACGGAAGGCGTCCTCTTTCTTGTCCGCGCGCATGATCGTGTACGCGAGCGTGTTTCCGTCCGGGGAGATCTCGAGCGCGGTGATCTGTCTGAGCGCGTAGATGTCTTCGGGGACCATCGGGCGCGGCGGTACGGCGGACAAGGCCGCGGCGAGAACGAGAGCGTTGAGCGGCATGCGGATCCTCCGGGAACTGCGGGGGCCATGTTAGCCCTCACGCCGGCGGAATAGCGGGGCTGTAGGATGCGCCATGCACGAACCAGCGCAGGGCCGCCTGGTCCAGGGCCTGGGCGTTTGGGGGGCGACCGCCCTCGTCGCGGGGAACATCATCGGCTCGGGGATCTACGTCATCCCGGCATCGCTGGCCGATGCCGCCGGACCGCTGTCGCTTCTGGCGTGGCCGATCGTCGCCGCGGGGTATTTCGCGTTGAACGCGGTTTATTCCGATCTCGCGGAAGCGTACCCGATCCAGGGAGGATTGCAGGTCTACACGACGAAGGCGTTCGGCCCGCTCGCGGGGCTCGTGGCAACGACCCTCTACTGGATCTCGTGTGTCGTCGGGAACGCCGCGTTCATGACGGCGTTCGTCGGCTACGCCGCGGTCTTCTTTCCGGTCCTGAAGAACCCGCTCCCCGCGTTCCTCTTGGCGCAGGTTCTGCTGTGGACGCTCACGGCCGTCAATTGCTTCGGCATCAAGGCCGGCGGAGCCGTGCAGGCCGTGACGACGATCCTCAAGGTCGTGCCTCTTCTCATCCTCGCGGTCCTCCTCGTGCCGCATGCGGAGGCGCGAAACCTCGTCCCGTTCGCGCCGAAGGGATGGGGAGCCCTCTTTCCCGCGATCGCGCTCGTGGCCTGGGCGTTCGTCGGGGCCGAGACCGCCACGATCCCCGCCGGTGAGATGAAAAACGCGAAGCGCACGATCCGCCGCGCCGCGTTCACCGGGTTAGGCCTCGCGGCTTTCGTCTACATCGCGGTCGCGCTGATGGTCGCGACGGCGCTTCCCGCGGCAGAGATCGCGGGCAGCGCCTCTCCGATGGCCGTGGCCGCGCGCCACGTGCTCGGACCGTGGGGAGAGGACTTCGTCACCGTGGGCGCGTTGGTCTCGGTCGCGGGAATCCTGAACGGTTGGATCCTGATCGCCGGTCGCCTGCCGCAAGCGGCCGCGCGTGACGGTTATTTTCCACGCATTTTCGAACGCCTGAGTCCGCGAACGGGCGCGCCGGTCCCTGCACTGATCGTCTCGGGCGCGTTGTCGTCGCTTCTGGCCTCGACGTATTTCTGGGGATCGCTTCTCGCGGCCTACAACTTCATCGCCCTGGCGGCGACGGCGACCGCGCTGATCGCAATCGCGATGACCTGTCTTGCCCTCGTCGCTCTGGTGCGTCGCGAGCCGGAGAAGTTCCATCCTGCGCAGCGCGTGCGCGCCCCGTTTTTTGCGGTTATCGGATTGGGAGTCGTCGCGGTTCTCCTCAAAGGTTCGGGCTGGCAGGTCTGGGCCTTCACCGCCTTCGTGATCCTCCTCCCGATCCCGTTTTACGTCTGGTCCAGGCGAGGCTTACGCTAGACGGATCGAGGCTCCGGGGCGGCGGGCGTTTCACGAAAGGTCCCGTAGTAGATCGGAACGGCGATCTTCACGAGGAAGGTGAAGAGAAGAAAGCCGACGCTGAAAATCCCGGCGGCGATGGCCCACTCGTTGATGGTGGGCCGGTACTCGTAGATCTCGCCCAAAGTGTCAGGGGTCATTCCCGGGATGACGAGGCCCAAGCCCTTTTCGATGTAAACGCCGGCCCAGATCAGGACGCAGCCCAGATTGAGCGTCACGAGGTTGCGCCGCGTTGCGGGGACGAGGAACAAGATGAACGCCGTCACGCTGCAGACCAAAGAAGCCCAGGCGTAAGGGACGAGCGCCCGGTGCTCGCCGAGTCCGAACCAGTAATAGCGAGTGTACTGGGTGTGCTCGGTGGCCGAGTAGAACTCCTTGAACACTTCCGCCCCGAGCAGGAATAGGTTCAAAAACATCGCGTAGGCCATCAGCTCCGCGATCTTGGAAATCGCCTCGTCCTTGATGGGGAGCTTGACGGTCCGCCGCAGGATTTGGAAGAGGATCAGCATCACCGCGGGTCCCGAGCAAAACGCCGAGGCGATGAAGCGCGGCGCGAGGATCGAGGCGTTCCAATACGGACGCGCGGCCATGCCGTTGTACAGGAACGCGGTGACGGTGTGTGTCGAAATCGCCACGGGAATCGAGAGGAGAACCAGCGGCACGAGGATGCGATTGTCGGTCGCCTGCCCGCGGTAGGCTTTGAACAGGATGTAGGAAACGAGCACCACGTTCAGCGACAAGTAGATGTTGAGGACGAGCGCATCCCAAGCCAGGAGCGACGCCGGCCAGTTGGGCGTCCCGACGAACGGAACCATGTGCAGCATCCGTTCGGGCCGCCCGATGTCGACCGTGATGAACAGGAGGCACATCGCAAGGGCGGAAATCGCCAAAAGCTCACCGAGGAGCACGACCTCCTTGATCGGTTTCCACTGATAGACGTACGCGGGGATGACCAGCAGCACCGCGGCCGCGGCAACGCCCACCAGGAACGTAAAGTTGCCGACGTAGAACGCCCACGAGACCTGGTCCCGCATGTTGGTCGCGATCAATCCCTCGCGGAACTGGTTGGAGTAAGCGACCAACCCGACCGCGACCAGAAGAAGCAATCCGGAGACCCAGGCCCAGTAGGCTCGATCCCCATGCGCGATCTGCCGGACGCAACCCTTGAGGAACTCGAAAACGCCTCTCATGATCGCACCCCGCCTACGTCGCGTAGAAGTAATAGAAGTGAGGATGGGTCGAGAGCTCTTCCTTGAAGATGAAGACTCGTTTCGTGTCCATCACCTGGCGGATCTCGCTCTCCGGGTCGAGCAGATTGCCGAACTTCCGCGCGCCGACCGGACAGATCTCGACACACGCCGGGTAGAGCCCCTTCCGTGTTCGTTGGATGCAAAACGTGCACTTCTCGACGACACCCTTTGGACGGGGGCGATTCCCCAGGTAGTGTTGATTCGGGTTGAGCTCCGCGGCGGGGAGTTGCGGCTCCGCCCAATTGAAATGCCGGGCGCCGTAAGGGCAGGCCGACATGCAGCACCGGCAGCCGATGCACCAGTCGTAGTCGATGACGACGATCCCGTCCGGTTCCTTCCACGTGGCCCCCGTGGGACACGTCTTGACGCAGGGCGGATCGGTGCACTGCTGGCACTGCACGGGGAAGTAGAACTTGCCCGGTTCGGGCACATGTTCCGGCTCGTAGTAACTCTCGGCGTGGGTGAGGTCTACGCCGTGCTCCTTGTCCATCTGGAGCACGCGGATCCACTGGATCTCAGGGCTCTGCCGGGACTGGTTGTTCTCGGCGACGCAGGCGTAGACGCAGTGACGGCAGCCGACGCACCGGGAGAGATCGAGGCCGTAGCCGAACTCCACGCCGGGTTGCGGTCCGGTGGCGTCCACGGTCGTCGCCTTTCCGAAGCGCTCGAGATTGCTTTTTTCGACGTTCCGCAGGACGGCGTCGAGGTCGGTTTTCGACAGCTCCTTGAAGTGCTTGCGGAAGAAGTCGTCCATGTTGCAGCCCGACATCGCGGCGAGTGCCGCCCCCGCGGCCGCCGTGCGCATGAAGTTGCGGCGCAACGGATCCACAGGGTCGCCTTCCAGGATCTTCAGTCCCTTAGACTCGCTCATCGCCGCATCTCCTCGGGACGCCGTGGCCTCGGCTCCGGCTTGATCTTCTCGGAAGTCGGCGCCGTGGTCTTCTTGCCGGCGACCTCGATCTCCACGACCCCTTTGAAGCGCGGGGAGTGCGGGTTGTGACAGTTCACGCAGAGGGAGTATGTCTTTTCGCCGTCCCAGTGGCCGATCCGCTTGCCGTGGATCCCGGCACGCCAGTCCCGGTACTTGTCGCCGTGGCACTGGCCGCAAAGCCGGTACGATTCGGTGAACGGTACAGGGTCGCCACTCGAGAGGTGGAGCACGTCGCGATCGGCGTTGTCGTGGCAGTCGAGACACCAGCGGTGCTCGGCGTCATGATCGAACATCGTTTGAATGTCTTCGTGAAACTCGAGCGTACGCCGGGTCTTGTCGCCTGGCCCGTCGTGGCACGCCTTGCAGGGATAGATCCCTTCCGAAAACGGTGGTGACTTGGCTTCCACGAGCTGTTCCGTTGGGGGAGTTTGCGCCGGCGTCGCGGCGGCCCACGTTGCCGCGAGCGCCAGAAAACCGACCGCCGACCATGTCTTAGGCACTGCCACTCGCGGCCTCGATTCTCTTCGGTCCGAAAAGTTCCGTGACGAGCACGCCGTCGGGCGCACAATAGTCGACAGAAACGCCCCGGAGACATCGTCATTCGGGAGCAATTTGGTTGGGAATCATCGTAAGGTCATCGAATCCGGGAGATGAGGAAGGAAGGTCGATCATGGTTCTATGGCGCTCCGACAAGATGCCTCCGGTGGGTGCCGCGATGACCCCCTTCCCGTACTTCGTCGAAGAGTCGGACCCGACCGAGGTCGCCCTGGGCCTGATGGCCGAGCATTCCATCCGGCACGTTCCCGTACTGAGGGAAGGACGCGTCGTCGGCATCGTGTCCGCCCGAGCGCCTCACGTCGTCGTCCCCGATCCTTACGTCGTCAAGATCTCAACACCCCTCGACAAGGTCGTCGCGACCATGGCCAAGCGCCGCCTCGGAGCCGTAATCGTCGTGAAGAAGGGCAAGCTCGCAGGCATCCTGTCGGTGACTGATGTCTGCCGCGTCCTGGCGGAGTTCCTCCGCGAGCGATTCCCCGACCCGGGCGGAAACGACGCGGCCTGATCATGCGGACCTTCGAGAATCGGCTCGAGGTGCCGGAGCAACGTCGATCGCATCCGTGGTCCACGAGCACCGGGGATCTCAGCCATCGGTACTACGATTTCAAGGCGCGTCCGGAGTTGATTCCCGTGGTGCTCGAGGATTTTCGGCTATGGGACGCCCACGGCGCGGTCCGCTCGTTCTACGAACTCGTCGCCTGGATCAACGGTTCCCGCTCGCCCTTCGAATCGAACGACTGCGCCTTTACAGGCCCCGAAGACAACGTCGACGGAGGCTTTCGCAAGCGACTTCAGTGCAGCGGGCGCCTCGGCGTCTTCTTCCGCGACCTCAACCTCAACACGAGCGAGCGCGTGATCGGCGGGTGGATCGAGAGAATTCACATCGGGCTGCAAGCGCTCGACCCCGGCTTCGCGTGGGGGGCGGTGGGCACGACGAGACTCCGCGTCAACTACCGCGATCTTCCCGAGGGCCGCGCGGAAGGGTCGCAGCTCCTGCTCTCGTTTTGGGCCTGGGGCGACGACGAGCCGGAGGTCTTCGCGAATCTGGCCAGGGTGATTGCGGCGTTGCGTGAGGCGCTGGAGTCGTCCGCCGGCTAGGTCTTCCGCGCGCGCCGCGCGTCGCGCCGTCCTCGCCAGGCCCGGATCAGGAATGCGAACGCGAACCAGAGGGCGATCGCAGCAGACGGCCAAGCGATCGCCTTCGGCCAGGCGATGCCGAGCGCCGCGAGGACGACCAGGACCGCGGCCGCGATGCTCATGATATTTCCGTCCTGATGGAGAAGCTCTCGCGGGCGCGTGATCGCCGCGCCCACCGCGGTTCCGAACCGTACGGCGCCGGCGGCGGCACGTCCCGCGGAGCCCGAGGGTGCGCGGCGTGGGCGGGATTTTCCGGTCTGGGCCGGAACGGGGCGCAGCGAACGCCGCCGCCGCTGGAGGACGATCTCCGTCGCGTGCATCAGATCGTCGCGGTATTGACGTTCCATCGCACCGGCGAAACCGGCATCTTCGACGGCGACATCCAGTTCGTAGTTCCCGATGAAGCTCGCGAGATTGAGGTTCGTCGAGCCGACGCGCGCCCAGCGGCCGTCGGCGACGGCGGTCTTGGCATGCAGCATCGTCCCGTTCCACTCGAATACGCGCACTCCCGACTCCAAAAGGGGCCGGTACGCGGAGCGAGACAGCGGCGAGACCAAGGGAATGTCGCTCGCCCCGGGCACGAGCAGGCGCACGTCCACCCCGTCGCGCGACGCGGCGGAGAGCGCCTGGACGTAGGCCGGGACCGGGACGAAGTAGGCGTCGGTGAGCCACAGCCGTAAACGCGCGATCGACGCGATCAGCTGGTCCAAACGCATGAGGCCTGCCGTGGCCGGCGCGCTCGCGACGACTCGAAGGAGGACGTCGCCGGCTGGCGGGATCGAGGCGGGGTCGGTCAACTCGTCGTTACCGAGCTGGGCTCCGGTC
>JAQBEH010000034.1:0-56733 GCA_032124015.1 Acidobacteriota bacterium
TCCGAGTTGGCGGCCCACCGCCGAGACGACCACCCAGCGCTCACCCGCGCGGCCGGTGAGAAAATCATCGGCCAAAGCTTCGATACCGATGGCGCCCACCCGAGAGTTCGGATCAAGCTCCGGGTTGATCTCGACTTCGCCTTCCGAAATCAGCCGCAGATAACCGATGGCGTGAGCGGTGGACAAACCGAGGGGATAATGGCGGCGGAATCCGGCGACGACCGAAAGCTCGGGGTGGTCGCTCTGGTGGGATCGCACGCGGGTCACCTGATCCCAGTCGAGGCTCTCCCCCACCACCATAGGTGCGAGGCGATCGGCGCCGCGTTCGTCGATCCGAAGGTGGAGCGATGCCGCGTCGGCGACGCCGAGAGAGGCGATGAAGAGCATGGTCTCATCGAGGTTTCGCGCCTCGTCAGGAAAGAGGAGGAGGTTCCAGGTCGGCAGATTGTCCGCCAGGACGTGGCCGCGCCGATCGTAGATCCGGCCGCGGACCGCGGCCAGGGGAAGCCGGCGCAGTCGGTTGTTCTCGGCCATTCGCCGCCAGTATGGGCCGTCAACGAGTTGCAGCTGCGCGACTCTGAGGTGGAGCGCACCGAGGACGAGAAGCACGGCCAGCATGAGAACGACCGAGCGCCGCCGGACGGGGCCGAGATCCTCGCGGATCTCCATCAACGGAGCTTTCGAGATCGGTGGGACCGCCACCATGTCGGGAGATCGAGGGTGATGACAAGGCCGACCAGACCGCACCACAGCGATGTCAGCACGATGCTGAGGAGAAGATATCGCCAGGTCAGTTCGGTCGATAGCCCGAGCGGCATCAGTGCGAGGTGCCTCACGACGATCATGATCCCGGCTCCCAGGGCGCCGAAAGCCAACCAGGCCCGGGGCGAGCGATCAGCGACCAGAGGGACGACGGTGCTGACCGCAACCGCGGCGGCGCTCCAGGCGATGGCGCCGGGACCCATGACCGGTTCCAAGACCGCATCCCAGGCCAGGCCCAGCGCGAGGGCGAAGTGAGGCCAGCGCCGTTCCTCGAACAGCAACGGCGGTCCGACCACGAAGACCATGGGAAGCAGGATCGCCGAAAGCCACACCGGCGACCTCGGCCAACCCAAAGCAACTTGGGCAACGAGGCTCAAGGCGACGAGGAGAACCGTCCTCATTGCACCAGATCTTCCTCATCGAGATCACCCATCCAGCCGTCGAGCAGCAAAACGACCCGGGTGGTGGCAATGGTCGCGGCCGGTTCGGCCTTGACCTCGAGAAAGGCGCTGGCGCTCTCTCGGACCGCTATGACCCGGCCGACCGGGAGTCCCGGCGGATAGATGCCGTCTGCGCCGCTGGTGATGAGTTCATCGCCCCGCAGCAGCTGAGCCTGGCGTGGGATGAACTGAATATCGAGCGTGTCGGCGTCGCTGCCGACAGCGAGGCCCTGAATCCGCCCATCGAGGGTCTGGATCGCAATCGCGGCGACCGGGTGGGTGATGAGCTCGATCCAGCACCGACGGCCCTGCGAGCGAATCACCCGGCCGATGACCCCGGTGCTCGCCACGACGGGTGTGTCAGCCGCGATACGCCGGTCGACCGCCACCAACGCGATCATGCGCCCGCGCGCGAGATCCCGATAGGTCGTGCGGGCCGGAACCGCCGTCGAGCTGAGGTTCGGAACCATCGCGGCGAGGGAGTTCAGCTCCAACTGGGCCGCCATGTCCTCGGCCGTGATCTGTTGGAGAACCCGTGCTGTCTCGAGCTCGAGCTCGAGCCGGGAGTTGGTGACGACGAGTTTGGCGGAGTCGGAAACACCCGTCGCGACGTTGCCGAGGAACGAGCCGATGGCCTCACCGGCCCAGAGAATCGGTGCGGCCGCTGCCCGCCCCCAGGACCAGAGCACCGGTTCACCGCCGGGAGTGTGCGCCTGTGCCGCTGCTACAAGCTCGAGAAGGACCCACAGCAGGCCTGTGCGCAGCAGGAGAATACGACGATCGCTCACGCTCGCGAGCTCAACCTTTCACCGCCAATTGGCGGTCGTGTGGCCATGATAACCAAGCCCTCGACCACGAACCCGGATTTTTCACACGCCATCTGCCGCCGACGATGCGCCCAACCTCGCGGGCCGAGCAATGAAACCCCGCGAGAAGCGCGGGCTGGGGTCAGCAAACCCGGGTGGTTTCGACCACATCGACGGGATGGCGGAGTGCGGGTGGTTGACTCAAGGAATCGCGATCTTGCGCAGCAGGTCGATGTTGGTGAGCATGAGACCGGTGCCCCGAACCACCGCCGATGACGGGTCTTCGCAGTGGGCCACGGGAAGACCGGTTTCCTCGCGCAGCCGCTTGTCGAGGTTTTTCAGCAGTGAGCCGCCGCCGGCGAGGATGATTCCCTTGTCCATGATGTCCGCCGAGAGTTCGGGTGGTGTCTGCTCGAGGGCGTTGCGCACGGCATCGACGATGGTGGCGACGATCTCGGTGAGCGCTTCACGAATCTCCTCATCTGTGATCGTCAGGCTTTTCGGCACACCCTCGACCAGATCCCTGCCCTTGACCTCCATGCTGATCGGTTCGTCGAGGGGGTAGGCGGAGCCGATCTCCATCTTGATCATCTCGGCCGTTCGCTCACCAAGCAGGAGGTTGTACTTCTTCTTCAGATACTGAATGATCGCTTCGTCCATCTCGTTGCCGGCCACCCGGACCGAGCGCGCGTAGACGATACCGGCCATGGAGATCACGGCGACGTCGGACGTTCCCCCTCCGATGTCGAGGACCATGTTGCCGGTGGGTTCGATGATGGGAAGACCGGCGCCGATCGCGGCCATCATCGCCTGCTCGACCAGATAGACCTCGGTCGCCTTCGCGCGCATCGCGGAGTCGCGCACCGCGCGTTTTTCGACCTGAGTGATTTCGCTCGGCACACCGATGACGATGCGCGGCCGGACGCCGAATTTGCGATTGTGGGCCTTCTCGATGAAATACGAGAGCATGCGTTCCGTGTGCTCGAAGTCGGCGATCACTCCATCCTTCATCGGCCGAATCGCGATGATGTTCCCGGGGGTGCGACCGAGCATCTCTTTGGCTTCCTTGCCGACGGCTTCGACCTTCCCCGTCTTCTGATTGACGGCGACGATCGACGGTTCGCTCACGACGATCCCGCGCCCTTTGGAGTAGACGAGCGAATTCGCCGTGCCCAGATCGATCGCGAGGTCGTTTGAGAACATCGAAAGAAACGAGGACGGGGACCAAGACATGAGGGGTCTCTCCACACGCGGCACGGGCGCCGCGCCGACGACGGCAGCGCTAATCTAGTCGCCGGAAACCAAGAAAAGCAAGAAAACCGTCCGCCTCATCTAGTAGGGATCGACGTAGGCGCGGTGGGTCATCTTCCGGGCGTTGCCGGAGGCATCCTGGGCCAGGAGCGAGACGTCGTTCACTCCCTCCTTGCGGAGCCGGATGACCGCGTAGAACGTCCCGTCGTCGGTCACGTCGACCTTCTCGTTGTCGACCCACAAGTGCGCGCCGGACTCGGTCCGCCCGTTGAGAATGAGCATCGGCCCCGACTGGACGCTTTCGGTGATCTCCAGAATCGGCGGGGTCGTGTCCTCCCGGTCGTGGAGGCTTTGCGAGGTTACCCGGAATCGCCACGGCTGGCTGTAGGGGCCGCGAACGCCGGCCGGGAAGACGGAGGCGACCTTCCAGTAGTACTCGCCCGGCTGGAGCCCTTCGAGCTGGACCGACGTCTCCTCCCGGTCGGCGTCGTAGAGCGGGACCGTGAACAGCGCTCGGTCGGAGATCACGAGGTGGTAGCGCGCTGCGCCGGCAGATTTCTCCCAGGCGAGCGCCGTTGTCACCCGGGATGGGTCTTCATGGACGAAGATCTTCTGGTCGGCGGGAGCGATCAGCCTGGGGGCGCCCGGCAGAACTTCCTTCGCCTGCAGCTGTCCGGAAGCATCGGCTCGAATCCGTTCCCCCGAATCGAGACGTTCGACCCGACCTCCGGAGGAGATGTCCACCCGCCCGCGAAACACATCCACTGCGGCCGCCTGCGACTCCTTGTTGGACGAGACGCGGAACTCGCCCGCGGCCTCGGAACGTGCGGACAACTTCTCCGTCGAAACCTCGTGGAACGATCCGGCGACATTTTTCTTTTGGGTCGAGGCGAGAACCTCGCCCCAGTTCAGTTTCTCGCTGACCCGGCGGACCTTGGTCGCGGGGTCCTCGTGAACCTCGCGAATCTCCAGAAGCGACCCCGGATTGATCGTCGTGAGTGCTCCGTCGAAGTAGATGAGTTGGACTGAGCCCGATCCGGCCGTTTTCACCTGGTCGCCAACCCGGAGGAACATCTTGCGATCCGCCGATTCCCAGTTGAATTCCCCCGCCCTCTTTACGCGGACGTCCCCTTCCATGTGGTAAATCCGAACTTCCTTGGACGCCGCGCCTTCGCCCCGCGCAATGTCGATCGCCTTTTGAGAGAAGTTTTCCGACCGGATCGCGGCGACCCGGGCGTCGTCGTACTGCCGGCGCTGAAAGGCGTCCCGTCCTTCCGCCAGTGCCGAGCGGGCGCTTCCGCGCACTTCGTCGAGCTGGCGAGTGGCCGAATAACCCGCGGCTTCCGCCATCCGCTCCTCCGCGCGCGAAACGGCCTCTTGCGCCTCCTGCCGAGGCTTGCTCGGCGCGTAGAAGAGCCAGTACCAGCCCCCGGCGAGGATTGCGGCAACCAGGAGAACGACGCCGGTGGCGGCGCTGCGGTAGCTCACCGTGAACCAGTCGAGAATGACCCTGGGCTTCTGGGGCAGAGCGGGCATGCGGGGAGACGTCCTCCGCCGGGGTCGGCAGGCTGCCTGCCCGGATCGACGCGAATCTAACACGCGGCCAGGTCCTAGACCACCGACGGCCAGCCTCGCGCCCCTTCTCCCCTCTTCCGTCTTGATGACGCCCTCACGCTGGACTACCATCCATCCTTTGCCCGACGCCCCCACGGAGAAACGTCCATGCTGAACGTCATGCGTGACAATCTGAGACACCTCAAGTGGGTGCTCGTCGTCGTCGCCCTCGCGATGTTGATGTATCTGGGTTCTTACTTCGATCCGCGCAGCAAGAGCGGTGCCCAGTCGTCCGACTGGGCGGCCCGCGTGGACGGTCGAACGATTCCGTCCCAAGAGTTCCTGGAGATCGCTCGAACCCAAGACGACTACTACCGCAGGCTCCTTGGCACTCAATACGAGCCCATGAAAAAGAACTTGAAGCTCGGCTCCCAGGCGATCCAGACCTTGGTGGATCGCCAACTCGTCATCGCCCAGGCGCACGCAATCGGCCTGAGTGCGACGAATGACGCGATCTCGAAGGCCATCCTCGCGAACCCGAGTTTCAAAGACCCGTCCGGAAACTTCGTCGGCAAGCAACGATACGAGGATTTCATCGGCCAGAACTACGACGGAGGCGTCGCGGCGTACGAGCAGCAGATCAGGGAAGACATCCTGACCCAGACCTGGATGAAGGTCATGACCGCATCGGCGCGCATTTCGGACGCGGAACTCGAGCAGGCCTGGCGCTCGCGCAACGTTCGCACCGCAGCCGACTACGTCTTCGTCCCGTCGTCATCGGTTCCCTTCGAAAAGAGCGTGGACGCCACGACCCTGTCGGCGTGGTACGCGGCGCACTCCAACGACTACAAGAGATCGGAGTCTCGGAAGATCCGCCTCATCGTGATCGACCGCCAGTCGCAGCTCGAAAACGCCAAGGTCTCGGACACGGACGTCAAGGCCGACTACAACGCGCACGCTGACGAATACGCGCGCCCTGAACAGCGCCGTGTCCGCCACATCCTCTTCAAGCTCCCCTTGGGGGCGAGTGAACCCGACAAGAACTCCGCCCGCGCCTCGGCTGCGTCCGCGCTGGCTCGCGCCGAAAAGGGCGAGGACTTCGCCGCCATGGCGAGGTCACTCTCTCAGGACGCCGTCTCGGCCTCGCAGGGAGGAGAACTCGGCTGGTTCGGTCGCGGCAGCATGGTGAAGGCCTTCGAGGACGCTTCCTTCGCGACGCCTCCCGGGCAGTTCGCTCCGATCGTCGAGACGGACTACGGGTTCCACGTCATTCAGGTCGAGGAGGCCCGCGCCGCCGGGGCGACTCCATTGGTCGAGGTCCAAGACGCCATCCGCCGCCGACTCGAACTGCAGCGCGCCCAGGATCTCGCCGTCGCCGAGGCGCAACGAATCGCGGGCCAGGTCAAAACGCCCGCGGACCTCGAAGCGGTCGCCGCGAAGTCCAACTTGAAGATCGAGGAGCGCCTCGTTTCAATCGAAGATCAGGCTGCCGATCTCGGCCCCTCACCCGAGTTCTCCCGTGCCGTCGTCGCCCTGCAACCGGGCCAAGTGTCTCCTCCGCTCGGCATTGCACGAGGGCTCGCCATCGTGGCGTGCATCGAGGTCGTTCCGTCCGCGGTGCGCCCGTTCGCCGAGGTTGAAAACCAGGTGATGAAGGACGTGTTGAACGAGCGGGGTCAACAGGCCGCACGGCTCGTGGCGCGCCGCATCGCGTCGGCCGCCTCGCTGGCCGACGGTGCCAAACCGATGAAGCTCGACGTCAAGAAAAGCGGCGACCTCGGGGCCGGCGACGAGCTCCCGGAAATCGGACGCGTTCCCGAGCTGGACGCGGTCCTCTTCGGCGCTGGAAGTGCGGTCGGGACCAAGGGATCCGTCTCAGCCCCCGGCGGAGCGATCGCCTTCGAGATCACTCGCCACGACGTGTTCGACCCCGCGAAGTTCGAGGCGGGCAAGGCGGCATTGCGCGACGAGTTGTTGCAGCAACGCCGCGACCAGTTGGCCCAGGGCCTGATCGAAAACCTCCGCCAAACGCATACCATCGAGATCAATCAAACTCTCGTGGACACGGTGAACGGGTAAGACCCGCACGCAGCCTTACGTTCCTGTGATCGGCCTCACAAAACGAGGCCTGGATCGTAGGCTGCCACGGAGTCGATACTCTTCCGCGTTCACAAAGGAGTATCGATGCTCGTCCATGCGGCGGAGACGAGATTCCAGCGCGGCTTGCTGGCGCAGAGCGACGGTCGCGGCCTCGAGGCGTTAGCACTCTTCGAAGCGGCGCTCGAACTCGAACGGCGACTCGGGGCAAGAACACCTCAGGCGCGCTACCTCTCGTACTACGGCTTGGCTCTCGCCCGGGATGCCGGCCAACTCCGCGAAGGAGCGGAGTGGTGCCGTCAGGCCGTCGCGCTGGAGTTTTTCAACGCGGACCTGTTCTGGAACTATGGGCGTGTCTTGCTCTTGTCCGACCGCCGGAAGGAAGCGTACGCCATCTTCGTTAAGGGTCTTGCCGTCCAGAAGAGCCACCAGGAGATACTCCGGGAAATCGGGCGGATGGGCTGGCGCAGGCGGCCGATGATTCGATTCCTGCCTCGCGCCCACCCGATCAATGCCGTCCTCGGTAGGCTGTTCCGATCCGCGCAGCAGGCGGCCCCGTTGGGCCGGCGCGCCTCGGGTCCGGCGTACTAGCGAGCCGGGTTACGATGCTTAGCTGAGAACGGAGAGCACCCGGCGGAGGACGTCGGCAATGTCGAACGGCTTCGCGAGGAACCCTCCGCTGTGGGACATGTAGTACCCGAGATTGTCGTCCGATTGAAGCAGGCCCGACATGAAGATCGTGCAGGCCGCGAGTTCCGCGTCCATCTGGCGGATCTGGTGATGGAGCATGACGCCGTCCATGTCCGGCAGGTTGAAATCGATCAAGGCGAGATCGTAGATGTTCTCGCGGACCAGTCGGAGAGCCGTCCCCGCGTCAGGAGCCGCGTCCACGACATAGCCGTCGGCCACGAGGACATCCCGCAGCAGGTCGACGATTCCGGCCTCGTCATCGACGACGAGAATGCGCTCACCCGCCATGACGCCATCACCTCACGGACGACCTTACACTACGGAACCCTAAGAACGACCTTTCCGAACACATCTCGAGACGCGAGGTGCCGGTGAGCTTCCGCGATCTGCTCGAGCGGGAACACCCGGTCCACGATCGGGCGAAGGCGCCCTGACGCTACGAGAGCCAGCACGGTGGCCAGCTCGTGCGCGCCACCCATGGTCGATCCCAGAATGGAGAGGCTCTTGAAGAACACGAGGCGGAAATCGGTCTTCAGTTCAAATCCGGACGTCGCGCCGCACGTGACGTAACGCCCCCCCTTGACGAGGCAGCGAAGCGACCGTTCGAAGGTGTCGGCTCCGACGTGGTCGACGACGACATCGACGCCGCGGCCGCTCGTCCAGCGCTTGACCTCGCGGGCAAAATCGGTAGTTCGGTAGTTGACGGCCTCTTCCGCCCCGAGAGCGATCCCCCGCGCGCACTTCTCATCCGTTCCCGCCGTCGTGAGGACCCGGGCGCCGAGGAGCGTGGCAATCTGAATCGCCGCCGCCGAAACCCCGGAGCCCGCCGCGTGCACGAGCACGCGTTCGTCTGGCTGCACCCGCGCGCGCGTTTTCAACATGTGCCATGCGGTCAGAAACGTCAGCGGGACGGCCGCCGCTTGCGTCCAGTCGAGTTCCGGCGGCTTCGGGAAAAGCCCGGCGTCCGGAACGACGAGAAACTCCTGGCAGCCACCGTCTTGCGACTCGCCGAGGATGCCGTAGGTCCGGCAGAGGGCGTCCTCCCCCGCCCTGCACGCGGGACAGCGACCGCACGACACGCCGGGCGCGACGACGACCTCGTCCCCCTCGGCGACTCCCGCGGCTCCCGGGCCGAGGGCGTCGATGACACCCACGACGTCACACCCGGGGACGATCGGGAGCGGAAACGAGTGACCCGGAACTCCGTTTCTGACCCAGAGATCGAGATGGTTGAGGCCAACCGCGCGCACCCGGACTCGAACCTCCCGTGGCCCGGGCAGGGGCAAAGGCCGCTCCTCGAAGGAAAGGACCTCCGGGCCCCCGTGTTCGCGGATGACGACGGCTCTCAACTCAGCGCCCCAGATCGATCCAAACGCTCTTCGTCTCGAGGTAGCCGTCGATTGCTTCCATTCCCAGATCTCGCCCGAAGCCGCTCGCTTTGAACCCGCCGAACGGAAGCGACGGGTCGTAGAGGTTGTATGTGTTCACCCAGACCGTTCCGGCGCGGATCGCGCGCGCCACCCTGTGCGCCTTGGCGACGTCGCGCGTCCAGACACCGGCGGCGAGGCCGTAGACCGTGGCATTCGCCTTGGCGACGACGTCGTTCACGTCATCAAAGGGAAGCACCGCCAGCACGGGTCCGAAGATCTCCTCGCGGGCGATTTTCATGTCGGGCGTGACGCCGTCAAAAACCGTCGGCCGCAAGAAATACCCTTTCCCTCCGTTGACCTCCGAGGCGCGCCGTCCACCCGCCGCGACGCGCGCTCCGTCTTTCGTCCCCGAAGCAATGTAGCTCAGCACCGTGTCCAACTGACCCGCTGAAACGACCGGCCCCATGCGCGTACCCTTCTCACGGGGGTCGCCGAGAACGATCGCGTCCGTGCGTTCGGCAAGCTGCGCGACGAAGCTGTCGTGGATCGACTTCTCGACGAAAAGACGCGAACCGGCCGCGCACACCTCGCCCTTGTTGTAGAAGATCCCGTTGAATGCGCCGCGCAACGCCGCTTCCTGATCGGCGTCGGCGAAGACGATATTCGGAGACTTCCCACCCAGTTCGACCGACACGCGCTTTAGCGTTGAGGCCGCTTCGCGGAGAATCGTCTTGCCAACCTCCGTGCTTCCGGTGAACGCGACCTTGTCGACTCCGGGGTGACGCACCAGCGCCATGCCGGCCCCCGATCCCGCCCCGGGGAGAACCTGCAACACGCCCGGTGGAAGTCCGGCATCCAGTCCGATTCTCCCTAATTCGATGGCCGTGAGCGGCGTCTGGCTCGCCGGTTTTAGGATCACGCAGCAACCGGCGGCAAGCGCCGGCGCCACCTTCCACGACGACAACAGGAACGGGAAGTTCCAAGGCACGATGGCCGCCACGACGCCGACGGGTTCCTTGAGAGTGAACAGGAACGCGTCGGAGCGACTGGCGGGCGTGCGTCCGGCGATCTTCGAGGCGGCACCCGCGTAGAACTGGAAGATCTGCGCGGCCATCGGCAACTCGATCTTGCCGGAATCGAACAGCGTCTTGCCGGTATCCAGGGTCTCCAGGAGCGAAAGGTGCGCCAATCGTTCGAGGATCAGTTCGCCCATGCGCCAGAGGATCTTGCCGCGTTCGGCCGCGGGCATCTTCGCCCAGGGCCCGGACTCCAAGGCCTTGCGTGCCGCCGTGACCGCGGCGTCGACGTCCTCTTCGCCCGCTTCGGCGATCTGGGTGATGACGCTTTCGTCGGAGGGATTGATGGTCGCAAACGATTTTCCGGATCGGGCATCCGCCCACTGTCCGTCGATTAGAAGTCGTCCGGGCTCGGGCGCAACGGTCTGGGGCATGTGGTCTCCTGGTATCAGACCCGCAGGGTCGGATCGAAAAGTCGCTGGTATTCCTCACTGGCATAACGATCGGTCATCCCGGCGATGTAGTCGGCGATGGCGCGATGAACGCCCTCGACCTCAACCGCGCGGCGTGCGTCGTCGGGGAGGAGCCTCGGGTTCTCGAGATAGCGCTCGCACAGAGCACGCAGCACGCGGCTCGCCTTGTCTTTCATCCGTTCGATCCGATGATGCTGATAGAGGTGGGTCCGCAAGTACGTCTTGAGCGCGCGGTTTTGGTCGTGGGCCCCGAGCGAGAGTCCGGCCAGCAACCGGCCCGCATCGCGAACGTCCTCCACCGTCGTCACCCCCGCGCCTTGGATGCCGGACCCGGTTGTTTCGATCAGGTCGGTCACGAGCACGTTGATCACGCCGCGAAGCGCGACGGTCCGCACACGGCGGGGATCCGCCTCAGGCCAGCGCGCTCGCGCCCGTCGGAGCGGCTCGCCGAACAGGGGCACGGCCTCGGCCAGGGCCTCGGTTTCCAGCAGACCCGAGGACAGGCCATCGTCGATGTCATGGTGGTTGTAAGCGATTTCGTCGACGAGGTCGATCAACTGCGCCTCGAGCGTCGGCTGCCGGGCGGGCTCGTATTCCGAAAACTCGGGAGCGTCGGCGGGGACGATCGGCCCGGAGTGCTTCGCGATCCCCTCGCGCACCTCCCAGGTCAGGTTCAACCCGGGGAAATCAGGATAACGCTCCTCGAGGAATTCGACGATGCGCAAGGTCTGGCGGTTGTGGTTGAATCCCCCGTGCCCTTGCATGAACTCGTCGAGAACTTCTTCGCCAAGGTGCCCGAACGGCGTGTGCCCCAGATCGTGCGACAACGCGAGCGACTCCACGAGATCTTCGTTCAGGCCGAGCGCGCGAGCGACGGTTCTCCCGATCTGGCTGACCTCGATTGAGTGCGTCAGCCGCGTTCGGTAATGATCCCCTTCGTGGTTGACGAAAACCTGCGTCTTGTACTCGAGCCGGCGGAACGCCCTGGCATGCACGATGCGGTCGCGGTCCCGCTGATAGAGCGAGCGGTAACCGTGATGGGCTTCAGGAAAACGGCGGCCGCGGGACAGCGCGCTCGTTTGGGCGTAGGGAGCGAGTGCTCCCTCCACGCGTTCGAGTGACGGGAGAATCGACATGGGAGGAGGGTAACGGGAGGGACCGAAGGCGTCAACGGAGGGCGCGGTTGGCACCGCACCCCCCTTCGGACCGCGAACTATGAACCCTACGCTTGGAAGCTCTGGCCGCAACCACAGCTGCCGGAAGAGTTCGGATTCTCGATTTTGAAGCCGGAGCCCTCAAGGCTCTCGATGTAGTCGATCTTGACGCCGTCGAGGTACATTCCGGACATCGCATCGACGTAGACCTTGAGGCCGTCGATTTCGAGAACGTTGTCGTTCGGCTTTTCCTCGTTGTCGAAGGTGAGTCCGTACTGGAAACCAGAGCACCCGCCGCCCTGGACCGCGACACGGAGCCCGTAGCCGGTCTTGTTGTCCGTCGTGAGGAGTTCCTTCACCTTGCTGACGGCACGCTCGCTCAACTGGATCATCGTCTGTCCTCCGCTCGATCGTTCTTCGCACCCACGGGAGTACGAGTCCACGGCTCCAGTTAAAAGGTACGGTATGGCCTCCGCTTCGTCAATACAGAACCGGGCGGGTCCCCATTCGGACGGCTTGCGGGGCCGATCGCCGAGGGGCTACCCTCCGCGGGCCAGGAGGGTTCCGCGTGGCCGCTAGCAAACGTCTTCAAATCCAGATTCCACTCCCCTACGGGCGCGAGCCGAGAAACGACGAGCGCATCAGGCGTCAACTCGACCTCGGCTGGCGCATTGCTCAGTTGCAGCGCCTCTCCGACCAGGAAGTGCTCGTGACGTTCGAGTCGTCATCGTCCTGACGGGCATCCGGGCGTTCGCCCCCTCCTCAGATCAGCCCCAGCGTCGCCCCGACTCTCTTGAACGCGGCCAGCGCGAAGTCCAGATCGTCTCTTGTGTGCGCGGCCGAGATCTGACAGCGCACGCGGGCGTGACCCTGCGGCACGACGGGATAGCCGAAGCCGGTGACGAACACGCCCTCATCGAGCATCAACTCGCTTGCGCGAATCGCCTTGGCGGTCTCACCCAGGATGATCGGGACAATCGGTGTCTCGCCCGGCACCGGATGCAACCCCATTTCCTTGAGGCTCGAGCGGAAGTAGTTGGAGTTTTCACGCAGTCGCGTGACGCGATCCGGGTGCGTTTCGAGGAAACGCACCGCCGCGAGAGCGCTCGCGGCCACGGTAGGGGGGAGCGCATTCGAGAACAACTGCGGGCGCGAGCGCTGGATCAGGTAGTCGACGAGGGCCGCCGACCCGGCCGTGAACCCGCCGGCGGCCCCTCCGAGGGCCTTTCCGAGAGTCGAGGTGATGATGTCCACGGAGCCCAAGAGCCCGTAGTGCTCAGCGGTCCCGCGACCGGTGGCGCCCAAGACGCCGGTCGCGTGGGAATCGTCGACCACAACCACGGCGTCGTGCACTCGCGCCAAGGCGACGATCTCGGGAAGCTTGGCGATGTCCCCTTCCATGCTGAACACGCCGTCGGTGACGATCATGCGCGTTCGCGCCGCGGCGGTCTCTTCGAGGATCGCCCGGAGCTCCGTCATGTCCGCGTGCTTGTAGACGCGGCGCGAGGCCTTGCACAACCTCACGCTGTCGATGATGCTGGCGTGGTTCAACGCGTCCGAGATGACGACGTCCGCCTCGCCGAGGACCGTCGGCATCAGGCCCTCGTTCGCCGTCCAGCAGGACACGTACGACAGCGCGGCCTCCGTTCCGACGAAACGGGCGAGCGCCTGTTCCAACTCCCTGTGGATCGTGAACGTTCCGCAGATGAAGCGGACGGATCCGGTGCCGGCGCCAAAGCGGTCGAGCGCCGCCTTCCCCGCCTCGATCACCTCGGGCACGTCGCAGAGTCCGACGTAGTTGTTCGAAGAGAGGATCAGGACCCGGCCGCGACCCTCCATCGTGACCCAGGCCGACTGCGGGCTGTCGAGGTGGTTGAGTCGCTTGTAGACCCCGTCACGGCGAAACCCGTCGATCTCTTCCGCGAGCCGGACGTCGAGCCCGTTTGTCATGGGCGCGGCGTCCCCGGCTCGGGAGCCGGCGCTTCCGCGCCCGGCAACATCAAGAAGGCGCGGGCCTGCTCGAGCAGGAACTCGAAATGCTTCGGGTCGAGAGGACTGAGGCGATACTCGTTGATGTACTTGACCTGCATCCCGAGCCACTCCTTCCAGCAGGCGGCACAGACGTTCGCGAGAATCGTCTGACCCGCCTCGCCCGGAAGCGGCGCGCGCTCGAGACCGGCCGTTTCGTTCTTGCATCGCGTGCATGTGACGATGGCCATGGTGTGTGCTCCTCAGGGTCGATGAAACCGTGCCCACATTAGCAGGTCGGGATAGGATAACCGCGAAGGAGACGCCATGGCCGACGAGCGTGAAATCCACATCAAGATCCCCGAGGAGATTCTCCGCGGCGTGTACGCGAACCAGATGGTGGTCCGGCACAGCCGAGAGGAATTCGTCATCGACTTCATCAACGTCTGCCCGCCGGAGGGCATCGTGAATGCCCGCGTCATCGTCTCTCCTGGGCACCTCAAGCGCATGGTCGCCGCCCTCGGGGAGAACCTCGCGCGTTACGAGCAGCGGTTCGGCTCCGTGACGATCTCGGAGGCGCCACCCGACCCGAAGTTCCAGAACTGAAACGACGGCCTTAGTCTCCCCGCCCGTGGCGTCTTAGCTCGCCCACCACATGGGCGATCTCCGGCAAGACGAGGCGCGTGAGCGCGAGCGTCACCGCCGCGGGGGATCCCGGAAGCAGGAAGACCGGCGTGCCGCGGACGACGCCGGCGGTCGCGCGGCTCAGCATCGCCCGGCTACCGATCGCCTCGAAGGAAAGCACGCGAAACAGCTCGCCGAAGCCGTCGATCCGGACGTCGAACAACTCGGACACCGCTTCGACCGTGCGGTCTCTCGCCGAGAGTCCCGTGCCGCCGCTGGAGACGATCACGTCGCAGGCCGTATCGAGCGCCCACGTGAGCACCTGCTCTTTGACCGCCGGTGGTTCGTCGGGAACGATCGCGGCCGCGAACACGCCGTGGCCTGATGCCGAAACGAGCTCGCGCATCAGGCGTCCCGAAACGTCGTCGTCGCTTTGGCGTGTGTCGCTGACGGTGAGGAGCCCGAAGGCGAGACTCCCGATCGCATCGCTGGAACCACCGTGAGGAGCGTGACGCGCGCTCATCGCTGCGTGGCGGCTCGTACATGCCGGAGGATCCCGGCAGAGTCCAGACCGACCTCGGCGAGAAGTTCGGCGCGCGAGCCGTGGGTGACGAAGTCATCCCCGAGCCCGAGACGCAAAACGGCGTCGCGGGACAGTCCCTCGTCGGAAAGAGCTTGCAGGATGCCCTCGCCGAATCCCCCCGGGAGATTGTTCTCTTCGATCGTCACGAGGAGCTTCGCCGTCCTTCTCAGATGTCGCAACGTGGGGCGATCGAGCGGCTTGACGAATCGGCAGTTCGCAACACCTGCCGAGAGGCCCTGCGCCAGAAGCTCACGGCATACAGTCCTGGCGGTTTCGACCATGGATCCGACGGCGAGGAGCATGACGTCGCTCCCCTCGTTCAGGACTTCCCACGAGCCGATGGGAAGAATTTTCGGAAGCCGCAGAGGGTCGAACCCCTCCGGCACCGTGTCCCGCGGATAGCGAATGGCGAACGGCGCGGCGTCTTGCGAGAGCGCCGTCCACAAGAGATCCCGCAGTTCGTTGCCGTCCCGCGGCGCCGACACGACCATTCCAGGCACGCAGCGCATGTACGACAAATCGAGAACACCGTGGTGCGTCGGGCCGTCGGCCCCGACCACCCCCGCGCGGTCGATCGCGAAAACCACCGGGACCTGCTGCAGCGCGACGTCGTGAACCACTTGGTCGAAGGCACGCTGGAGAAACGTCGAGTAGATCGTCGCGACCGGCCTCGCTCCCTCGCACGCCATGCCTGCGGCAAAGCAGACCCCGTGAGCCTCTGCGATTCCGACGTCGTGGAAACGTGCGGGAAACGCCTCCTTGAATCCGTTGAGTCCCGTCCCCGAGGGCATCGCGGCTGTTATGGCGACCATTTTGGGAAAGACGGCGGCTGCCTCGAGCATCGCCTGGCCGAACACGGCGGTGTAACCAGGCCGTCCAGGCGAATCGCTGGGGATCGCCTTCCCCGTGATTTTGTCGAACGGCGCCACCCCGTGGAAGCCCTCGTGGTCGGCCTCGGCGGCGGGAAGTCCCTTCCCTTTGAGGGTCATCACGTGCAGGAGCACCGGCCCCCGCCGATCGAGGACCTTCGGGAGGAGGTCGAGGAGCATCGGGAGGTCGTGACCATCGACGGGACCGATGTAGTTGAAGCCGAGCGCCTCGAACAATCCACCAGGCACGAGGGCCGTTTTGATCGCCGACTCGAGCCGCGTCGCGAGAGTGCGCGCCGTTCCTCCGACCCGCGGTAGGCGCCCGACCGCGTCGAGACCTCCTTTGCGCAGCCGGCGGAGACTCGGATTCGTTTGGATGTTCGTCAGATAGTGCGCCAGAGCCCCGACGTTGGGCGAGATCGACATGCCATTGTCGTTCAGGATGACGAGCAGGTCGCGAGCCGAATGACCCGCGTTATTCAGCGCCTCGTAGGCGAGACCGCCGGTCATGGCGCCATCGCCCATGATGGCGACGACCTTTCGCTTGGCCCCGACGAGGTCGCGCGCCGCAGCCAGGCCGAGCGCCGCCGAAATGGCCGTCGAGGCGTGGCCCGCGCCAAAGGTGTCGTACGGGCTCTCCGCGCGCTTCAAGAACCCGGAGATGCCGCCGTACTGGCGGATGCCCCACAGCGCGGTCTTGCGGCCGGTGAGCACCTTATGCACGTAGGCCTGGTGGCCCGTATCCCAGACTACGCGATCATCCGGGAGATCGAGAACGCGCGTGAGGGCGACGGTCAACTCCACGACGCCGAGGCTCGCCCCGAGGTGTCCCCCTTTTTGCGACACGACGTCCACGATGTATTCGCGGATCTCCGCACAAAGGGTCGCGAGTTCGGTCGGCGTGAGCCCCTTCAAATCGGCAGGCCCGGTCACCCGGTCGAGGATCGCACCCGTGCCCAAGCGGTCCCTAACGACGTCGTCCATGGGAATTCCTCTCTCGACGTCACTCTAGCAGCGCGGCCTCGGTCCTTGCCGAAGGCTAACGTGCCCTCGGTACCGCGCCAAGAGATCGGAGGAGGTCGTCGACCTTTCGATGGAGGAGGTCGAGATCTCCGTTGTTGTCGAGGACCCGATCCGCGAGGGCGATGGTCGCGCGAAGTTGTTGGCCGGCGGGGTTCGCGCTGTTCTCCTGTTGCTCCTTGACCGTAAACTCCGCGAACGAATCCGGATCACCCGGCCGAGCCCTGAGTCGCGATCGTGAAAAGCGCAGTTTCGCAGGCGCGTCAACGCCGATAAGAACGAAACCGGGCACCTTTCGAAGCGTTTCGACCTCGGCCGGATTCCGGATCGAATCGACGGCGTCCCACCCGCCTAGTCGGGGGAGCAATCGCTCCGCAAGAACTCCGAGTCCGCCCTGTTCGCGAAGGAGCGTCCCGACCCGGATGAGATGCTCGCGCTCGGGAGGGAGTCCACGCGCGGCGGCCTCCTCGCGTACGATGTCGGAAAGGGAATGAATGGCGAAGCCCCAGGTCCGCAGGTATTCGGAAACTTCACCCTTGCCCGCGGCATTCGGGCCCGTGACGCCAAGAACAAGACCCATGTTCTCAGTGCGTATCGGGAGGGTTCTCGGAATCAGGATCGGGATCGACGGCGGGCTGATCGTCCTCAGGCTCGGGGTTGTCGGGCGGGGTCGTCGAGTCCGCCGGAGGCGTCGGGACAAGCGCCAGTTGCACGGCTGGCATCACCTTCCCCGGCGGCATGATCACTTGCGGAGGCTCACCGGGTCCCGGTGGCTTCGCCGGATTGAATATACGCCGGCTGTTGACGACGTATTGCTCGATGGGTGGACTGCCGGCGGCGGCGAGCGGGACCGCATCGGCGGCTTCACCGAGTATCACGCCCGCCTTTCCGTTCGACGGGTGTCGCATGGGACCGTTGGGCCCCGAGGAACCGCGAATTGAGTTTTCGGTGACGGCGCCGACGGATCCTCCGGCGATCGCTTGATTGGAGGAATGAAAAACCGGGTTGAGAAAAACGTCCCGGCCGGCGCTCTCGATCTTGTCGACCATCGCCATGGGGAAGGCGATGAAGCTGTTTCCGCCGAGATCGAGTCGTACCATCTGCGTGTCTTTTTCGACGATGTGGGAACGGACCGTCATCTCGGCGCCGTTGGTGAAGTGGACGATCTCATCGGCAAACGCGGCCAGAGGAAGCGTTCCGATGGCCGCAAGCAACAAGACCAGGCGACCGAAGCGCTTCGTCGTCATGGGATCCTCCCCTCCTGATGGATGCTCAACTACAACGGAAGTGTACCCCCACAACCTGGGAGCGACAACCAACGACTGAGGCCGGACTCCCACGTTGCGGGGTGGACAGACCCACTCTACAATGAAGCCGATGAAGACTCGAATCGCCGTCCTCGTGAGCGTTTTCATCGCCATTTCGCGAGTTGGTGCCGCTTCCGGAGGCGGTTCGGCCCCTGAGAATACGCCGGTCAAGGTTGCTGTTGCTGTTTCACCGCAGAAGATCGGCGCGGGGGCCGATACGGTGGTCACAGTCAGGCTCGACCCGAAACCGGGAATCAAGCTGAACAAGTATCCGAAGATCAAACTGCAAATTCCCGCCGTTCCCGGCCTCGTGGACGCAGCGGAACAGTCGTTGGGAAATCCCGCGCCCCCTCCGGCCGATCAACTCGACGCGAACTACTTCCACGGAAGCATCGACCCCCTCACGATCACGCTGCATCTCGACGCGCTGGCGGTGAAGGGTCAACACGACATCCTAGCCAAGCTGAGCTACTTCTACTGCGTCGCGGCGTCCGGCTACTGCGCTCCCGCCAAGACCGAACTGAAGATCCCCGTCACGGTTCGCTGACGGCGACTCCCCGTCGCGCCACGCGCACCGGAAGCAGGGTGGCGCCGGTTCGTGCGATCGCTTCGGCGACGTCGTCACGCCGCCCCTCCCGCGCGAAGGCCACCATGCATCCCCCGCCTCCGGCGCCGCAGACCTTGGCGCCCAAGGCGCCGGCCCGCCGCGCGGCACGGTCGGCCGCGCGGAGCGCGTCGGTGGCAACCGACGGCGCGAGGCTGTAGCGGAGCCGGCCTTCTTCGCCGAGAAGGCGTCCGGTCTCGTCGAGATCCCCCGCGATCAGCGCATCGCGCATCGAACGCGCCAGTCGCGCGATCGTTTCCATGCACCGCGTCGTCGCCGCGTCTTTCTCGACGTACCGCCGGAACATGTCCCAGTTGGAAAACCCCGATTGCCGAGGCTGCCCGGTGTAGGCGAGCACCAGTCGGCTCGAAAGCTGTTGCGCATGAGGAAGCGGCTGGCGCGCCACGCCATCGAGACGGTGCTGGTAGCCCGCCAAGCCTCCCCAAAGCGCCGCGAGGTAGTCCTGGTTTCCCGTCGGCACCCCGATCTCCCGCGTCTCGAGGTTCATGACCCGCCGCAACAACGCATCCTTCGAAAAACGCTCCCCCGTGGCGCCCGCGAGCGCGGCACCGGCGGCGATGCCCAGCGCCGAAGATCCGCCGAGACCAGCGCCGGCCGGAGCTTCCGCTTGGCAGGTGAGCGTTAACGGGATCCCCGGGGCGAAAGCATGGGCGAGCCGGACGAGCCACGACAGCGGGCCGCGGAAGGCCGAAACGGCAAGAGGCAGCTCGTGAAGGACGGTCCGACTCCGATCGACGCTGCAGATCTCGAGCCGCCGGTCGCGGCGAGGCATCACGATCGCGTGCGCCCTCAGTTGCACCGCGAGGTTGACGGTGACGGCGTCCTCGATCAACTGCGAAATCGGCCAGATGTCGAGAGTTCCGCCGGCCAGATCGATGCGCGTCGGAGCGGTTGCTCGAGTGGGGCGTAGCTTCAAGGGTGCCCTCCGCTATCGGACGACGGCCATGGCCAATTGGTCAGCGTCGAGATAAAGCAATGCCACGCGCTTGACGTCCTCGGCGCGAACATCGCGCAACGAATCGACGAAGCGCCGCTCATCTCCAGGTGAAAGTCCGCGCATCGCCTCGATCCCAGCTTCATAGGCGAGACTGATCCGCGTCATGCGCCGCATCAACGCGGCGCCACGAGCGACGTTGACGGCCCGCTCGACTTCGGCGGGGGTTGGGGTCGCTTCGCGAAACGCGCGCACGCCGCTCACGATTCCCGCACGGGCTTCGTCGAGATTTTCGGGACGCGTTCCCATCGCGACGCTAAAGCGCGTTCGCCCTCCCCAGGGACGGACCGACGCACCGATCGAGTACGCGAGGCCCTTCGTCTCCCGGAGATCGAACGCCAGACGGTCGGAGAGCATCGCCACCGCGATCGTCAGCGCCGCTCGATCCGCCGTGGCAACGTCGAGGACCGTGCCCATGGCGAGATACGCCTGGCTCTTGCCGAGCTTGGCCTCGACGAGCGAGTCCCGCCGCGATAGCGGCGGGAGCGGGGCCGCGGGAGGCACCTCACCCTTGGGAAGCGGCCCGAAATCCGCATCGAGGGCACGCACCACGTCTGCTGCTCCGACCGGGCCGATGACGGTGACGATCGCCCTCCGTCCGACGGCAAAGGCAGCGTGATAGTCGTTTAGCTCCGCAAGCGTGATCGCCTGGAGCGACGCCTCGGTTCCATGGACCGGCTTCGTGAGCGGGCTCCCCGGCGCCTCGAGGGCATCGAGCGCGGCGGCGGCCACGTCGCGTGGCGAACCCGCGCTGCGCGTGACCCGTTCTCGCATGTCGCGTCGAGCCTCGTCGAGCGCCTCCGCGGTCAACGCAGGGAATCGCACCATCTCGGCGAGCAAGGCGACGGCTTCCCGCCACTGCGACGCGGGGACCTCGAGACGCAGCCAGGAAAATTCCGGTGTCGTGTAGTAGTCGTCGAAGGGAACGGACGGATTGTCGACCGCCCTCACGCGCGCCCCGAGTGCCGCGAGTCGCGCCTCGAGCTCCGCGGGGTCGTGGACGATCGTCGCTCGGGCCATGGTCCGGTGGAGAAGATCGGTGATCCCCTCCCGCCCGGGAGGTTCGGCGGCGGCGCGCGGAACGAAGGCGACGTGCATCGCGAACACGTCCGAATCCGACGATTGACGCACGACGTAGCGGAGCCCGTTCGCAAGCGCGCCTGCCAGCGATGCGTCCTTGGCGCTTGCCGGAGGACGCACATCCGCGGGCGGCGTCCACGGCACGCGTTTGGCGGCCAGGCCGGGCCCGGCGATCCGCGCGCGGACCACCGCCAGGCCCGCGATCAGCCGCGCGGAGGCCGCATCCCAATCCGCGGGGCCGAGCGAGCCGAGCCGCGCGGCTTCGTCCGCCAGTGACCCCTTGGGCGACCCGAGGATCGACGACGAGCGCAGCATCGCGAAGTAGTGGATCTGGTCGCGCGCAATCGCGGCGTCCGACGCGGTCCTTGCAAGGACACGGTCGATACGCGTGCGCGCTTCGCCGCCGGGACGGGTCGATCGGATCGCCTCGCACCACGCATCGAGCACCACTGTCGGATCAACGCCCTGATCGACCCGGACATCGAGAACGACGGTCGACCACGGGGCACGACGCGGCTCAATGCCGAGGCGAGGCGCGTGGTCGGTCACGCCTCGGCTCTTTAGGGCACGCAGGAGCGGGGAGTCGTTCCCTTCCGAAGCGGCGGCGAGGAGAACCTCCGCAGCCACGGTCGTGTCGTCCCACGGCGGGGCCTCGAACGGGAACGCGGCGAGAAGGCGCGTCGGCTCCTTCTCGGTGGGCGTGATGTCCACGTTGTCCTTCGGCGGCTCGGGCCAAATCCCGGGAAGCGAAGGCGGGGCGGGTGCCGCCGGGGCGGTACCGAACGTGCGCTTCACCGCTGCCAGCATCTCGGGATCCTCGAAGTCCCCCATCACCACGAGCGTCATGTTGGCGGGGACGTAGCGTGCCTTGTAGTAGGCCCAAACGTGCTGGCGCGTGATTCCGGCGAGCGAGGCCGTCGAGCCCAACACCGGTCGCGCGATGGGAGTTCCCGCATACGCCATGGCGCGAAACGCCGCTTCGAGGTCGTACGACGGATCGGTCCGATCGCGGGCCAATTCCTCGAGGACGATCTTGCGTTCCTTCTCGAAATTCTCGGCCGGGATCGTCGACCGGAACAGCATGTCGGCCTGGATCGCGAGCCCCTCCTCGGCATGCTCTTTGGCGACGAGCAGCATAAAAAGCGTGTGATCTTCCCGAGTCGTCGCGTTGTTGTACGCGCCCAACCGGTCGACGTCGTCGTACAACTGCCGCTGCGTTCGGGCCTCCGTCCCGTCGAAAAGCAGGTGCTCGAGGAAGTGCGACGCTCCGGAGGACTGGGAATCCTCGTCGATGACACCCGCGCCGACGATGACCGCGGAGGCGACCATCGGGTTCGCATGATGCGGGATCAGAACGACACGCAGGCCGTTCTCGAGCGTCTGCTCGGAGGCACCACACGGTGCCGCGGCCATGAGGATCGCGAGAACGAGAACGTGTCGGTGCACGGATAATCCCTCGAGGCGGGCGGTCATGGTACACCGGCGCGAGCCCTATAATCTTCGTTCACCGTTTTGGAGCCGGCATGAACCGTAGGCAGCTGGTCCTTCTCGCCATCATCGCTCTTGTGGCCGCGTTCATCGCCTGGCTCGCGTGGTCGAGCCGGCAGCCTCCGCTGCTGCCGGACGACGAGGTGCACGCCACCTTCGAGAGCGCCGGCACCTGCCTGGACTGCCATGGACGAGAAGGCGCCGTGCCGCAATCGCCGAAACATCCGCTCGGGGAGGATTGCGTTCGCTGTCACGGCAGCCGCTAGCGCCCGCTCCACGGGTCGACCGGCGCACCCAGCACCGCAAGTAATTCTGCGACGATCATCGCCGTGGCGCCCCACAGCTTGGCGCCGCCCAGATCGAAGTACGGGACCTCGATCGCTGAGCCCTCGCGCTCGCGCAACTCGAAGGTGAGCCCGGAGCCGCAGGCGAGACCCGACAACACGACCTCGACGATCCGGTCCACCTCACTGGCCGCCGGGCGCACGGCCGGGGGCGCTGCCGTGGTCGCGACCACGGGATGCAAAACGTACGCACTGACCGGAATGTGCAGCGGCGTCAGATGAAGCCGGATTGATACGGCGGCTCGGCTGAGCCCCACCTCTTCTTCAGCCTCGCGCAGCGCCGCGTCCTGGACGCTCTCTCCCGTTTCGACCGCACCGCCGGGAAGCGAGACCTGTCCTCGGTGGTTCGCCAGGTGAGCCCCGCGCACGGTCAGCAGAAGCGCCGTGTCGTCGCCCCGCGGGTAAAGCAGCGCGAGCCCGGCCGCCTTCCGCGCGCCGGCGGGAACGACGCCGGGCGTCCAGAACCGGCGCGGGCGAGGGGCCATCGACGACTGGGCGTCAGGCCCCGGAAGTTCCGAAAACTGCGCCGCTGCGAGGCGGCGCTCGACTTCGTCGAATCGCATGTGATCACGGCCGGCGTGGCTTGGCGCCCCGCCCTGGGTCAGTTACGGTCGCTTGAAGGTGACGGTCACAACCTTGGTTTCCGGGTCGCCGACTCTGTGGGAGACGAACTCTTCGAGGGTCCAGGTCGTCGCATCGACGAACGTGATCACTTTCCGGACGATCGAAAGGACTCGCGACTTCTGATCGCTGAAACGCCCGGACAGGACGAGCTGTTTTTTCCCGGCATCGTAGGTCCCGTTGTAAAAAACGATCGCCGACGACGTGTCGTCGATCGAAGCGGCCGTGTACTTCCGGGTGGCTTCGTCAAAACCGAAGATCGTGATTGCGTCAAACTGCGCTTTCATCCGGGTTTCCGATTGGGTGACCTGGACGAACACTCCGCCCATGAGGGGCTTGCCCTCCGCGGTGCCCTCGGTGTCGAGCATGCGGACATACGGACCCGAATACAGGTGGACCTTGGACGTGAATTTTCCGGACAGCCCTGCCAGGATCGCGTGTTCAGGGGTCGGTTTGGCTAGCACCCATGGATTCGTGCCGACCTCCTGCTGAAACTTCGGCGGCGGCGATGCCGGCGTCCCGGCGGCGGCTTCAGGCTTGGCTTGACCGGCCGGGTTTTCCGCCGCCTCGACACCGCCGTAGGTCACACCCGTCGCGAGAACCAACACCGAAATCGCCCGTTCGAATCTCATCATGTCTCCTTGGGGGGCCCTTGTAGCCCGCCTTGACCAAGTCCATTGATACAAGCCAGTCCGTCAATTGCCAACCGAATCGTCAATTACCGTACCAATTCTTTTCCCAGGCATGGGCCTTGAGCCGATCCACGTGCGCCGAAGTGAGCGGTCTCCCATCCGAAACCGCGGCGTTCGCCCGCGCGTGCTCGACCCGCCGCATGCCGGGGATGACCGTCGAAACTTCCGGTCGGGAGAGGACGAATCGCAGAGCCAGCTCGGGAAGGGTCGCGGCCTCGTCCCCCAGAAGAGGCACAAGCGCATCCGCGCGCCGCGCCGCTTCGGCCCGCCGATCCTCTCGGAAATACTGGTGACGCCAGTCGCCCTCCGGGAAGCGCGTATCCGCCCGGATGGCTCCCGTCAGCGTTCCTTCGTCGAACGGCACACGCACGATGATCCCGAGGTTCCTCTCGCGCGCGAGAGGGAATAATTCCTTCTCCGACGCGCGATCGAAAATATTGTAGATAACCTGCGCGGTCGCAAATAGCGGATCGCCTAGAGCCGAAAGCGCCGTCTCGGGCGCATGGTCATTGACCGAGATTCCCCAGTGCCGGACCTTGCCCTCGGCGACGAGCCGCTCCATCTCGTTTCGCGTCGCCGCCCATGCCGATTGTCCGAGCCACGCGTCATGCCAGACATGGAACTGCTGCAGTTGGATCGCCTCGACTCCCAGGTTGTGGCGGGATGTCTCGGTGGCAGCCCTCACGTAGTGAGCCGGGAAGACATCGGCGATCGAAGACGTCGACGCCGCGGGCCACACTCTATTCAAGGGAGGGATCTTCGTCGCGACTACCGCGTTCGTTTGCGCCTGGGCGATGAGCCGCTCGCTGTGCCCGTCGCCGTAGGCCAGCGCGGTGTCGATGAAGGTCACACCTTCGGCAACGGCCGCGCGAACCGCAAGCAACGCATCTTCATCCGCAACCCCGCGCCACATCGTCTTTCCCAAGCCCCACGCGCCGAAGCCGATCTCGGAGACGTCGATCCCCGTACTCCCCAATCGCCGTGTCTTCATGAACCCTCCCGACCTCGCGTGAATTGCGTCACCAAGAACTCCGCCACGCTCGAGCCGACGGCCTCGTCGACGAGGACCTCGCTGTGGCTCGCACCCGGCACGCGCAGCAGCGTGCCGAGACCCGCCGGAACCGCCGCCTGGAGCCGCTCCGCATGCCACACCGGTACGACTTCGTCGCGCTCACCATGCACGATCATCACCGGAACTTGGATCGTCGCCAGGTTTCGGTCCCCGTCAAACGTGTTCGGGTCGACGCCGAGGGCGCGAATGAACGAGCGCCGCACCAGCCCACGAAACCAGCGCCCGGGAAGCCCCTTCCCGTCGAGGTACAGGCGCGCGGCCTCCACCGGCCCGACCGGCGCGGCCAGGACGACCAGAGCGTCCCATCGCGGATCGCGCGATGCCGCCACGTACGCGCCGAGCCCGCCGAACGAAAACCCCACGACCGCGGCCGGCAGTCCGCGAAGCTCATCCCGGGTTTCTATCCAATCGCGCACCGCGCGCAGATCGTCGACCATCAGCGCCGCGTTGTAGCGCGGAACCGGCCCCGTCCGTCCGTGCCCCGGGAGATCGACCAGCAACGCCGTCATCCCGCGGGCCACGACGTGCGTCGCGAGCGGCGCCATGCCTCCCGCGTCGCCGCCCCAGCCGTGAACCATCACCACCGTCCCCGTCGGAGCCGCGTCGGGACGCAAGAGCCAGCCCTTGAGTCGGGACTTGCGCACCGGGATCGAAAGATCCTCCACTCGCGCGAGGAGCGGCGCCGGCAAAGGCCGCGACCTTCGCCGGGGTGGGTGCAGCATGCGCCCTACGAGCGGATCGACCAGACGATCGAGCATCGACTGATCGTAGTGGACACTCGCCGGGCCGTCGAACAGGGGTCTCCCGTGTTGCCCTGACCCGCCGTCTCTGCTAGAAATGCGCGTTGCTTTCCGTCCGATGCCGGCATAGCTCAGTTGGTAGAGCGGCTGATTCGTAATCAGCAGGTCCCCAGTTCAAGTCTGGGTGCCGGCTCCAAGTCGAACATCAAGAAAATTCAATCAGGGCCTTGTTTACCTGTGCGTTTTCGCGACGTTGCGTGGGTCTCATGACCCTTGAATCTCTGAAGGCTTCATACCGTGAAATACCGTGATTTACCCCGGTTTGCGTTCCGATAAGGCCAAATTAAGACCAATGAAATGGGCCAACGCCGTGGTCGTGATCGGGCGCCTACGGTGACCATCGATCCGGCCATTCAGTGCCATTCCGGTGTCGTTCTATTGCCTCGCGGGTGACCTATCCACTCCCACTTTTCCGGACTCCGGATCAAATCGGGACCGCGGCACTCGACACATCACTCCTGACACCGGCTACAACCCCTTCGGCGGCTGTTCAAGACCTAGGTCCCTTGGTTCGAGCGTTCCATCCAGAATCTGACCGAGGATCCAGAGCCCCTGATCGGCCGTTTTGTAGGCCTTCGCTGCCCACTTGGTCCAGTCCATAACTTGATCGATCACCTGCACGAACATCGGGTACCCGCGCAAGTCGCCTCGAATCGTTCGTTGTCCGCAGACGAATCGATCAATTCTCCTGACCGCGATGACGACGTAACTGTCGAACATCGGAAAACTGGTCGGTTGATGCCAGTGGCAGTATTTCGTCGCGAACGAGTAGAAGTCGATGTCCTTCTGCCTCCTATTTCGGATGCCGGCGCGACGGACGTAGTCCACGGCCCCTGACGAGCCGTCTTTCAGCATCTTGTCCAGCTCGGCTCCCCGTTTCGCGATGTGCGCACCCATTTGGTCGAACGCCAGTACGTTCGTTCGGTACCCCGCACCAGCGGAGAAACTACTGCGCTGGGCTGGAATCGGCAGTTCTCACCTTGTCCCATCTCGCCTGGAGTTCGCGCTCCGGGCGAAAATGCACCTTTCGCGACCAGCCATCGCCGCGTGCGCTCAATTCCATCGCGACTCCCACAATTGTCCCGTCGAGCGACTTGATGCCGCGTTCGTCCGCGTCGCCTGGGCTCGCAACCATTACGATTTGTTTGGAGTCGTAGCTCCAAGACGCGATCTTGAAGAGCTTCGCGGCGCCGTCACTGAAGACGTATGCTCCACGACCAGTCCCATCCGCGGAAAGATTAAGACGGTAGATATAGATCTCGTCCTCCGAAATCCCGATCCACGTCTGCGCGATCTCGTCATGGCTGAGTGGACGAATCCGTTTTTGCGCTGCGGCGGCCGACACTCCGGGCAACACCATCGAAGCAAGAACGGCCGCCGCGACCAAGAGAGTCGCGCTAGTGCCGAACGTCGAGAGAGTCTTCAATTGCAGCCTAGACATTTTTCCACCTGCTTTGGTCGTTTCTCGAAAGGATGCCCGATCTGGCGGGTCATCTCGTGGAGTCTGTGCAGTGCCCCTTGCTTGGAGCGGGGCCACAATGCGCCCTTGCGGCATACCGAGTTCCTCGAAGACAACATCGCGCCGCGCGCCGATCAACTCCCAGGAACACGATCTTCGACGACCTCCGTGGACTCGACGCTGATATAGTCTTCGCCGCGTTGTTCGTACTTCAAACTTCGCGTGATCGGGCGCAGCCCCGACTTCACGATCCGCAATTCATGTGCCCCGATTGGGACCGACACCATCGCTGTTGCGCCTTCAATTTTGCCGGCGATTCCCTTCGTGTTGGACGCATCCGCTCGAACCGCTTCAAGCCTGCCAACCGCGTTCCCATCGAGGAGGACTGTCGCGCCAGCTAGTGAGATTGGCGCGGCAATCGAAAGCGATACCCGTTTCGCGCAACTTGAATTAAAGACACAGACAACGACGAAAAGACTGATGAGAACTGATCGGTTCATAGGTGGTTCTGAAGCGCTCCGGAGCGCATTTTTCCGATACAACACGTTTGGCAACTGCAACTCACATCGCCGCATCCTCGTCCCTCTTCATTGTTATGGCGATCCATGCGTCGCTCGTCAGGCGAGTTTGGGAAAAAGCCCCTATCGTAAAGCTCATGGCCTTCACCAGCGGCCCAAGCGGTTGCGCTTCCGCAATTCTTGACCATGAGACAACTCCAGTAGCAATGCCGAAACGAGTCCGCAGGGCCGTTGCGCAGCCCATTCGCGCCGCCAGGGAAACCACCGGCCAGCGCCTGAGCGCGCGCAATAGCAATCGTGGACTGGCGCCTAGCGCAGTCAAGGTCGAAAAGGCCGAGACGGTCGGTTGCGTTGATCGGATTCCCTGATACATAGACGAACGGATCCTGCCGCGCTGGTTCCAATAGATACAAGGCCTGAACGAAGTCCCACTCCCAGAACCTTCGGCCGAATAGCCGCGGCTCGGCCGGCGACCCAAGATTGGCTGCGTCGGTCTGCATATATCGCCCAGACCGTGGCGCAAAATCCCGATACCAATTCTGATGAAGCCCGGTCTCCCCATCGAAGTACTGCCCCGAGAATCGAAGGTTGCTGATGGCGCTGCCGGTCGGCGTGCCGTCTCCGAACGGACGAAACTCGGCTCGCAATACTGGGCTGCCCGTACCATCCGTAATCGCGATCGGCGTCCCAAGGTGGTCCGTGTGGTAGAAGAACAGGCCGTCACCGGATACCTTCCGGGATACCACATAGTCGTAGCGGTTCCCGTCGTTGAGCACCGGATCGTCGTAGACCTCGGTCGGATCGTTCACTGTCGCGATGATCGCGTTCCCGTTGAACGTCTTGTCCGCCGAGTTGACGACCTGTTTCCGGCGAACAACGTAGACATTGGATGCCGACGGGAACGATGACCAGTCGAGCCGCACGTTGGGAGAGCTTTTGTTTCCTCTTAGGTAATTCCCAAGGTCAACCTCGCTGGTCCAGTCCACACGGGCGACCGGTTCGTCACGAAGGTAGAGGTAGTCCTTCCCGAACGCGGTGGAGGCCGATGCCTCGGTCAGGAGCTTCCCGCTCGGGTCGTACAGGAAGTAGGTGGCCGAGTTCCCCACGCTCTTGATGATTCGCCGACCGTCACCGTCATAGGCGTATTTGCCCGTCGTTCCCGTATCCACGGTCGCGAGCCTGTCCGCATCGCTGTACTGATAGGTGTGGGTCCCGTCTCCGGTGACGTTCCCGTTGTTGTCGGAGGCGTAAGTCTTCGTGCTCGCGCCCGTGGTCTCCGAGGCCAGGCGATTCTTCCCTGAGACGTACAGGTAGGTCGTCGGGGTCGCATCCTCGCCCTTGCACTGCCGGTTCCCGTTCAGATCGTAGGTGTAGCTGGCTGTTCCAGACGCGCACGTGGTGCAGTTCGGAGCGGTACACCACGGTCCGGAAGAGGACTTTAGCCGGTGGATCTCGTCATAGTCGAAGGCCCGGTTGTTCGTAGCACTGATGTTGTCGGTTTGCCCTGTAAGGTTCAGGTCGTCGTTGAATGTATGGGTGTAGTTCAGAATCGATCCCAGAGTCCACGCGTTGAGCTGATACCGCTTGGTGGTTGCCGACCCATAGGTCCGAGCGTCCGAGAGCAGGTTGCCGAACCGCATTCCTGTCCGCGGCCCAAACGGCTCATACGAGAACGTGTCTGCAACCGTCGTGGTAACCCCGTTCACCTTCGTCGTGACCAACGACACACGGTTCACGTCGTCGTACTGGTAGTCCGCTTCACCCTGCCGGAGCACGGCGTTCTCGGTCGGGTAGAGCACCTGCGTCAGGTTCCCGGTCTTGTCGTAGCCGTACTGCGTCGTGTACAGCCGCGACCCGACCGTCTTCTCTTCTTTCTGCAGCAGCCCTCGCCGGTTGTGGTGGAAGGCTGACGACCCCGAGGGGTCCGTCATTCCGGTCCTGCGGCCGACGTTGAAGAACGTCGGAGACTCCGCAGCATCGTAGCTGTAGCTCACGTTCAGGCTGGCGGTGGGATACGTGACCGTGATGAGCCGGTTCAGGGAATCGTACGTCCGGTTCACCGTGACCGGGATCGCGTCCGTCGTCGCCGTGAGATTCCCGGCAGGATCATAGGAATACGACGTAAGCCCGGTGTCGGGCGACGTCGTCGTGAGGCGCCAGCCCAGGTCACTGTTCGTGTACGTGGTCTGGAGAGTATTCGGATCGGTGACCATCTGCAGGTTGTCCTGCACGTCGTACCCGTACGTCGTGGTGAGCGCATTCGGTGAAACCGTCTGCGTCACGATATTCAAGCGCTTCAGCTCGTCGTAGTCATAGCTCGTGATGTGCCCGAGCGGATCTCGCTCCGATGCCCGCGCCCCGTCGTCGAAATAGGTGTACTTGTAGAAGATCGCGCCTCCACCCTCGGGGACCGTCGCCGTGAAGTACGTGTACTGGAGCCGGTTGTAGGTGTCGTACTTGAAGTTGGTGAACTTCTGCACCACAGCGCTCACGTCCCGGTACTCCTCGCGCGTCCGATTCCCCTCAGTATCGTAGGTGTACACGACCTTGTTCCCCACCGCATCGTGGACCTCCTTCAGGCGGTTCACGGTGTCGTACACGTACTCGAACGTGAAGGGACACGGGCCAAGACCCTTCTCGACGCAGTTCGGCATCCTCATGCGATGCAAGTTCCCCACCAGGTCGTACTGGTTTTCCGTGGTGATGGCGTCCGCCACGAGCGTCGTGCTCGTCACCCGGTCCTTGGCGTCGTACCCATACTGGGTTTCGACATCGTTCGGGTCGATCACGCTTTTGACATTCCCGAACAGGTCATAAGGCGACCGGCTGCCGTCGTGGGACGCGTAGTTCGTCTGATTCCCGAGCGCGTTCGTGACCCTCTGGATCCGGCCGCGCTGGTTTACGTCTGCGTCCCCGTCGGCGTAGTACAGGTACGTCGTCACGTCGTCCGGCACCACGGTCCGGGGGCCGTTCACCATGATGAGCTGCCCGTGGCTGTCGTAGTCATACGACGTGATGTTCGTGAAGAAGTCAGCGGGCTCATTGGGCCCCTGGCACCCTTCGACCTTCCGCTGCATGAGATCGCCGTTTGGCGACGGCGTTGTCCGGTACGTGTTCGTCACCACCTTGCTCGGGTGGGCCGCTAGGCAGGCGTCGGTCCCGACCGAGGGAACCGTGATCGTATGCAGGAAATTGTACGTCGGGTCATAGGTATACGTGGTCGTTCGCTGACGCCCGGTGCCCGCCGCGTCGATCCGCGTGAGGACGTTGCCTTTGCCGTCGTAGCTGGGGAACTGCGTTACGACCCCGCGCCCGTCGGTTATCGAGGACACGTTTAGGAATGGGTCGTACGCGAGGGCCGTCGTGGTTCCGCCTGTTCCGCACGAGGCACAGCCGGGTCCGGTGCTCTGCGTGACCACGCCCTTGAAATCATCGAAAGTGTAGACGGAGTTGATACCCAGCGAGTTCGTGACCGTCGTTTGCCCAGCGCTCGGAGAATCGTAGACCAACGTGTATGCGTAGTTCCCAGAGTCTGACTGGGTCGTATGCACCTTACCGTTTGCAGCGCCGTCACCAGGCCCATAGTACGTATGGCTCTCGATGACGTGGGGCGATGGTGACGACGCGTCCTTGACGGCTGTCAGCCTATGGGCGTCGTTCGGATCGTTGTACTCGTGGGTGACGAAACTTCCATCCGAGTAGTCCACACGCGTCAGGTTCCCGGTCCCAGCGTCATACGTGTAGGTGACCGTGCGACCACCGCCGGACACGGTCTGGACGCGGTTATTCGCGTCATACGTGAGACCGAGACTCCTCCCGAACACGTCAGCGATCGTCGTCAGGTTCGAACCCGTGTACGTCAGGGTGATTCTGTTGCCCGTGGTTCCGTTGAACGTCCGGTCGCTGATCTGCGTCAGACGCCCGGAGCCGTCGAAATCCCACTTCGTTTGGAATTTTTCGGTCACCCGCCAGGGCGGGCTTCCTGGTTGGCTCAGAACCAAGTGATCGATCCGGTTCTCGTCCCAGGTCCCGTCCTGTTTCTTGGGAAAATAGATGCGGCGGGCCTGCCGATCGACGAACACCTCCTGGCCCGAGCTGGCTGCTTCTAAACGGACCAGGAAGCTGTGCTGCCAACCGAAGCCCATGGGGCCGTTGAACGTGGACTGGCTGTCATACCTGCGTGAAAACTCGATCGGCATCGGCCCCTGAATCCTGAGATCCATCATTTCGTGGTACATGTCCCCGCTTGCGACGTCAACGGGTTTGCCGACCGTGCCCCGATTGCAATCTTTCGGGGGCGTGCAGTCCTTGATTTTGCTCTGCCACACCTGAATCGTGTTTGAAACCGGGGGTGTGCTGCACGGAGTGAAGCACGCTGTTGGGCAGTACGGCGAGGGATTGAACTTCAACTCGACGGTGTTCAGGCAAGATGAGAAGGCACTCCCATCGAGCGTAATTGTCCCAGTGAAACCATCGCAGGCATCGCTCGTGCCGTCACAACCGCAGTCGCCAGAGCAAGTGACCTGAACACCGTTCACGTATGCGGCGACCTGGAAGGACTTCTTGAAGTTTGGAAGGCAGGTGTTGCCAGTCACCGAATACGTCACGGTCACGAGATCTGGCGGGCCACCCGTCGGGTTCACTGCCGCCTGGTCGGCGGGGCTCGTAATCTGAATCGATGGAGCGCCCATGGCGGGCCGTGCCACGAGAACGCCACACGCAATGAACATCGCCACGATGCTGGCACACGCCGATCGGCACCCTCGAATCGCCGCGACACCCAAATCCTGAGGACGAAGTTCACTGCGCACGTTGGACATGATCTCCTCCTGGCGGCGACTCATCCATCACGTCGGTCACGACCCGTCTGCCTGCGCGCTGTTTTACTCTGCCAGGGGGCAACCGTAATCATCGATTTCCGACCTGATCGGTTCAGTCGCGGCACCGCAACACCACGAACGGCGACCTTCGACACCCTGGCGATGAGCCGGGCGCGCGGTTGTTCATGGGATGTGTGCGCAGCCTTGACTTCCTCCCCCACCGAGGGACCCTGTGCGGCCGGGAGAACACCGTGCCGCACCTCTCCCCCACCACGCTCACGACCGACGAACAGCGCCTGATTCTCGGCGCGACCGTCGGCAACGTCCGCGACCACCTCAGCTACTCCTTTGCCCTCGGCGCAGGCCTGCATCTTGGTGAGATTGTCGAGTAGTTCTGCCCAAATTAAGCCCAACGCTTTTGAGATCCAGCGTCGTTGCGAGCTTTGTCACCCGGTAACCGGCCACTTCGTAATCAGCAGGTCCCCAGTTCAAGTCTGGGTGCCGGCTCCAAATAGAACTTTGACCACGTTTTGACCACCGCCGACAATTGAGGCCATTTTTCCGGCCGCCGCGCGCATCGCTTCGGCCGACAGGTGCGAGCGTCCGCGGTGGTCTCGTGTTTGGTTGTGCATCCGTCGAGCTTGCCGGACTTTACTTTTCGAATTGACACTGCCGCGTGCGATCCCTAACGTCGTAACGCTCTACCGGTTTGATCCAACCGCGTTATGTCGGCATCCAGAACCGCTCGTCGGTGCAGAGGCAAGATGGCCAACGAAGAAGACGCGCCGCGGGGACAGAACCCGAAGAAGCCCCCCTCGGCGGCTGAGGCTGAGGTTAACGCTGCCGTCGCGAGAGCACTGGAAGCTCGCCGGCGTAGAGACCCTGCGGAGCTCTTGTCCGAACGGTTATCGGGGACGTATCTCTTCTCGTACACGTTCGAGGAGCCCGATTTCACGGCTTGCGACGCAATCGCGCTTGGGTTGCTCGCCGGCAAGACGACCGATGGGCATGAGTCTTGGCTCAAGGAGTACTACCTGTCGGCCTTTCGCTCGGTTGTTTGCGCCCTTCACCTCGACGACTCCGAAGAGACGCTGGCTCTCCTGACCCCTGGCCCAACTCCGTGGGGTAGGGGGAGCACCCACCCTCGGCTTCAAGATCTTGTGGCTTTTGGCCACCTCGTCGAGATCAGGCACGCTGCGCTGAGGTTTCGAAATGTCCGCCACCGATACCTCGAGGGCGATCCCTGGCTCGAATACCTTCGGGTTCCCGACCGCGCTGCCAAGCCCTATCAGCAGAGTCTGCGGGCTGCGGCCGAATGGTTGGAATCGACATGCGTGCAAGTGACGCTGGGCACCCGGCCGATCGACGAGGCGATCTGCGCACTCATTTGTTGGGACACGTCACTCAAATGTTCCTTTGCTCGACTGCGGCAGGACTTTGGCTACCCGGACCCTGATCCCGTTCGCGCTGAGTATATGGACTCACTCTAGGCGATGGGCCGCGTGTCGTTGTCGATGCGCGCGAGTTGGTCGTCGCCGTCGTCGCGGGGGCTCCGTGGGCGGCAGCCTTTCGGTCTCGGACACGTCGGGCATCGAGTTGCCGGATGCGAGACAGAGCACGCAGCCTAGCGGACAGCGTTCGCGACACTGCCCTTTCGAACCGAGATGATGACCCGGCCAGGCGATCGAGAGATTTGCTGCCCAAATTACGCCCAACGCTTTTGGGACATGGCGCCGTTTCACGCTTTATCACCGGGTGTCCGGCTACTTCGTAATCAGCAGGTCCCCAGTTCAAGTCTGGGTGCCGGCTCCAAGCGCGGGGAACCTCTCAGCGGTAGACGTCGCGGCGGTGACCGACGGTGACGACGAGTACCACGAGCACCCTATCCCGCACTTCATAGATGGCTCGATAGTCACCCGAGCGCACCCGGAGGCGGACATCGTGGCCGGCGAGTTTGCGGCATCCCTCCGGGCGCGGATTCTCGGCGAGCGAATCGACGAGGGAGAATACTCGTTCCGCTGCGTCTTTGGGGAGTTTGCGAAGCTGACGCCGCGCGGCGGGGAGCCATTCGATCCGGTAGAGCACCGGGCTATCGACCTAGCTCTTCCTTTACGACCTCGTGAGGGATGCTCTCGCCAGGCTCGGCGAGGGCCGCGTCCGCCGCCGCGTTATCGATCCGGTCCTCTTCCTCTTGGCGGAGCCGCTGCAACAGCGCGAAGTCCTCCGCAGAGACAAGGACCGCCACCGTCCGGCCTTCGCTTTCGATGGCGACGGGCTCGCCGGTCGTCTCGACGCTCTTGAGGTTTTCGGGGAGCTTCGCTCCAACTTCTGCAGCGGTCTTGTGGGTCATCGTCTGGTCTCCGCCACGGCACACTCAGATTCTTCGATGCGCCGCCTTGCCCTCGAAAGTATCCGGCGACCGACGGTGACCGTCAAGGCGAGACGCCTTGGTAGTAACGACTTCGGGCCAGATGGGTTGCGGACAGGCAACCTGCGTAGCCCGAATCTCGATCGCGCGCTGAACGGCACAGGAACTGCTCAAATTACGCCCAACGCCTGCGAGACATGGCGTCGTTCAGAATTTTATCACCCAGTTACCGGCCGCTTCGTAATCAGCAGGTCCCCAGTTCAAGTCTGGGTGCCGGCTCCAAAGAGTAAGGGTGAAGGCACGTCGCGACGGAACCATCGCGATCACGCCCCTCCGATCAACTGGAGCGGAACACACTCCGCGATAGTGTGGAAGTCGGCGTCGTCCTCCAACAGCGCGGCGGTCTCTTCGATGACGCATGCGGCGATCAGGCAATCTGCCGGGCTGCGGATCGTCTTCCCCCTTTTTCGAAGGGTGCGGTAGATCTCCGCCGAACGAAGAAACAGTGCTTGAGTCATCTCGAGATACGTGAAGTCGCTCAGAAGGCGGTCGCGAACCCGACGGAACTGCACGTCGCTCCTCAGACCGCGCAGAATTTCTTCCAGGATGATCCCTGGGACCCCGATGTCCTCCGGTCCTTCGATGACCGCGCGAGCCCGTTCCACCTTGGGATGATCGATTCCGTTCAACAACGGGATCCAGACACTTGAGTCGATGACGATCAAGCAAGCCGCCGACCACGTCGCATCATCGCGAGGTCGCCTTCCCATTTCACCTTGCCGGCAAGTTGGAGGATGCGACGTCGTCTAACGTTTCGAACCAGTCGTCGCAAAGCCAGATCGACGACGTCCTTGGTGAAGCGCGTACCGGTGAGTTCCTTGGCCGTCTCGACGAGCTCCTCGTCCAAGAGAACATTCGTCTTCTTCACGCTCATTCCCCACCTCGCTTTCGGACACATTTTACGTCTAGAAATGTGCCTAAGCAAGCCGCGTGTTCGCCGATCGGTCATGCGGCTCCCCACTCGTAACGCACCTCAAACCCGAAGCGAAGGACTAGGGATTGCAGAACGACGCGCTTTCTTCCTAATGGAACCGGCCCTCGGCCCGAAGGCCGCATCGAACAGCGTGATGCTCGCCAGCCGAGATACGGCGTATATCATTGCCTGTCGCCGACCTTGCGGAGGAGACGAGGATGCCGAAGCCGAATCGATCCAGTGACGAACTCCTCGCGAAAATCCGCTCGCTCTCTCCCGAGAGGCTCGCCGAGGTTGAGGACTTCGTCGATTTTCTCCGCCAGCGGAGTGACGACGCCCCACTTTCGCACGCTGCGATGAAGCTCTCCGAGGACGCGTTCCGCAAGGTCTGGGACAATCCCGAAGATGCCGACTACGACCGGCTATAGCTTCGGCGACATCGTCCTGGTCCCGTTTCCATTCACGGACCAAACCGCGGCCAAGAAGCGGCCCGCGATCGTAGTCAGTTCCGACGCCTATCATCGCGATCGCCGCGACGTCGTCGTCATGGCGGTGACGAGTCAGGCGCGCCCCGGGTCGGCCGTCGGCGAAGCGGCCGTCGCAGGCTGGCAAGATGCTGGCTTGCTGAAGCCGTCCGTCATCAAACCGGTCCTCGCGACGATCGACCGTGATCTGATTGTCCGCAAGCTCGGAACGCTCCGTGACGATGATCGCAGAGCGCTTCAGCACGCACTTTCGGCCATCCTCGGCGGGTAAGAGGGCCTCGTTCGGGGGTTCGAGGAAGAACTCTCGCGGAGGTCCCCCATGCTGGGCACGAAGAAATCTCAGGGCATACCTCTGCTCAAAGGCTGGTCCCGCCACATTCGATCCGCCATCGTCCACGCCGAATCGATGGCGACGATCGCATTCACCCGCGCACTGGCCCGCGCTGCGAACAACGCCGACGCTCAAATCCGGGCCCAGGCGGAAATCGACCGCCTGCAGCGTGAGGTCGATCTTCTTCTCGAGGAGGCTCGCATCAAGGACGCCCGCATGGCGCGCCTCCCAGCCCAGCGTAGGCCGCACTATCCGCCGAGCGAGCGACTCGCGATCCTGGAGCTGCGTTCCGCGAGGGCCTGGTCGCAGGCTGAAACCGCTCGACGCCTCCTCGTCACTCCGCTGACGGTCGCCTCCTGGACTCAGCGACTCGATGACGAAGGGCCGGATGCGCTCGTCCAGGTGCCGGAGCCGGTGAACAGATTTCCCGAACTCGTCAGATACCTCGTGCAACGGTTGAATGTGCTCTGTCCGAAGATGGGAACGCGCCGCGTCGCTCGTGTCTTGGCGCGCGCGGGTCTTCATCTTGGCGCGACCACGGTGCGTCGCATGTTGAAGCCGGCCCCAAAACCGGCCCCCAAGTCGCGGCGACCGTCGAAATCGCGAATCGTTGTCGCGACGCGCCCCGATCACGTCTGGCATCTCGACTTGACCACCGTTCCAACGATCGGCGGCTTCTGGATCTCCTGGCTGCCATTCGCGTTGCCGCAACGCTGGCCATTCTGTTGGTGGGTCGCCGTTGTCGTCGATCACTTCTCGCGGCGCGCCATGGGGGCAGTGCACATCAAGCAGCAACCAACCGCCCGGGACATGACGCGATGGCTTGGAAAAGTGTGTCGTACTCTCGGTAGCTGGCCCGGCCACATGATCACCGACCATGGCCCGCAGTTCACCGCGGATGAGTTCGGAGCCTGGTGTCGCCACGAGGGCATCCAGCAGCGATTCGGCGCCATCGGCAAGTACGGCAGCCTCGCCGTCATCGAGCGGTTCATCAAGTCGATGAAGAACGAGTGCACGAGGCTTTTTCCTGTCGTGCCGCTTGCGCGCACTGCGTTCGGTCGCGAGATCGACAACTACGTCGCCTGGTACAACGCGGAGAGGCCTCACTCGCGATTCGGCGCCCGCACGCCCGACGAGATGTACTTCGGAATCTTCCCGGCGTGTCGTCGGCCGCGCTTCGAGCCGCGAGCGCGTTGGCCGCGAAAGTCGCCATGTGCTGCTCCTCATGCGCTCGTGCGAGGACGACCAGGAATCGCGGTCGAACTGAGCGTCGAGTATCGAGGTGGGCGGAAGCATCTCCCCGTCGTGTCGCTGCGACGCGTCGCGTAAGGGCCCCAGACTTTTCGCGAATCCCGACATGAAGTGTTGGAGCGGTGTGTTCGCGACGTCGATCTCGTAGCGGTGAGGCATCGGCAAAAGGAACGGCGACGGGCCGAGCGCGCCGATCCTCGCCTTCGTCGGCACGATCGACGTCATTTCAGGCCCAAAAACCCCTTTGTTTCTGCATCATGCTTTCGGTGGTGCACTACACCGGACCAGCCGTTCACGGCCATCACGAGGGTGCCGTCGGCGCGAACGAGCACGTCCCTCACGCCTGGAAGGGCCCAAGTGCGCGGCGGGCTGCGCGGTCCGAGTCGCGAGGCTCCCCTGCCGGTGATCGCGACAATCGTTGCCCCGCCCCCTTGCCGGAGGAACCCGATGTCTTCGGTCGCCGACCAAAACGGCGTTCCTGCCGCCGCGCCATCGGGGCTGAGGCGCCACAACTCGCGGGGCGCGTCGAGCGGCACGTACCAGAGCGATCCGTCGTCGCTGTACGCAGCCGACACAACCTGGGCGAGCGGTTGTCCCCTGGCGTTAACGACCGGCTCCACTCCAGAGGGCGTGACGCGGCAGACCGTGTGTCGAACCTCGTCAAGGATGCTCGTGCGGCCCACCCGCGCGGAGCCCGGGACCAAGGCACCACGGGCGTTGGACCACCTGCGCATCTCCCGACCGTCCCAGCGGAACAATGCATTCCCAGCGATCCAGAGGAATCCCCTATCGTCCTGTTCGAGGTTGTAGACCGTCTGGATCGGGAATCCGGCGCGCCAGTCGTACCGGCGCATGAGACGCTCCACGGCGAGCGCGTTCCCCATCGCGCAAACCGAGAGCGCGACAATCAGCAGGCGCGAATTGTGTCGGTTCAATCCCACGTCGAGTTGTCCCACACCGGGCTTCCGCCCCGTTTTTGGGGACACTAACCGAAAGGTGGACAAGACGTCCAGGATGCGATCCGTTGCCGAAGGGCCGACGCGGGGCCGTTGGGTTGGCACGTTGTGAGCGTTTCCTATTGGGAGGAGACAACCGTGGACAAGAAAGACTCCGACCACGACGAGCGGCTGCTCGACCTCGCCCGCCGTGTCCTCGACGGCGACGCGATCGGCTGGGAACGAGAAGGCCTCGACGAGTCCGAGGTCTGCGAGGGGCTCAAACGTCTCCAGCGACTCGTCGGGCGGACCGACGACACAGGAGTCGTTGGGTTTTTCCATCGGAAGTGAGTAGTAGAATGACTCGATGAATCCGCATGCCGCGCTCGAGGAGCAGATCGCCATGTACCGACGGATGACCGGCGAACAGCGCCTCGGGATTGCGCTTTCGCTCCACGAGCTTGCGTGCGATGTGGCACGAGAGGGAATCCGCTTGCGGCGCCCGAATGCCGACGATGCCGAGGTCGAACGTCAGCTGCGTTCCCGCCTTGCCCTCATTCGCGGACCGCGGGAACATCACTCGGGTGACCCCGTTGACTGAGCGCGAGCTCCTGGCCGATTGCCTGCGGCGGCTCAATGGCGAGCAATTTCTGGGGCATCCCGAGGACCACGCACGACCTCGACTTCGTTTTGTCCTTCGAAGAAGAGGATCGTGTCACCGCGATCGTCTCGGCGTTCGAAGACGACTACGCCCTCGAAGCGGCCTCGGTGCGCGGCGCGCTTCGAAAGCACCACATGTTCAACGCGATCGATCGGCGGTCCGCGCTCAAGGTCGATTTCTGGATGCTCCGGCGGGTTCCGTTCGAGGAGAACATGTTCGCGCGACGCCTGCGGGTGACCTTGTTCGGAGAGCCGGCGTGGATCGCGACCGCCGAGGACACGCTCCTACACAAGCTCTACTGGAACCGCATCACGCCATCCGAAAGGCAGCTCGGCGACGCGGCAGGCATCGTGGCGGTCCAGGGGGCCGAGTTGGACCGCAGCTATCTGGAGCCATGGGCTCGCGAACTCGGAGTCGTGACGGTTCTTAGTGATCTTCTGGACGGAAAGATCGGACCGAAGAACACGTAGGGCCTGCCTTCGCAATGGCTTCGTCCTCTCAATGGCCTTTGGCAAATGGTCCGCGCCTCACGGAGATCGTCGGCAACTTGTGCCCAAATTACGCCCAACACTCTTGAGACATGACGCCGTTCCGACCCTTATCACCGGTGCCTGGCCACTTCGTAATCAGCAGGTCCCCAGTTCAAGTCTGGGTGCCGGCTCCAATCGATAGACTCCTTTGCGTGGCTCCGGGACTGGAACATACCGCGCGTGGCAACCCACCACCAAACCCTGGGCGCGGTTTCGTCAACGAGTGCTCCCTGACATCCCAAAGACGCGGTCCTAGCGGTAAGCCTCGCGGCGATTCGCGACCCGCAGGACCATGACCATGAGCACAGCGTCGTGAATTTCGTAGACCACCCGGAACTCTCCCACGCGGATGCGCCAGGCGTTTTCATCCGCTTCGAGTTTCTTCACGCCGTCGGGTCGGGGATTCGACGCCAGCGCGTCCAGGCGCGGGCGGATACGATCTTGAACTTGCCGCGGTAGTTTGCGAAAGGCCCGCGCGGCGGACGGCTTCCATTCGATCCGGTACTGCACCAGATCAGAGTCCGAGGTCCGCCTTGATCTTCTCCCACGGGATGGAGCCGGGCTCCTTGCGGGCCTCGCGGACGGCCTCTGCGTCGCGCCGATCTTCATCTTCCTCGCGAAGCCTCTGCAACAGCGCAAAGTCCTCCGCAGACACGAGGACCGCCACTGTACGTCCGTCGCTTTCGATGGCAACGGGCTCGCCGGTTGTCTCGACGCTCTTGAGGTTTTCCGAGAGCTTCGCGCCAACTTCCGCGGCGGTCTTGTGGGTCATCGTCCAGTCTCCTCTTCGGCTCAGACTGACTCTCTCATGAGCCGCCTGCCGGGGAAGTATCCGGTGACCCATGGTGACCGTCAAGGCGAGGCAGCCGGTTGCGTTGCAGACGGACAACCCCGCAACACCGAGTCTTACCCCGCTGACTGGCGAGGGAACTGCCCAAATTAAGCCCAGTGACTTTGAGACATGGCGCCGTTCCGTGCTTTATCACCCGGTGCCTGGCCGCTTCGTAATCAGCAGGTCCCCAGTTCAAGTCTGGGTGCCGGCTCCAATCACCGAAGCGTGGACGCTCCGAGGCTCCCTGAGCTTTCGGCCTCGGCTCGGGAGCGCGACCGGGGCTGAGCGCCCGCTCCTTTTCAGCATGCGAGTGATCTCCGCCGGAGGGACCGGAATCCCGACGAAGTTGCCCTGCATCTCGTCGCAGCCCTGCTCGAGGAGAAAGTTGAGCTGAGCCCGGTTTTCCACTCCTTCCGCAGTGACCCGCATGTTGGAAGCATGAGCCATCGCGATGATCATGGTGGCAATGGCGCTGTCGTTCGGGTTGCCCGGAATCTGCCGCATGAACGATCGATCGATCTTCAGCTTGTCGATCGAGAAACGCGTTATGTAGCTGAGCGAGGAGTATCCGGTGCCGAAATCGTCGATCGCGATCTCCACACCCATGTCGGTCAGCTCGCGCAGGGTCGATTCGGTCGTCGGGGAGCCGTCCATCAGAACGCTTTCGGTCAGTTCCAGGGCGATTGAGTCCGTTCGGATCCCAGCGTCCAGGGCGGCCCGGGCGAGGAAGCGGGGCAGCTCGGAATCCTGGAGCTGATGGGCTGAGAGGTTCACCGCGACGCGGAACGGCCCGTCATCCCGTCCGACCCATTCCCGTGCCTCACAGCACGCTCGCTTTAGCCCCCACCTGCCGATCTGTCCGATCAGGCCAATGTCCTCGGCGATCGGGATGAACGTCGCCGGGGCGATGTCTCCTATTTCGGGGTGCCGCCACCGGGCGAGGGCTTCGACGCCGGCGAGCCGGCCCGACCGGATGTCGAACTGCGGTTGATAGACGAAGTACAGTTCATCGTTTTTCACGGCCCGCCGCAGATCGCTCTCCAGCGCGAGCCGGTGCTTGAATCGCTCGCTCATGTCGGGGCGGTAGAACTGATAACTGTTCCGGCCCGACTCCTTCGCGCGGTACATCGCGATGTCCGCCCGACCGATCAGGCTCTCGGCAGTGTCCCCGTCGGCGGGGTACAAACTGATGCCAAGGCTCGCGGTGACGAACAGCTCTTGCTGGTCGATGCGCAACGGTGGCTCGAGCGTCTCGAGGATCTTCCGCGCCACCGCCGCGGCGTCCTCGGGCTGCGCCAGCGCCGGCAGGATCACGGTGAACTCGTCGCCGCCGATGCGGGCGATCGTGTCGCTCTGGCGCACGGCCCCACGCAGCCGAGCCCCGACCTGCTGAAGGAGCCGATCGCCCATGCCGTGACCGAGCGTGTCGTTGATGGTCTTGAAGCGGTCGAGATCGACGAAGATCAGACCGAGCAAGTTGTGCTCGCGCTGCGCCTGCGCGAGGGCCAGTCCGAGCCGGTCGGTAAAGAGCTGGCGGTTCGGCAGTCCGGTGAGCGGGTCGTAGTAGGCCAGATGGTGCAGCCGCGCCTGCACTTCCTGGTGCGTGGTGATGTCGGAGTAAATGGCGACATAGTTCGTGATGCGCAAGTCGTCGTCCTTGAGCACCTTGATGCTCAACCACTCAGGATAAATCTCGCCGTTCTTCCTACGGTTCCAGATCTCCCCTTGCCACTGGCCGTTCGATACGATTTTTTGCCACATCGTCAGGTAGAACGACGGCGGATGATGCCCCGATTGGAGCAACTTAGGACTCCTCCCCAGCACATCCTCGAGCGTGTAGCCGGTTCTGGAGAGGAACGCCGGATTGACCGATTGGATGAGCCCGGAGGCGTCCATGATGACGACGCAATCGGGGGTGTTCTCGATCACGAGGGCCGCCTGCCGGAGGTGTTTTTCGGCGTCTTTGCGCCTGCTGATATCCGCGAAGGCGACGACCACCCCGACGACCGTCTCACCGTGAACGATGGGGGTACCCGTGTACTCCACGGCGAATGTCGTCGCATCCGCTCTCCGGAACACGTCGCTGTCCACGTGCCGGGGGATGCCGTCGGCGATGGTGTTCAGGATCGGGCACTCCGTGTGCAGGCAACCCACACCGTCGTCACGCAAGGCGTGGACCCGGTCGTGGAGTGTGGCCCCGATCAGTTCCTCCATGGGGCATCCCAACAACTCCGCGGCGCACGTGTTCACGAAAGTCAGTCGACCCGCTCGGTCCAGCCCGCAGATCCCCTGCCCCGCGGAGTCGAGGATGAGCTGGTTTCGCGAGCTCAGCCTTCTCACCTCCAAGAGGGAGCGCCGGCTCTGCGCCAGCGCCGAGCGCAGCTTCTGCCGCACCTCGAGATGGAAGATGCGCAGGATTCCGTTCACGGCGAACAGCAGCAGGAGGGCGCTCAAAGCGCGGAGGCAGTGAACAGGCACTCTCGTCAGCGCGGCGAAGGACTCTTCGTTGATCACGCGGGGGGGAAGGAACGCTTCCGATGGGACGATCAGCCCACCAAAGACGCCATGGGCGCAAAACGCCGCGGCGGCAACCTTGAAGCGCACGCCGGCGCCATGGTCGTCGCGTCCCTCGCTCTCAGCTCTCTCATAGATCAGGAACCCCATCGCGGTCAGGATCGACGCCGGGAACCCCAGGAAGTAACGGGCGCCGATGTCCATTCCTCTCAGCCAATGCGCCGAAACGAGCGTGGTCAACAGGATCCCGATCACGATGGGGAGGTAGACCCAGAGACCGACCGATCGGCTGTGGCGCCAACGGCGACGCGCGCCTCCGCCGCTCAGCCCCACCAGCCGGCGGCCGAACTCGAAGAGGAAGAGATTCGAGGCGATCAGCGCGAGAGCGCTGACGGCAGCCGGGATGCCGTCGTCGCTGCCAAACCACACCCAGAGCGACATCCACTCCTTGAAGCCCATCACGAGCCCGAAAGCGGCCAGGAGCCAGATCGCCTTCGCGAGGCGAAGGGCGCTGCCTTCCTTGGGTTGAAGCAGGACGGTTGTTCCGAGGAGGATGCACGCCATTCCGTAGAGCAGATGGACGAGATCCATGTGCTCCAGGAGCCTGCGCAGCACGTCGTCCAAGGCGCCCTCCCCCTGCGACCCCGTCGGGACCGATGAGCGGCAGCAACTTCGACGCTCTTCGAGAGAGGAACTTCGGAGAATGCTCGCCGCGATCGGGCGCGCCTCCCTGCCCGCTTACGGGAGACTCGTGGTCAACCTTGTTCCCGCGGCGACGGGAAGCAAGTCGGGACGGTGCAGGTCCCAACGGGACCCATCAAGACCGTCACCCCCAGCCCGACTCCGAGGCGCAGGAGGAGCCGGAAGCGGCGAATGTCGAGGGTATCCGCTGGAGGGGCTCCCGTTCGCACTCCTGACATCTCAATTCCTTCCCGGCATTCCCCATGGGCAGGAGCCGCTCCTGAACCAGGCCGCACGCGGCACAACGGAATTCGTAGATCGGCATCTCGTCCTCCTCTCCGAGGAAGATGCAGCGAAGCGCGTCGAGGTCACCGCCCGGAGCGCAACAGTCCGGCGGAGGATGACTGTCGGCCAGTGCATCGATCACGACCTCCGACGTCGGAATCCTCGACCCACTCCTTGCGACGACAATTCCATGCTCCAACCCGACTCATCTTCGGTTGATCCGTGGAAATACCGCGCTTTTTCCAGCGCCGCGGCGTTTTGGGACCGCAAAAAGGCTTTTTCGGCGAGAAACGGCTTCCTAGGATGGCCCAGGATCGACGATCGGCGCCCGATCCAGGTTTCCACACGGCCGGAATTAACGAAAGTAAGGCGAATTTCACCGGATTCCCTCTCGAGGCGAATCAGTTCTTCGCCTACCGGGCAACGCCCGACATGGCGAGGCGCGCCGAGGGGGGCGCCGTCCCCGACGGGACGACGCCTGATCTCAGCTCGGCTTATCGCCTTACTGGCCGGCGGAACTCTCTATCGGCCGACTAGTGTCCGTTATTCGTGTCGTGGTTGGTGTCGTGGTGGCCCCCGTCATCACCGGGGCAGTCGAAATCGGGGTGGAACTCCCACACACCGTCCAACCAGCGGAACAAACCGCCGGCGCGGAAATTGATGTCCACCGTGGTCGTCTGTCCCTCGGCGACGGTGAACGGATCCGCCACCGCGAGCACCGCGGTCCATCCGCCACCGGGGGGCTCGATGGTGACGATCGTGCCGTTTTCCAACGTCAACGCGACCTGGGTCATCACGATGACGATCTGATCGTACGTCCCCGGCGGCAGGAATCCGGCCGGGAGCGTGAATGAACCGTCGGTGCCGAGCCCGATCAAATCCACCGTCACCGGCAGGTCGATCGTGACGTTGATGAGTTCGCCGTCGAGGTTGCGCGCGAGGATGCTCGCGAAGGTGACGTTGGCTGCCTGGAGCGGGTGATCGCTCGACGAAATCTCGGGGCTTGTGGCGGCGAGCGTGGCCGGAGCCACCGCCGACGCCGACATGACGAACTGAACGGCCCCCTGGCCGCCTTGCATCACGGAGTCCGCTCCGTTCGAGCACGCTGCGAGGATTCCTAATGACATCGCCAGTCCTACGAGAGCAATCTGGTTATTTATCGGCTTCATCCGGCCCTCCTGCATTCGTTTGAGATAGATTTTTGCAGTTGCAAGGTACGATGCTTTCGGCCTCCACGCCGCGCGTTTCCTGAAATCGACCGTTCGAGGCGGATCCGTGGACAATTCCGGAGATCGAACGGATTCGATCACTTCGGCGGCGAGGGCTCCTACGGAAAAGCGACCGGCAACGCCTTGCAGGTGCTGGATTCCTGCGTTCCGTAAACCAGGCTGGCTGCCGAAGTGACGAGACTCCGAAGGGTCAACTCAGATCTGGGGCTATGGCTCTCTTCGGCGCCGCATTCACTTCACAGGACTGAATCGGTGCGTTGCCACGGCCATGCATCCCGGCGGATTTCGAAACAGACGCCGGAATTTTGTTCGGCGACCTTTCTTCTTGGCACGAGCGATCCGAACAGATAGAGGGAGGATTGACGAACACCAAGGAGGTGGCTTGTGAGTGGACGTAGCAACCGCAGCGTTCCCCCGCCCCTCGGCGTCATGCTGGCCATCGGCCTGGCCTTCGTCGCATCGACCTCCTGGGCGAAGGGTCCCGGGATCTGCGTTACCGCTAACGTGCCCGAGGCCTTCACGCTCCCCGACGGAACCGTGCACGCCGCCGGCCGACTCGTCCTTTGCTCCTTCCGGGCCTTCACCCCCGCGGTCGGCCTGCACCGCGTCTGGACGGATGGCGAAGGCGCCAGCCTCGTGATGAGCCGATGCGTCCGGTCCGAGGAAAACGCCGAGAGCCGGCCGGTCCTTTTCTTCCAGCGCGCTCCCGGAACGCTGCTCGACTTGGTGGGCTACGTCTTGCCGGACAGTGGCAAGTCGTGGAACTACTCTTTGCAGCGCTCGAATCGGACCGCGGTCGCCGGCCCCGAGGTTTTTGGCGCGACGCGATCCGTCGCAGAACCGTGACTCTTGCCCCGGGAGGCCTTCCCCGCGAAAAACGGCCTCGCAGGATCGGCCAGGATCGACGATCGGGCCCGCTGCCTGGCTTTCGGACGCCTGGAATTAACGAAAGTCGGGGGAACTTAGTGGGGAGGGAAGGGAGAGTTCTGTCGAACGGCGAGCGTTCCGGGTACGAGAGCGGCTTCCACGATGAGTTCTTCGCAGAGGTCGCGGGACGATCGGGCTCGTCCCACCAGACACGGCCTCTTGGAAAACATCGGGCGGCCGATATCCGTGCGCGACGACATCGCGCGGGAGCAGGGTTGGGCACATGTACACGATGTCGCTCATGCGGACCAGATGGGGGCATGACTAGCCGGGCAACGGGGCGCCGGGCGTCAGGAGGCCCGCCGGCGAGGACGTCGATCCGGACATCCCGGAATCCGCCTCGGAAAAGCCATCAAGATAGGCCGGAACATGGGGAGGGGTCTGGCCCTGGGAGAGCGAGCGCCGCATTGACAACGGGGACGGCACAAAGGTAGCGTCAGGCATGCTTATCTATGCGGCGATCGGGGCGTTCGGGCTGCTCTTCCTTCTGGTGATGCTCTTCGTCGGCGACTTGTTCGGCGGCGACCATGACGTCGACGGCGGCGATGGCGGTGACGTCGGTCACGAGGGCGGTCCCGGCTTCTTCAGCGCCCGCGTGATGGCCTCGTTCCTGACGGCCTTCGGCGTAGGAGGCATGGTCGGGCGCTACTACGACCTGTCGCACCCCGCCGCCGCCGGGTGCGGCGTCGTGACGGGCCTCGTGATGTCCGGGCTCGTCTACCAGTTCGCCAAGATCCTCTACTCCCAACAGGCTTCGAGTGAGGTGCAAATGTCCCGCCTCGTCGGTAGGACGGCGCAGGTCATGATCGGCATCCCTCAGGGCGGGATGGGCCAAGTCACGCTCGAATACGGGGGCGAGCGCACGACGCAGATCGCGCGGTCGAAAGACGGCAGCGCGATTCCGCCGGGTACGGCGGTTGTCGTCACGGCCTTGCAGGGAGATTCAATCATCGTGGAGCGCGCGAGCGCGCAGGCTCCGGGGGGTTCGCTGTGAGCAGTGTTGTCGGAGAATTCTCGTCCATTACGATTGCCCTCGCCGTCCTTTTGGGACTCCTCGGGATCTTCGCGGCGATGGCGCTTTTCGCCCGCAACTACATCAAGGTCCCGCCCTCTCAGGTCGCCATTTTCTACGGCCGAAAGCAGACCTTGATCGACGAGAAGGGTGTGCGGTCGAAAGTCGGGTTTCGCGTCGTGCGAGGTGGCGCCGCGCTGCGCCTCCCGGTGCTCGAGCAGGTCGCCTACCTGTCTTTGAACATCATCTCCATTCCGTTGAAGATCCATCGCGCGTATACCAAAGAAGGGGTGCCCGTCACGGTCGAGGCCGTCGCCAACGTCAAGATCGCAGGTGACGACATGTCTCTGCGCTCGGCGGCCGAGCGGTTTCTCGGCATGACGGTTGAGCAGATCAAGGGCGTCATCTTTCAGACGCTCGAAGGACACTTGAGGGCGATCCTCGGAACGCTGACGGTCGAAGAGATCAACGCCGACCGTCAGGCCTTCGCCCAGAAGATGACCGACGAGGCCGCGGTCGACCTCAAGAAGATGGGCGTCAACATCGACATCTTGACCATCCAGCAAATCAGCGACGAGGAGGGGTACCTCGACGCCCTCGGGAAAAAGCGCACGGCCGAGGTGAAGCGCGATGCCGTCATCGGCGAGGCGTTGGCACAGCGCGACGCGATGATCCAGTCGGCGAACGCCGACCAGGAAGGAAAGACCAAGCGCTACGAGGCCGACGTAACCATCGCGCAGTCGCTGCGCGACAAGGAGACCAAGCAGGCCGAGTTCAACGCCGCGGTGCAAGGGAAGCAAGCCGAGGCCGAACAGGCCGGACCGCTCGCCACCGCCATCGCCAAGCAAAAGGTCACAGAGCAAGAAACGCGCATCGACCAGGTCCGCAAGGCCCAGGAGGTTCTGGTCCAGGAGCAGGAAGCGCTCCGCAAGGAAAAAGAGCTTCAGGCCACGGTCGTGAAGCCAGCCGAGGCGGAGCGACAGGCGGCGATCCTGCGCGCGGAGGGTCAGAAGCAGGCGACGATCATCAAGGCCGAGGCGACCCAGAAGGAACTCGAGTACGAAGGCGCGGGCGAGGCCGCAAGGATCGAAAAGGTCGGCCGCGCCGAGGCGGCCAAGGTGCTCGCGATCGGCGAGGCCGAAGCGGAAGTCATCAAGAAGAAGCTCCTCGCTGAGGCCGAAGGGCTCCAGAAGAAGTCGGAGGCCTGGAAGAACTTCAACGAAGCCGCGGTCTTGAACATGCTCGTCGAGAAGATGCCCGAGCTGGCTCAGGCGTTTGCAACCCAACTCGCCGGGATCGACAAGATCAACATCATCGAGGTGGGAAACGGTTCCGGCGGAGGGGGAGGCCTAGGCAAAGTGATGGGTACCGTGGGCGGCGGAATGTCCGCCATGCTGGCGATGCTGAAGGACCAGTTTGGAATCGACGTCGCTCGCCTCGCGCAGGCGAAGACCGAAGCCGCCACCGCCGAGGCCGAAGCGCGAGGCACGGCAGGCGGCCCCAAAGCGTCGTCGTAGCTTCCACATGGCCGCCGCGACGATCTACAAGAGTGCCACCCTTTGGAACCCGGCGCGGCCGGATACGGTCATCATCTCCTGCGTCGACGGCCGGTGGCGATCGCAGATCCAGGAGTTCACGGTCAACCATCTGAAGGCCGACCTTCATGCCGATTTCCTCGCCGTCCCGGGAGGAATCTACTTTGCGCGGCTTGCGGGGAGCGATCCCGCGCGGGTCGTGTTCGAGGCCGTTTGATCCTCGTGCCGAGCACACATTGAAATCTCACGGATCCAGGCTGGCCGCCGCGGGCATTGTCGTCGCGATGATCCTCGCCGGCTTGGCCGCTTGGTATTTCACCCACCGGACGCATCGCATCGAAGGGGTGCGCCATGTCGTACTCATCAGCATCGACACCTGCCGCGCGGATCACCTGAGCTGCTACGGCTTCAAGCGGGAAACCACACCTCACATCGATGCGGTGGCCCGGGAGGGCGTCCTGTTCGAACAGGCGCTGTCGCCCGTCCCCCTCACGACTCCGGCGCACAGTTCCATGTTGACGGGGACCTATCCGCCAACCCATGGAGTTCGCCTCAACAACGGGGAGTCTCTCGCCGCTTCCAACGTGACGCTGGCCGAGGTCCTGAAAGACGCCGGATATCAGACCGCCGCTTTCGTGGGCGGGTACCCGATGGATGCCGCGTTCGGCCTCAATCAGGGTTTCGAGACCTATGACTCGCGCTTCACGAGGAGCAGCGAGAAGTCGTCCACCCACCTGGAGCGCATTGCCGAGGAGGTCAGCCGACCGGCAATGGCGTGGCTGGATCAACACAGCGGAGATCGATTCTTTCTCTTCCTACATTTCTACGATGCCCATCTCGACTATGAACCGCCGCCGCCGTTCGCGTCGACGTATGCGGACGACCGCTACGCCGGGGAGATCGCGTACGTGGACAACTGGATCGGGCAGATCGTGGATCGGCTTCGCGCGCTCGGCGTGTATGACGACACGCTGCTCATCATCACCGCGGACCATGGTGAGAGCCTGGGCGACCATGGCGAAAGAGCGCACGGTTTCTTCATCTATGAAAGCACGGTGCATGTGCCGCTCATCATCCGAGCACCCCATGGCCCCAAGGGGAACCGGTTCGAAGGGCGCGTCAGCCTGGTCGATCTGATGCCGACGGTGCTGGATCTCGCCGGGTTGCAAACACCCGAGCGGGTCCAGGGAACGAGCTTGCGCCGCGGCATGGAGGAAGGTCGAACGCAGGGCGGACCGCGCCCCTTGTACTGCGAGTCGCTGGAAGCGACGCAGTTCCAATGCAGCGGGCTTCACGGCATCGTCGACGGTCCTTGGAAATACATCCGGGCTCCCCGGCAAGAACTTTACGACCTGCCTCGCGATTCGGGAGAGACGAACAACGTGTTCGAGAAGGAACCGAAACGGGCGCAGCGCTTGCGGACCCGGTTGGGAGAGATGCTGGCGGAAATGGAAGCCGCCGCTCCCTACAGGGACCCTGCAAGCATCGACCCTGCCGCCGTCGCGCGCCTTCAATCCCTCGGATACGTCGGCGGAGGCGCGACGCCTGCGAACTCCGTGTTCGACCCGGAACTCGAGGATCCGAAGGACTTCATGCAGACCTTCGAACGCCTTGGGAACGCGAATGCGATGGCGCGCGCGAATCGGGGCGAAGAGGCCGAAAAGGAATTCCTCGAAATCGTCGCGGGTCGGCCGTGGCTCATCGCGGCGCACGAGCAGTTGGCGCAGATCGCCCGCCACGACAAGCGACCGGCCGCTGCGGTCCGGCACTACCAGGAGATCGTGACGATTCTCACTGAGGCGGGCAACTCGGGGAAGCCCTCGGCCCCCGGCGGCCGAGACCTCGCCACGGCTCACTTCAACCTCGCATTCGCGTTGCGCGAGGACGGAAAAGACGCCGAGGCGATCGGGCACTACGAAGACGCCCTTCGCCTCAGGCCGGACTACGTCGATGCGCACAACAGCTTGGGTCTGGCATTGGCGCGCGACGGCAAGTTCAAAGAGGCGATCGCTCATTACGAGGAGGCCTTGGGCATCGAACCCGATCAGGCGCAGGTGCACAACAACCTCGGCAATGCGCTGCGGCAAACGGGAAGGCTGGCGGAGGCGCTACGGCATTACGAGGAGGCGCTGCGCATCAAACCCGAATCCGTAAGCGCCCTCACGAATCTCGCTTTGATCCGCGCGACCAACAGCGACGCGCGATTCCGCAACGGCGAGGAAGCCGTTCGCCTGGCCGAACGCGCCTGTGCTCTCACCGGCCGCGAAAACATCGGCTGCCTCGACACGCTGGCTGCGGCCTACGCCGAAGCCGAGCGCTTCGACGAGGCGGCGGGGACGGCCGAACAGGCGGCGGCCTTGGCCCGCTCCTCCAAACAAGACACACTCGCCGACGAGATTCTCATGCGCGTTGCGCTCTATCGAGACGGCCACCCCTACCGGGCCGTCACAAACCCGCCGGCGCCTTAGGGCTTTTTCTTTTTTCTCTTCTTCTTCTTGGGCTCTTCGGACGTCACGCGAAGCGCCTGTTCACTGTAGGCGCCAAACAGCACGGCATCTTCCAGCACTGCGCGCGCCCGCTGCTCGGCGATCTGCTCGACGGGGATCCCCGCCGCCTCGAGCTTCCGGGCCTCGACGAGTTCGCGCTCGACGTCTGAGCGGAACCCGGACCAGCTGCCCCAGCCGATGTGAACCTTCCCGTTGATCATGAACGCCGGGGTGCTCATCGCTCCGAACCGTTCGGCAAACGCGCCCTCGGCGTTGACCCGGGCGCGCAACTCGGGGTCGGCGTAGTCCTCGTTGAATTGCCCCATGTCGAGCCCGAGTTGCTCGGCGTAGCGGGCGAGGCTTGCGGGGTCGATAGCGGACTGATTGCGGAACACCTCGTCGTGGTATTCCCAGAACATCCCCTGCCGTTGAGCGGCGAGAGAAGCAACCGCGGCGTTTTCGGCGCCGGCATGGGTCGCCAAGGCGTGTTGCCAGAACTCGACGCGCACTTCACCCGGAAACTCCTCGGCGATCTGATCCGTGGCATCCGCCGAGCGCCGGCAGACTGGGCATTGGAAGTCGCTGAATACGATCACCAAAACCTTGGCCGGCACCGGACCGAGGGCCGGTGGGATGCTGGCATCCGTGCTGGCGAACACCTTCCCGCTCACGAACCGCGGCGGGGAATCGGCCGGGTTGGTAGAGATCGGAACGGGGGGTGTGGATTGATCTTGGCCGCGGACGAGGCCGGACACCAAGAAGGCGGCAACCGCCCAACGACTCACGCTCATAGGGGCACCTCGCGCGAGAGTCTACGTCGCTCCAGCGATCGCGGCACCCGGAAGATCACGGCTTCCAAATGCCACGTCAAATGGGCGAGCGTCGAGGCCTGGGTGTTCAGACGGGCCAAGAGGTCCCTCCGGTAGGATCGGGCGCCGATGTGGATCTGTTCGCGCGTGATCGAGGTCGGGTAGAATCGCGGATCGCGCATGATCTTTCGTCCTCCCTCGTCCGGTGAGTGAGACAGCGGGGGTGAGAGAGAGTTCCCTGAGGGACGAAAGTGGCTCGTCTCGTGCACGCCAGCGATCGCGCCCTCCTCGTCGTGTTCGACGACGCGATCACCGCGGCCGCCGGCAACGACGTGCGCGTGCTGTACGAGTGGCTCTCAAACGACTCGCCGGCCGCGATCGTCGACCTTCACCCGGCTTACGCCAGCCTGCTGGTCCGCTACGATCCGCTGCGCTGCGACCCCGACGCGCTGGCGCGGGAGCTCGAGCGCCGTTTGGGCAGCCTGCCCGGCCGGCCGTTGCGGGAGGGTCGCTTGTTCGAGATCCCGGTTCGCTACGGTGGATCCCACGGTCCCGATCTCGCCGAGGTCGCAAGCGCCACCGGCCTGAGCGAAAGCGACGTCGTCACGGCTCACGTGGGAGGCGTGTTCGACGTCCGCTTCGTTGGTTTCTCGCCGGGGTTTCCGTACCTCGCCGGGCTGCCCGAGCGCCTCCACACGCCGCGCCGCGAGGCCCCCCGTACCCACGTTCCCGCGGGGAGCGTCGCGATCGCCGGAGCACAGGCGGGGATCTACCCCATGCGCTCTCCCGGTGGCTGGAACGTCATCGGCCGGACCGACTTCGTCCTCTTCGATTCCACCCGCAGGAATCCGGCGACGCTGGCTCCGGGCGACCGTGTTCGGTTCCTCGTGGCGGGGAGCGGCTCGTGACGGCCCTCCGGGTCGTCGCGCCGGGATTCCTAACGACGGTGCAGGACCTCGGGAGACCCGGCCACGCCGCGGCCGGCGTATCGGCGTCTGGTGCCGCCGACCCGCTGGCGCTCAGGATCGGAAACCGCCTCGTGGGCAATGGCGAGAACGTTGCCGCGCTCGAGATGACGATGGTCGGTGGGTCCTTCCGCTTCGAAGCCGACGGCGTTTTCGCCCTCGCGGGAGCCGACACGGAGGCCCGCCTGCGCGATCGCGCGGTTGAGCCGTGGAGACCCTGCCGGGCGCGCGCGGGCGACACGCTCGTCTGCGGCGCGCTGCGCGGCGGCGCCCGCGCCTATCTGTGCGTCCGTGGGGGCATTGCGGTTCCTCTCGTTTTCGCGAGCGCCTCGACGCACCTGCTCACCGGCCTGGGCGGTCTCGAGGGACGGGCCCTGCGCGCGGGAGACCGCCTGCTTCTCGGCGCCCCCGGCGAGGACGCGCCGTTCGACCGCGTGGTCGATCCGTCGGGCCTTCCCGGCTACCGCGCCGGCGAGCCGTTCCGCGCGACCGACGGACCGCAATCGTCTTGGTTCGCGCCCGAGGCGCGGGCCGTCTTCTACGACACGCCATGGCGGGTCACGGAGGCTTGCGACCGGATGGGGATCCGGCTTTCGGGACCGCCGATCCAACTCGCAAGGCCGCGTGAACTCGCCACAGAAGGTGTTCTTTCAGGGGCGATCCAGGTCCCGCCGGGGGGGCTTCCGATCGTGTTGTTCGTCGAGCATCAAACGACCGGAGGCTACCCGAAGCTCGCCAACGTAATTGCCGGCGACCTTGCGCGGTTGGGAATGCTCAGGCCGCGCGACACGATTCGCTTCGAGCCGATCTCCCTCGCGGCCGCGAGGGCGCTCTTGCGCGCACAGGAGGAAGCGCTCGATGCCCTCTTCTCCTGACCGTTTGATCGACCTCAACGCCGACGTCGGAGAGGGACCAGGCGAGGGACCGCTCTACGCGCAGATCTCCTCGGCCAACATCGCGTGCGGCGGGCACGCCGGAAACGAAGACACGATGCGCGAGGCCGTGCGCCTGGCCTTGCGCCACGGCGTCGCGATCGGCGCACACCCGAGCTACCCGGACCGCGAAGGGTTTGGCCGCGTGACGATGAACCTCCCGCTCGAGGCGTTGTCGTTTGCGATCGCGGCGCAGGTCGATGCGCTCGTGCAAGCCGCCAAGGCGCAGGGGGCGCGCGTGAGGCACGTCAAGCCGCACGGAGCCCTCTACGGCGACGCCTCGCGCCGCGACGTAGCACTCGCCATCGCTTCCGGTGTCGCCTCCGTGTCCCCCGCGCTGGCCCTCGTCGGCCTCGCGGGATCGCCGGCTCTTCGCGTCTGGAGCGAGCGAGGCTTCCGCGTCGCCGCGGAGGGTTTCGCGGACCGGGCGTACGCCGCCGACGGAACGCTCGTTCCGCGCAAGAACGCTTCGGCCCTCATCACCGATCCCGCGGCCGCGACAAGTCAGGCGGTTCGCCTCGCGGCCTCCAAGGTCTGCGACACGATCTGCATTCACGGCGACACCCCTGGCGCGGCCGCGATCGCGGTCGCGGTGCGCCGAGGACTCGAGGACGCCGGTTTCGTTCTGTCCGCTCTGGCCCGATGGGGAAGCGGGACATAGACTGCGCGATTCGAGGGGCATTCCTTGCACTTCCGCTCCAGGATGTTCGCGATTCGCACGGGGCTCGCCCTCCTCGGTGTCGCCCTGTTTTGCGGCTATGCGCTGGCCCCCGCACTCGCGTTTTTGCCCTACGTGGCTCTCGTCCCGTGGGCCATTCTCTACATGGACCCGAAACGGCCGAACGCCTCCCCGCTCTACTTCCTGTTCGTCGGTTACCTCTGCTGGATCCTCTGCTACAAGATGACGTTCCGGTTCGGCTGGTTCGTGCCCCCGGCGGCGGCTCTGTTTTTCGTCCCAGCCTGGGTGCTGTTTCCTCTGCTCGTACGGCCGATCCAGCGTTTGGAACTCCCGCGATCAATCACGTTGCCGATCGTCTGGGTCGCCGTCGAGTGGGCGAGGCTGCTCCTGGCGACCGGCCACTTCGACCTGTTCGCCCTCGGTTATTCGCAGGCGAGGTTCACGCCCCTCGTGCAACTCGCCGACATCACCGGCGTCTACGGGATCTCGTTTCTCGTCGCCGCGGTCAACGGCCTGTTCGCCGACGCCTACTTCGTCTTGAAAGACGCCGCCTGGAGGCCGCGCATACTCCTTCGCGAGCGTGGGATCGTCGTACCGGCCCTCCTCATCGCGTCCGCGTTTGCCGGGGCGTTCGGATACGGGTTTTACAGACTCGCAACCGCGCGCGAGACGCCGGGACCCCGGCTGGCGATCGTGCAACCGAACGTCGCGCATACCGTGCGCAACGTCTTGGGGACCTCGCTGGTGCAGCTCTACCAAACCGACGAGGGTGTTCCTCCGCGGAGCGTCGATCTGATCGTGTGGCCCGAAAACGCGATCCTGGACGACATCGACCGCAAGGCCAGCTACCTCGACGATCTGGGCTGGCTCGCATCGCGAAAGCGCGCAGCGATTCTGGTGGGCGCGCAAGGCCGCGCGGAAGGTCTCGTCGGGCGGACGACCAACTCCGCGTTTCTTGTCGATGACACGGGCGCCCTTCTCGGCCGGTACGACAAGCAGATCCTCTTCCCCTTCTCGGAGTACGTCCCGCTCGACCGGGTCGTCGAGGTCCTCGCCCCACAGGTTCGAAGGTCCTACCGCGGAGTGATCCGCAAGACCTGGGGGTTCCTCTCGACGGCGGCGGCGGGCAGGAGCATGACGCTCTTCGCGCTCCCCTGGAAAGGCGGATCGCTACCCTTCGGCGCTTTGATCTGCGTCGAGAACACCTACCCGTCGCTCGCCGCCGCGGCGAGCCGCCAAGGCGCGCGCTTTCTCGTCAATCTGACGAGCGAGGGAGAGGTCGGCGGCGTCATGGAAGAGCAACTGCTTCGCGTCTCCATGCTGCGAGCCATCGAAAACCGCATCGCCTACGTGCGAGCGGGCAACACCGGAATCTCCGGCTTCATCGATCCGCAGGGACACTTGCGGAGCGTGCTGAGGGACGCGCGCGGCGAGACGATCGCGGTCGCCGGCGTGCTCACCGACACCGTCGCACTGTCCCCCGTCGGGACGACGGTGTACGCCGCGAGCCGGGACGCGTTCGCTTTTACGTGTGTCGCCCTCTCGCTTTGGCTTCTCGCGCGGGCCCTCCTGCGCGGCCGTCCCACCATGACCCCGCATCCGGTTCGCGCCGCGGCGACCGTGGGAGTCGTTCTCGCTGCGCTCTTTCTGAACGGATGCCGCGGGGCCTCCCGCGATTTCGAAGCCACTTGCCCGGACCAACGCACGTGCCGCGACGCCCTGGAGAAGGCCGCGGCGGCGTATCGCTCAGCTGAGGCCATGGAGGATGCCCTCGGGTTTTTCGAGCGGGTCATCGCGACCTACCCCTCGTTGGCCC
>JAQBEH010000035.1:0-3743 GCA_032124015.1 Acidobacteriota bacterium
GTCAACGCTTCACCCACGACCTCGCGATCGTTGGCGCATGACTCGGGGCCGGTGTGGCTCGCTACCCCTTCACCGTACGACTCTTGCATTCGCAACACCTCGCCGGTTTTGACCGGCGCACGGAGACATGTTGGAGACGGCGCCGACTCGCGGCTTCGCGCGGCTCCGTTGCCCGAACTGCCGGGCAGAGCACGTGCTCGCGTTCTCCTGCCGGACCCGCAACTTCTGTCCGAGCTGCCAGGCGAAGCGCTCGGCGTTGTTCGCGGAGCACGTCATCACGGAGATCCTCGAGCCCGTCCCGCACCGTCACGTCGGGGGCTGGTCGTCTCGATCCAGACGTTCGGCTCGTACGCCGCCAACTTCCACCCCCACGTGCATGCGCTCGTCACCGACGGCGCATTTACGAAGGGTGGAGAGTTCCTGCAACTCCCGCACTTCGACGCGCGACTCGTCGAGGAGGTCTTCCGCCGCCGCGTGCTCCAGCGCTTGCACCGCGCCGAGCGGATCTCGGAGGAGTTCCTTGGCTCACTCCTCGGCTGGGTCCACTCGGGATTCTCGGTGCACGGGGAGCAGACGGTACCGACCGACGACCTTCAGGGTACCGAACGCCTCGCGCGCTATCTGACCCGCGGGCCTCTCCCCCTCGACGTCGTCGAGAAAGTCGAAGGAGGACGCCGGTGATGTGAGCGCTTGGGCGGATCACCGCGCCGCGCCGCGTCGTAACCCGGCTGGATCGCGATCGCCCGTTCGAAGTGCGGGATCGCGTCGTCGCGGTCCCCAGTCTGCGCGAGCGCGTTCAGGAGATTGAGCCACGCCTCCAGGTGGTCGGGCTTCACGCCGAGATCCCTCCGCCTGACGCCGGATTTGCGTACAATTCGCGGATGGGCCTGAGTTTGAAAGCGGGAGCACGTCCCCTCGAAGTAGCGCTGCTTCTCGTGATCTTCGCGGTCTCGTACGAACAGGCTCCGCTCTTTTCGTCGAATCAGAACACGTACCTGCTCCACGGGCTGGCTCAGAGCGGCTCGGGCCTGCTGTCGCAGGATTGGCTGGCTCGGACGACCGATCCTGTCCCTGTCTTCAGCGCTCTCGTGGGCCTGACGGCGCGTGCGTTCGGCGAGAACGCTTTCTACGTCTACTACGCCCTCATTGTGGCGATCTACGCCTACAGTCTTCTGGGCATCGCGTCCTTCCTTCTCGGAACGGACAGCGCGAGGCTGAAATCCCTCTGCTTCTTCGTCCTGATCGCCGCGATGCACTCCGGCTTGCTCTCCAGCCGATTGTCGGCATTGGGTCTGAACGGTGTCGCTTCGATTCTCGCGCCCGACGGACCGATGACTTCAGGTCTTGCCGGACAGTACGTTCTCGGTCCGGTCTTTCAGCCATCGGTCTTCGGGACGTTCCTTCTGCTGTCCATCCACCAGTTCCTGCGCGACCGACCCCTTGCAGCCGTCGTGTGCTTGGCCACGGCGGGGACTTTGCACCCCACGTATCTTCTCTGCGCGGCGGTGCTGACGGGCACCTACATGGCCATCCTCCTCCGCGAACAGCGGACCTCTCGACAGGCCATCCGAATCGGAGCGTTCACCCTCGTCTTGGTAGGTCCCGTTCTGGCTTATAGCGCTCTGCGGTTTGGCCCCACGACTGCCGAAATCGCGAACCGCGCTCGGGAGATTCTCATCGACTATCGAATGCCGCACCACGCGAGACCGGATTCCTGGTTTCGCGGCTACGCGCCGCTTCAGGTGACACTCGTCGTCTCGTCCCTCTATCTCGTGAGGCGAACCAGGCTCTTTCCCGTCCTGTTGCCGTCGTTCGTGGTGGCTGAGGTCCTGACGATGGTGGAAGTCGTCACCGGAAACAAGGGTCTCGCCCTGCTGTTTCCGTGGCGTGCCTCGGTCTTTCTGGTCCCCATCGCCTCGACGATCCTTGTCGCGGGCGTCGTCCACGTTCTCTTTCGGACCTGGGGCAAGCCGATTTCCAAGCACGCGACGGCGCTGCGGTGTCTCGCGCTGATCGCGTTGGGCCTGGTCGGCTATCGGGGCGCGCGATCCGCCGTCGCTCTACTCGGCGCCCCTCGCGTGGGCCTCACCCCCGCCGTCGAATTCGTCGCCAGGACGTCTCGGCCCGGCGATCTGTACTTGATCCCTCCCGAGATGGACTCCTTCCGACTGGCCGCGGGCGTCCCCGTGTTCATCGACTTGAAATCCCATCCGTACAAGGATGCCGAATTGGTCGAGTGGTTCGAGAGAATCCGCGTGGCGACGGACTTCTACGCGGCGGATTCCGAAACCAAGTGCACGATGTTGGGGACCATGGCCACCGATTACGGAATCACTCACGTCGTGCTGGAGAATCCGGCGTCGCTGGATCACTGCGACGCCGTCCGTGAGTCGTACCGAGACGGGGAACTGGGAATCTACGCGTGGACGGACCGTTGAAGACGATGGTCTGCCGCGGAGGATCGCAGCACGGGTGTGGTTCGTTACGACTCCATCCGACTTGAAAGCGAACGACTCGCAGTCGCGCCGATGATACTCCCGGCGGCCTTCCCGACGTTGCGGCGCCAGGCCGGGCCGTCACCTCGGTGATGTGAGCGCTTGGGCAGATCACCGCGCCGCGTCGTAGCCCGGCTGGATCGCGATCGCCCGTTCGAAGTGCGGGATCGCGTCGTCGAACTTCCCCTGCTTCGCAAGCAGGGCCCCCAGATTGAAGTGGGCGGTGGCGTCGTTCGGGTCGAGGCGCAGCACGTCCTCGAACTGCCGTGCGGCCTCGTCCGTCTCGCCGCGCATCGCGAGGAGAATTCCGAGGTTGTTGTGCGCCGCGGCGTGCGCGGGGTCCAGCCGCAGTGCGTAGCAGTAGGCGGCCTCGGCCTCGGCGAAACGCCGCGCATCGCGGAGCTGGTTCGCGCGCGCGAAGGCCGCGGCCGCGGACGGCGGCGCCGCCTGCGTCTGCGCGAGAGCCCGGGTCAGCTCGCCGATCCTGGGGTCGGCGGGATCGATAGCGCGCGCGTTCCGCAGAGCCTCCATTGCTCCGTAGGTTGCGCGTTCGCGTCCCACCTTGCCTCCTCGAGTTGCGGAGGCATGCCCCTCACCGAGCCCGCGGGCATTTACCGGCCCCGCCACCCCGAGCGCACCGTCGTCTACCACCTGTTCGAGGAGCACTTCGAGCGCTACGTCCGGGAGTACGAGGAACGCTACGAGGCGCGAGAAGGGTCGCTGCGCAAGATCGTCCCCACAGCCGTCGAGGCCTACCTCGCCTACGGCCGGCCCGAGGGCGGCTTCGCGCGGATCCGCTGCCCGAGCTGCCAGGCCAAGCGCTCGGCGTTGTTCGCGGAGCACGTCATCACGGAGCTCTTCGAGCCCGTCCCGCACCGCCACGTCGTGCTCACGATTCCACGTGTCCTGCGCGGGCTGTTCCAGCGCGAGCGGCGCTTGCTCGGCTTGCTCGCCCGCGCGGCTCGTGACGCGATCGCCCCGAGCGTCCGCGCGATCCTCGATCGCCACGACGTCACACCGGGCCTGGTCGTCTCGATCCAGACGTTCGGCTCGTACGCAGCCAACTTCCACCCCCACGTGCACGCCCTCGTCACCGACGGCGCATTCACAGAGGAGGGAGAGTTCCTGCAGCTCCCGTACTTCGACGCGCGGCTCGTCGAGGAGGTCTTCCGCCGCCGCGTGCTCCAGCGCTTGCACCGCGCCGAGCGGCTCTCGGAGGAGTTCCTTAACTCCCTGCTCGGCTGGGTC
>JAQBEH010000036.1:0-16162 GCA_032124015.1 Acidobacteriota bacterium
TCTCTTGTTATCGTTTCTGAAGGAAAAAGCAGAATGTCCCCAACTGACCTGGCCCCATCACTGCAGCGAGGCCAACATCGCGCCGACGGCGCCCTCGCCGTCGACCGCGTTTCCGAAGCTGGTGAGTCCGAAAGCCACGGCCTCGACGCAACGCATCAAGTAGTCGACGCGGGTCAGCGTGTATCCCATGTGGCCAACCCGGAAGTACTCGGTCCGGATCGCGGGATGCAATCCGCCGGCGATAGTGACACCGCGCTCGGCGACACGCGCGACCAGCGACGCGTCGACCCCGGCGGGGTAGTGCAGGGCCGACAACGTGTGGGCGACGTTCCGCTCGCGCGTGGGCACGGGGCGGAGGCCGAGCACCGACCACGCGGCGCCCAGCGCGCGCGCGCCGCGCTCGTGGAGTGCAAAACGCGCTTCCATCCCATCGGCAAGAATCTCCGCGAGGCCGACGGACAGGGCGAGAATCAGGTTCGTCGGTGGCGTGGCGAAGTAGGCGGACTTCCTCGCCTCGTACGCCTGCATGACCGGGCGCCACGCATGCCAGTCCTGTACGAGCGCCGGCGGCGCCCGGCGCGCATCGCGCGCGGCCAGCGCTCGCTCGCTCGCAACCAGAAGCGCCAACCCCGCCGGGAGGCCGATGGCCTTCTGCGACGCGGTCAGGTAGACGTCGGCCCCCCACGCCTCCATCTCGAATCGCTCGCCCGCGGTCGCGCACACGCCGTCGAAGATGGAAAGCGCCCCACGCTCGCTCGCGAGCGACGCGAGCGGCTTGGGATCGCACAGCGCGCCGGTCGAAGTATCGACGTGCGTCGCGAACAATGCTTTCACCTTCTTCCCCCCGCGCGCGAAATCGTCGAAGGCCCCTTCGGCGCGGCTGACGTTCGGGATCTCGCCCGGCAGCGCGGTCAGCTCGACGACCTCGGCGCCCGCGCGCCGCAGCATCTCGACCATGCGATCGGAGAAGTAACCCGTATTCACGACGACGGCCGCGTCCCCGGGCTCGATCAGATTCGCAACCGCCATCTCCATCGCGGTCGTGCCGGAGCCGGAAAACGCGAACGGCTGAGATGAAGGCGCCGCGAGCCAAACGCGGCGCATCATCTCGAGGGAAGCACCGAACGCCTCGATGACGTCCGGCGCGAGATGACCCGGCGGAGGGACCGCGAACGCGTCGCGAACGGAAGGTGAGACCTCGATCGGTCCCGGGATCATGAGAAGCTGCCTCTGGGTCGTCATGCCGCCGCCCCTCCGGCCCCGCTCATCAGACGGAGCAAATGACGAACACCGAAAAAGAGCGCCCAGGCGATCACCGCGAACGCCAGGAGCGGCAGCGCGATCGCGAGCACCGTCAGGAGCACGGAACCGAGAAGCTCGAGCGTCGAAACCACGGGGTTTCCGAGACCTGCCGTCGTCAAGAGCGACACCTTCCGCGTGCCGACGGTCAGAGCCTGCACGGTTCCGGCGATGCCGCCCCCGGCGATCAACGCCAACGTCCATTTCAACATCGGGTCGAGCCCCGTGACGACCGACGCGGTCATGATCATGCCCGCGATCACCGCGGCCGGCGTGGCGACGACGTCGAGCAGGTGATCGAGCCACGGGATGTAGTAGGCCCCGATCTCGACGACCGTGGCGACGCCCAACGCGATCAACGCCGGCGTGGACGCCATCCAGAGGAAGCTCGTCCCGAGCGTCACGTGCCCCGTTCTCGCGGCGATCCCGACGATCAGGAACGGCACGAAGATCCGGAACCCGCACGCCGCTGAAAGCCCGATCCCCAGGAGTACCGACAAGAGCGTGTTCATGAGAGCCACTTTACCGCGACGCGCCGGCGCGGCAAACCGCGTTAGGCTCTCCCCATGTCCATCACCGAAAGCCTCGGCGCCCTTTTGTCCCCCGGGCGAGTCCTCACGCGGCCGCTGGACCTCGCCGCCTACGCGAGCGACGCGAGCTTTTACACGCTCACGCCGGCCGCCGTGGTGCGGCCGATCGACACGGCGGAGATCAAGGCGCTTTGCGCTTGGAGCCGGAAACAGCGCGTGCCGCTGACGTTTCGGGCGGCCGGGACCTCCCTGTCGGGACAGGCGATCACGAACGGCGTTCTGGTCGATCTGTCGCGGCACTGGCGCACGCTCGAGATTCAAAACGGCGGGGCGCGCGTGCGCGTCGGGCCCGGCGTGGTCGGCGGCCTCGTGAACGCGCGTCTCGCCGCATACTCCGCAAAGCTCGGGCCGGACCCGGCATCGATTGGTGCCTGCATGATCGGCGGCATCGTCGCGAACAACTCGTCGGGGATGTGTTGCGGGATCGAGCACAATGCGTATCGCACGCTCCTGTCACTGCGTTTCGTGCTGCCGTCGGGGACCGAGATCGATACGGCGGCGGCCGACGCGGAAGAGGCGTTCGCCGCGAAGGAGCCCGCGATCGCGCGCGGCCTGATGGAACTTCGCTCGCGCGTCCGGGGCGATCCGAGGCTCGTGGAACGGATTCGCGCGAAGTACCGGATGAAGAACACGATGGGCTATGCGTTGAACGCGTTTCTCGATTTCGGCACGCCGCTTTCGATCCTCTGGCATCTGCTCGTCGGCTCCGAAGGAACGCTCGGGTTCATCGCCGAGGCGGTGTTCCGCACGATTCCGGACCTCCCGTTGAAATCCACGGGACTCCTCCTGTTCCCCAGCGTGCCGGCGGCGTGCGAGGCGATCGAGCCGCTGCGCGCTTCGGGGGCGAAGGCGCTCGAACTGATGGACCGGGCGTCGCTGCGCTCGATTGCGGGCTACCCGGGGATCCCCGGCTTCGTGAACGACCTGCCGTCCCAGGCCGCCGCGATCCTGGCCGAGTACCAGGCGGCGACCGATGACGAGCTCGCGGATTCCGAAAGCGCGTTTCGAAGGGCGGCTCCGCGGCTCCCCATGACGACGGCGCCTCAGTTCACGCGCGAGGCGCTGTTGCAGGGCCAGCTGTGGTCGGCGCGCAAGGGGCTCACCGCGACGATCGGCGCGATGCGCCCTTTGGGCACGTCGCTGATCTTCGAGGACGTGGCGTTTCCCCTCGAGCATCTGGCCGCCGGCGTGACCGACTTGCAGGCCCTGTTGGTCACGCACGGCTACCCCGACGGGATCGTCTTCGGACACGCCAAGGACGGCAATATCCATTTCATCATCAGCCAGTCGTTCAACGAGCCGGCTTCGATCACGCAGTACGAGCGGTTCACCGACGATCTCGTCGCGATGGTCGTCGACCGCTACGACGGCGCGCTCAAGGCCGAGCACGGCACGGGGCGCAACATGGCGCCGTTCGTCCTGCGCGAGTGGGGGGCCGAGGCGTACGCGATCATGCGCGAAGTGAAACGCCTGGTGGACCCGGACGGGATCCTGAACCCCGGCGTCTTGCTCAACGACGACCCGCGCGTCCATCTCGCGAACCTGAAATCGCTGCCTCGTGTCGAGGACGAGGTCGACCGCTGCATCGAGTGCGGTTTTTGCGAATCGAAGTGCCCGAGCCGCGACCTGACCCTGACCCCGCGGCAGCGGATCGTGATTCGCAGGGAGCTGGCGCGGCGAACGGCCGCTGGCGACGCGGCCGGAGTGGAGGCGTTGCAAGACGGCCTCGACTACGCGATGCAAGACACCTGCGCCACCGACGGGATGTGCGCGACCGCGTGCCCCGTCGGAATCGACACGGGGGCGCTGGTGAAACGGTTGCGCGCCGAAGGGCACGGCGCCGTCGCCCGTACGGCCGCGCGCATCTCGGCTGCGGGGTTTTCCGCCGTCGAGGCGTTGGCGCGGACGGCCTCGAGGTTCCCCTCGCCGTTTCGCGACCTTCCCGGCCCTGCCTGCGCCCTTCCCGACACCGGGCCCAGGGAAGGCGCGGCCGCCGTCTATTTCCCGAGTTGCGTGACACGCGTCTTGGGCGCCTCGCCCGGGGGCGGCGCGACGGCGCCCCTCGCGCAGATCATCGTCGACGTCGCATCGCGCGCCGGATTGCGGCTGTTCATCCCGAAAGACGTCGCTGGGACCTGCTGCGGCATGCCGTTTTCATCGAAGGGGTTCGAAGAGGCCCACGCGGTCGCCGCCAATCGCGCGATCGACCGGGCCTGGCGTTGGAGCGACGCCGGGCGTCTCCCGGTCGTCGTCGACACGAGCCCGTGCGCCTTCTCGTTGTCGACCTGCCGCGACGTGCTCACCGAGGCGAACCGCGGGCGCTTCGACGCCTTGCAGATCCAGGACGCCGTCCTGTGGGCGCACGACACGCTCCTTGCGCGCCTTCCGATCCGAAGGCTTGTTTCGCGCGTTGCCTTGCACCCCGTCTGTTCGGTCGTGAAGCTGGGCCTCGCCGCGAAGTTGGCCGCCGTGCTGCGCGCCTGCGCGGGCGAGGTCGTGGTTCCTCTCGAAGCCGGCTGCTGCGGATTCGCCGGAGACCGGGGCTTCACGCATCCGGAACTGACCGAGGCGGCGACGCGTGCAGAGGCACTGGAGCTTGCCGCGGGGCCGCCGTGCGCATTCCACGTTTCGTCCAGCCGCACCTGCGAGATCGGCATGTCTCGCGCGACGGGGCTTACGTACGTTTCGTTCTGGGAGGTGCTCGACGCGGCGAGCCACGATAGGTCTTAATTCAGTGCTATATTCAGACCCATCCCTGGGAGGTCCACGATGAGCTCGAAGCGGGACATCAAGCCGATCACCTACCTGAAGAGCAAGACGGCCGAGCTGGTTTTGGATGTGGCCGAGACGGGGAGGCCCGTCACGATCACGCAGAACGGATCGGCCAAGGTCGTCGTCATGGACGTCGACACGTACGATCGTTGGCGCGCGGCGATGGCGCTTCTGAAGCTCGCTTCGCACGCCGAAGCCGACATCGCGGCGGGCCGAACCGTGTCTTCCGTCGAGGCCTTCCGGCGCGCCGCTCGTGCGGTCGATCGCGTCAAGCGAAATGCCTAAGCGTCGATTCAAGGTCGCCTGGTCCGACGCCGCGGCGCTCGATCTGGTGCGCCTCGCATCCTGGGTAGCGGCGGAATCGCCGTCGGATGCCGCGTCGCTGTTGGTCCGGCTCCGGAGGCGCGCGGGCACACTCGCCACCGTGCCGGCCCGGGGACGGGTCGTTCCCGAGCTCGCGTTTTTTGGAATCTCCGTCTTGCGCGAGGTCGTCGAGCGTCCCTACCGGATCGTTTACCGCATCACGGGGGGCACCGTAGCGGTCCTCGGAGTCTTCGACGGGCGGCGCGAACTCGAGGACGTACTTCTGGAGCGGCTGACCGCGCCGCCGGAAAATTGAATCGCCCCGGCTATACTTCCACGCCATGAGCGACAAGCCCCTGCACGTCATCCGACCCGCCCGCCTGAAGCCCGGCGTCACGGTCGATACCCTCCCCAAACCCAGGCCCACGGATCTCGCCGGCCGAACGAACGACGACGTTCTCGTTCGGGGCCACGCGTTGATCCTCTGGGACCCCAAGCGGCCCGGGCAGAAGCTCGACGCCATCGACACCGATCAGATCACCCCCGCCGCCGACTGCGTGTCGGAGAGCTTGGAGACGCTGGACGAGCGCTGGAAGGCCGGGTCGTTCCGCTATCTGATGCCCGATTTCAGGAAGCGCGTTCACGCCGGCGCGACCTTCGTGATCGCGGGCGAGCGCTTCGCGATCGGCTCGTCGCGCGAGATGAGCCCCGCGGGGCTCAAGGGGGTCGCCGAAGAGGCGGGCCTCGAGATGGTCGTCGTCTGCTCGCACAACATGGGCGACATCTTCCGCCGGAACGCGTTCAACCTCGGACTCCAGGTGGTGCAGTGCCCCGAGGCCGTCTTGGACGCTAGGGACGGTGACGCCTTCGCGTACGACCCGGTCACCCGGAAGCTCGTGAACGAAACGCAGAGGAAGGCCTACGAGCCGACCCCCCTGACGCCGAAGGAAGACGAGATTCGCCGTTCGGGCGGGATCTTCGCGATGGGCCGCCGCGAGTTCCGCGACTCCGTGGCCAAGCCGCCGACGATCGCCTGGCCCGACGCCGCGACCGCGAAGACGCTGACGACGACAGAACAGATCCTCTGGGCGCACCGCGTCGACAAGGACGCCGAGGTCAAGCCCGGGGCGACCCTACGCGTCTACGCCGACCTGCTCCCCGCCTCCGACGGCACCGCGCCGTTTTCGATCCACACCTTCAACCAGATTACCGGCGGCGCCTCGATCTTCCCCCGCCAAGCCGCCATCGCGAACGACCACTTCGTCTTCACCGGAAAGGACGCAGACGACAGGCAGACCGGGATCGGTCGCGCGTTCGCGGCGATGCAGGGAATGGAAAAACCCTACTACGCCACACCGGGCGACGGCATCTTCCACTTCTACTTCCCGGAGCAGGGGCTCGTCTACCCGGGACAGTTCATCCCCGGGGCCGACTCGCACAGCCGGGCCTACGGCGCGTACGGCGCGATCGGGATCGGTGTGGGCTCGACGACGCTCGGCTTCGGCTGGTCCACGGGGTACGTTTACACGACGGTGCCCTCCGCGCGGCGCGTCGTCTTCCAGGGCAAGCTCCAGCCGTGGGTGTCCGGCAAGGACATCGTGTTGAAGCTCCTCGAACGATGGGGCACGAAGCAGTCGCAGGGAATGTCCGTGGAGTTCGTCGACGCCTCAAAGCAGCTCCCCATCGCCTACCGCAACACGATCGCCAACATGATGGCGGAGGCCGAGTCGTACAACGGGATCTTCGCGCCCGATGAGATCACACACGCCTGGTTTCGCGCGAAGGGGATGACGGACCTCCCGTACCCCGCACTCTCGCCCGGCGCCGCCGCGGTCTTCGCCCTCGACGAGCAGTTCGACCTCACGGGAGTTGTCCCGATGATCGCGAAACCGTTCTCCCCCGGAAACGCGTTTCCCGCGGACGAAGTGGCGAAAGAGCGGATCGGATTCGACAAGGCGTACATCGGTTCGTGCACGAACGGCAGCTACGACGATCTGCTCCAGGCGGCGCTGGTCCTTCGCGCGGCCAAGACGATCGGACTGACGAAAACAGCGAAAGACTTCGTCGTTTTCCCCGGGAGCGGCGGCGTTGCGCGGATGATCGAGGCGCCGGAACCGCGACTGGGCGGCGTCTCGATCGCCGACGTGCTGCGCGGCGCGGGCGGGCAGATCCGCGACTCGTGGTGCGGACCCTGCTTCGGTCAAGGCCCCGACGCGCTGGCCCCCGGGCAACGCGCGATCACCTCGTTCAACCGCAATTGGCAAAACCGAATGGGGTTGGGCGGCGAGGGCTACCTCGCGAGTCCCGCCGTCGTCGCGGCCTCCGCCCTCGCCGGCTACATGGCGCCGCCCTCGGAACTCGGCCTCGTCTGGAAAGCCGACGACTTCGCCGTCTAGAGAAAAGGGGACACTCCCCTTTTCTCTAGACCACGCCTTGTCGCGATTCGCGGCGGTTGGCATAATCCCGCCTTCTCCGATGAGAAAGGAAGGGATCCATGGGTTCTTCCGCTTCTCGCGAAGCCATCAAGGCCATCCGGGATTGGGCGGTCTCCGAAGGCCGTGGCCTCAAGAGACCTGAAGTAACGCCGCTGACGTTCGGCAGCCTCGTGTTCAACGACGAGGTGCAACGCGCCCGTCTCCCGAATCCGGTCTACGAGGCCCTTCGTAAAACGATCACGAGAGGTGAGCCGCTGGCTCTCCCCGTCGCCGACGCGGTCGCCTCGGCGATGAAGGACTGGGCGGTCGAGCGCGGCGCGAGCCACTACACGCACTGGTTTCAGCCGATGACCGGGTTAACGGCGGAAAAGCACGATTCGTTCTACGCGCCGACGTCCGACGGGAGAGCCGTCGCCGAATTTTCGGGGAAAGAGCTGATCAAGGGCGAGCCCGACGCGTCGAGCTTCCCCTCCGGAGGCATGCGGTCGACCTTCGAAGCGCGCGGCTACACCGCGTGGGATCCGACCTCGTCCCCGTGGCTTCTAGAGAGCCCGAACGGGGCCACGCTCGTCATTCCCACCGCGTTCGTCAGTTGGACGGGCGAAGCGCTCGACAAGAAGACGCCGCTGCTGCGTTCGATGGAGGCGCTCTCGATTCAGGCGGTGCGCATCCTCAAGCTGTTCGGCTCCAAGGCCGAAAGGGTCGTTGCGACGTGCGGCCCCGAGCAGGAGTACTTCCTGATCGACCGTCACTTCTTCTTTGCGCGTCCCGACCTGACGCTCGCCGGACGGACCCTCTTCGGCGCGAAGCCGCCGAAGGGCCAGGAGATGGAAGACCAGTACTTCGGGCACATTCCCGAACGGGTGCTGGCCTTCATGATGGAAGTCGAGCAACAGCTCTACAAGGTCGGCGTCCCGGTGAAGACGCGACACAACGAGGTCGCGCCCAGCCAGTACGAGGTCGCCCCGATCTTCGAAAACGCGAACGTGGCCACCGACCACCAGATGATGATGATGGAAGTGTTGAAGCGGGTCGCGCCGAAGTACGGCATGGCGTGCCTGCTCCACGAAAAGCCCTTCGCCGGCGTCAACGGCTCGGGCAAGCACCTCAACTGGTCGATGTCGGACGACGAGGGGAACAACCTGCTGAACCCCGGTGAGACGCCGCACGACAACGTCCAGTTCCTGGTCTTCTGCTCGGCGGTGCTGCGGGCGGTCGACAAGTTCCAGGGACTGTTGCGGATGTCGATCGCCGCCGCGGGGAACGACCACCGCCTGGGCGCGAACGAGGCGCCGCCGGCGATCATCTCGATCTTCCTCGGCGACATGCTCACCGATATCTTCGAGCAGATCGAAAAGGGCGGAGCGACCGGGACCAAGCAGGGCGGCATCTTGCACACCGGGGTGTCGAGCCTGCCACAACTCCCCCGAGACGCCGGCGACCGCAATCGCACATCGCCGTTCGCTTTCACCGGGAACAAGTTCGAGTTCCGCGCGGTCGGCTCGGGCCAGTCGATCGCGTTCCCCAATATCTGCCTGAACGTCGCGGTTGCCGAGTCGCTCGACGTCTTGGCGACGGAACTCGAAAACGCGGTGAGGGGGGGCGAAAAGCTCCACGATGCCGTGAGCAAACTCCTCACCCGCCTCGTGAAAGAACACAAGCGGATCATCTTCAACGGCAACGGTTACGCGCAAGAATGGCAGGACGAAGCCGCCAAGCGCGGACTGCTGAACCATCGAAACACGGTGGACGCGTTTCCGGAATTGGTGAAGCCGGACGTGCTCAAGACGTTCGAAAAGTACAAGGTCCTGAACGAGCGCGAGGTTCGCGCCCGCCTCGAGATCGCAGTCGAGCAGTACAACAAGGTGATCAACATCGAGGGTCAGTCGATGGTCAGCCTCGCGAACCGTTACATCCTCCCCGCGGGCCTCGAGTACCAAAAGCGCGTGGCGGAATCGGTCGGGGCGTCGAAGGCCGCGGGCGTCGACTGTGCGGAAGGCCGGAAGCTCCTCGAGGAGGTCTGCGGTCTGACGTGCGAGCTTCGACGCCGCACCGAGGCGCTGCAGCACACCCTCCATCATCATGGAAGTGATTCGGCCGAAGCGCACGCGCGGCACTATCGCGACAAGGTCGTCCCAGCCATGGTCGCGCTGCGCGAAACCGGCGACAGTCTCGAGACTCTCGTCCCCCACGACGTGTGGCCGCTACCGACCTACCGGGAAATGCTGTTCCTCAAGTAGGCCACCCGGCCTTCCCCTCCCTTTGCTTGACACAGGCCCCCCGCCGCCGATATTGGCGGGGGGCCTCTTCACAAACGGAGAGTTGGGATGAAGTACCAATCACAGCACGATTTGATCGATCCCGAAGCCCCGGCACCCGAGCCGGACTTCGAGTCCGAGGGCCATGACGTTTCCAAGATTTCCTATGACGACTACGTTATTGGAGAACACGGGGAGGTCGTCCGCGAACACAACGTCAAGGCCGTCGCGCGGTCCCGAGAACGCACGAAAGCATGGGCCAAGCCGGCGGCCTTCGCGTTGGTCGTGCTGTTCGTCGTTCTGACGGTCTGGAATACGATTCGCTTTGTTCAGGGCCCCCCTCCGCCGCCAAAGCCCTCGCCGTTCCAAGCGAAACAGGCGCTTTACCTGGGGGTCATGAGGATCGATGCCTACCGGAAGGTGCACGGGGCCGTCCCGGAAACGCTCGTAGACGCGGGGCTTCCCGAGGCGGATGCCTACGCCTACCAGCGCCTCGATCCGACCCACTACCGTCTGTCGTTCCACGGCGGCGGATCGAAACTTGACTACGACTCGAGCGAGCCGAAGGAGAGCTTCTTCGGTTCCCCGAGAGAGTTGCTGACGATGGGAGACTCGAAATGAACGACCAGGCCACCCCAACTCGTTCACCTGAAGCCGCGGCGCATCGCCGGTCACGCGAGGCCGGGTTTTCCCTTCTCGAGCTTCTGATCGTCTGCGCCATCATCGGGGTCATCGCGAACATCCTGATCCCCTCGTTGTACTCGGCGCTGTATCGCGCCAAAGCGGCGAGGATCATGGAGGACTACAACCTGGTCCGCACGATGGCCAGCCAGCACTACGTGGACCACAGCTTTTTCCCGGCCGAATCGGGCCCGGGGGTCGAACCGCCGGAGCTGAGTTCTTACATTCAGGGCCGCCTCGTCTGGACGCATGCGGACTATCAGTACGATTGGGAGCTTTGGGTCGACAGCTCGGGAAACCCGACCCAGCCCTCGACGGGCGTCCTCGTCGGATTCAGCATCGTGACGACCGACCTCGCGCTCTCAGACGCCTTGCGCAAAATCTTCAAGGGCACCCTGCTCGACACGATCCCCAACCACACGACATTCGTCATCGAGCCGTACTCCAGCTGACGTCGCTCCGTCGTCCGCTCGGAAGAAGTGGCGTATAACAAGCCGCATGCTTCGATGCTGGGCAGCGCTCACGATGATGGCGGTTTGCGCGTGCTCGGGAACCCGCTCGACCGATCCTCCCGCGGCAGCGGGGAGCATCGCTCCACGCCTTTCCCAATCCGGCGACCGGGTCGTTTTGAGCTGGGTCGAGCCGGACGCCGCGGGCGTCCCCACCCTTCGGTTCGCCCCGAGAGACCGCGACGCCTGGGGCACACCCAAAACCGCGACCCGAGACCCTCTCCTTGCGGCCGACTCGGCGGACATCCCCTCGGTCGTGCCGATAGGCGACCGCGGCCTCGCCGCGCACTGGACGGTGAAGCGAAACGGCTCCCCGCATGAGCGCGACCTTCTCGTCGCCGTGTCTCGCGACGAAGGTGTGTCGTGGAGCCCGCCGGCCCGACCGCACCACGACGACACCGGAAGCGAGCACGGCATGGCGATGATCCTCCCCACCGGGCCTCGCGATGCGTTCGGAATCTGCTGGCTCGATGGCCGCTCCGGAGCGATGTCGGAATACGGGGAGGGTGGGACCTCTTTGTATTGGGCCGACTGGACGGGCGAGGGCTTCGGCCAGGAGGTCCTACTCGATGAACGCGTGTGCGATTGCTGCAAGACGTCCGCCGCGCGAGGACTCCGGGGACCGATGGTCGCCTATCGCGATCGCGGCGAGGCGGAGCGGCGCGACATCGCCATCGTGCGCCGGGACGGCAGCGGCTGGTCAACGCCCCAGCCGGTGCGCGGAGACGGCTGGTCCCTTTCCGCCTGCCCCACGAACGGCCCCTCGATCGCGGCGCGCGGCGACCATGCGGCGGTCGCCTGGTTCACGGGCGCCGACGCGACGCCGTCCGTCTGGGTGGCGCTCTCCACGGACGGGGGGACGGCGTTTGGAGCGGCCGTGCGCATCGACGGCGGCGCCCCGGTGGGACGGGTGGAATCGACGACGCTGACCGACGGATCGACCGCGGTCGTCTGGCTCGAGCGCAAGGGCAAGAACGCCGAGGTCCGCGTACGCCGCGTCGACCCTCTGGGCGGACTGACCGCTCCCGTCGTCGTTGCGACGACATCCCCGGCGCGCGCTTCCGGTTATCCGTCCATCGTGGCTGTCGGCCCCAGGAATGTCCTCGTCGCCTGGATCGAGACGGGGTCTCCCGGCCGCGTGCGCGCGGCGGATGTGACGCTCCGCTAGCGGATGGCTAGGAGTTCACAGTTAACAGTCAAAGGCCTCGCTTCACCCCAGGCGTTTCGCGAGCTTCTTCATCCACTTGCGCAATAGCGGGTGCGCTCCGGGGAGGTCATCGCAGAGCACGGAAACGTCGTCGCCCAGGCCATCGAACACCTGGGGGCTCGCGAGCGACCTTCGGCCACCTTGCGTCACGCGCACGAGCTCGCCGAGCACGGTTTCGGTGCCCGACGACTTGAAGTCGCGCTTGTAGGGGTTCCCGCTCGCGTCGACCGCGCGCTCCCAGTCGGCGCGGAGTCGATCCATCATCAGCTCGCGGGCGTCCTTGACGTCGCTCCAGCTCACCTGGGGCGTGTTCGCGAGCGCAATCATGAAATCGAGAAGATCGGGGTTTGAAAGATCGGTCGCGACGGGGGCGATGCCAATCTCGCGCTCGTCGTCAATCGTGTCGCCGCGCGCGACGGAAGCGCGCCAGCGCGACGTGCCTCCGATCAGGTCGAGCGGGTGGATGCCGGTAAAGGTGACCGTGGCTTGCCGGCGGCCGTCTGCTGGGACCACTCCGAGATCGTCCTCGCGCACGTCGTGCCCCCCGTCAAGAGAAACGACGGAGACGACCGCGCGCGCGTCGCGGCGGCTGGTGTTCGACACGCCGATGGTGAGGGTGACGCGGCCGCCGATCCGGTCGGCATCGATCGCGGGTGGGCCGTCGATGTCGAGCGGGCGCGACACGTAAAGCTGTGTTTCGACGCGCGCGTCGAGGAGAGCGACGAGCACCGGCGTGCGCGTTTTCGGGGGAACGCGGTCGCCGACGCGCAGCGCGAGCCGCTCCGTGTCGGGCGCGCGGCTGCGGCCCGCAAACGTCACGCCGGTCGTCACGGGCGGGCCGAGATCGCGCCCGGAGACGATCAGGTCGAAGGCGCCCGAACCGCCGCCGTAATTGACGACGTCGGCTTCGACGAGCACGCGCTCCCCGGGCTCGAAAACGCCGTCGCCGGACTCGTCGGCGAGACGCACTTCCCCGATGCCGGGGTGCGCGCTTCGAGACCACGTGTCGAACCATCGGGGGTAGGCCGCGGCGTAGGCGCGGTCGTACGCGTACGGGAAGGCGATCGCCGCGGTTTCCCCGACGCCGAGATCGAACCCCTCCGCGTAGCCTTGCCGGTAAGCCCACTCGGCCTGGATCGCTGCGCCGTAGCGCCAGCCGTCCTCGAAGCCGACTCGCCACGCGCCATAGGTCGCCCGCAGGTCGATCGCTGCGAGCGTCGCCAGGAACCGCGCACGGAACACGACGCGGAACTCGTCGCGCTGGGCACCCGTCCATCGAGACCAGGGTGACCCGCGGCGCTGCCTGTCGCGCCAGATCGAAAACGCGAACGCAGGGTCCCGCCATTGCGCGTCGTAGGCGCGGGCCGAGCGATCGAATCGCCAGTCTCCGAGTTCCCGGCGCCCGTCGCGGGACAGGCCGGCCGTTCGTGCCGGCGGGTAGGCGACGAAGACCTCGTCAAAGATCGGCGCGACGGCAAAGGGTCCGTGGAGACCGGGGACAGTCCCCTGCGGGGACCGTCCCCTGGCCCCGGCGCGGTCGAGGACCGGGTCGCGCGACAAGTCCATGAACTGCTGGCGGACACGCGCTTCGGCGTCGCCGTTGGCCGTTCCCTCGGCGGCTTCGTTCGCGAGCTGGTCGCCCAGAGCGCGCGCCCGCGGATCGAACCGGCCGAAGCGCATCCCCTCTTCGTGATCCCAAGCGCCCAGGCGCGGGTCCTCGAGGGCCACGTTGACCCCGCGCGCAAAGCCTGCGCGCCAGTACTCGCGCCACCCCCAGAGGCGAGCGGCCTCGTGCGCCATGTCGTCGCCGGCGCGCATCGCGAGACCGTCCACATCGGAGCCTTGGCCCGGCGGCCGCGCGGTGCGGGACGGCTCGGCGCTCGGCCCGGCTCCTCCCGGCACGATCAGGAGTTCGGAGGGGAGTTCCGGCGCTGTCGGGACAACGGGCTCGGCTCGGGGCGACCCCACCTTGGGATCGCGTTTCCAATCGAGCGGAACGCGTTTCTTGGATTCTCCCGCGACTTGGCCAGCCGCAGCGCCGGCGGGCAGGCCGACCACCAGGAGGACGATGGCGAGTTGGAGCGGCAAGCGGACGTTCATGATGTGGATCTCCTCGAGGGGCGTCGCGCTATTGTGTACGTTCCGGAGGCCGCATGCTGAATACGATACGCGTCCGGGCCGAGGCCCACACGCAAGGCGCGGTGCCCGGCGTGAGGGCGCTGGCCCTTGGCCTGGCGGTCGTGCTCGCGGGATGCGCGACGCCCCGTGACGCCGGCGTGGCCGGCGGTGCCCTCGAGTCGCGGCGCTATTACGACGATCACCTCGCGAAGCGGATGGGCCCTCTCTTGGAAGAGGCGATTCGTTTCCCGACCTTTCGGGGGAACACGGCCGCCCGCGACGCCCAGCAGGCCTGGCTGATGAAGACGGCGTCGGGCATGGGGTTTGCCGTGCGCGACACCGGCAAGGTCGTCGAGGTGGAGCTTCCCGGCCCCGCGGGAGCGCCGGTGCTCGGGCTCGTGGTGCACGGCGACGTGCAGCCGGTCATAGCTTCGGCCTGGTCGATTCCTCCGTTCGACGGCGTTACGAAGGACGGTTTCGTCTTGGGGCGGGGCTCGGCGGACGACAAGGGCCCCCTCGTGCAGGCGCTGCTCGCGATGAAGGCGCTCGAGCAAGCGGGACCCCTGCGGACCCACACGATCCGCCTTCTGGTCGGCAGCGACGAGGAAAGCGACAACCTCGACATCGCGGAGTACCTCGCCACCAACCGGCCGCCCGACTACTCCCTCGTGCTCGACTACGTCTTCCCCGTCGTCGTCGGCGAGATGGCGTGGACCGGCCTGTACGTGGACGCCCTTCCGGGGGCGCGCACGAACTCCGAGCTGCCATTCCGGATCGAGAAACTCGAAGCGGGGCTCTCGCCGAGCATCGTCCCCGACCGCGCGCTGCTGACCCTGCGTTGGATTCGCGGCCTGCCGTCGTGGGGCTCCCTCATCGCGCGCCTCGGCAAGAGGCCGCTCCCCGAAGGCACGCGGCTCGAGATCATCACGACGCCCGAGGACCAGAGGCGGCTGACGATCGTGGTGCACGGCAAGTCGGCGCACGGGGGCGTCAACCTTGCAGGTGGGCGCAATGCGCTCGTCGCGTTGGCGCGCGTAACGGAAGGCCTGCTCCCCGCCTCGGGAGAAAACGATCTTCTCGCCTTCGCCCGCCTCGCCGGCCAGGATCTTTTCGGCACGGGACTCGGGTTGACGGAAAACGACCCGGTCTGGGGCCGCTACCTGGTCAACGTTGCGACCGTCAAGCCGCGAGACAACGGGCGCCTACGCCTCACGATCGCCCTGCGCCGCCCTCCGCCGCGAACGGGCCCTCAGATCAGGGAGCACCTCCAGAAGGTGGTGACGACCTTCAACAAGAGAGCCAAGTCCTCACTGACCGTTGACGGCTACTGGGACGACGAGCCGCTGTCGTTCGATCCCGACGCGAAGCTCGTCAAGCGCCTGCTCGCCGCCTACACCGGTGCGACCGGCGAAGCCGCGACACCCGCCGTCGCCGGCGGTGGCTCGTACGCGAAGCGACTTCCGAACAGCATCGCGTTCGGGATGTGGTTTCCCGGCAAACCCTATCCAGGCCACGACGTGGACGAGAAGATCGCGATCGACGACCTGCATCGCGGCACGCGCGTGCTCATCGCCGCGTTGGCCGACATCGCGTGCGGACCTAAGATCGAGAAGCCTTTCGATCGCTAGTGCGCCCGAGCGCCCACGCGGCGAAGGCCGTGAAGGCGGCGACCGCGCCGAGAATCGCGAGCATCCGGAGGTAGGGCATCCCGACGCCCATGCGTTGTTGCGCAATGCGCCAGGCCGTCACGATCCAAACGACCGTTCCCGCGGCGAGACCAATTTTCAGCGTGCCAACGGCCCACCGGCGACGGACGAACATCAATCCGATGGCGGCAACGCAGACCACGGCCAAAAGGACCGATGCGTCGCGGTAGAAGTGCGCGGCGAGCAGGAGCAGGGCGAGCACCGCGGGGATCGATCGGAGCACCGGAGGCCTCACGCGGTGGGAAATTCGGTGTCGAGGGCGGCGGCGCAGGCGACGAGGGCGC
>JAQBEH010000037.1:0-17311 GCA_032124015.1 Acidobacteriota bacterium
GCCGAGGAAGTGATCGATGCGGAAGATCGCATCCTCCGGAAACACCGACCGCGCGACGCGGTTGAGCTTGCGCGCGGACCCCAGGTCGCGGCCGAACGGCTTCTCGACGATGACGCGCGCGTGGTCCGCCAAGCCCGCGGCGCCGAGCCCCGCGATGACCGTAGCAAAGAGCGACGGCGGAATGGCCAGGTAGTGTGCGGGGCGTCGCGCTTTCCCCAACGCGCGCTTCAGCGTCGTGAAAGTCTCCGCGTCGTTATAGTCTCCGGACACATAGTGAAGCAGCGACAAGAGTCGAGCGAGCGCACGCCGTTCCACCGTGACGCCGGATTGCTTGATGCTGTCGGTCGCCCGCTTGCGCAACTGCCCCACACTCCATGGCGGAAAGGCCACTCCGACGACGGGGACGGTGAGGACGCCCCGCTTGACCATCGCGTACAGCGCGGGGAAGATCATTTTGTGGGCGAGGTCGCCCGTCACGCCGAAGACGACGAGCGCATCGGATGGCGGAGCGCCGTTGGCCTTGAATTTCATCTCAGCTTGCTCCTGATTTCGTCTCGTCATGCCATGCCGTGCTTCCAACCGATCTTCACCAGCCACCAGTTCATCGGATACGTGACGATGAACCCGACCAGTAGGCCCAGTGCACCGAAACCCCAGAACGCGGCCGTGTCCGGCTTGGGCGCGCGCTCGACGAGACTGGGCGTCACGAATCGCATGACCAGGGCCATTCCCAGCATCACGGTCGCCATCGAGAAAAATTCGGCCCGGCCGCCCTTCCAGATCGCCGTCGGCCAAGAATGACCCATGTGACGCATGGCGGGCGCCTGAAACAGGAACCAGCCGAAAGCGAAACCCACTACGTACTCAGTCCAGAACTCCGGCCAGAATGAGAAGCCGAACAGCCGCGTGACGACCATCGCGCTCACGATCCCCAGTCCATCTCCCCCGACGCAGTGGATGTCGGAGCCGACGACCCTCTTCCACGTGTCGGCAACAAACGCATGGTGCACCCGCTTGGCTTCTTCTCCTGACCGCGTCTGGATCGCACGGATGTGCGCGGGACGACAGCTCAGGATGTACAAGGCCAAGCCGATGACCGAGAAGAACACCACGATGACCGGCCATGCGGCTTTCAATGCCGGCGTGACGTTCCTATTGGCGGTGAGCGTATCGTACAGAACCCAGACGGCCCCGATCGCGCCAAGGCCATACCACGGGATGACGAACACGGGCTGAACGAGGAATCGAAGGAATTCGAAACTCATGTCATCGCCTCCGGGCGACGGGTTTCACGAGGCAGTCCGCCACCAAGACGTCACTTTCCGTTCGCACGCCCCGATACGACCGACCGGTCCGGGATCAATTAGGGACACGTTTCTCCACAGGGCCGCCGAACTCGGAACGCATAGCGGAGATGAGGCGGTTTTGGAAGTCGGCGGCGCCGCGAGGGCGGCGGCCCTCGTGTCGTGCACGACGCAAGTCTGGCCGCCTCGCACGAGACGACGCACCATGTTGGAGCCCATCCGCCCGAGTCCGATCATCCCACGCTGCATCCCGCAACCTCCACGGGTGGCCACTGTGATACTAATCGATCACGCCAAAGACGATCGGCGAGATGAGCACCTTGCGCCCCGAAAGCTGCCCCCCGTGTCGACCACGACGTAGCGCACCGTGTAGCTCGCATCGTCGAAGTAGAATTCGTCGACCATGCCGATGTCCCCATCGGTGGCCCCGATCGTGAACCCGTGAAGAGACTTCATGCTCCGCAGCATCGCGTCCTGCTTGGTTGTTGTGTTCATGGCGCGATGATAAGCTGGAGCAGGTTGCGGCGCTCTAACCCTACCGCGGATGAACCACGGCGCACGGTAGGGTCTTACCCGATAGCGAGACCGCCCCCAACGGCGCAATCTGGGCGTTGGAACCCGTGCCGTTCGCGGGAAAACGGAGAGGCTTCTCATGATGAATCACGATGGATGGATGGGTGGATGGGGCGGGGGATCGATGTGGCTGTGGACGGTCATTGGCATCCTCGTGGTCGCCCTGCTAGTCGTCCTGATCAAAAAGGTGTCCAAGAAGTAAGGCAACAACTAGGGATGCAGCTCCTCAATAGCTGAGAAGGGAATCAGAACCATGATCAATTCGAAGTCCGCGACCAAAGACCCGATCTGCGGCATGAACGTCGACAAGGCAACCGCTCTGCACGCCGAACGCGACGGAGAGACGTTTTATTTTTGCAGCGACAACTGTCGGCAGGACTTCCTGCACACTCCTGTCAGCGCAAAGGCCCACGGCAAGGCCGGAGGTTGCTGCTAGCGGCGTTCGTCGCCAGAGGAGGATCGCTCATTAAGGATCCGGTATGCGGGATGACGGTCGATCCCCACAACGCGAAGGGCGGAAGCGCACAGCACGCCGGGCGGACTTATCACTTCTGCAGCGACGCCTGCCAGGCCAAGTTCCTTCGAGAGCCCGCACGATTCGTAGAGTCTAGGTCGAATGCTGTCGAAGCCCCGGCTCCGCCCGAGGCTGAACCCGACGTCGCGAGAACCGTCGAGTACACCTGCCCGATGCACCCGGAGATCGTGCGGGATGCTCCCGGGAGTTGTCCGATCTGCGGGATGGCGTTGGAGCCACGGACTCTGACGGCGCGGGAGGAGGAGAACCCCGAGCTTACGGACATGACGCGTCGGTTCTGGGTCGGGCTCGTTCTCACCGTGCCGGTGTTCGTCATGGCGATGGGCGAGATGCTCCCTGGAGAGCCGCTGCGACGTTTCCTCTCCCCCGCCGTGCAAGCCTGGTCGGAAATGCTATTGGCCACGCCGGTCGTGCTCTGGGCGGGCTGGCCCTTCTTCACCCGGATGTGGGCGTCCTTCGTCAACCGCAGCCCGAACATGTTCACGTTGATCGGCATCGGCGCGGGTGCGGCTTACACGTTCAGCCTGGCCGCGACGCTCTTCCCGTCCTGGTTCCCGCCGTCGTTCCGCGGCCATCACGGTCAGGTCGATCGCTACTTCGAGGCCGCGAGCGTCATCACGGTGCTGGTGCTTCTGGGTCAAGTTCTCGAGCTGCGCGCTCGTAGCCGCACGGGCAGCGCAATTCGAGCGCTCCTCGGCCTTGCCCCCAAAACGGCCCGCCTCCTCGCCGACGACGGCACGGAAGCCGATGTCCCGCTGGAGAACGTCAAGGTCAACGAGCGCCTGCGCGTTCGCCCGGGCGAGAAGGTTCCCGTGGACGGACTCGTCCTCGAAGGGACCAGCGCCGTGGACGAATCGATGATCAGCGGCGAGCCGACCGCGGTCGAGAAGAAGCCGGGAGACAAGGTGACCGGGGCCACGATCAACGGCACCGGCGGATTCGTCATGCGCGCCGAGCGCGTCGGGAGCGACACGCTTCTGGCCCAGATCGTCCGTATGGTCGGTGACGCCCAGAGGAGCCGGGCCCCGATCCAGCGGCTCGCCGACGTGGTGTCCGGATACTTCGTGCCGACGGTCGTAATCGTCGCCGTCCTCACGTTCGTCGCTTGGGCGCTCTTCGGGCCCGATCCGCGTCTTGCCCACGCGCTCGTGAACGCCGTGGCCGTGTTGATCGTCGCCTGCCCCTGCGCCTTGGGCCTGGCCACCCCCATGGCCATCATGGTCGGCGTCGGCCGTGGAGCGACGTCGGGCGTCCTGATCAAGGATGCGGCGGCACTCGAAACGCTCGAGAAGGTCGACACGATCGTCGTGGACAAGACGGGGACCCTCACGGAGGGTAAGCCCCGCGTCGTCTCGGTCGTCGGGACGGACGGCGTCACGGACGTCGACGTCTTGAAACTCGCGGCCAGCCTCGAACGGGGCAGCGAGCACCCGCTGGCGGCGGCGATCGTCGAAGCGGCGGAGGCGCGCTCGATCTCGCTCGCCGCGGCGGAAGACTTCCGCTCGGTGACGGGAAAGGGCGTGACGGGCCGGGTCGAAACAAGAGAGGTCGCCCTGGGCAACGCCGCCCTTCTCCAAGATCTCGGCGTGGATGGCGGGGCGTTGACCGAGCGCGCGGACGCCCTGCGACAGGACGGGCAAACCGTGATGTTCGTCTGCGTCGACCGTAAGGTGGTCGGCCTTCTCGGGACCGCGGATCCCATCAAAGCGTCCACCCAGGAAGCGATCGAGCTCTTGCACAAGGAAGGCATCAGGGTCGTGATGTTGACGGGCGACAACCGGGCGACGGCCGAAGCCGTCGGCAAGAAACTCGCTCTCGATGAGATCGTCGCGGAGGTTCTTCCGGCGGACAAGGCGGACGCGATACGGAAGCTTCAGGCGGCCGGAAAGATCGTGGCGATGGCGGGCGATGGGATCAACGACGCGCCGGCCTTGGCGCAAGCCCAGGTCGGCATCGCGATGGGAACCGGGACGGACGTGGCCATCGAGAGCGCTGGGATCACGCTACTCAAGGGAGACCTGCGGGGTATCGCGCGTGCGCGCACGCTCTCGCGCGCCACCATGGGAAATATCCGGCAGAACCTCTTCTTCGCATTCGCTTACAACGCGCTGGGCGTTCCGATCGCGGCCGGGCTTCTCTACCCGTTTTTCGGGTTACTGCTCTCGCCGATGATCGCAGCGGCGGCGATGAGCCTCAGCTCGGTGTCGGTCATCGGGAACGCGCTCAGACTGAGAAGCGTCAAGCTTTGAACATGGGGGGTTCGCGTAGCGCGGCCCATCCGAGCGCCCGCATTTTCGCCTCGAACCGCTCGAGGTCCTTCGATGTGATGATCCGAAGCTTCGCGTCGGCGGCGATTTCGTGTGCCGTATCGACCAGCCGGCCGTCCAACTCGCCCGCGAGCGCCGCCCGCGCGAGACCCCTGCCCATATCGGCCGCCACTTCCGCCACAGTAACCGGGCGGTCGAAGGTTCGCCGGCTGCCGTCAGGTAGCGTAATGATTTGCATCAAATCGTCCGATCGTACTAGTTGCGCCTAGCAAGCCACTTTTGCGTTCATCCTCGAACTCTTGTGCGTTCCCATTAGTCATCTTGTCCCGGCCTATTGGCAGTCCTCACGTTGAGCGCCCCGCTGCGGATGTGCAGGTCGCGTTGCGGGAACGGAATCTCGATTTCGTTTTCTACGAATCGGTCATGAATCGCAAAATTCAACGCACTGATCAATCGGCCCTTGCGATCGACCGCGCTCGACGTCCAGGCACGCAATTCGAAATTGAGCGAGCTGTCTCCAAACTCGATAAATCGCACCGCCGGCGCGGGCTCGTCGAGCACCTCATCTTCCGCTTTGGCCACTTCGACCAGTATCTTCTCGACCTTGCGCAAGTCGCTACCGTAAGCGACCCCGATGGGGATCCGAAGACGAACTTTGTCGTCGTTGTACTTCCAGTTCACCACGTTCTCGGTGATGAACTTTGAATTCGGCACGATGATATTGATGTTGTCATTGGTGAGGATCAAGGTGCTGCGCGCGCCTACCGTTATGACCTCGCCCTCGATTTCATCGACCACGATACGATCACCGACCTTGATCGGGCGTTCGAACATGATGATCAGCCCGCTGAAGAAATTGCTCACGATGTTCTGCAGCCCGAATCCCAGGCCGACACCAACCGCGCCCGCCAGCACGTTGAAAGTCGTCAGGTTGATGCCCGCTGTCTGCAGGATGATGAGCAGCCCAAGCACGAGCAGGATATAGCGGGTTATCGAAGCCACGGCCTCGCGAGCGCCAACATCCAGCTTGGTGCGGGCGAGTGCGTGCCTGGCCATCCACGTTCGGATCTTGCCGGCGGCGTAGAACAGAACCACGATCAGGATCACGACATAGATGAGTGACCACAGCGTGAACGGGCTTCCGCCCAGCTCGAAGAGCGGCACGGTGAGCAGGTCTTCGATTTTCTCGATCCATTGGGAGGCTTTGTTCATCCTGGCTTCTCCTGACCGCGTATGGTCCAAAAACTCGACCGAGGAGCAGAGCGTCGCAATTCTACCGCCCCCCTGACGGTATCGGAAGCTGCCACCGCGAACCGCAAGTCACTACGATCGGCTCGTGGCCTACACGCTTCAGCCCTGGCAGGTCTTCCTCACAGCACTCGCAGGCTGGATCGATTGGCATCAGCAGGCCGCGATTGAATCGCCCTGGGTTTTCCGGAGACTCCATTCCCTGAATGCACGTGCTCATCTGAGTCTTCAAGACTCCGACCAACAACTAGGCCTACCGAGAACGGACACCGTTCTGACACAGTCGAGCGTTTTTCAGACCTAACGGCCTCTCGCCCATTCGCCGTAACTGATTGATTCGATCTGGTGCCGAAGGCTGGACTCGAACCAGCACTCCCTTGCGGGAAGGGGATTTTAGGACGTGGAAGACGGGCAACAGCTCAACGTTTTGTTGAGCTGTTGCCTTTTCTCATTACGAGGGTTACGGGTAGCGACCGTATTTTACGAGCGCTATGGACACCCAGGTGGACACCCGTTAGCTCCGCCGACCTTCCGAACGAATCAGACGCATACTGTTTCGGGAGGCGTGACTCGCCGAGCGGACGGCGGGTCCGCCCCCTCCGATGCCTCACGGACACCCGGTCGTCGAAGCCTCCGGATAGCACCGCGTCGGCCCGGCGGGGATCGCCGCCCCCGAGCTCGAGGAACCGTAGCGGCCCTCATAAATGTGGTCGTTCGGAACGACCAGGTAGTACGTGCTCCCCGGCGACGGTGTGACGGTCGTGGTCGTGAGCCCGCTCGTCGAGCACTGCAGAGGAACGTGGGTGGCGAAGTTCCCGATCGTGCCCTCGTATACGCCGTAGTCGATGTCGGTGTTCACGCACGAGGCGCCCCAGGTGAGCCCCAGAGTGCCGTACTCGATCTTCGCGAGAGTCAGCCAGGCCCCGGACAGCAGCGGAGTTCCTCGCCCAGCCTCGCCGCAGTATCCCGTCGAGACCCTCGACGTCACGTACATCTCGTCCACGCTGAGCGTATTGGCCTGACTGCGTCCCGGCGTGCGGTCGAGGTCGCGCACGCGAACCCAGAGCCAGCCGGTGATGTCCTGGGTGAAGACGTAGGACTGGAGGATATCGTTGTCGGCGGTCTTCGTGACCGTCACCATCGGGGTCCACGAGACGTTGTCGCGGGAGTACTCGAAGAGGAAGTCGTCCCCCTCTGTGTTTGCGGAATGCCACGCATCCAGGTAGAAGGTTTGATTGGTGCCGTTATCCACGTTGAACCACCATGAGTGCTCGAGGAGGCTCTGGCGCTGCGAGGCCGACCCGGTGGTCACGCCTTCGATCAGCACTTCCGCGACGTCGTTTTGTGTCTGGGTGTCGACGTAGGATCCTGACTGAATGCTCCCCAGCGGCGTCGCGTAATCGGCCGACGCCGGAGTGCCGAGGTTTCCCGACTTGACTTCGATCGACGCATACTCGGTGGCCGTCAGGCCGGCGCTGTCCGTCACCGTGAGCGACGCGTACTTCCAGCCGAGGGTCGTGTAAGTGTGATCCACGATGGCGCCGGACCCGGTGCCGCCGTCGCCGAAATTCCAGGCCCAAGCGACGATCGATCCGTCCGGATCGCTCGACCCGCTCCCGTCGAACCGCACCGCAAGAGGCGCCGGACCGTGGAGGACCGACGGGGCAATCAGCGCGACCGGCGGGAAGCCTTGTGTCGTCGCGGTCGAGGTGTTGGAGTACGCGGAGTGGGCCGTGACGTTGAAGGCCCGAACGCGGTAACTGAACGTCGACGACGAGGGCAGCCCGCTGTCGCCGTGGTAGTCGATATTGCGGTCGGTCTGCGCGATCTGCGTCCAGCTCGCAGGATGGGAGGTGCAAAACGCCGTCGTTCCTTCGCAGCGCTCGACCTTGAAGCCGTCCTCGTTGTTGGAGTTGTCGTCCCAGGTCATATTGATCCAGTCCGGGGTGAACGCGATCGCTAGCAAGCCGCTAGGAGCCGCCGGGGGAAGCGGCGGGCCGACCGTGATGGTCAGCGGCGTGGCGGTCCCGGCTCCGCCCCTTCCGTCGTACGCGGTGAGCGTCACCTGATACGTTCCCTGATCGTAGAACGTGTGGTACTCGGTCCCGCCCCAGGACTCGGCGCCGTCGCTGTAGGTCCACTTCAAGTTGCCGACGAAGCCGTCGGGGTCGTACGTGCCGGCCGCGGAAAAGACGACGTCGAGCGGCACCGGCCCCGACGTGATGTTCGACGACGAGAAGGCCACCGGCGGAATGTTCGGCTCGAGCACGTCCACGAGGAGTTCCTGCATGGTCTGCGCGCCGCCGTCGTCGGTGACGGTCAGCGTCGCGACGTACGGTCCGCCGACCGCGTACGGGTGCGAAGGGTTCGCCTGCGTCGAGGTCGCGCCGTCGCCGAAGTCCCAGGTGTACGAAGCGACGGCGCCGCCGGGGTCGGCGCTCCCGGCCGAGCTGAAACCGACGGAAATGGGCACGTCGCCGCCTGTCGGCGTCGCCGAAGCCGACGCAACGGGCCAGTTGTTGCCGCCGGCACCAAAGATCTCGTATCCGATCCGGTAGTTCGCGAACGAGGCGTCGTTCCTCATGTACGACCCCGCGATCAAGGTCTTGCCTCCGGACGCCACGACGTCCGGGAACGCTTCGCCGATGGGGCTGTTCGAGACGACGAAACCCTGCGGGTCGATGACCGTCCCTGCCGGGGAGATTCTCATGCCCATCACGTCGCTTCGCGCGTCGATCTGCTCGAGCCTCCATTCGCCGCCGAGGTCCGTTTTCTGATCCTGCCAGACCAGCACGAACTGCGAACCGTCCCAGGCCACGCGCGGCCGGTACTGGTCGTCCTTCCAGGGCGTGAGGTTGACGTACGGGTGCACCGTGCCGTCCGGGTCGATCAGCCGCATGAGCAGGTCGGTCTCGGTGCCCGAGGTGAGCTCCTGCGACTGCGCCATCAGCGCCACGCTTCCGCTGGACGCCAGACCCAGGCTGAAGATCCCGTTGCCGCCGGCGGTGGAATACGGTCCGTGGATCGTGAAATCAGGCGCCTTGGCGCCGGTCGTGTCGATGAACGTGCCAAGGGTGTAGGCGATCGAGTTGTCGTGGGTCGCATTGGCCTGCCAGACGAGCAGCCACCGCCCCCCCAGGACCGCGAGCCTCGGGCTGCTGGAATAGGTCCCGCCCATCGCAATCGGCGACGAATCCAGGACGACCCCGTCGGAGCCGCGAACTCGCGCCGCGATCGGGAAGATGTACTGGCAATTGATGCCGCAGCGGAGCCCGACGACGAGAAAATCGCTCCCGAGGGCTTCGACGTCGGGAGGACCGAAGCCGGGGCTCATCACGAGGATCGGGGCCGCATCGACCGGCGTCCCATTGGCCTGCACCCGCCGCGCCACCACGCCGCTGGCGTTGCTCCAGGCCACCATGTAGACGGAACCGTTCCAGGCGACGGCGGGGTAACCCGGATAGTTGATCGCATCGGTCGACGCATCGAGCTCGATCGGCTCTGCCGTCAGCGGATTTCCCGCGGCGTCGAGCGGCTGCGCGAGGATACGGCTCCGCGTCGTCGCGCTCGACCGGTAGACCATCATGTAACCACTGCCGCTCGTCGCGACGTCGGAGCGGAGCTGCGCGGGGGCTCCGATCGAGAGCGTCCGGGTCGCGTCGGCGACGTTGCTCGAGTTGATATGGGTCGAGAACACCTCGTAGCTGCCGGTCTGACCCACCCACACGAAATCCGACCAGGCCAGCTGCACGCTGCCGTTGCCGGCGCTGGCGCTGGCGCTGGCGCTGGTCCCCGTCGTCGCGCCTGCGACCAGAACACCACCCGGGTCGAGCACCTGGCCTCCGGAGCTGACGCGAGCGAGGCGTGTCTCGGTGAGGGAGCCCCAGGTCACTTTCCACTGGGAGCCGTCCCAGGCGACGCTGGTCGTCGCGTAGCCACCTGGCTCGTTCGGTCCGGAGATGTTCACGCCGCTGCCGCCGCCGTCGAGCTTCTGTCCGTTCAATCCGACGCGGCTGCCCTTCACCGCGATCGTGAAGTCCGGGAGCTGCTCGGTCCAGACGGCGTAGAAGCCGCTGCCGTTCGAGATCAGCCCGGCGAGGGGCGACGGAGCGAAAGCGAAGGGGGCGGCGTCGAGGAGGTTGAGCCCAGTGTCGAAACGAATCGCGTTGGTGGGATCGTAGCCGGTGATCGACTCCTCGTAGGCCATCAGGTACACCCCGCCGGCATACACGAGTTGGAGGTCTCCACGCCCGTAGTAGGTTCCGGGAAGGACGCTGCGCGGTCCCGGGTCGAGCAGGACGCCGGCGGAGGAGATCCGCGACGCGACGATGTCACTGTTGACCGAAGTCCCCTGGTTGGCGACGACCCACCCCGAGCCGTCGGACGCGACCGCCCAGACCGCGCCGCTGGGAGTCATGTTGTAGAGCTTGATCGGCTTCGGATCGAGCACGTGGCCGTCGGGGGCCACGCGGAGGGCCTCCAAGGACGCCTGGTAGTAACCGGTCCCTCCGAAATCAACGCTCTCGAAGACCACGAGCCAATTCGTGCCGTTCCAGGAAACCCGCGGGTTCTTCTGCGAGGCGGGGCCCGCCGCGATCGCGAACGGCACCGTCTCGAGCGGATTGCCGGAGGCATCGAAGCGCAGGCCGTAGATGTCCCACGAGGTCTCGCCTTCGTAGCCCCCCGTGCTGTTGGCCCGGTTGTCCGACCACACCGCAAGCACCGTGCTGCCCCCCTGGCAGACGAAAGGAGCGTTCTGGTCCTTGACGGCGGGGGCGACCGCGGCGTCGCCAGGGACGAATCGCGACGGGAGCCGGACGGTCTGGGCGCTTGCGTCGAGCGCACTCGAGGTCACGGCAAGCGCCGCTCCGCAAAACACCGCTACGAATCGTCGTCTCGTCTCCATCGCGCGTCCCCCCCTGGTTTCAAGGTCAGTGCGTACAGCCAGTCTACGTCACCGGAAACAAGAAGGAGGAGCCTCGAGCAAAACTCGTGATACCGCACTATTGCGACGGACAAAGTACTAGGCAGTCACGGCGAAATCCCTCAGGCGCCAAGATCGGCCGGTGCTGAAACGGCACGGGGACGACGGAACGCTTCTCGCGGCGTGCGTGGCCGGCGATGCCGCTGCCGGGGAAAAGTTGATCCGGCGCTACCGCCGGCTGATCTACTCCGTGCCCGCAGCCCACAGGCTTCCGGTCGAACTGTTCGAGCACGTCGGTGGCGTGCGTTCCGCGGAGACGCTGCCCGCGTGGCGCCCGTCACGACGCGGCGCGAATCGCGTCATCACCCGCGGCCGAGAACCTCGCCAAGCACCTCGCGTTTCCTCGAGGTTGCCAGGCCGAGATCGAAGAGGTGCTCCGGGGGTGGGGAAGACCTTGCTCGGGACGTACATGACCTCCGCGCGTGGCCGGAACGCGCTTGTCTCGATGCATCGCGGTCCGATCCTTGATCAGCGGGAGACGCATCTGTCGATGTTCCTGGGCGTTGACAAGAAACGGGGCTCGCGACAATGGTCTGACCCCCGTTCCGCTCGACAGCCGCGACCAGCCCTTCCAGGGAACCTTCGGACTGTTGTGCCGGAGGCAGGGCTCGAACCTGCACGACCTTGCGGTCAGGGGATATTAAGACTGAGCGGGAAGGGCGGCGGATCAACGATCTGTTAATTCGTCGCCCTTTCCCGTTTACGAGGAGTCCGAGGAGGGTCGTACAGTCCGAGAATTATGGCGACCCAGGTGGAGACCTGAGTTGCTGCCACGTAATCCATCCGACTGATCGGCCCGTCCTTCAATGAGTCGAGCCACCTTTCGGCTCGAAGAATTCGTCTAGCCAAAGCCGGAGCCCGGCCACATGCCGCTCCTCGTTGAGAACGTACGGGCGGAGCTCGGCCTCGAATCGCTTCTCCAGCACACGCCGATCGATGACACCTTTGCGCGCGAGAAACTCGACGTCTGCCCGATCCCGAGGGCTGTTCCGGCCAAGCTTGGCGAGCACGAGGTCGTGGACCTCGAAAGCACGAAGTCGAAGGTGCTTGAAGCCGCGGGGCGTCAATTCGACGAGCCTCGAGGCGTACGAATCCGGATACTCGGCGATTGTCACGCGGTGAAACCGGAGGTTGTACTTCTCTGCAATTCCGCTTCCGTCCCCAGCGATTTGCAGTAGCTCCTCGGCCGCCTCTTAAGGCGCGATCTCGACGAAATCGACGTCGCGGAGAAAGTCGAGCCACGGCGGCGGAATCCTAGGTGGCATAGGGCAGATGCTCCACCTTCAGGTCCGAGAGCAGGTTCCAGTGCCTCGCTGTCTCCGAACGTTCGTCTTGAAGCCACGCCCGAAGCCGTCCACTGGCGCGCGCTTGACCGTACGTCTCCTCACGGGCGAGTCGACTCGGTTCGAGAGATTCCTCGAACCGGGTCAGGTCGGCCACGCGGCTTCGGAAATCCGGGTTGCGCTCAGCCACTTGCCGCGCGAGGGCGACCGTAAACCCCAGACGGTTTTGGAGGTTTCTCAACTTTGCGCGATCGGCAAGTTGCCCAGCGTCAAGATCCTCATAGCGAAGCATGAGCCATGGAAGCGCCTCGGCCAGACGGGGATCCAGTTCGTCGAGAGACAACCCCTCCAAGAGAACCTCCGCTGGGTGGTGCACGGCGCCTGGGCGTTTGCGGTGGGCGTAGCCCGGGTAGCCCAAGCGGGCCAGTTGCACCTCGACCCATTCGTTCGTGATCAGGCGCTTCGATTTCGAGGTCGTCTCGAGCGGCAGCGCCGTTGGAGGCAGATGGAGCAGACGCGCCATCCGGCGGGCAAGCTGAGGCGGAACGCGACGCCCCCCAGATTCCATGAGTGAGAGGTACGCCTGAGTGACGCCGAGCCTCTCGGCAAGTCGGGACTGCGTCCAGCCTGCCTCCGAACGAGCCGCCTTGAGCGCAACGCCATTCATGATGCCGACAATATATAACACATCGTGTTATACAACAAGCGGTTGGTGCCGGAGGCTGGACTCGAACCAGCACTCCCTTGCGGGCACGGGATTCTAAGTCAGAGCGGAAAGGGCGGCGGATCAACGATTTGTTAATTCGTTGCCCTTTCCCGTGTCCGAGCATTACGAGGAGGGTCGTACAGTCCGAGGATTATGGTGACACCGGTGGACACCTGAGTGCATCGCAGCCCGTAATTTCTCGGCCTCGACATGGCCGCCTCGGTCAAAACGCTTCGGATGCTCCTCTCCGCTGATGGCGTGAGTGCCTACCGGCCCGACCATGCGACGAACTTCCTTCGCAGCGGATCGAATGTCACCAAGTCTCTGTTTCGCTTCCACCATTCGACAGCCTCTTGGGCGGTTCGGAGATTCTCCGCCTCCGAACGTGACCACCAACGCGGGAATTCCGTCGCCACCGCGAACGACGAGATGGCCGAAGCGAGCCATTCATCAGTTCCACCTGTTGGGTGGAGTTCGAATAGATGAATCGTGGCGTCAAGCCCGAGGCGGTACCCCTTCTTGGAAAGGGCGCTGCACCAAGAGACAACTTGGCGAAGACTCGCAGCATCGATGGGGGCTGTGTACCCAAGGAGATACTGGCTGACTACGGATTCGCCGGACGTGTCACCGGCCAACATCAGAACGAGTCCGATGCGCGCGGCGTTATCGCGCCGTGATTCCCCAAGTCTTCGAATGAGCTGCGGCATGACCAGACGTCTGAACTCCGGTTTCGTGTTCAAGACGAGCGCGAATCGCTCCAGGACGTAGATCTCTTTATCGCTCGCAAGCGGAAGCACAAGGGACACGTCGCGCTCGCTCAAAACGTAGCCCATGTAGCTGAGGGTGTCAGCGCGAACTTGGACATCACTCGAACGTAGTCGAGGCTTCATGAGGGGCAGCCCCGTATCATCGTGATAGCGGCCCGCCAGCCACGTCGCGGCCGAGAGTTGCGCGGGAAGCGACAGCGCGCCACCTCCATAAAGCTGACGCAAAGTCTCTTGCGCCACTGAATCCGATCGCTCGCCGATGAGCGCGATCGCGGCAACGTTTAGGCCAGCCATGTTCCGTAAATACTGCTTGGTGGCCATCTGCACGAGGTAGGGCATGGGATCTTGTATGTGAAGCCCGTCGAGCTGAGCACGCCTTCCTTCCATGCTCGTCAGTCCGCAACTTGGTTGACTGAATTCGTGCTCAATCCGAGCCAGCGTCTTTTGGTCGAGCGGAGGACCTGGCCCATCTGCGGCCGCGCTTGCTGCAGCGACTGACACAACGGCCAGAAGAACCGCGGCTAACGGGAGGCGAGTCGCAACGTTTGGCAGCATCGTGATACCCAAGAGTAGGCCCACCGCCCGCGCCGAACCGCCAGTCGCGGACATCTCTGAATCTAGCGTCCAGTCCGCCGGATGGACAACGCCCTTGTGCCCCGGCCGCGCCCAAGGCTGCGTGACCGCGACGTGACGGCGAAGCAAAGAACCCCTAAACTGGAAGTGAGAGGAGAACCCAATGGCCGCACTTGATTGGTCCCACTGCCCGGCTGTGGAGAGCATCCCTGGCAAGGTCAGCGGTGCCTGGGTGTTCAAGGGAACGCGCACCCCCGTGGCGATCGTCTTCGAGAACTTGGAAGACGACATGACGATCGACGAGGTGTTGGAGCAGTTCCCCGTTACGCGGGAGCAGGTCAAGGCCGTGCTCGAGTTCGCCGCCCGGAGTCTCGACGCGCCCGTGCCCGGGCGCTGATGCACATCCTCTTCGACAACGGCACGCCGAGAGGCGTGGCGATTATCCTGCAGGGTCACACTGTCGAGGAAGCCCGCTCGCGTGGCTGGGATACCCTCCGAAACGGCGAACTGCTAGACGCCGCCGAAGCCGCCGGATTCGAAGTGTTCCTCACCACCGACCGGAATCTCCGGCACCAGCAGAACCTGGCCAGTCGAACCATCGCAATCGTCGTTCTTGGCAAGGGCCGATGGAGGCTCATCAAGAACAGGCTTCCGGCAATTGCCGCGGCAGTGGCCGCAGCCGCGCCTGGCAGCTTCACAGAGGTTGAGATTCCAGCCGATTGAACAACGACGCCTGACGCGCGCCAACGGTTCGTGGCGTTGGAGTCGCCACAGTGTCGGCCGGGGCATCCGATCGAGAAGGCGCTCGATCGACGGATTTTCGCATTTTCCTGTGAAATCTTGGGGGTCCAGACGCCCGTCGGGGGCGGCGATCGCGTCTCCTGGACGATCCTGGAGGGTCGTTTTGGGTGGAGAAGTCCTTTCGGAGCGCCCTTCTCCGCGTTTACCACGGAAAAAGGTTGGGATTATGATCTTTTGTTCGGATTCGACCCTCAGACGTGGGGTCGGAGCGTTCGCGCGCGACTAGTCGGTGCCGACGAAGCCACCGCAGCAGCTGGCGCCGTCATCCCACCAAACGGCAGACCCTGCAATTCAAGCGTGAGTTGCCTTCCGCCATGACGCCGTTCGGCTCGGGCTACATCCCGTCCGCGCGATGAGAGCCGCGAACCTCCTCGGCCAGAGCACCTTCGCACGGCGAGCATCAACGCGTTTGCGAACTACTTGGTGCCGGAGGCTGGGCTCGAACCAGCACTCCCTTGCGGGAAGGGGATTTTAGTCACTGCGGAAAGGGCGGCGGATCAACGATTTGTTGATTCGTTGCCCTTTCCCGTTTACGAGGGTTACGAGGAGGGTCGTACAGTCCGAGGATTATGGAGACACAGGTGGAGACCTGATTCCGGAAGCCGAGTGCGGTTCGTTACTTCTCGCTCCACGGCCCGCCCGGCTCCCAGCGCGAGTCGAGCGGCCGTTCGGACCTCGCCGCTTCCAGAACCGGAAGGAGGAATCGTCGCAGGTCCCGAATCAGGGTGCCGACATCCTTCGGACCTTCGAGCCGGGACCTCCGAAGGAACGCCTTCCATTGGGACCGCCGCTCGGACGCTTCCAAGAATGCCGGCGTCAAGGCGAGCGGCTCTCCTTCCGGATACGGCGTCTTGCGCCTCTCGAAGGTGGCCTTCACCGCGCGGAACAGCGTTGAACCACTGAAGGTCGACAGAGCCGCGAGGCGATGCACGTCGTAGAAGTCCTTCATCCGGCTGTTCGTCATCCCGAGGACAACCATGGCCTCGAACTTTTCCGCGACGACGGCCTCGCGTGGATACACGAACACGTTGGGCGGATCGAGAGCGAGATCGAGCACCGTCGGGATGGCCTCGCGCGTGGGAGCGGGGATCACAGCGTCGCCGAATCCCACGTCGACCTGAACCGGAATGCGCGCATTCCCCAGCCTGACGTCGATCCGAACCCGGACGCCGGCGTATTCGTCGGGGGCGCGGATCTCCTCACCTTTGACCGACCCCCGAAGGAACTCGAGCCCGTCCTCCCCCACAACGGAGCAGATCTCGCGCATCGCGGTAACCACGCCGCCGACGCCGGACACCTCCCGGCCGAGGAGGTCGAGGTCCCACGTTGCGCGTCGCTCATCGCCCGACCAAATGCGGAAGAGCGTGGCACCCTTGACCACGAATCGATCGGCTTGGGGCGAAGTGCCAAGCCGGTGGAGGAAGCGCTCGATCGCGTATTCCGAGAGCACGAGTTGGAGCTCGACACCCCGGCGGCGAGCCACCTCGCCAAGTTTCGCCCGGATCGACGCGGCGAGATTCTTGACCTCCCGGCGCGGGCTCACCCGATGGCCTCGAGGTACGGTCGGATGACCCGAGTGACGCGGTCGATCTCCGCGAATCGCCAGACCGCATCAAGGCGCTTCGGGTGCTCGCGACGGTATTCGCGCAGCGCCTCGAGGGCGACGTCGATCCCGATCTTGTTCCTGAACTTGAAGCAATCGGCGACGGTCTTCGCGGCGCCGAACACGCGAACCGGCACGCCGTCCACGACGTGCTCCTCGACCCCCTGCTCGAACGCCTCCCCCGAAACATAGATCAGTCGGAGGGGTGGGTGCACCACGCGAGGCCGCCACGCCTTCCTCTGGATCGCGAGCCACACCTCGGAGGGGTTCTGGGTGGTCAGCCCATGAAAGCGGAGCGCCGTGAGAAGACAGAGTACGCCCCCAGGCACACTGCGGGCGGCCTGCGCGAGGTCGGCCCGCTCGCTCATGCTCACTCCCCGCTCCCGGTACAGTCCCCGACCGACCCGCTCGATCACGCCCTGTTCGACCAGCCTTCGGAGCTGAGTCCGGGACACCCCCGCACGCTCGAATTCCGCTGAGCGAACAGTGCCACCCAGTCTCAGGACCCGCCGGGCACGCTCTTTCGAGTTGAGTGTTGTCACAATTCCTCGGCACTTATACATAACTGCCGAGATAATGTAACGCGTGTTCCTGGCTCGCTGCAAGCGCCGGTGGGCCGACGGGGAGTTGAGCTGAGCCCGATATCCTCAGTTCGCCGAATCCTCCA
>JAQBEH010000038.1:0-5775 GCA_032124015.1 Acidobacteriota bacterium
GAGCTGCTCGAGGAATTCAACGCCCGCCCGATGCGAAGCTACGGCGGGCTGAGTCGCCGCGAGCTCTTCGAGCAGGTCGAGCAGAGCGAGCCGCTGCCGGAGCGGCGCTTCGTCTTCGCCCATTGGAGTTGGGCCAAGGTCAACATCGACTACCACGTGGAGGTCGATCACAACCTCCACAGCGTGCCGCAAAACCTCCTCCACGAAAAGGTCGAGGCTCGCTTCACGCAGACCACCGTCGAGATTTTCTTTCGCGGTCAGAGGGTCGCCTCCCACGCGCGACTGTCGGGTCGAGGGAAGCCCGCGACCAACCCCGCGCACATGCCGGCCACCCATCGGGCTCACGCCGAGTGGTCGCCGTCGCGCTTGATCGCATGGGGAGAGAAGACGGGGCCGGAGACTCCCAGGACGCACGGTTGGGGTGAGATGTCCGTCGTATCCGCAACCGCTAAAGCAGGTTACGAGGGATCTGTCGGTGCAAGTGCTCCGCGGCAGCGCGCGTCGCGCGCCTGCCACGAGGGGTGCGCTCGAGGAAGCCGATCTGGATGAGATACGGCTCGTAGATCTCCTCGAGAGTCTCCCCATCCTCGCCAACCGCTGCGGCGAGCGTCGAGAGGCCGACCGGTCCGCCGCGAAATGTGTCGAGAATGGCGCTGAGGATTCTCCGGTCGACCTCGTCGAGTCCGAACCGGTCAACCTGGAGACGCTCCAAGGCGTCGGCCGCCAGCTCGGCGCTGATTGTGGAGGAGGACGCGACGTCCGCGAAGTCGCGAACGCGACGCAGCAACCGGTTCACGATGCGCGGCGTTCCACGCGCCCGGCGGGCGATCTCGCGGGCCCCTTCGGACGCCAGTTCGATGGCCAGGATGCTCGACGACCGCGTCGCGATTGTCGCCAGGTCCTCGACGGTGTAATAGTCGAGATGGTGGACGATGCCAAAGCGCTCCCGAAGAGGTGCGGACAGCAGTCCGACCCGCGTCGTGGCCCCGACCAACGTGAATCGCGGCAATTCCAGGCGGACGCTCCGGGCTCCGGGCCCGCTTCCAACGACCAAATCCAGGGCGAAGTCCTCCATTGCCGGGTAGAGGATCTCTTCGAGCGCCCTGCCGAGCCGATGGATCTCGTCGATGAATAGAACGTCTCCTGGTTGGAGGTTGGTCACGATGGCGGCGAGATCCCCCGCCCGCTCGATCGATGGCCCCGACGTGACGCGAATCTCTCCGCCCATCTCACCCGCTATGATGTGGGCCAGCGTCGTCTTCCCGAGGCCCGGCGGGCCGTAGAGAAGGACGTGATCGAGCGCTTCCCCCCGTTTTCGCGCGGCCTCGAGGAAGACCGCCAAATTGTCTTTGACACGCGATTGGCCGATGTACTCCCGGAGCCGCTGCGGACGGAGATTTTGCTCGAACGCGTCTTCGTCACGCTGCGGCCCACCCTCGAGGATTCGGTCGTCGTCGGTCACGGTGCCGTTTACCCCTAGCGCACGAGCGCGCGAAGTGCGGTGCGGAGAAGGTCTTCGATCGGCGCGTCCGCGCCCATTTCTCGGCGCGCCGCGACGATCGCATCATAGGCGGCGTTGTCCGAGTAGCCGAGGCGGACGAGGGCCGACACCGCGTCGGCGTCCGAACTCGCAGCGACGGGGCCGGCAGTCGCGGTCGCCGCCGACGACGATGCACTGCGGCCACGACGCATCGTCTGTCGACTCCGCAGTTCGAGAATGACCCTTTCGGCCGTTTTCCGGCCGATCCCGGGGATTCTCTCGAGAACGCCGCGGTCACCTTCGCCAACGGCCTGCTCCAGATCGGCCACCCCTATGCCGGATAGTACCGCGAGGGCGATCTTGGGGCCGATTCCTGAAACCGCGATCAGCCGCTGGAAGGCCGTCCGTTCTTCTTCGGTCCAGAACCCAAAAAGCTGGATGGCTTCTTCCCGAACATTCGTGTGGATATGAAGCGAAATGACCCCGGACCGATCGATGAGTTTGTAGAACGTACTCAGCGGGATCTGAACACGGTAGCCGACCCCGGACACATCGACGATGACTTCGTCCGGTCGGGAGGCGGCGATGATTCCAGAGAGTCGACCGATCATGGGTGGCCGCCACGTGGTTTTTCGTCGGCGGAGCCGGATGGTACCACGGACGGCTCAACCGGACGGCACGCCTGTCGGGTCATGGCCGCCGGGGATGCCCTGGCCGCGGCGGGCGCACGGCCTCCGCCCGACGGAGAGCGTCCGCGTGTCCGGCCCCAAAGAGATGGCAGATTGCGGCCGCGATGGCATCGGCGATGTCGGACTTCCCAGGCGGGCAGCCCCCCGTCACGAGCCGGGAGACCATGGCCTCGACTTGCTCCTTCTCGGCCCGGCCGGTGCCGGTCACTGCCTTCTTGATCGTCGCAGGGCTGTATTCGAAGACCTTCAGTCCGGAAACCCCGAGGACCGCGAGAACCACCCCGCGCGCGTGGGCGAGTTGGAGAGCCGATCGCGCGCTCACGCCGTGGAATGGCGCCTCGACCGCGGCTTCCGTGGGTGCATGCTCTTGAACGACGGACATGATCCCGGTGTGCAGGCGCGCAAGCCGATCCGCCATCGCCAGCCGTTCGGGCAACCGTATCTCTCCGCAGGCGATCAACTCAGGCTTGTAGACCGATCCAGCGACGACCGCCCACCCCGCGCATCGGGTTCCCGGGTCGACCCCCAGGATCCTCCGAGTCTCCGTCAGGACGCTTCCTCAGAGACGGCATCGGCGTCAAAAGACAGGTTGGCGTAGACGTTTTGTACGTCGTCATGGTCTTCGAGAATCTCGAGGAGTTTGACGCACTGCCCTGCCTTTCTCGCGTCCAACTCGACGACGGTGGTCGGAAGCATCGCCAACTTGGCCTCGGTGGGGACGATCTTCGCCTTCTCGAGCGCGTCTTGCACCTGGCTGAACACCGCCGAGCCACAGGTGACTTCCAACGTCGCATCGACGACCTGGAGATCGTCAGCTCCGGCCTCGAGGACGACCTCCATGACTCGTTCTTCGGATGCCTCAGAAGCAGGGATCGAGAATTGACCCTTTTTCTCGAACATCCACGAGACGCTGTTGGGTTGACCCAGATCTCCGCCGTGCTTCGTGAAGGCGTGCCGAACCTCGGGAGTCGTTCTCATTTTATTGTCGGTGAGAACCTCGACGTAGATCGCCACACCGCCGGGTCCGTAGCCTTCGTAGACCACCTCTTCATACGTGACACCGGGAAGCTCACCCGTCCCCTTCATGATGGCCCGCTTGATGTTGTCCGCCGGCATATTGGAGGCCTTCGCCTCGGCGATCGCCGAGCGTAGCCTCGGGTTGCCGTCGGGGTCGCCACCGCCGACTCTCGCCGCCACCGTCAACTCTTTGATGACGCGAGTGAAGGTCTTCCCCCGTTTGGCGTCGAGGGCGGCCTTCTTGTGCTTGATCGTGCTCCACTTGCTATGGCCAGACATATGGAAACCCCCGTGACCACCGAGAATTCTAGCACGCGATGCCGAGTCCGGGAGAATGCGGGAGGGCGGGAGGAGTCAGGCCTAGAACGTGAACTTGAATCCAATCTGAAGGGATGCGCCGTTGTATCGGACGCTTCCCGCTTGAACGTAGTAGTAGCCGGGGTCGGGCACTCCGTCCTTCGGTCCGGTGAAGACGCAATTAATATTGTTGGTCTCTGCGCAATTCGTACCCGGAAACGAGGGATCGGGTTCCCAGCTCCCCCCGTCCAAGAGGCCCCCTTCAACGACCTGAACGGAGCCGAACGGACCCAGTGCACCGGGATCTGTGATGAACGCCCGGTCATTCGGAACCGATATTCCGAGGTCGCTGGCCCCATTGACGGTCATGCCGAACTTCCCACTGTAGGTGTAATACCGCGCATCGATGAATAGGGTCCAGCGGCTTTTGACGGTGAACTCGAAGCCCCCACCGATGTGCCACTCCGGAGCGTCGTCAACACTGACCGTGATTCCGCCAAGATTCGTGAACGACGCCGGACTGTTGAAGCGTTCGCCGCCGAACAACGTGCCCGAAATGCGAGCAAAGCCTCCGGTGGACTGATCGAGATTCGTCGACAGTTGGTTGATGTCGTCGCTCGGTGAGTAGGACATGAACGTGTAGCCGAATCCAGCACAAAGGTACGGATTAAACGTGGCCTTCGGTCGAAAACGAATTCCAACGGTGAACTCCAGAGGAACCTGGGTGATCGTGCCGCCGTCGAGGTTGAAGATGGCGAAATTGAACGACTGGCCTGTAGGAATCGGCGTCCCTGCGAACTGCGCCTGGACTTGAACGTTTCCGACGGTCCCGCTGCGATAGCCAACCGATGCCTCGACGTACCAGAGGCGATTGACGGCGTATGAGGCCGAGAGCACGCCACCGAGTTGGGATTCGATACCGTAATTCGAAATGGCACCGGAATCGTTCCGTGGATCGTAGATCAGGTCATCGAGTTCGCCGTTCGGGAGAAACAACGCACGCCGATTCGCCGCGGCGCTGTGGATCGCGCCCGAGGTGTCGTAGTCGCCTAGGCTGAAACCAAGACGGAATTTCTTTTCGATCTCTTCGGCAGGGCTCGCGGTGGCGGCGGCCAGGACCAGGCCGGCAGCAGCACCGAGTTTCAGAATCGCATGCAGTCTGTTCACCGTTCACGACCCCCCGCCGGACACCTGCCTTGATGTACGTTCCACAGAAACACGGCCAAATGAAGGGCGTTTATACCGTGTGGCCGTGGAACGCGTCAAGACGGAACACATCCCGCTGCTGCGTCGTGACCGCACTCCGCAGCCTCTCGACCAAAAAAAAGAGGCCCGCCAGATTCGGCGGGCCTCACAAGAAAGTCCCGGCAACGTCCTACTCTCCCACGCAGTTGCCCACGCAGTACCATCGGCGCTGAAGGGCTTAACGACCGTGTTCGGAATGGGAACGGGTGTGGCCCCCTCGCTATGGTCACCGGGAAACTGAATAGTCAGGTAGGCGTATACTACGCCGCACCACGATTGCTATAAGTGCAAATCTATGGTCAAGCCTCACGGCCGATTAGTACCGGTAAGCTGAATGCATTGCTGCACGTACACCTCCGGCCTATCAACCTCGTAGTCTTCGAGGGGCCTTTAGCCGCTTACGCGGAGGGATACCTCATCTTTGGGGGGGCTTCGTGCTTAGATGCCTTCAGCGCTTATCCTTTCCGGACTCAGCTACCCAGCGCTGCCCCTGGCGGGACAACTGGAACACTGGAGGTCCGTGGTTTCCGGTCCTCTCGTACTAGGAAACCATCCCATCAAGTATCCTGCGCCCACAGTAGATAGGGACCGAACTGTCTCACGACGTTCTGAACCCAGCTCACGTACCGCTTTAATCGGCGAACAGCCGAACCCTTGGGACCTACTTCAGCCCCAGGATGCGATGAGCCGACATCGAGGTGCCAAACCTTGTCGTCGATGTGAACTCTTGGACAAGATAAGCCTGTTATCCCCGGCGTACCTTTTATCCGTTGAGCGACGGCCCTTCCATACAGAACCGCCGGATCACTAAGCCCTGCTTTCGCACCTGCTCGACTTGTTGGTCTCGCAGTCAAGCGCCCTTATGCCTTTGCACTCTACGGCTGATTTCCAAACAGCCTGAGGGCACCTTCGGGCGCCTCCGTTACATTTTAGGAGGCGACCGCCCCAGTCAAACTACCCACCTAGCCGTGTCCCCAACCCGGATAACGGGTCAAGGTTAGAATCCCGAAACATCAAGGGTGGTATCTCAAAGTTGGCTCCTCGCAG
>JAQBEH010000039.1:0-2806 GCA_032124015.1 Acidobacteriota bacterium
GGGTGCGGTCGGACCAGGGACCGAAAATCGCCGAGCCGATCGCGAGACCGAGCAGGAAGACCGAGAGCATCGCCGAAAACGAGTAAACGGTCGAACCGAACACGAGCACGAGGACGCGGAACCAGATGACCTCGAAGGCCAGCGCCGCCAAGCCGCTTCCAAACGCTACCCAGAGCGGCCACGACGCGGGGGTCGTCAACGCAATCCCCTCGCCAGCCGGGAGCGTGCCTAATTCTGCCGCCACCGGCTCGTCCTTCCTGTCGAGGAGGAAGGCCGTCGTCGCGACGGCAAAATTGAAGAACACCGCAAGCCAGGTCGTTCGGTTCAAACCGAAAAGCGGCAGCAGCCAGAACCCGGCAAGGAAGCACCCGATCGCCGCCCCCAGCGTATTGACGAAGTAAAGGAGGCCGACCGCAAGGCCGACACGGTCTTTTCGCCGCAGAAGGCCGCGGCCCAACGCCGGAAGCGTCCCGCCCATCAGCACCGTGGGAACGAGCAAGAGCGAGAGGCTCATGACGAAACGGATCGAGGATTTCAGCAGGAACGAGTCGGGGAGCAGCGGGAAGAGGTGGTCGTAGAATCCGCCGGCCGCCGCGAGAAGGAAAGGCAACAAGAGCGCGTAGGCGCCGATCCCCGCTTCGAGCATGGCGAACACGCGCAGCGGCCGCGCGGCGCGATCGACGCGCGTCCCGAGCAGGTACGCGCCAAGCGCCATGCCGCCCATGAACGACACGAGCACGGTGCTGACGGCGAAGGCGGTGACTCCGAAGATCGAAGCCAGCAGCCGGCTCCAGACGACCTGGTAGGTCAGCGCGCAGGCGCCGCTGACGACGAACATCAGGGCGAAGGCAAGTCCCTGCGCGCGCCGCGGGTTGCGGCGGACGGACACTCTACGCGCCCTTCTTGGGAGCGATGATGGTCTCGAAGTCCGGGATGCCCCGAAGCGGCGCGAAGAGCGGCTCGGATCGCAGCCCCGCGACGTTTGGATAGCCGCCGGCGATCGCCGCTTCCAACTGCTTCTTGGCGCCGGGGAAATCAGACGCGCTCGCGAGGCACACCGCCTGGAGCACGTGGAAGGCCGGGTCGGGGTTCTTTCCCGACAGCGCCTTGACGACGAGCGGTTCGGCGTCCGCCGGTTTGCCTTGGGCGATCAGGCTGAGCGCCACCGAGTAGAGCAGAATCGGCTCATCCGGAAACCGCGAGAGACCCTCGCGAAAGACCTTCTCGGCCTCGCGGTACTGCTTCTTGGCGACCTCAACCCGGCCCAGCGTCACGACCGCGGGGAAGAACTCGGGATAGAGTTTGATGACCTCCCTCGCGTATTTTTCGGCGGAAGCGAAATCCCCGAGCCCCGCCGACGCCTCCGCGGCGTCGTGGAGCGCGAGACGATTTCCGGGATCCGCTTTCAGGATGGTTGGAATCGCGAGCATCGCGCGGTCGAACTGCCGCGCCAGCATGATGTCCTGGAGGAGGAGAAGTTCGCTCTCCAGATGAACGAGGTCTTTCGGGTTCGGCCCGCCACGTCCCGAGTCCGAGACCGTCCCGCCGACGTACCCGAGACTGGCCAGGCGCGCCAGGGCTTCGGCGTCGACCGGCGCCTCAGCCGTCGTCGCCGGCGCCGCCGACGCCTGCCAGCGAGCAAGATCCGCATCCAAAAGCGCCGTCAAGTCCGAGGCCATGGGGGCATCGACACCGGCGAGGTCGTTCGTTTCTTGCGGGTCGGTGTCGAGGTCGTACAGCTCGGTCTCTTTGCCCCGGATCACCTTCCACTTGCCGCGACGCACGCCCTCGATGGGGCTCCATCCGAAGGCCAGAGACCCGGCCAGGCTCTCGAAATAGACCGGCCTGAGCGGCGCCTTTCCGGAGTTCAGCGACTCGCGGAGACTGATGCCATCCAGCCCCGAAGGAACGGGAAGCCTGGCGAGGTCGAGGATCGTGGGGGCCAAATCCGCCAACGTCACCGGTTCTCGAATGACGGCACCCGCCGAAGCGCCCGGTGCCTTGATCAGCAGCGGCACGCGCAGGGTGGATTCGTAAACGAGTTGGGAATGCAGCCTCTCGCCGTGCTGGTACAAACCCTCGCCGTGATCACCCGCGACGATGACGACGATCCGGTCCCACAGCCCGTCTTTTTTCAACGCCGCGAAAAGCTCCCCGAGCTGCTCGTCGACGTAGGCGATTTCTCCGTCGTACGGGTGGTCCCTGAATTGCGCCGAGTAGGGGAACGGCGGCACGTACGGGTGGTGAGCGTCGAAGAAATGAAGCCAGACAAAAAAAGGCTTGGAGGCCACGGCATGAATCGTCTCGAGCCCGACCTTCACGACGTCCGCCGCCGAGCGCATCGCGTCGACGGAGAGTTTCTCGGCTCCCGGCTCCGAAAAAAGGTCTTTGTAGATTTCGAACCCTTGGACGAGCCCGCTCTTGGCATTGACCGGATACGCGGCGGGAACCGCTCCGGTCGCAAACCCGGCCTCACGCAGTCGCTCCGCGAGCGTCACGCTCGTCTCGCCGAGCCGGAACATGCCGTTGTAGCGGACGCCGTGCGTGGGCGGGTAAAGCCCCGTGAACATCGTGGCATGCGATGGGAGGGTGACCGGAACCGCCGCCATGGCCTGGTCGAACCGCACGCTCTGTTGTGCCAGCGCGTCGAGATTCGGGGTCACGGCCGACGCATCGCCGTAGCAGCCGAGGTGGTCGGCTCGCGTCGTGTCGAGCGTGATCAACAAGATTCCGGCGGGACGGGCTTGCCCACCGCCACAAGCCGAAGCGCTCAAGAGGCCAAGGACGAGAGCCGCGACGCCCAGCC
>JAQBEH010000040.1:0-33601 GCA_032124015.1 Acidobacteriota bacterium
CCGCTTGTCAGAAAAATAGGGGAATGTCCGCTTCGCTATTTCGCGGCAGCGGCCATCGCCGCGCGGGCTTCGTCTAACAAAGCCTGGGCGGAGAGTGGGCCGCCGACCGCACCCTGCATCCAGGCATCCGGAGTCAGGCGGCCCTGGCGCGTCACGCGCTCGAATTCGGCACCGAAGTCGCGGCCCCGGAACTGCTGCACGAGCTGGAACGAGATGATGTGCCCGAGAGGGTAGTCGGGAAGGTAGAGGCCGTTCGAGATCATGTGCGAATACACGGCGAGGAGTTCGACGTCCTTCACGCGAAACACCGGGGCGTAGTAGCGGTTCCAGACGTCGCGCGCGATCGACAGCGTGGCCTCGCGCAACTGCGCGGGGGTGGCATCGGGATGGTCGTACATGAAGCGCCACACGCCCATGTCGACGAGGGCTACGCCGCCGATCTCGTACGTGGACCACAGGTCGTTCAGCGCCGCGTTCTTTCGCCGCTCGACGTCGTCCGCGCCTCCCAGGCCGAGCAACTCGAGATCGCGCGCCTGGAAGACGAAAGCCAGCGCTTCGGTGAAGGCGTTGTTGGGGACCCCGGCAAGCGACCAGTAGTCGATCTCACCCAGGGAAAACGACTGCTCGACGTTGTGACCCAGCTCGTGGATGGCGATGTTGTAACCCTTGTAGAGCATACCTCCGGCCGGAATCCGGGTCCGCAGATGCGACTGGTCCTCACGCCGTACGGCTCCCATGGCGTGGCCCGCGCCGCGCGACGGATCGACCACGATGCGATCGGAGAGCCAGCGCGCCTTTTCGGGCGTGAAGCCGAGGCCCGTGAGGATCGCCGGAAGCCCCGCCTGGAACGACGCAACCGTCGGGTACTTGGCCTTCGTGATCGCGTCGAGTTCCATCTCGCTCTTTCCAGCGCGCGACGAGAAGCCGGCGTACCAGATGTCGAACGGCTCGAGCGGGCGCGAAAGACGCTTTTCGATCAGCGCGGCGAGATTCTTGACCTCTTTCGAGGCGAGCACCGAAACGAGCAGCGCCTCGACCTGCTTTTCGGGGATCTGCCGGTCGAGTTCGAACTTACGCTGGATGAAGGTCGGGGCCGTCGGGCAATACGGGTCGGCCTCGCGCACGGCGCGGAATACGCCGAGCAGGGTCTCGTACCGTGTGTCGGGCTCGCGCTCTGCGGGCTTTGCGGCGGCCAACGGACTCCATGTGAGTTCCGGATTGTCGATGGCGGCCTTCGGAATCTCCTGACGGACGATCCGCTCCATCACCTTTTGGATCGCGCGCTGCTTCTTCAGCCCCTCGGCCCCTTCTCCGTAGTGCGCCTTCAACTCGTCGCGCAGGCCCCAGTGCGTGATGAGGGGCGGTCCGGCGGCAAAGCCATAGGAGTTTCCAGCGGCGTCGACCAACCGGCTCATCTGGATGTTGTAGCCCGCGATGTACTGGTCGGCCGCGGTGAACGCCCGGGTCGCTTCCTGCGCGATCTCGGCCGGAACGCGTGCGGCCCAGCGATCCATCATCCGGGAACGGGCCCACGTCGCGCGCGACCACGTACCCCCTTTGGCGAGACGCTCCGTGAGGGTGTCCACGGGGTAGTTGAGGAGCGCGAAAAACGCGACCTTCGTCCGGAACAGGTCCTCGTCGACGTGGGCGGCGAGGTCGAGGTCTCCCAGCTTCAGGTCCAAATCGGAAACCGGGCCGGTGTCCAGATCCTGCGGGGTGAGGAGCATCCGGCGTACTTCGAGCAGATGCCCGTCAACCTGTTCCAGCACCGCCTCGAGGCGAGCGAAGTTCGTTGCCAGGGTGGCCTCGTCGGCAAGAAAATTGGCCGCGCAAAAAGCGGTGAACGTCGCGGCGTCGCCGTCTCCGGCGAACCACCGCTGGGCCACCTGGGTCACTCCTCGGCGCGCGCGAGCCGTTGCGGCCTCTCCGTTTACCCCGACGATCCCGGCGACGGTCTTGTCCACGACGGATGCGGGGATCGAGGGCCGGGGCGGCTCGGCGGAAGCGAGCGAGGTCAAAAACGCCGCCAGGGCGAACGCGATCGCGAATCGTGCCATGTGAACCTCACGGCGAGAGCGGCCGGACTAACGGCTTCCCGCCAACGCGAGAAGGCGGCGCAGCGCCCCCTCGACGAGCGTGTCGGCTTCTTTTTGCGTCGCCGCGAAGGACTGGAGCGTCACGCGGATGGGGTCCTTGCGGCGCGATGCCGGCGGATGGGACTTGATCCAGACGCCGGGGAACTCCTCGGTCAGCCGGTCGAGAACCGGGCGCATGGCGGACTCATCCGACGTCGGCGCCTCGAGCTCGCGCTCGGCCGAGGCGCGCATCGGAAACAGATCGCGCAGGCGGAGCATCGCGCCCTCGAAGACCGCCTTCGATTCCTCGGGGCGGCCGGGGACGGATACGACCGCGGCGCCGCCGGTCAATCGAAGGATCATCCCCGGCGCGACGCCGGCGGGATTTGCGATGGCCTCGGCGCCGACGGGGAGAACGCACATCTTCTGGCGCGAGGTGTTCAAGCCTGAGGTTCCGATCACCCGAGCGTCTTTGAGCGTTCGGTATGCGGTCTCGACCATGTCGCGCGCGGGCGGACTCATCGCCAGCGGCAGCCTCAGCGCCTCGGCGAGTCCGGCCAGTGTCCGGTCGTCCTGCGCGGGGCCCAACCCCCCGGTCGTAACGATGAGGTGAACGCCGCGGTCGCGCGCCTCGGCGACGGCGTTCATGATCGACCGTTCGAGGTCGTCGACGATCGTGACGCGATGGACCAGTGCTCCACGCCGGGTCAGTTCTCCCGCGATCCACGCCGCGTTGCCGTCGCGCAGTTGGCCGCGCAGCAGCTCGCGGCCGACGACGACGATCTCGGCGTGCAGCGGGCCGGCGCGATCGACGACCACCCGCGCGGCCGGCACTCCGGACATCCGCTTGCGAGGCGCTGATCGGATCGCGTCGGGCCGCCGTTCTCTTCCGCGAAACGATGTTTTTTTCAGGGGCGTCACAGGTTCACCGGCCGGCGACGATAGCACGCGGGAATCACGCGGGCTCGATCCCGCGGATTCCGGCCACGCGGCGGATCACGCGCTCGAGCTCGGCGTTGGGGGTCGATGCTCCGGACGTTATGCCGATCGAGCGCGGCCCGTCCGCGAGCCAATCGTGCGAGGACGTTTCCGCTTTCTGGTGGAGCGGCTGGTGGTGGATCCTCCGCGCACCGTCGATGCCGGAGGCGCCCTGGATGTGGAACGTCGGCACGCCCTTGGCCAGGCCGATTTCGAGCAGGTGCGTCGTGTTGGAGGAGTTGTACCCCCCAATCACCAACAGCACGTCCAATCGATGGGCCGCAAGCATCGCGTACAGCGCGTCCTGCCTTTCCTGGGTCGCGCTGCAGATCGTGTCGAAGGCCTGGAACCGCGTGGCCGGCGCGTCCGGGCCGAAACGGGTGGCGAGCGCCTGGCGGAGGCGTTCGGCGATGGCGAGCGACTCGCCGGAGAGCATCGTCGTCTGATTGGCGCAACCGAGCTTGAACAGATGAATGTCCGGATCGAACCCGGGCGAGATCGCCCGCGCGAAACGCTCGCGAAAGGCGGCGGCGTCGCCCCCGTGTTCGATGTACTCCGCCACGACGCGCGCTTCGTCCATGTTCAAAACGACGAGGTAGTGGCCGCCCGGATGCAGCGAAGCGCGCGAGGACGTCGCGCGGGTTTCCTCATGATCCCATTTACCGTGGATCAGGGCGGTGAACCCTCCCTTCGCGTACCTCTCGACGTTCTTCCAGACGTTCAGCACCGACCCGCAGGTGGTGTCGACGACGATGCAACCCGCTTCGCGCAGCAGGGCCATCGTCGCGACCGGCACACCGAAGGCGGGGAGCAGCACCACGTCGTCGGGCTGCAACGCGGCCAACGAGGCGCTCTTTTCGCTTCCGTCCAGGAAGCGGATCCCCAACTCGGAGAGCCTGTCGTTGACGCGGGGGTTGTGGATGATCTCGCCCGTGATGAACAGGTTCTTGTCGGGAAATTTCTCGCGGGTCTCATACGCGTACTCGATGGCGCGGTCGACGCCGTAACAGAATCCGAATTCCTGCGCGAGGTGGAAGGTCAGGTCGCCGGCCGTCAGGGAGAAGCCCTCGGCGCGCATGCGATCGACGAGCGCGCTCGCGTAGTCGCGTACGACCTGGCTGCCGATGACCTGCTTGAGGCCGAATCCCTTGTTGGTGTAACGGGCGTCGCTCACGGCCGCATCGTACCGCTGGGTGGCTTCGGTTTTGCCTTGAGTTTGTCGATGCGTTCGAGCGTGCCTTCCGGCAGCCAGATCTCGGTCCCAGCGGGGAGAGACGCCTTGCCGCTTACGGCCCGCGCCGTCCAAGCCGGGTTGATCGCCGCGAGCCCCTTGACGGAGACGCCGTAGCGGGACGCCACGCTCTTCGCCGCCGTGGGCCGGTCGAGCGTCAGGCGATCGTGGTTTTGCGGGGCCTCGGGAACGAGACCCTCGGGGAAGTAGGCCGACGGATCGTTGGCGATCTCCCTCGCGGCGAGAAACTCCTTGTAGAAATTCTTCGAGGCAAAGCCAAACGTGCGGCCGTCGTACTCGTCCAGGATCTTGGGGAAGTCCAGACCGTAGCGATCTCGTGCCACGCGCATGCCCTCGATGCCGTGGTTGTACGAGGTGATGGCCAGCGGCCAGGAGCCGAGCGCGTCGTAGGCCGCTTTCAAGTAACGCACGGCGCCGCGCGCACTGGCTACCGGGTCGAGTCTCTCATCGAGACCCGGAGTCATGAGCATGAACTTCCGCGCCGCGCCGCGCGTGAACTGCCAGACTCCGACGGCGCCTGCCGACGAGCGCGCCGATACCTGGAACGACGACTCGACGTGGGGGAGATGGGCGAGATCCTCGGGGAGGCCCGCCTCGCGAAAGACCGCGACGAACGCATCGTGGTAGCGGCCGCTGATCTCGAGCCCGCGCCGGAACCGCTCTCTGAGGCCGCGCTGCGAGCGCACGCGGTGCGAAGCTCCGCTGACCGCGGCGCCTCCCGCCGATTCGGTGATCTTGAGGGCGAGCGCTTTCTCGTCGTCCGCCAGAGGCGCGGCCGCGGCGACCTTGAGTTCGATCGCCGCGAGACGCGCCTCGAGCGCCTCGCGGCGGCCCTTCACGTACTCGCGCTGTTCGTCCGTGTAGACCTCACCGGCGGGCGGGGGAAGCTCGAAGACCTCGTAGACAATCGAGGGATGATCGGTATCGTGGAGAACGACCTGTTCGATCGTCCATCGGGTCCAGACGTTCTTCCAGAACTCGACCCCTTCGCGCATCGACTCGGAGCAGGAAAACGGCGTCTCGAGAGCGGCGGCCGTCGCGCGCGCGCCCGACAGCGGAAGCAACGCGACGAGAAGCGTGAGAACACCGAGGCGAAGCATCAACGAAAGCCTCCAGTCAACACTATAGGGAGAGGTCGCCACGCGATCAAACCGTCTCGCGCGAAGGGCCGCGCCCACAGCGGCTCTGCTACAGTTTGTTCGATGATATTTGCGGGCGTCGGCCTGTCGACCGAATCGAACACCGCTCGCGCAGCCCGCGAGGCGGCCGAACGGGCCGCAGCAAAGCTTCCCGCGCAACGCGCGGATTTCGCCGTCGTTTTTGCTACGGCGGAGCACGGGGACGCCCTTTCCGACCTCCTCAAGACCCTGGGAGGGGTCTTGGGGACGCCGTACATCGTCGGCTGCTCGGCCGCGGGCGTGATCGTCGGCGAGCACGAGGTTGAAGACGGGCCCGCGATCGGCGTGCTCGCCGTCTGCTCCGATACGATCCGCGGGACCCCGTTTCTCTTCTCGGACGCGGGCGACGCGGGGCTGACGGCGGGACTCCATGCCGGCCAGAGGCTGCGCGCCTCCCGCGATACCAACGACCTGATCCTGGTGTGGCCGGACCCCCAGACGGTCCGACCCGACCGGCTGCTCCAGGGGCTCGACGCGACGCTCGGGCCGGTCCCCGTCGCGGGCGGAGCGGCCTCGTCGGCCCTCCCCGGCGGGGTCACGTTCCAGTTCAGCGGATCCCAGGCGGGCGCGGGGTGCGTGTCGGGCGTGCGCCTCGGGGGGAAATTCCGGCACCACATTGCGCTGACCCAGGGCTGCCGCCCGCTCGGGGCGCCGATGCGCGTGACGAGCGCCCACGACAACCTCCTGCTCGAGGTGGACGGGATCGCCGCATACGACGCGCTTCGCGCTGCGGCCCCCGGCGAGTTCTTCGACACTCCCGAGGCGACGATAAACGCGCTGACGATCGCGCTGCTCCCGGAGCCGGGAGAGTCGGTCCTTCGTTCCGGCGAATATCTCGTGCGCAACATCGTCGCCGTCGATCCGGACACCGGCGTTATCGCGGTCGCCGCGGAGCTCGAGGAGGGCCAGTCCATTCTGTTCGCCTTGCGCGAGCCGTCGGCCGCCGCGGACGACGTTTTGCGCATGTCGGAGCGGGCGGCCGCCGCGGCGCCTCCCGGTGGCTACCGGTTCGGCCTCTATTTCAATTGCCTCGCGCGCGGGCGATCGCTGTACGGCCGGGACGGCGTCGACTCAGCCGCGCTTGCGCGGCATCTTCCGGGGGTGCCGCTGCTCGGGTTTTCTTGCAGCGCGGAGCTCGCCCCGCTTCGGGGCACGAACCACCTGTTTACGTACACCGGAGTGCTCGTCCTCTTTTCCGAGTGACGCCGCCGCCACCGGCGGGGGCGTCACGGAAGCTCCGCCCTTCAGCTTCTTGATCAGCCGGCTGAAATCCTCGGGCACCTCGGATTCGAACTGCAGGCGCTTGCGTCCCCGCGGAGCGTCGAACTCCAAACGGTGGGCGTGGAGCGCCACGCGTGGGATCAATGACGACGGCTGGCCGTAGGAGAAATCTCCGACGAGCGGGTGCCGCTCGGCCGCGAGTTGGACCCGAATCTGGTTGCGGCGGCCGGTCTCCAAGGCGACCTCGAGCAGCGTCGCGTGGGGGAACCGCTCGAGCACCCGGTAGCTCAGGGACGCCGGGCGGCCGTCGCTTTCTTTCGCGACGACGTGGATCTTCAGGCTCTTCGGGTTTTCTCCGAGGGAGTGCGTCAGGCGGGCCTGATCCGGCTGGACCTTCCCCTCCGCCACCGCCAGGTAGATCCGCTGCGGTGTCCGCTCCTTGAACTGCCGGCGCAGTTCCATCGCCGCGGGATGGGTTCGGGCGAAGACGACGAGCCCCGACGTGAAACGGTCGATGCGATGTACGACGTAGAGCGTGGGCTTCTTGTGCCCCCGCTTTTTGTACGAGGCGAGGAGCAGCTCCTCGAGGGAGTCTCCCACCGGCGCCGCGGTCGGCACGGTAAGCAGTCCCGGGTCCTTGTCGACGACGATCAAGTCGTCGTCTTCGTGAACGACGCGCCACCCCGGGCCCCCGCGCGGCGCGCGCACCCCTGCTGCGTACCTGCGCCCGGCCTCGGCCGCGACCACGACGCGGTCTCCCGTGTAAACCCGTTCGTCGGGTTTGGCCACCGTCCGCCGGTTGCGCGCGACGCAGCCGGATGCGATGAGCCCTTTCGCCTCGGCGTTCGAGACGCCGAGGTGCTCATGCAGCAAACGTTGAACGGTGCGGCCGGCGTCGCTTTCTCCGGCCTCGACCTTGCGCACGGTTGGCGCCACGCGAGCCTCCTCGGGCCGACGATATCAGACGCCAACGAGCGCGAGCGCGGTCCTCGATCCGAGCAAAACGACTCGCTCTCCTTCCCGAAACAGGTGGTCGTCGGGGACCGGCGCGATCTCCTCGCCCGCCCGTTCGCCTCCCGGCTTCACCGCGAGCGCGAACAAGCCGCTCGCGCGGTACGGGTCGACCTGCTCGAGCGTCTGTCCAATCCAAGCCACCGGAACGGGGTGCTCGTCGATCGCCAGATCGCCGCCCCGGCGCGCGTCGAACTCCGAGGGCACGCTCGCGCCGAGGTACTTCGTGAGCAGCATGCGACGCCTGAGCACCTCGCGGTCGAGCGCCGCGACGACGTCGCCGCGCGCGACGCTACCCACCAGGTGGTCGGGGTCGTGAAGGGTCACGACGGGAAGCTGCACGAGTTCGAGCTGCGAGAAGCGCCGCATCACCTCGTTGAGCGGAGTCTTCGGATTGACGCGCGGAACGTCGCGCACGAGGTCGACGGCCGTGAGGGTGTCGCGCCGCCGTGCCGCGCCCGCGACCTGGAACGCATCACGGAGGTCGATCGCGCCGACGAGTCGCCCCTTGCGCATCACGTAGATCGCCGTGCCGCGGACGCGCGCAAAAAGGTCGAGCACCTCCGCGACGGGGGCGTCGGCCTCCACGGTCAGAGGATCCGTCTGGATGAGGTCCTCGGCGCGCAACGACGCCAGCGCCATCTGCTCGAAGGCGACGTCGAAATCGACACCGCGACGCCTCAGCGATTCCGTGTAGATCGAGTTGCGGCGCAGGCTGCGCGCCACCCAGGTCGCCGTCACGGTCACGACCGCGAGCGGCATCACGGCGCCGTAGTTCTGGCACATCTCGAACACCATAATTAGCGCGGTGATTGGCGCGAACGTCGTCGAGGCGATGGCTGCGGTCATCCCCGCGAGAACGAAGAAGACCGGCGCGATCTGGAGCGTCGGGAGGACCATATCGGCACCGACGCCGAACAGTGCGCCCGCCGCGGCGCCGATGAGAAGGGCGGGCGTGAACACGCCCCCGGAGCCGCCCGAACCGAGCGACGAGGACGTCGCCGCGATCTTCGCGAGGAGGAGCGGGAGCAGCACGGCCGGCGCGACCGTCGCCGCCAACACCTCGCGCACGCCATCGAAGCCGTTCCCCCAAACCTCGGGGATCCACCAGGCGAGCAGGCCGACGATGAGGCCGCCGATCGCCGTGCGCGCCTCCAGCGGCAGGTGGATCTTTCTGAAGAGGCGCTCGGAGACGTCGACCCCTCCGCGAAACACCACGCCGGTCCAGGCGACGACGGCGCCCAGGAGCGCGAAGAGGGGAAGCGCCGCCAGCGAGGGCGCGTGCACGAACGGCACCGGGTAGAGCGGTGCCGAGCCGAACGCGCCCCACGACACCATCGTCGCGGTGACCGAGGCGAGAACGACCGGGCCGAAGATCTCCAGGGCGAAGTTCCCGTGGACGATTTCCATCGCGAACATCGCGGCGCCGATCGGCGTGTTGTACGCCGCTGCCATCCCTGCGGCCGCCCCGCACCCGATCAGCGCCCGGCGCCGTTCGAGCGGGACGCGCAGCGCCTGGGCCAGACGCGATGCGCCTGCCGAGGCGAGTTGGACGATCGGTCCCTCGCGACCGACCGAGCCGCCGAGCGCGTTCAGGACGACTGAGGCGGTCGATTTCTTCAGTGAGCGCGGGAGATCGAGCCGCGCCGAACCCGTCAGCGACACGGCCTCCATGATCTCGGAGGTTCCCTCGCCGCTCGCTCCCGTTTTGAACAACCGGACCAGGAGGCCGTAGAGGAGGCCGCCCGTGGCGGGGATCACGACGATCATCGGGAAGCCGAGCGCGCGCGCCGCGCGGAGAGGCTCGTGAGCGTCGTGAAGCACGATCCACTGGACGGCGAGGCCGAAGTAGCGGACGGCGACGGCGACGCAGGCTCCCCAGACGCCGACCGCGAGGGTCAGCCCGACGGCGTAGGTGCGGTCGTCCTGGCGGAAGTTGCGGCGGAGCGCGATGCGCAGTGACGCAATACGGCGGGCGATGTTGAAAGGCATCTGCGGCACAATCAGCCTAGACGGAGGGGATCTCCGCGTCCTTGTCTCCGTAAAGGGACGACAGCTCGCGCGTCAAGTAGGTGAAAGTCTCGTCGGGGGTGTCGGCGATGTGGAACAGGGAGAGGTCCGACTCGGAAATTGTTCCCCACCGGATCAGAGCGTCGAAATTCCAGACTTCGCTCCAGAACTCCCGGCCGTAAAGCACGATGGGCATTTTCTTGCTGCTCTTGCGCGTTTGCACGAGGGTCAGCAACTCGAACAATTCGTCCATCGTGCCGAAGCCCCCGGGGAAGACGACGAGCGCTTTCGCCAGGTAGACGAACCAGAACTTCCGCATGAAAAAATAGTGGAACTCGAACCCCATCTCGCGGGTGATGTACTCGTTCATGGTGGGTTCGTCGGGGAGCGAGATCCCTAAGCCGATCGAGATCCCATGAGCCTCGGACGCGCCCCGGTTGGCGGCCTCCATGATCCCGGGACCGCCTCCCGAGCACACCAGGAAACGCCGGCTGGGGCTCTCGAGCGACTTCGACCACTCGGTCATCGAGCGCGCAAGCGTGCGAGCGTCCTCGTAGTAACGGGCGAGGAGAACCCCTCCCTCCGCCTTCGTGATCGCAGCCGGGTTTCCCGTCGCCTTCGCGTTGACCAAGGCCTCGTCGGCTTGTTCGGCGGGCAGCGCCCGCGCCGATCCGAAAAAGACAACGGTGTCGGCGACCTTGTAGCGCGCGAAGCGCGCCTGCGGCTCGAGGTACTCGCTGAGAATCCTGAGCGGGCGGGCGTCGCGGCCCATCAGAAAGTCTCTGTTCTTGTATGCTTTGTCCATGGCGCGGCCATGATCGCATAGGATAGGCGTCATGGCGCGTCTCCTCGTGGTCTGCGTGGGCGGATTTCTCGGAACGGGGATGCGCTACGGTTTGAACGGATGGGTCGCGCATCGCTTCGGCGAGACCTTTCCTTGGGGGACGCTCACCGTGAACGTGGCCGGTTCGTTCGCGGTCGGACTGCTCTACTTCGCGTGTGGCCCGGACTCTCCATGGATCGTCTCCGCGACGACGAGGCAGTTCCTGCTCGCGGGGATTCTCGGGGGGTTCACGACGTTTTCGTCCTTCAGCATCCAAACGCTGAATCTCCTCAAGGAGGGCGAGCTCGTCGCGGTGGGCGTCAACGTGATCGGGTCTGTGGCGTTGGGGCTTTTCGCGGCCTTCGCGGGGGATGCTCTGGCGCGCGCGGCGTGGCTGCCGCGGTGAGCGAAACGGAGGGAACGGCGGGATGAAGCTCGAAGGCGAAGGGAAACTGCTCCGGATCTTCGTCGGCGAGTCGGACCGCTGGCACGGGAAGCCGCTCTACGAGGCGATCGTGCTCGCCGCCCGCGAGCAAGGGCTAGCGGGCGCGACGGTGCTGCGGGGGCCCATGGGATTCGGCGCGAGTTCCCACATTCATACGGCGAAGATCCTGCGCCTGTCCGAGGACCTCCCCATGATCATCGAGATCGTGGACATCGAGGAAAAGATTCACGAGTTCCTCCCCGTCCTTGACGAAATGGTGGCCGAGGGGTTGATCACGCTCGAGACCGTGCACGTGTTGCGGTACCGCGCGCGGGGGAAGTAGGGAGACGGGGACAGTTCCCTTTTTCTTACATAGCTCCCCGGATACCGCTTCGCTAAGAAAAAGGGAACTGTCCCCGTCTCCCTACTTCCCCCTGCGGCTAGGGGCAGGCCGAGGGTCGCGGAACGCCGCTGCTATCCGTGCCGAACGAGCCGCCGCCGCCGCATCCGGCGTCGCGGCCGCGCAGCAGATAGAAGAAACCGTCGTCGTCGGCGGGCTGATCGAGGTCGTCCAAGGTCTCCGCCGCGAGCTGCGAGGCGAGGCACGCGCCGTAGCTTGCTGCCCGAAGTTCCGTCAACGTCCCGCGCTGCACGTCGTAAGTTTCGGCGCGGGCCGCGGCCGGCCACGCAAGGCGCGCCGCCCCGGCCGAAGGCTCCACCGTCAAACCGTTGACGAGCCCCGCCGCGCCGGCAGTCGCGTCGAAGGGGGCGCAGTCGTCGAGATCGGCCAACCCGTCGTTGTCGTCATCGGGATCGCAGGCGTCGCCGGCGCCGTCGAGGTCGAAGTCGGGCTGCGTCGCGTTCGCGGCGTTCGCGCAGTTGTCGTTCCGGTCGGGAACGCCGTCGGCGTCCGCGTCGGCGAGCGCGATGGACGTTTTCGAGTGTCTCAGGATCCAATCCTGTTCGTCGAACGCAAGGCCGATGAGCGGCGAGGTCGTGTCGAGCACGAAGTCCTGGTCCAACTGGTCGTTCGTTACGGTGCGCACCTCGCTCCCGCCAGCGGTGAAAAGCGTCAAGTCGACCGGCATCGTGAAGAGACCCCCGGACGTCTGGGTCTGCCGAATCCGGACGTAGTTCCGGTGGGTGCCGTTTCCGAGATCGGCGGTCGTCCAACCGTATTCGTAGCGCGGTTGCCCGGTCCCATAGACCCACTGCTGAAAGAAGAAATCCAGCGTTGCGCCGTACCGGGCCTCTTGAGTGGCCTGGTAGAGCGCGGTGTTGCCGACTCCATCGGTGTTGTTGGCGTACCAATCTCGCAGGGCGTTGAAGAAGTTGGTGTCGCCCACGACATGTCGGAGCATGTGTTGCACCCAGCCCCCTTTGTCGTAAACGGTGGTTCCGAACAAGTCGTTCGGGTTGTAGACCGGGCCCGAAAACGACGAACGCCAAAACGAGTTCATGTAGTTCCGGTAGCTGGCCGCCCCACCGAGATTTTCGACCCAGAGCGCCTCGGAGTACGTTGCGAACCCCTCGTTCAGCCAGATGTCGGCCCAGGTCTGCGGGCTCACCGAATCGCCCCACCACTGGTGCGAAAGCTCATGCGCGACGACGTAGTCGTAGTTGTGCCCGCCGTTGATGAGCTGATATCCGTAGCTCGTATTGGTTGCGTGCTCCATCGCGCCGCCCCACGGGAACTCGCTCATCCCGTACTTGTCTTCGACGAACGGGTACTCGCCGAATTTCTGCGCGAAAAACGTGATCATCGCGGGGAGCGGCGAGAAGGAAATCTGCGCATTCGCCAGATGCTCGGGGTAGACGTAGTGATCGATCGGCATCGTTCCGCCCGCGATCTTGGTGTAGGTCTGCGAGAATTTCGAGTAGACGGACGCCGCGACGCTGACGAGGTAGGTCGGGATCGGGTCGTTGAGCTTCCACTGGTACTGGGTCTTCCCGGTTCCCGCGTTGGGGATTGTCGCCAAGAGCTTCCCGTTCCCGGTTGCCGTCCACGTGCTGGGCACCGTCCAATACTCCCTGACCGTCGCCTTGTCGTCGGGACGGTCCTTGCAGGGCCACCAGGTCTTCGCCCCGTCCGGCTCGGAGAGGGTCGAAACGGCGTCGCTCGTCGTGCCCGAGCCGAACTTCGTCCAGTTGATCGAGCCGAACCCCGTGGCGTCGGGTATGCCGTTGTAGACGACTTGCACGACGAAGGTCTGTCCCGCGTTGAACGGCTGATCCAGCGAGATGTCGATCAGGTTTCCGGGGCGGGTGAATGCCAGGTTGATCCCGTTGCGCCGCACGATCGTCACGTTCATGTTGGCCTTCAGGTCCAGCACGAGGTTCTGGAAGCCGTTGACCAGGCTCTTGCCGGTAATGGTCACCGAGCCGGTGACACCGCGGGTTGCCGGGATGAACTCGACGACCAGAAAGTAGTCCTGAATGTCCACGTCGTCCTGGGCGGCCGCAATCGCGGTTTCTTGGCCCGTGAGCGGCTCATTCATCCCGGACGGGCGGAAATGCGATTTTCGGAAACTGTCGCGCTCGTCGAGCGTGGGCACGGGGAACGGGTCCGGCTCACCGGAGCGGACCGACGAAGCGGCGAGAAGCACCGCGAGAACCGAACCGACGAGACGTGTGGTGAAGCGCACGGAGCCCCCTTGGAAGTGAACGGGACTCCGTAGTCTTACAGCGAAACCGGTGTGCTGCCAACGACCGTCGCCTGCCGGGCCTGCCGATGGGCGAGGTAGGTCATCGTCATGGCGCCGAGCCCCAAGAGCGCCGCGAGGCACTGCGCGACGACGCCCAGGACCGGGAGCATGAAGACGAGGTAGAGGGCCACGAGACCGACGAGCAGGGCCATATAGGGGCCCGAGGGGCGATTCGCCTTGGCAAGGAGGAAGCGCCCGATCCAGATGGCGACGGGGATCTTTGCCAGGTAGATCGCCACGATGTAGGCGAGCAGGTAGATCAAGACAAAGGGGATCGTGATCAAGAGGATCGCAGAGAGCGTGACGGCAATCGTGACGAGGATCGACACGAACCCGATTCCGGCGCAGCGCAGCGCATCGGTGCCGATCACCTGCGTCACCTTGGGCTCGTATTCCCCGAAAACGGCGAGGAGCGCACAGCCGAAGAGGAACGTTGCGGTGAAGAACGCGATCCACTTCCCGACGCCGAAGGTCGTGGGCCGGAGCTTGTGCTCTACCCGCTTCTCCTCCTTCCTTCGTTCGACCGGACTCTCGTCGTATGTAACGTCCCCCCCCGTGATCGCGCGGAGCTCGTCGTCCATCGGCTTGCGGGTGGAGTAGTCGATATCGCCTTCGACCCGTGCGCCGGGTTGGATCTCGATCGCGTCCGCCGTGATCGACGCGTCCTCGAGAACCTTGCCGCCGAGGACGGCGGTGCCCCCGGTGAAAGTCAGCGATCCGTCGACGACGCCGTGGTGGGTGAACTGTCCGGTGTACGCCGAGACGCTCCCGCGAACATGCGATTTGCTTCCCAGCACGAGGGTCCCCCCGGACACGAGAAGGTTGTCTTCCACGGTGCCGTCCATGACGACGTTGGCCGCCGCCGCGCGGAAGGACTTCTTGATCTCGCCGGTGACATCGATCTCACTGGCGGCCGCGAAGACGTCGCCCGTCACGACACCGGAGATCCGTACGGATTGAGCGGTCACGTACAGGTCGCCGTCCAGCGTCCCTTCGATGGAGATGGAAGGGGCGAACCGTACGACGTTTCCTGTGTGTGTTTCTCCGGCCCGGATGGTGAAGCCCTTGACCGACACCTCGGGCGGACTCGGGGGCTCGGGGGGTTCGATGATCGGGGGGTCGGGGCGGGCCGCAAGGCTTGCCGTCGTCGCGAGGGTCAGCAGCACGAGGAGCATACCGAGGCGGCTTGTCGTTGCCCGCGTCTTGGCGTTTCTCATGGCACGTCCCTCCTTCCCTTCAGTGGAGTTGTAACGTCGTTGTAACCCCCCCGCTACAGTTTCCGGGCGAACGGTCGATTCCGCAGGGCCAGCGGCAGTTACCAGGGGATGAGTTCTCGCAGTTTTTGGGCCTGCCGGCGGGACAGCGGCAGGGCGGTATGGGTGTCGTCCTTCATGACCACCCGGTAGGCGCCCCCGTCTTCCGGCACGATGGCCGCCACTTTCGAGAGATTGACGAGATAACTCCGGTGGATGCGGAAGAACGAGCCGGTGAGCAGTTCCTCCATCTCGGCCAGGGGACGGTCGACGAGCGCCCTCCCTTCGGAGGTTCGCGCGTGCACCAACTCGCCCTCCGACTCGAACCAAATGACCTCTCCCGGATCGAGCAGGAGGATCTTCGTGCCGCGCTTCGCCGGTATCCGCAACGGAGTCGCCGCCGGGCGCTGCGCCTTGATCTCTTCGAGGAGGCGCAGCATCGTCTCGGATTCGGCGGTTCCGCGCACCGAGGCCTCCTGCCCCCGCTTGATCGCATCGTGCAGCCGCTCGCGGTGCACGGGCTTCAGGAGGTAGTCGAGCGACTTCACCTCGAAGGCGCGCACCGCGTAGTGGTCGAACGCGGTCGTGAAGACGACCTGAGGAATGTGCTTGGCCAGGCGGAGGACGTCGAATCCGTCTCCCCCGGGGATCTGCACGTCGAGCAGGCACAGCTCGGGTTTCTCACGGTCGATCAGCTCGACGGCCGACGAGACGTCGCCGGCTTCTCCGACGAACTCCACCTCCGGCATCGCGGCGAGCAGCCGCCTGAGGCGATCCCTCGCGGGCTTCTCGTCGTCCACGATCGCAACGCGCAGCTTCACAACGTGATCCTCGCAATCGTGCCCCGGCCGTTCGGCGATGGGGCGAGCTCCAGCGTCCCTCGCCCTCGTGTCGCGGTCGCAATGCGGCGCCGCACGTTTCCGAGTCCGTGGTCGTCGCGAATGAGCGATGTGGCGGGCAGACTGAGACCGGCGCCGTCGTCTTCGACCTCCACGACGAGCCGCCCGTCGCTAAGCCGTGCGCGGATGCGCACCGTGCCGCCACCGGGAACCGGGGCAATACCGTGGCCGACCGCGTTCTCGACGAGCGGCTGGAGCAGGAGTCCCGGAATGCGCGCTCCGCGCGCCTCGGGATCGATCGCCCAGTCCACGCGAAGACGATCGCCGAACCGGGCCTTTTCGACGGTCAGGTATCCGTCGACGAATTCGAGCTCCTCGTCGAGGGGGACGTCTCCGGCGTGGGTCGCCTTGAACGTGTAGCGGAACAGATCGGCGAGCGTTTGCACGACCTCGTCCGCCTTGGCCGTGTCTTCGGCCAGAAGCGCCGAAATCGTGTTCAACGTGTTGAAGAAGAAGTGGGGGTTGATGCGGGCCTGGAGCGCGGCGAGCTCCGCTTTCGCCGCCTGCTCCTGGAGTTGCGCTTCGACCAGGCGAACCTCTTCGACCTCACGCAGCGAGTCGGCGAGCCGCCAGCGCATGCCTTCGTAGGCGTGCGCCAGGCCTCCGACCAGGAGGGCGAGCACGGCGTTCAGCGTGAAGACCGCGAGCGCCTGCCGTGTGTCCGAGAGCACGAAGAAGAGAAATCGCCAGACGACGGCCGCCGTCCCCGCCACGGATCCGGCCAGGAGGCCGACGCCGAGTAGCCCCCACCGGACCCAAGGGCTCAAGTCGCGCAGGACCGGATAGAGCGCCACGGAGCACACAAAGACGGTCAACCCGACCACGGTTCCGAAGAGCAGGCTCATGAGGAAGAGAGTGGGACCGAGCGGTTTTTCCAGAAACAGGCCGACGGTCAGTCCAACCACGGCGCCGGCGGCCGAGCTCCCCGTGGCCCACAACAAGACCTGGGCGGGCAGCGAAAAGGCGCCCCGCCGTCTCATCGCGTGCGCGCCAATACCAGCGTCACGTCGTCGTGCGGCGGGCCGCCGCCGCTCCAGAGGGCCACGGCGTCGATGACGAGCGTCAAAACCTCGGACAGCGGAAGGCCCTTGTGGCGCGCAAGGATCTCGACGAAGCGTTCGTTCCCGAATTCTTCCCCGCTCTCGTTCGGGGTTTCGACCACACCGTCGGTGTAGAAGGCCAGAAGATCGCCCAGGCCCAGCTCGCGCCGCCCTTCGCCGTAGAGGGAATCCGGCATGAGTCCTATCGGGAGTCCGCCCTGAGAGAGGTAGCTGGCGCCCTGTGCGCCGAGGTGAATCGGGGGAAAATGGCCGGCGTTGCTGTAGTGCAGGCTGCGGTCTTGGGGATCGTAGAGCGCGAAAAACAGCGTGGCGTAGCGCGAGGCCGAAGTCGACTGGTGCAGCATGTCGTTGAGACGGCGGTTGATCTCGCAGGGCGGAACTCCCGGAAGGGCCAGGCTCCGGACGGACGCCTGGAGGCCGGCCATCAGGAGGGCCGCGGGAATGCCCTTGCCGGAGACGTCCGCGATCACGAGTCCGATGCGCTCGTCTTGGAGCGGAAGGAAGTCGTAGTAGTCCCCACCGACCCCGATGGCCGGAATGCAGACCCCCGCGAGCTCGAGCCCACGCACCACCGGGACGCCGCGGGGGAGAAGCTCTCGCTGGACGTCGCGCGCGATGGCGACCTCGCGCTCCAGAGCCTCCTTCGCGCGCAACGAATGGAAGTTGGCTTCGAGTTGGCGGCGCATCGCGTCGTAGGTGTGAAGGACGATTCCCACGAACACGGCAAGGACCGCGTTGATGAGAACGATTACGGCGACGAGGCGGAAGTTCGCGAGGAGGTACAGAGGCTGCGCTGCGAAAATCGCCGCCGACCCCGCGACGGTGCCGACGACGAGGGTGACAACCTGGAGCGCGCCCCGAAGGGCGAAGGGGAGTCTCGCGTAAAAGGGAAAGACGAGCCGAGCGGAGACCAAGGCGGTGAAACCGACGACCTCGGCGAACAGGGCGGAGGACAGCAAGAGTGGTCCGAAGTCCGCCGACCCGCGGGAGAAGGTGATGCCGGCGGCGACCGCGCAACCCGCCAAAGCCCAGCCGAGTGCCCAGACTGCAAGAAAGCGCCAGGCGCCCGCGCCCGCGGGGGTCCCCGGTGCGAAACGGGGTACCGCCGCACGGGGGAGCGGCGAGGCCATCGATTCCGTCGCGGTCAGAAACTCGCTCAACGCCGGCCTCTCCACTTCACTATGAGACGCGCGACCGTGCCGCGCGGTTGCGCAAGGAGCCATCTTATACGCCGGAAAGCGGCTCCAACCTTGCGAAGGGTCAGCCGTAAGCGAACGGCGTTGGTCGCGTCCGTATACTAGGCAGGCGAGGTATCCGCGTGGCCTTCGTCGACTCTTTTGGCCGTATTCATGACGATCTGCGTCTATCCATCACGGATCGCTGCAACCTCAGGTGTGCGTACTGCATGCCCGAAGAGCCTGTGTGGTACCCGCACGGGGCGATCCTGACGTTCGAGGAAATCGCGCGCGTCGCGCGGGTTGCGATCGCCTTTGGGGTCACCAAGCTCCGCGTCACGGGCGGAGAGCCGTTGGTTCGCCGCGACGTGACGAGTCTGATCGGGTCGCTCGCGGCGCTTCCCGGCCTGGCCGACCTATCGCTCACGACCAACGGCGTGCTCCTCGAGCCGCTCGCCGGGGAGCTTGCGCGTGCCGGATTGCGACGGGTCAACGTCAGCCTCGACACGCTCGACCGGGACCGCTTCGCCAGAATGAGCGGCCGCGATCGACTCCCGCAGGTGCTTCGCGGTCTCGCCGCGGCGGCTTCCGCGGGTCTCGGACCGATCAAGATCAACTCCGTGTTGCTGCGCGACGAAAATGAGGAGGACGCGGTCGAACTCGTGCGATTCGGCCGCGAGCACGGCTACGAGGTGCGCTTCATCGAGTTCATGCCGTTAGAGAACGACCGCTCGTGGGATCTCGGCCGGGTCGTGAGCGGCGCGTCGGTCTTGCGGTCGATCGCCACGGTCTGGCCGGTCGTCCCGGATCCTGCCGGGGACCTTCACGCGCCGGCATCGCGATTCCTTTTCGAGGACGGGAAGGGCGCCGTCGGGTTCGTCAACTCGGTGACCGCCCCGTTTTGCGCCGCGTGCACGCGGATCCGGCTCACGAGCGACGGGAAGTTCCGCGTCTGCCTCTACGACGACAAGGAGGCCGACCTGCGCGCCGCGCTGCGCGGGGGCGCCAGCGACGCTGCGATCGCGGGCCTCATGAAGGACGCCGTGTCGCACAAGGGCCGCGGCGGCGCGCTCGATATCCTCGACGCAAAAGCCGCGATGCCCCTCGCGCGCACCATGCACCAGATCGGCGGCTAGGGGACAATCGGGGACATAAGGGGACAGCAACCGTTTTCCGCAGCGGAAAACGGTTGCTGTCCCCTTATGTCCCCTAGCTCGTGGGCTCCGTCATCTTGAACGGGTCGAGCGCCGCTTCGAGTTGCTCCGCCGTCAGGGACGTGGTCTCGCGAGCGACTTCGCGAACCGTCCGCCCGGTCTTGGCGGCCAGCTTCGCGATCGCAGCCGAGGCGTCGTAGCCGATGAGGGGAACTAGGCCCGTGCAGGTCGCCAGGCCGCGCTCGACCATCTCCGGACCGTGCTCGGTGGTCTTGATTCCCCGCACGCAACGCTCGGCGAAGTTGCGCGTCGCCGCGCCCAGGATCTCGATCGACTGCACGAGGTTGTGGGCGGCGAATGGGAGCATCGTGTTCAGCTCGAAGAAGCTCCACTGGCCGGCCTGGAGCACGGCGACGTCGTTGGCGATGGACTGCGAGGCGGCCTGGATCAGGGACTCCGCGATCACGGGGTTGACCTTGCCGGGCATGATCGAACTGCCGGGCTGGACCTCGGGGAGGGCTAGCTCTCCCAGGCCGCAACGGGGGCCCGAACCCATCAGCCGGATGTCGTTTGCGATCTTGAGGAGGCTCACGGCGACGGTGCGAATCGTCCCCGACGCTTGGACGACCGCATCGATCGTCGCCTGAGCCTGGAAGTGATTGTCGGTCTCGCGGACCTCGATGCCGGCGTCCTTCGATACGATCGCCAGGACCCGCCCAGCGAACTCGGGGTGCGTGTTGATGCCGGTTCCGACGGCAGTGCCGCCGAGCGGCACCAGGGCGAGTTCTTCTTTGGCGTGCCACAGACGCTGCACCGACTTGGCCATCTGGCCCGCGTACCCGAGGAACACCTGGCCCATGCGGATCGGCGTGGCGTCTTGGAGGTGGGTGCGCCCCGTCTTGATGACTCCCCAAAACGCCTCCGACTTCGCGGTGACCTCAGCACCCAAGGCCTCGATGGCCGGCTCGAGCTCTTCGTGGATCGCCAGCAGGGCCGCGATGTGCAACGCGGTCGGGATGACGTCGTTCGAGGACTGCCCGAGGTTGACGTGGTCGTTCGGGTGCACGACCCCGCGCGAGCCTCGTGCGGCGCCCAGGATCTCGGCGGCCCGGTTGGCGATGACCTCGTTGGCGTTCATGTTGGTCGACGTGCCCGAACCGGTCTGGAAGACGTCGATCGGGAAGTGCTCGTCCAACCGGCCGTCGGCGACTTCCTTCGCCGCCTGAACGATCGCCTCGGCCATGTCCTTGTCGAGCAGGCCCAAGTCGCGATTGACCTGCGCCGCCGCGGCCTTGATCATCCCGACGGCGCGAATGAATCGCCGCGGGAGTCTGATCCCGCTGACCGGGAAGTTGATCACCGCCCGTTGCGTCGAAGCGCCGTAGTAAGCATCGGTCGGGACTTCCATTTCGCCCATCGTGTCGCGCTCGACGCGCGTGGTCGTGTTCGACATGGCTCAACCTCCTTGGTCGTGCGAAAGCGTCGAGGCCACGATAGCAATGTTATTCTCGTCCGTCCCGTCAGGAGACGACACCATGAGTGGTTTGGAAAAGCTTTCCTGTTTCAAGGCTTACGACATTCGCGGACGCATTCCCACGGAGCTGAACCGCGAGCTGGTCCTGACGATCGCGCGCGCCTACGCGGCGTGGTTGAAACCCAAGGTGGTCGCGGTCGGCTACGACATCCGCCTCTCGAGCCCCGATTTCGCGGCGGCGGTTTGCGAGGGGCTGACGGACTCGGGCGTCGACGTCATCGACATCGGCGCCTGCGGAACCGAGCAAGTCTACTTCGCGACCTTCCATCTGAACCTCGACGGCGGGGTGATGGTGACGGCCAGTCACAACCCCGCCGACTACAACGGGCTCAAGCTCGTCCGCGAGAAGGCCAAGCCGATCAGCGCCGACACGGGTCTTTTAGACATCGAGCGGCTGGCGCTTTCGGGCGGTTTCGCCTCCTCGCCCGTCAAGGGGACCGTGAAACGTGTCGACCTCAAGGACGCTTACGTGAAGCATCTTCTCTCGTACGTCGACGCCCCATCGCTCGCTCCGTTGAAAGTCGTCAGCAACCCCGGAAACGGGGGTGCGGGCTGGGTGATCGACGCGCTCGAGCCGCACCTCCCGTTCCGCTTCGTGAAACTCCATCACGAGCCCGACGGGCGTTTCCCGAACGGCATCCCGAATCCGCTCCTCCCCGAAAAACGCGCGGACACGGCGGACGCCGTGGTGGCGGCCGGCGCCGATTGCGGCATCGCCTGGGACGGAGACTTCGATCGCTGTTTCTTCTTTGACGAGAAGGGCGGCTTCATCGAGGGGTATTACATCGTCGGGCTGCTCGCCGCGCAGATCCTCAAGAAGGGCGGGCCGGCGAAGATCGTCCACGATCCTCGCCTTACCTGGAACACGATTCAAGTCGTTTGCGAGTCGGGCGGGACGCCCGTGCAGAGCAAGTCGGGGCATGCCTTCATGAAAGAGGTCATGCGCCGCGAGGACGCCGCCTACGGAGGCGAGATGTCCGCGCACCATTTCTTCCGGAACTTCTCCTACTGCGACAGCGGCATGATCCCGTGGCTTTGCGTCCTCGAGATCATGAGCCAGACGGGAAAACCCTTGAGCGAGCTCGTCGCCGAGCAAGTGCGCCGGTTCCCGACGAGCGGGGAGATCAACCGAAAAGTCGGCGACGCCGCAAGCGTCATCGCGGCGATCCGGAAACGTTACGGCTCGGCGGCGCTCGCGATCGACGAAACCGACGGCGTCGGAATGGATTTCGAGCGCTGGCGCTTCAACCTGAGGATGTCCAATACGGAGCCGCTCATCCGGCTGAACGTCGAGTCGCGGGGCGATTCGAAACTGATGCAGGGCAAGACGGACGAGCTCCTCGCGCTGATCGGCGGCGAAGCACACGGGTAGTGTTCCGTCAGGACAGCCAATCGGCCAGTTGGCGGTTGAACTTTGAGTTCGGCATCACGTGGTCGAAACCCGCGTCCCGGGCCGCGTCGAACGCCGCCTCATGGACGTGACTCCCGAACGCGATCAGTTGCGGGGCCGGAGACGTTCCCTTCCACCGCGCCGCCCAGGCCAGAGCGTCGACCGAACGGCACCCGAGATCCACGATCACGCGCGACACGCCTCCGGCGCGGAAGACGGCGTCCATCGCCGCTTCGTCGCCGACGCGGACGGCCTCGCGGCCGAGGGTCTTGGCGAGTCCCGTCACGCGGGCCCAGAAAAAAACGTCGTCCGAAACGAACACGATCTTCTCACTCATCGGGAGCCTCCAGCATCGACCATCCTTGACTTTCGGACGCCGTCCTGCAAGATTTAGGCCGCCCCCGGGAAACGCGTCGGAGGACCGGTTGAAGCTTCGCGATCGACAACCTGTGTTCGTTGGCACCAAGATGGACACCCAGGTGCGCCGGAGGCTCGAGTCGATCACCGGGACGGACAGGAAGTACTTTTCTCACGAAGACACGACCTTTTTGACGATCTGCCGCCTCGGCGAGGACGACTACGTCGGCAAGGTGATCGACGAGCGGCTTACGACGGAACGGGTGGACGACATCCGCCGGAACGTCCTGTCCATCCTTCAGCGGCTCTGTCCCGAGACCCGGTTCCCCGCGGTGCTGGACATCGTTCCCTGCGACGATTCCGGGGAGTGATTCCAAGAGGGGCATTGGTAGCGCTACGGGGAATCGAACCCCGGTCTGGTGGCTGAGAACCACCCGTCCTGACCCCTAGACGATAGCGCCACGCGGATTCTAGCAGGCGACTTCTGGACTGACCAGACGATCGCCCCCACCGGTTGCACTCCCGAAATCCGAACCTATATTCGGCCGAGTCTCGCGCTTTTTTCGGGGGGCCACATGACTCACAGTGAGATGGCTATCGTCGGTTTCGGACTTTCCGGAATCTTGGCGACGACCTCTTTTCTCGCGGGACGAGTGATCGGCGGGCGGACAGTGCGGAGGGCGACCCATCGCGAGCACGGCGAGGTCCGGGCCCTCCTCGACATCACCGAAGCCGTAAACGGCAGCCTGGATCTCCGCGAGGTCATGAGCCTGATCGTGCAACGCGTCGGAGAGCGTGTCGGCGCCCAGCGTTGCTCCATCGTCTTCGTCGACCAGGCGGCCCAACGCTGTTTCGTGATGGCCGCCAACGACAACCCCCAAGCGGACATGCTCGCCGTCGACCTCGCGAAGTACCCCGAGATCCGTCGCGCGATCGAGACGGGAGCCCCGGTCTTCGTCGAAGACGTGGCCAACGACCCGCTGGTCGAACCGGTTCGGGAGATCCTGATGCAGCAAGGGTACCGGTCCCTCCTGGTGCTGCCGTTGGTCTACGGCAAGGAGGTCCTCGGCACGCTCTTCCTCCGGGCGAGTCGCGATGTTCCGTTCACCGAATCCGAGATGCGATTCTGTCGGATCGCCGCGGCCAGCTCGGCCAACGCGCTCAAGAACGCCTTGCTCTTCCGCGACGCCGCACAGGAGGCCGCCCGCCATCGAGCGACCGGCGAGAAGCTCCGCCGCATCCTGGACGGCACCCCCGACGTCATCGTCGCGACGGACGGCGCGGGCCGCGTCACCGAGTTCAATCGCGCGGCCGAGGACCTGACGGGGTTCTTCGCAAAAGAAGCGCTGGGGCAGCCTCTCGAAGTGGTCTTTCCGGCGGCGGCGGCCAACGTCGAAGCCGGACGCAAGGGCCGCGAGCTCGTCCTCACCCGTCCCGACGGAGACGCGTGCGAGATTCACCTCGTGAGCGCGCCGCTGACCGAAGCCTCGGGCGACGTCGCCGGCAGCGTCTTGCTCGGGATGGACGTGACCGACCTGCGGCGCGCGGAAAAGAGCCTCGCGCAAGCCGAACGCCTGTCGAGCCTCGGCGAGGTCGTCGCCGGCGTGGCGCACGAATTGAACAACCCGCTCTCCGCGGTGCTCGGATACGCGCAGCTCCTTCAGTCCGACCCAGCCCGCGACGGTCTCGAGCGCGACCTCGAGCGCATCGTCGAGTCGGCCCGTCGCTGCCAGAGGATCGTCGTCAACCTCCTCTCGTTCGCGCGCAAGCATCCGGCCAAGAAAATGGCGGAAGACCTCAATGCCTGCGTGCGCAAGGTCATCGACCTGAAGACCTACCATCTCCGGGCGGCGAGAATCGAAGCCGTCTTGGAGCTGGCCGATCCGCTACCGCGCGCCCAGTTCGACTTCCATCAAATCGAGCAGGTGATCCTCAATCTGCTCAACAACGCCGAGCAGTCGATCGCGAGCACAGGAAAACCGGGGCGCGTGGTCCTGCGCTCGTTCGCCGTCGACGGCGAGATCCGCTTCGAGATCGAGGATGACGGCCCGGGCGTCCCCCTAAACGTGCGGCACCGCATCTTCGATCCGTTCTTCACGACAAAAGACATCGGGATGGGCACCGGGCTCGGCCTTTCCGTTTCCTACGGGATCATCCAGGAGCACCAGGGTCGCATCGAGTTGATCTCCGATCGGCCCGGCGGCGGCGCCTTGTTCGCGGTAACTCTTCCCCGGGCGGTGGGGGTTGCGGTCGAGGAGACGGCGGTGGCGCCGTGCCCCTCCGCCGCCAAGCCGCTCCTGGGGAGGCGCGTGCTGGTTGCCGAGGATGAACCGCTCGTGCTCGATCTCTTCTCGCGTCTACTCGAGGCCGACGGTGCGACGGTCACTCTCGCGCGGGACGGGGAGGAGGCGTGGAGCCGGATCCTCGAGACCGACTTCGATCTCATCGTCGCCGACTTGCGCATGCCGAACCTCGACGGTCGCGCGCTCTACGAGCGCGTCGTCGAGGAGAAGCCGTCGATGGTGCGTCGCTTCGTCTTCGCGACCGGCGATTTGGTGCGGCAAGAGAGCCTGAAGTTCCTCGAAGGGCTGCCCAACCGGATCCTCGCGAAGCCGCTCGACGTCGACAACGTGCGGCGCGTTCTCGTTGCTGCCGTCGAGAGTTGCCGCGCGGTGTAAGATCGGGCCGTGAAAGACCCGCCGGCCGACACCCCTTCCGCGCTCGATCGGTTCGAGGACTATCCGCTCACCCGCGTCGAGTACATCACGGTCATGGTGCACTTCTACCGGGCCGAGGTGGTGCGCTCGACGCAGTGGCGTCAAAGGCTCGACGCGACGACGAACTGGGGGGTGCTCACCGCTGCGGGCATGCTCTCGTTCACGTTCAGTTCGTCGGACTCGCCGCCGATCCTGTTGCTTTTGACCAATCTCATCCTGATGGCGTATCTCACGATCGAGGCTCGCCGCTATCGGTATTTCGTCGTTTACCGCGCGCGGGTCCGGATGATCGAAGAGAACTTCCTGATCCCCATCCTGAGGCGCTCGCTCGAATCGCCGATGGACAAGTGGCGCGAGATGCTCGCCGGCGATCTCGACATGCCCAAGTACAAGACCACTTTTTTTCAGGCGATCGGCTTTCGACTGCGCCAGAACTACGTGTTCATCTTCTTGATGGTGCTCGGCGGGTGGATCGTGAAGCTGATGATCCACCCGACGCTCGCCGTGTCCTGGCATCAGATCTGGGAGCGCGTGGCCATCGGCCACGTTCCCGCGTGGCTGGTCGGGGCGATCGGCGGCGGTTTCTACGCCGGCCTCGCCGCGACGTGGTGGTTCGGCCGAGCGGTCAGCGGCGGCGAACCCGAGGACGAAATCGCCGGTCTCGAGTCGAATCTCGAAGCCTGGAAGCTCTGACGGGCCCCTAGGCGCCGTCGCTCGCCAAGGCTTCCACCGCGTTCCGCAGGGCGTCCGATAGGCCGGCGATCTCCTCGGAAGAAGGGTTCCTTCGAGCGGCGACGGGGATCGGTCTTCCAAATCGGACCGTTAGGGGCACGAAGCGAGGCCACTTCGCGTGCCGTGGAAGGGCCTCGAAGGTCCCTCCCAAATGGATGGGTACGAGGGGAACGCCCATCCGCAGGGCGAGCACCGACGCCCCCGGTCGAAACGGCCTCATGGCGCCGTCCCGCGTGATGCCCCCTTCGGGGAAGATCCCCAGCAAGCCGCCTCGCCCCAAGACCTTTCCGATGTGCTTGAAGGAGCGGATCAAGCCGGCGTCCCCTCCGACGGGGATCGCGCCGAGCCACCGCAGCGTGGTGTGGAGACGCGGGTCCCGGTAGAAGTCGTTGGCCACGAGGAAGCGAACCGGCCGCCTCGCGCAGATTCCGACGAGAATCGGGTCGAGGAACGACGCATGGTTCGAGGCGAGAATCGCGGGCCCCTCCCGGGGGACGTGCTCTCGTCCGTGGGTCGTCAGCCGAAAGGCCAGCTTGAACGCGGGCCCGAAGACGGCTCGCAACGACAAAAACGCGACGCCGAGTTCATCCCGCACGGGCGGTGGTCTCAGTTCGCGACGCGATCGGTGTAACGCCTCACCAACGCGGGAACGAGATACTCGGACATCGCCTCCGCGAGGCGGTGCCGCGGGGCGTGGCCCCAATCCCGCCGGGCTCTCGAGTCGTCCACGTCGGCCGGCCACGTGTCGACGATCGCCTGGCGCCAGGGCACCGGCTCGAACGTGATGCGGGCGTCGGCGAAGTGATGCAGCACCGCACTCTTGATCTCGTCGGCCGAAGGGGCGAAGGCCCCGATGTTGTAGACCCTGGTAGTCAAGCGATCGGCGGGTGCCTGGTCCAAGCGGAGGATCGCTCCGACTGCGTCGGGCATCGTCATGAACGGCATCCGGGTTTGGGCGGCGACAAAGCACGCGTACGGCTTGCCCTGGGCGGCGGCGTGAATCATCTCGGGGGCGTAGTCGCTCGTCCCACCGGAGGGAAGCGTGTCGGCGCTGATGAGCCCGGGGAAGCGGATCGCACGGAAGTCGAGCCCGGGCGTTCCGTCCTTTTGCGCCCGGGCGGCGAAGTACGAGCCGATCATCTCACCGTAAAGCTTGTTGCAGCCGTACATCCCTGCGGGCCGATCCCACTCGTCTTCCTTGACGGCGCCCGCCGCCGCCTTCGTGGCGGCGTCGGGGATGCCGTACACCGCGATGCTGCTCGGAAAGTGGAAGCGCACGTCGTGTCCCACCGTGCGTGCCTGTTCGCGACACAACCGGAAGAGGTTGAGGGTCGCGGAGACGTTGACGTCGTGAGCGAGATCCGGATCGCGTTCGGCCTTCGAGGACAGGAGCGCCGCCAAGTGGAACACCGCGTCCGGCGCATGCTCGCGGAACAGGCCCGCCATCAACGCCGGCTCCACCACGCTTCCGACCACGGTCTGCTTGCAGTTCCCGGCGATGTCCGGGGCGATCGGCTGCAGGTCGACGGCGACGATCTCGTATCCTCGATCCCGGAGCGCGGGGAGGAGAAGGTGTCCCATCTCTCCGTTGGCCCCGGTCACGAGTGCGGTGCGCGGCTCCATCGTCGTCCCCCACGGGGTGGTGCGGTCGAGGCGACAGGATATCAGGGGACGAGAACGGCGGTGCCACGGACGCCGTCGTTTGCAAGAGCCAGCAGCGCGTCGTTGGCGTCGCTCAGAGGAAACGTCGTGACCAGCGGGCGAAGGGGGATCTCCGCAGCCTCGCGCAGCAGCTCTATGCCATCGGCGCGGGTGTTCGACGTGACGGAGGTCAACGTCTTTTCTTGAAACAGGCAAGGGTCGTAGGCCAACGGCGGGATGTCCGACATGTGGATTCCGGCGACGGCCAGTGTTCCCCCCTCGCCGAGCGCCCGCAGCGCCGGGGGAACGACTTCTCCCGCGGGGGCGAAGACGATGGCGCCGTCCAACGGAACCGGGGGAGCGTCCCACGTGTCCCCGGTCCACGCGGCGCCCAGTTCCTCCGCCAGGAGGCGGTGGGACGCGCTGCGCGTGGCGACGTAGACCGCGCAGCCGCGGTGGCGGGCGAGCTGCATCACGATGTGCGCGGAGGAGCCGAAGCCGAACAAACCGAGTTTTTGCCCGGGCTCGATACGAGATCGCCGCAACGCTCGGTATCCGATGATCCCCGCGCACAGGAGCGGCGCCGCCTCGACGTCCGAGAATCGATCGGGAATCGCGTACGCGAAGGCCTCGTTGACGGTCGCGTAGTCGGCGTACCCGCCGTCGTCGTCCCACCCCGTGTATCGCGAGCCGCCGCAGAGGTTTTCACGGCCCGCGCGGCAGAATACGCAGGACCCGCACGTCTTCCGCAGCCACGCGATGCCGACGCGGTCACCCGGGAGGAACCGCGAAGCGCCGGCACCGCAGGCCGCCACGCGGCCGACGATCTGGTGGCCGGGGATGAGGGGGAGCCTGCGCGGCTCGAGGTCGCCTTCGATGACGTGAAGGTCGGTGCGGCAAACGCCGCACGCGGCGACTCGAACGAGGATCTCGGCTGGACCGGGAACGGGATCGGGGCGATCCCGGATCTCGAGCGGGCGCGCCGCGATGGGCGCCTGACGCTCGAGCACCATGGCCTTCAAGGGGAGGTTGGCTGGGGAGCAGGGAGTCGAACCCCGATTCTACGGTCCAGAGCCGCATGTCCTACCATTGGACGACTCCCCAGCGCTGCGCGAAAGAACGCCGAACTATAGCAAACCGGTCGAATGCCGGTCCAACAGCCGGTCGATCCTGGCGAGGGTGCGCTCCTTCCCGAGCAGGGCGAGGACCTCGAACAGCCCCGGGCTCGCGGTGCGCCCGGTGACCGCCAGGCGCACCGGGTGGATCAACTTGCCCCCCGCCAGCCCGCACTCTTCGGCCACCAGGCGAAGTTCCTGTTCGAGCTCGCTCTCCTCCCAGGAAGACAGCGCGGCCCATCGGAGGGCGAGCGCCCGCAGCCCCGGGGCGATCGCGTCTCCCCCTAGGTGCTTTTTCACGCCGTCCGCGTCGTAGTCCAGATCATCCGAAGACGAAAGAAAGAACCGGCCTTCGACGGGGATTGCGGCGAGCGTCTTCGCCCGAGGCTGAATCAGGGCCAGCACACGCAAGAACCAGTCTCGGCGCGCGCCCTCGTAGGCGTCGTCCCACAGCCCCGCCGACCTGAGCGCCTCGCGCGCGGCGGCGGCGAACTCTTCCCTCGAGAGTTCCGCGACGTACAACCCATTCAGCCATTCGAGCTTCGCCGCATCGAAAACCGCGCCTGATTTCCCGACGCCGTCCAAGTCAAACGCCGCGATCAGCTCCTCGCGGGTCATCTTCTGCCGCTCGTCGCCCGGGTTCCAGCCGAGCAGCGCGAGGAAGTTGAAGAGGGCGTCCGGCAGAAAGCCGGCGGCACGGTAGTCGAGGACCGAGGTCGCGCCGTGCCGCTTCGAAAGACGCTTCTTGTCGGTGCCGAAGATCAAGGGGAGGTGGGTGAAGGCCGGCGGTGTCTTCCCCAGGCCGTCGTAGATCAGGAGCTGTTTCGGCGTGTTCGAGATGTGATCGTCTCCGCGGATCACGTGCGTGATGCGCATCGCGACGTCGTCCGACACGACGGAGAGGTTGTACGTGGGCGTGCCGTCCGTCCGGAGGAGGATCAGGTCCTCGAGCACCGCGTTCGGGAACGACGTCGGGCCGTGAACGCCGTCGTCCCAGGCGGTCGCCCCGGACGGGACCAGCAAGCGCACGACGAACGGTAGGCCTGCCGCCGCGCGTGCGTCGGATTCCTCCCGCGGAATCGCCAGGCATCGTCGCGGGTACGTGTAGCCGCCTCCGGCCTTTTCGGAGGCTAGGCGTTCCGCGGAAAGCGTTCCGGCGTCGCAGAAACAGCGGTACGCTTTCCCGGCAGCGAGGAGTTGCAGCGCGTCGGCGACATGCTGCGCGCGGTTTCCGGTCTGGAAGAAGGGCCCTTCGTCCGGGGTCATCCCCAGCCACGCCATCCCGTCGAGAATCGCGCGCACGACCTCGTCTGAAGACCGCAGCGCGTCGGTGTCTTCGATGCGCAGCACGAACACCCCGCCGTGGCGCCGCGCGTAAAGCCAGTTGAAAATCGCGGTCCGCGCGCCGCCCAGGTGCAAAAAGCCGGTGGGGCTCGGCGCGAACCGGACGCGCACGTTCACTTGCGCCTCACGCGCCGCCGCGGGATTTTTCGATCTTGGCCCACGAGTCTTTCAGCGTGATCGTCCGGTTGAAAACCGGAAGGGCGGGCGTCGTGTCCGTGTCCGCGCAGAAATATCCCAACCGCTCGAACTGCACCGTCGTTCCCGCGGGAAGCCCTGCCGTCGCCGCCTCGACGCGGGCGTCGACGATCGTGACGAGCGAATTCGGATTCAAATGCGCCCGCCAGTCGAGCCCTTCGCTCTCGTCGTTCGGGTTTTCCCGGGTGAACAGCGGCTCGTACAGGCGCACCGTCGCGGGGACCGAATGCGCCGCCGAGGTCCAGTGGATCGTGCTTTTCACCTTGCGGCCGTCGGGGGAGGCTCCGCCGCGAGACGCCGGGTCGTAGGTGCAGCGCAGCTCGACGACGCTTCCCGCGTCGTCTTTGACGACGTCTTTACACACGATGAAGTAGGCGCCGCGCAGGCGGACCTCGTTTCCGGGGAACAGCCGGTAGTACTTCGGCGGGGGCACTTCGCGAAAATCATCGCGCTCGATGAAGAGCGTTCGCGCGAACGGCACCTTCCGCGTTCCCGCCGCCGGGTCTTCGGGGTTGACCAGGACCTCGAACTGTTCGACGAGCCCTTCCGGGTAGTTCTCGATGACGACCGCGAGCGGCTTGAGGACGCTCATGACGCGCTGCGCATGCCGGTTCAGATCGTCACGAACCGCGTGCTCGAGAAGAGCGACGTCGACGACGCTGTCCCTTTTGGCGACGCCGATCCTCTCGCAGAAGTTCCGGATGGCCGCGGGCGTGAAGCCTCGCCGGCGCAGGCCCGACAGCGTCGGCATCCGCGGATCGTTCCACCCTTTGACGTGCCCCTCCTGCACGAGCAGGAGCAGCTTCCGTTTGCTCAAAACCGTGTAGGTGAGGTTCAAGCGCGCGAACTCGATCTGCCGGGGAGTCGCCCCCGTGGGGCAGTTGGCGACGACCCAGTCGTAGAAAGGCCGGTGATCTTCGAATTCGAGCGTGCACAGCGAGTGCGTGATCCCTTCGAACGCGTCCTCCAGGGGGTGGGCGTAGTCGTACATCGGGTAGATGCACCAGGCGTCCCCGGTCCGGTGGTGCGATGCCTTCTTGACGCGGTACAGCGCCGGGTCGCGCATGTTGATATTCGGCGAGGCCATGTCGATCTTGGCGCGCAGCACGCAGGCGCCTTCAGGGAACTCCCCGGCGCGCATGCGGGCGAACAGGTCGAGACTCTCCGCGGGGGGGCGTTCACGATAGGGGCTGTTTTTCCCCGGCTCGGTCAGCGTGCCGCGATACGCACGGATCTCGTCGGCGCTGAGTTGATCGACGTAGGCCAACCCGTTTTCGATCAGGGTGACCGCGCACTCGTACATCCGAAGGAAGTAGTCCGACGCGTAGTAGAGACGGTCCTTCCAGTCGAAGCCGAGCCACCGGATGTCCTCGATGATCGCCTCGACGTACTCCTGCTCTTCCTTGGCCGGGTTCGTGTCGTCGAATCTGAGGTTGCAGATCCCTGAGAACTCGGCCGCGAGCCCGAAATTCAGGCAGATCGCTTTCGCGTGGCCGATGTGGAGGTAGCCGTTGGGCTCCGGGGGGAAACGCGTCGCGACGTGGCCGCCGTGCTTTCCGGTGGCCTTGTCCTCGTCGACGATCTGGCGGATGAAGTCGCGATAGCCGCTGTCCGGGGAATTTTCGTCAGGCGTGTTCACGGCGCGGCCCTCGGGCCGGTCGTGTCGTCATCGGGGCGACGATTGGCGGTGAGGGAGGGATTCGAACCCTCGGTAGGGGTTTAAAGCCCTACAACGGTTTAGCAAACCGCCCCGTTCAGCCACTCTGGCACCTCACCAAGGGCGCTCCGAAGATTCACGTGCCGGCGAAGCGCGGGATTGTATCCCAGGCGTCAACCGGCCTGGTAGGCTTCCTCTCATGGTGATCGCGCTCTGGGTTCTGGCGGTCGTGTTCGTCGTCGCGGGACTGGCGGGACTCGTGCTGCCGATGGTTCCCGGCGTGCCGCTCGTTTACCTCGGCATCGTGGCCGCCGCCTGGGCGGGAGGGTTCACGAAGATCGGGAGTTTCACCCTCGCGTTATGCGGCGTGCTCGCGGCGATCGCATTCGCGGTCGATTACGTCTCCGGAGTGCTGGGCGCCAAGCGGATGGGGGCGACGCCTTGGGGACTTTTGGGCGCCGTCGTCGGCACCGTCGTGGGGCTGTTCTTCGGGCTCCCCGGGCTGATCCTCGGGCCCGCCGTGGGCGCGGTCGGGTTCGAGTACTGGAAGGACCCCGATTTCAAGAAGGCGTCGCAAGCCGGGGCGGGGGTCGTCATCGGCTTCGCCCTGGGCATCGTCGCTAAATGCGCGATCGCACTGACGATGCTCGGCATCGCGGTCGTTGCCTACCTCGTCTGACCCACGGTGGCCGCAAGCTTGTTGATTGAATGAGGGTCGGCAGCGTCCGCATCCGGACGGTGCGGACACTCGGCGGACAACGAAGCCGCTGCATTCCGTCGTTTTCCGCTCGGCCTTCCGCTTGCTCCTCCGAGCGGATATGCGCTGGCCAAAGCAGCCCGTCCAAAGCGTGCGTCCCTCGCGATTCACGCCCCCGTTTTGTCCATGGCGGGAATGTCGCTCCCACCGATCACGGGGACCGGGTTTCCATCGCAACGGCTCCTACCGCACCAAGAACTCGCCGAAGCGGATCCCGCGCTTTCTCTGCCTTGACTGCGAACGCACGTGTTCCCGCCAGACGTTTTCGACGACCTACTATCTCAAACGCCCCGAGCTCCTCGTCGCCGTTGCCTCCGGCCTGGCCGCGTGCTCATGCCACCGGCAGCTCGCCCGCTCGGTCCACTGCGCCAAGACCAGCGTCACCCGCCAGGCCGAGCGCCTCGGCCGGCACGCGATCCTCTTTCATGCGCGGTGTGGCGCGCAGCTCCCGGCTCTGTCAGAGCCCGTCGTCCATGACCACTTCGAGACCTTCATAGGCCGCCAGGACCGCGCTCTCGGAATCGGGACCGCGGTCGGCGCGACATCGTGGTACGTGTACGACACGGATCCCGCTCCGCATAGGGGAAGTGGGCGCCGTCCCGACCGGAAGCCCGAAGACGGGACGACGGTGAGCGTGAACCGGTCGTACGTCGAGAGCATTCAACGTTCAGTTCGAGGCCTGATTTCTCATCTTTCGGAGGCCGATCGGCTCGTGCTCCGCACCGACGGGCGGACCGACTACACGGTGGCCCTGCGCGAGGAGACGATCGGAGCTCGTGTCGTGCTACAGCCGTTTCCGAATCCCGTGCGCGGCCCCAAGGGGACGCCGCGGTCGTCGGAAGCGCTGAGAAGAGATCTGGCGATGTTCCCGAACGACCAGTTGCACCAGCTGCTACGCCACACTTGCTCCGATCACAAGCGGGAGACGATCGCCTTCGGGAGG
>JAQBEH010000041.1:0-3289 GCA_032124015.1 Acidobacteriota bacterium
CGTCACCTACGACAAGACCACGATCCGTCTCTACGTGAACGGCGCTCAAGTCTCGACACTGGCCAACACGGCCAACCTCGCGACCTCGACCGACGCGCTCACCATCGGCAGCGACCCGTTCTACGGCCAGTACTTCCAGGGCCTGATCGATGAGCTCCGCATCTACAACGTCGCGCTCACCCCCGCACAGATCCAGGCCGACATGGTGAACCCGATCGTGCCTCCGGTGCAGGACCCGACGCCGCCCACCGTCGCGATCACCTCACCCGCAGCCAATTCCCAGCTCAGCGACATCGTGAACGTCACCGCCGACGCCAGCGACAACATCGGCGTGCTCGGCGTGCAGTTCTTCGTAGACGGCGTAGCGACTGGTTTCGAGGATCCGGACTCGCCGTACGGGCTCGCCTGGGACACGCGCGCCGTGTCGAACGGCGCGCACACGCTGACGGCTCGGGCGCGCGACGGGGCCGGCAACTCGACGCTCTCCGCTCCCGTCGCCGTGAACGTGACCAACGCCAACTCGTTTCAGAACGAGGTCCTCGCGTCGGGCTTCAACCTGCCGACGAGCATGACGTTCCTTCCCGACGGCAGGATGCTGGTGACAGAGCTCCCGGGCAAGGTGCAGGTGCTCAGTCCGCCTTACACGTCGGCGCGACCGACGCCGTTCGTCCAGCTGACGAACGTCGGTAACGACGGGTATGCGGGGGTGCAGCAAGGCATCTTCTCGATCGCGCTCGACCCGGACTTTGCAGTCAATCGCTACGTGTACCTCTTCTACACGATGCGCACCCCGAACAGGGACCGGCTGTCCCGCTTCACCGTGGATGAGACCCTCTCCGCGATCGACCTCGCCTCGGAGTTCGTTCTCTATCAGGATCCCAGCAACGCCGATACCGAGCACCACGGTGGGGCCATCGTCTTCGGCAACGACGGAAAGCTCTATTTCACGACCGGCGATCACTTCCAGGGCACGCCGGCACAAGATCTGACGAGCCCTCGCGGCAAGATCCATCGCATCAATCTGGACGGGACGATCCCCGCTGGCAACCCGTTCGACGACGGAGCGGGGTCGAACGTGGACTCGATCTGGGCCCTAGGTCTCCGGAACCCCTTCCGTGCCTACTACGACGCCCCCACGGGCAGGCTCTTCGTCGGGGACGTCGGTGGTAACGACTACGCGACGGCACGAGAGGAGGTCGATCTCGGCGCACGGGGTGCGAACTACGGTTGGCCGGACTGCGAGAACGGGACCTGCGGCAACGCGGCATTCACCGCAGCCCTGTACTCATACCCCCACAACGGCCGTGATGCGTCGATCACAGGTGGGTTCGTCTACCACGGGAGTGTGTTTCCGAGCAGCTATCAAGGCAGCTATTTCTTCGCCGACTACGCCCAGAACTGGATCAGGCGGATGACCTTTGACGCCAACGGGAATGTCAATGGTGTCTTCAACTTCGAGCCGGCCGACGGGTCGGTTGACGGGCCGTACGGAGATATCGTCTATCTGACCGAAGGTCCCGATGGCGCGCTTTATTACATCGATCTCGGATACTCGGACGTCGGCGGTACCTTCGGCGTCAGCAAGATACGAAGGATCCGCTTTACGCAGAGCAACCAAGCGCCCGTTGCCATTGCCTCGGCAACCCCGACATCCGGACCGGCGCCGCTTGACGTCGCCTTCTCGAGCGGGGGCTCATTCGATCCCGAAGGCCAACCGCTCACGTACTCTTGGACGTTAGGCGACAACACCGGCTCGTCGGAGCAGAATCCCGCGCACCGGTACTCCCAGGCCGGTCAGTATTCGGTAACGCTCTCGGTTTCCGACGGCGTCAACACGACCCTCTCGACGACGATCGTCGTCAGGGTCGGCAGCCCGCCGACGGCAACGATCCTCACGCCGCAGGACGGCATCACGTTCCGGGCCGGCGACGTGATCTCGTTCAGCGGCGATGCGACCGACCAGGAAGACGGCACGCTGCCGGCAACCGCGTTCGCCTGGACCGTCGACTTCTTGCACGCAGGGCACGTGCATCCGGGGACAACCGAAACCGGTGTGAAGAGCGGGACGTTCACGATCGCAACGACCGGTCACGACTTCAGCGGCGACACCCGCTTCCGGATCACGTTGACCGTCACCGACTCGGACGGTCTGACATCGACCACGTCGGTGATCGTTTGGCCGGAAAAGGTCAATCTCACCTTCAACACGGCCCCGGCCGGTCTCGCGCTCTACCTCGACGGTATTGCCAAGGTGACGCCGTTCGTCTACGACACTCTCGTCGGCTACACCCACACGATCGAGGCCCGCAACCAAAGCTCAGGGTCGACCAACTACACGTTCGAGTCATGGTCGGATGGTGGGGGACAGCAGCACACGATCGCCGTGCCCGCCGCCGACAACAGCTACACCGCCACCTACAGCACGACCTCGACCCCGGCAACGCCGGCCTTCGTCCAGGTCGCCGCCTCGACGCCCCAAACCTCGCAAACGACGGTCACGACGGCCTTCAGCCAGGCCCAAACCGCAGGCAACCTGAACGTCGTCGTGGTGGGCTGGAACAACGCCACCTCCAACATCACCTCTGTCACTGACAGCCGCGGAAACGCCTACCAGCTCGCCGCGGCGACGACTCGGAGCGGTGTGATCAGCCAGGCGATCTACTACGCCAAGAACATCGCCGCCGGCGCCAACACGGTCACCGTTACACTCAATACCGCCACACCCTACGTGGACGTCCGAATCGCGGAGTACGCCGGCCTCGACCCGATCAATCCACTCGATGTCACCGCCTCAGCCGGCGGTGCCAACGCCTCGCCGAGCAGCGGGACCGCCACGACCACGACGGCGACGGAACTGCTCGTCGGAGCCGGCACCACGACGGGCGGCTTTACCGGCGCCGGCAGTGGCTACACCACTCGCATCATCACCTCACCGGACTCAGACATTCTCGAAGACAGGGTTGTGACGAGCACGGGCAGCTACAGCGCCACCGCAATCCAATCCTCGGCCACCTGGGTGATGCAATTGGTCACCTTCCGCGCAGCCGGGCAGTGAGCGGCAGCAGCTCGCGCTATTTCCTTTCCTAGCGCCCGCCCAACACTTCGACCACAGGGTCGGGCGAGCTCGCGGTCGATCGATCCTCCCGCCCCCCGTTCTAGGCGATCTCCCCGACACTCTTACCCCCGATTGGTCGGTACCGTGGGCCGCTGGGAACCGTCGCGAGCGCCTCGCGCGGCCCACGCGCGCACACCTCAACCTCGCAGCGGCCGCTCTCTCTCGGGTCGCCGC
>JAQBEH010000042.1:0-2971 GCA_032124015.1 Acidobacteriota bacterium
CTGGTGAACTCTGTCAGCAGCAGGCCGGTCTCGATTGCGATCCGCGCTGCGACATCGGGCCCAACGCCGGGAAGACCTGCGCGACGCAGGCCTTCTGCAACCCGGTCAGCGACCAGGGAGCCACCTGCGCGGGTACCTGCCAGCGCGATCAAACCTGTATCAACGATGCAACCGGGGCCGATACCGGCGTTTCCTGTTACCCGGTCTGCGTCGGCGGCCTCAACCCCGGTCGCTACTGCTCGGGCTTGAGTGGTTGTCCGGGCGGCGGCGTTTGCACCGGGACCGTGGCCGGTGTCAATTGCCAAGCCGGCGAGACGTGCAGCGTCGTCTACAACGAAGGTGACGTGGACTTCTACAGCCTCGGAACTCCGGAAGCCGGATCCAAGGTCTTCGCCTCGATCGACGCGAGCAACTCGAACGACTACGACTATCGGATGCGCGTCACCACGGCGACCAACACGCTCCAGTTCGACGACGATGACGTGACCAGCTGGTACGGCACGAACTCGTCGACGATCGCGGGTGCTGTGACCGACGGGACGGAGACTTTCGTCCGTGTCAGCCGCACCCAACCCCGCCAGACCGCGAATTACGAGCTCTACGCGCACGTCCGGCCGCCGATTGCCGCGGCCCAGCTCGAGGACGAGTCGGGACCGACCGGTAACGACATCTACTACGGCTGGCCGGGCGACGTCATCAATGCGAATCCCGTCACCGCCGGTGGCTATGTCATCGGAACGATGGCGTTCCAGGGCGATTCCGATTGCTTCAAGTTCCTCGTCAACGAGGGCGACCTGATGGACTGGTTCGGCGATGCCAACCCCGATCGCGTTGCCGGAGCCGTCTCCATCGTCGATATCCCGCAGCCGATCATCTACGATGCGGAACCGGCCGGGATCTCGAACTACATCTTCGGCGCCAACCCGCGGAAAAACACCGCCCCGGACGTGCAGGGCGCCGGCCTGAACGCCCTTTCCCCGGCCGTGACCTCGTCGTGGTTCCAGTGGCGCGCGAGCTACACCGGAATGCTCGAGGTCTGCTACTACGGCGCCAGCGCGCCGCTGAGCCAGGGAACACCGTCCCACCCGAACAATTGGGCGGGCAGCCTGACCGTCAACTGCGGTCCCGTGCAGTCGGCTGGCCCGGGCACGACGACCGCCGACGTGTCGGTCACCAAGACCGGCCCGGCCGGTCCGGTGGAAGACGGCTCGTTCGTGGACTACACGATCACCGTCGTGAACAACAGCGCCGAGATCGCGCAAGAAGTCACTCTGTTGGACTTCCTCGATCTGAACCTCACGTTCGTCTCCTTGAACATCGACGACACGCTCGGCGGCAACAACACGGCGTGCTTCTCGCTGCCTGACCAGGGAGACTCCTCGACCAACGAGTCCTTCCCGATCTACTGCATCAACACGTCCATGGCGCCCGGCAGCACCACGACCTACACACTGACCGTCCAGGTCAATAACTGCATCGGCGATGGCGTGACCATCATCAACGACGCGTTTATCTTCTCGTCGTCGACGGACGAAAATCCGGACAACGACTTCTCCGAGTGGTCGTTCGATACGGCCGCCCAAGCGAACAACGGCTGCACCGCCATCGTTTGTGACGGTTCGACGTGCTTCGCCGACGCGTGCTTGGAGAACGATCATTGCGTCGCCGGCGTTTGCCAGTCCGACGCCGTGATTTGCAATGACGACAGCGTTTGCACGGACGATTCGTGCAACTCGTCCGTCGGCTGCGTCTTCGACTCCAGCAACGCGGGTGATCTGTGCGATGACTTCAACCCCTGCACAGACAACGCTTGCGACCCGGTCGCCTTCTGCGTCTTCCCGCCGGCAGCGGCGGGTGGAAGCTGCGACGACGGTCTCGTTTGCACCGTCTCAGACCAGTGCGATGGATCCGGGAACTGCGCCGGCTCGTCGGTTTGTGACGACGGCAACGCCTGCACGGACGACTTCGCCGACGAGCTCAATGCCTGTGCCTGTTCGTATGCACCGGTCGCCGGCGGAACGGCTTGCAGCGACAACGACGCATGCACGGAAGACGGTACCTGCGACGGAGCAGGCACCTGCGTCAGCGGCGGGGCCGTGACTTGTGATGACGGCGACGCCTGCACGATCGACACCTGCGACTCGGCCTCGGGTTGCGTTTACACTCCTCTGGTTTGCACCGCCTTGGATCAGTGCCACGTTGCCGGTAGCTGCGACTCCGGAACGGGCCTCTGCGACAACCCCACCGCGCCGGACGGCACCCTGTGTGACGACGGCAACGCGGGAACGGGCGGTGACAGTTGTCAGGCCGGCATCTGCATCGGCGTCGCGATTTGCGACACGCAACCCCAGCCGAAGAGCTCGGGTTACTTCAAGAAGCTGTGCAAGAAGGGCATTCCCCGCCCGAACCACGGCGATATGCTCACCGACGCGGATGCGGAATGCGTTGGTCAGTTGACGACCACCTTCGCAGGTATCACGACAGCAACCCAGATCTGCGAAATCTTCGACCACGAACCCAACGGCGGCCCCGATTGGGAAGACGGCGAGCATGGAAACCAGTGCACCAAGGCCGACTACGAGTTGATGGGCTTGGCCCTCAACATCTGCCGTCAGAACATCTGCCCGGACCAAGAAGTCGACTCGGCCTGCGGCAGCGACCACGACTCTCACAACCGGTGGCAGACCACCGTTTCCGCATCGTTGGCAACGACGGATGCGCTCCTTTCCGACCCGGCGCGAAACAAGTTCACCTGCAAAGACGCAAGGTGCCTCGCCAAGGAAATCAACAATGGCAAGGGCGTCCACCAGGTTTCGCTGACTCTCGCCATGGAAGCCGGCAACCACATTCGTCTGAGCTGGGAGAACCCGGTCATGGACGACGGCAGTGGCGCGGGAGTCGGGTACTCGATCTGGCGGCGGGCGTTGAATGCCGACGCTGTGTTCGTGAAGATCTTGGAAACGACCGCCAT
>JAQBEH010000043.1:0-41546 GCA_032124015.1 Acidobacteriota bacterium
TGTCCCCTTAGAGTTGCTGTCCCCTCTTCCTGTCTCCCTGTTTTCTATCGGGCGGCTGTGCCTGCGACGAAACCGGAGGCCCAGGCCCACTGGAAGTTGAAACCGCCGATGCGGCCATCGACGTCCAAGATCTCGCCCACGAGGTGAAGTCCCGGGCAAACTCGCGACTCCAGAGTCTCGAGTCGGGTCTGGGCGAGCGGCACGCCGCCGGCTGTGACCTCGGCGTGGGTGAACCCACGATCCCCCGTCACCGGGAGCCGATAGGCGCCCACGGTCTTCGCGAGCTTCCGGCGCGCCTCGCGCCCGAGTCGATCGAACGACTTGTCCTTGTCGATGCCGGCCTCGGCAACGAGCGCGTCCGCGAGACGCTCGGGAAGCCGGGCACGCAGCACCGCGCCGACCGCCGTGCCTCCGCGCTTCGCGAACTCTTCTTGAAGGCCTCGCTCTCCGAGTTCCGGCAACCAATCGACGCCTAGGTGCGCGGCGGGGTCGTCGAGGCTCGCGTTCAACCAGTAGCGGCTGATGTCGAGCACCGGCGGCCCCGAGATCCCGAAGTGCGTGCACAACGTCGAGCCTCCGAACACCTTCTGCGTCTTCCCGGCCCCCGAATAAAGAGTGATCGTCGTTTCCAGGGTGACCCCCGCGAGGCGCCGGACGAAGCAACGCTCCGCGAGGATGAGCGGCACCAGCCCGGGGAGAATGCGCGCGGTCGTCTGGTGCCCGAGCCGCCGCGCGAGCTCGAACCCGTGGCCGTCGCTTCCGGACTTCGGCAGGCTGCGCCCGCCGGTCGCCAAGATCACGCGGGTTGCTGCGATCTCCCCCGCCGGGCCGCGAAGGAGGAAGCCGGTAGCTGAGCGCGAGACGTCCTCGACACGCCAGGGATGAACGATCGCGACCCCCGCTTCCTTCGCCGCGAGCGAGAGAGCGTCGAGCACCGTCCGCGCGCGGTCGGTCGTCGGGAAGAGCTTCCCCGTGGCTTCCCGCTTGAGCGGGACGTTTTGCTCCGCGAAGAACCGGACGGTCTTCTCCACGGAAAAGCGGCGCAGCACCTTGCGGATCGCCGCGGGCGTCGAGCCCGCAAACGAGGTCTCGTCGACGACGTCGTGCGTGACGTTGCAGCGGCCGCCGCCGGCGACGAGGATCTTGGCTCCGATCGTCGTGGCGCCATCGACGACCATGATCGTCATTCGTGCACCGCGATCCCGCGCCGCGCGCCCCGCCTGCACCGCCGCCATGAGACCCGCGGCGCCGGCGCCGACCACCGCGAGATCGACGGACTTTAGGAGGCGATCCATGCGACGCCTTGTAGCACGGCCCGCTTTGACGCGAACAGGGGCCGGTGCTACAAATCCTTTCAATGACTCGCCCCGCTTCGGTCGTTGCTGAGCGCGCCGTCCGCTATCTGCATGATTCCGGAAAACCGGCATCGTCCGTCCGCCTCGCGCGCGAGCTGCTGTCGCTTTCCGTCGCGGACGAACAGCGGGCGACCCACGTGCTTCGCGCCGCCTTCGTCGGCGATCCACGCCTCGCCTACGACGACGGCGCGTGGCGCCCATGCGGACAAGCTGTCGTCGGAACTCCCGGAGCGGCCGCCCAACCCGTCCCCCAACCGGACGTCGCGTTCGTGCTCGTCATCGGCGCGCGCCCCGCGCCGCGCGCTCCCTTCGTACTGACCGCTATCGCGGCCTCGAGGAGGCACGGCGAGACGATCGTCGCGGCCTGCGCCGACGATTGCTCCTCCCCGGCGACCGCATTCGAGCTCAAGGCGCGGCTGCGCGCGCTCGTCGAGGGCGCGCGCGTCGTGTTGCACGCGCCGCCGGGGGGCCTTGGCGCGCTCGAAGACTGGATCGAAGAGCCCCTCGTCGATCCGCTGCCGCTGCCGCTCCTCGCGCGCCGTCGCCTACACAAGCCGGCGCTCCACTCGTTGGAAGACATAGCAGGCGCGCTTTCCCTCTCTGCGCTCGTCGACGACGACCCGCTGCACGGGATCGAACTCCTCCCCGCGTGCTTCGATGCGCTTTGCGAGCCCGGCGAGAGCTGGGACGCCGTCGCGGCCGCCTGCCACGCGGGAGGAGAGGGCGTTCCCTGGTCGCGCTACGCGTTTTCGCGCGACGACCTGCGAGCGGTCCCGCCGACACCCGGCACGTATCGCTTCTACGATTTCGACAGCAAGCTCCTCTACGTCGGCAAGTCCAACAACCTGAAGCGGCGTTTGGCCACGTGGTTTTCCGGCGAGGCCCCGCGCGGCACGCGCGGGCGCGCGATCATCGACGCGGTGCACCGCTTCGAGGTCAAGCCGTCGGGCTCGAGCCTCGAGGCGCTGTTGCGTGAGGCCGCGCAGATCCGACGCGACGAGCCGGAGCGCAACGTGCAGCGGGCGGTTCACGCCCGTAAGGACCGCGCGGCGCGCCTCCGGTCGATCCTGATCCTGGAGCCCGCGGAAGAACCATGGGTCCTTCGGGCGTGGCTCATCCGGGAAGGACAGCTTCTCGATTCGGTTCCTCTGGGCCCGCGTGGTGGCGGCCTGCGACGAATCGAGCGCGTCTTGCAGGACGAGTTTTTCGATCCTCGCGAAGGGCCCCGCTCCGCACGGTCTCGGCCGATCGACGTCGAGATCGTCTCGCGATGGCTCGCCGAGCATCGCGACAAGGCCGTGGCGTTCGACCCCACCCACCTCAAAACGACCGACGAGGTCGTCTCGCGATTGCGCTGGTTCCTGGATCGCGGCGCCCTTCACGATCCGGAGGGGTCGCCTATACTTCCGCGCTGATGAACTTCGTTCTCATCGTTGTCGCGTTCGCCGTGGTCGCGATCAACGCGTTTTTCGTCGCGGCCGAGTTCGCGATCGTCAGGGTGCGGGTGACCCGCATCGAAGAGCTCGTGCAGCGCGGGGTGCGGCGCGCCTCGGCCACGCGCGAGGTCCTGCAAAACCTCGACGCCATGATCTCGGCGTGCCAGCTCGGCATCACCTTGGCGTCCCTGGCTCTGGGTTGGGTCGGAGAGCCGGCGTTCGCTCACCTGCTCGAACCCGCGTTCGCCCCGCTGGGACGATTCGGAACGGGGGCGGCGCACACGGCGGCCATTGCGGCCTCCTTCCTACTGATCACGTTTCTCCACGTCGTCGTGGGCGAACTCGTCCCCAAGACCGTGGCGATCGGCCACGCCGAGGCGACAGCACTCGCGGTCGCGTGGCCTTTGCGGTTGTTCCGCTTCCTCTTTTACCCCTTGATCGCGGTCATGAACCGAATGGCCAACATCCTCGTGAAGATGCTGCGTCTCACGCCGCCGACCGAGGCGAGCCTCGCCCACAGCGAAGCCGAACTGCGCATGATCTTGGCCGTCAGCCGCAAGAGCGGCGTGCTCTCGGAGTCGCACGGAAAGCTTCTCGCCAACGCCCTCGACTTCGCGGACCGCGCGGTGCGCCAGATCATGGTCCCGCGCGCCGACGTCTTGTGGCTCGACCGGAACCGCTCCTACGCGGAAAACATCGCGCACGCCAGGGAGTTCGGGCACACGCGGCTCCCCTTGTGCGACGGGACGATCGACCACGTCGTCGGCATCGTCCACGTCAAGGACCTGTTCATCGCGCCGCCGCCTTCGGTCGGCGCGCCCGAGCTCCAGGCCCTCGCGCGACCACCGCTTTTCGTCCCGGAAAACGCGAAAATCCAACAGGCGTTGGCGCTGTTCCAACGACAGAAGTTCCACCTGGGCATCGTCGTCGACGAATACGGCGGGACCGCGGGCCTCGTCACCTTGGAGGACATCCTCGAGGAACTGATCGGGGACATCCAGGACGAATTCGACCAGGAAGTGCCGAAGGTGCAGACGCAGCCCGACGGCCGACTCATGCTCGACGCGGCGCTGACCATCGCCGAACTCGAGACCTTCACCGGAGCGCACGAGGACATCGTCGAACACGTGGACACGATCGGCGGCCTCATACAGGCCCGGTTGGGCCGGCTCGCGCGGATCGGCGACGCGATCCCGTTCGGCGGCCGCACCCTCGAGGTGGTGAGGGTGAAGGGACGGCGGATCCTGCGCGTGGCCGTGTCGCAGCCCCAGGCTTCGGCGGAGTCACAATGAGGCACCGCACCCTTCCCCGCGAAGGGCTCTTGGAGCGCATGAAGGCGCGAGGCATACGCCTCACGGGCCAGCGCAAGATCATCGCGGAGCTGCTCGAGGCCGCCGAAGAGCACTTGGACGCCGAGTCCGTCTACCGGCTCGCGAAAGCGAAAGACGAAACCATCCATCGCGCGACGGTCTACCGCACACTGAACAAACTGAAAAAGCTGGGGCTCGTCGATGAACTCGACCTGATGCACGTCAGCGGCGAACGGCACTACTACGAAATCCGCCCGTCCACCCTTCACATCCACCTCGTGTGTACGGCCTGCAAACGCGTCGACGAGCCGGACGAGGCATTTTGGGACGATCTGAAACGCCGCGTCGAGAACGAGAACGGGTTTCGCCCCGAGGTCGTGCGTGTCGAGATGGCCGGCGTTTGCGCCGCGTGCCTAGGTAAGCGCGCGCGACGACCCCTGACGCCTTGACCCCCGATCTGTTCGCGCGCTACCGGTTTTGGGCTCGCCCCTACCGGAGCAAATACGTCGCCGGGCTCGCCTGGTTGATCGCGACCAACATTTTGGCCCTGGGGATCCCCTGGCTGCTGCGCGGCGCGGTCCAAGATCTCACCGCCGGAACGAACGCCTGGCGCCTGGCATCCTTCGCGGGCGGCATGATCGGCCTCGCCATCGTCCAGGCGTGGGCCCGCACCGTCTCGCGCCTCCTGATCCTCGGCGCTTCCCGCAAGATCGCCTTCGACGTGCGCGAAGCATTTTTCGCCAAACTGCTCTCGCTCGACGCGGCATTTTACGACCGCCAGCGCACGGGCGACCTCATGTCGCGCGGCGTGAACGACCTGCAGCTGCTCCAGGCGTTTTTCGGTCCCGGGCTGTTGAATGCGTTGAACACGGCGATCGTGTACGTGGGCGTCTTGTGCGTGATGCTGAGACTCGACGTGCCGCTCACGCTGGTCGCCCTCTTCTGGTTCCCGTTGCTCTACCTGTGCGTCAACCGTCTCAGCAAGAAGGTCTACGCGCGCTCGCTCGCCGTGCAGGAGCAGCTCGCCGCGATCAGCGACCGGACGCAAGAGAATCTCTCGGGCATCCAGCAGGTGAAGATCTACGCGCAGGAGGACCAGGAAATCGCCCGGTTCCGCGAGTTGTGCGACGCGCTCCGGCGGAAGCAGCTCGCCCTCGCCCGCGTGCGCGGCGCGATGGTCTCGTTGATCGGCGTGTTCGCGGGGCTCGGGACCCTCCTCGTCCTGTTCGTCGGCGGTCTCCACGTGATCCGCGGCCGGATCTCGCTCGGCGATTTCGTCGCGTTCAACGCGTACCTCGCCCAGCTCGCCTGGCCGACCATCGCTTTGGGTTGGATCGTCAACTTGTTCCAGAGGGCTTCGGGCGCGATGCGCCGGCTCGACGAGATCATGAAATCGACTCCCACGGTCGCGCCTCCCACGCCCGGCGCGCAAGGCGAAAGGCCGATCGACGGCGATCTCACGGTGCGTGGCCTGACGTTCGCCTACGAGGGAGCGGCCGACCGGCCCGCCCTCACCGACGTATCGCTTTCGATCGCGAAGGGCTCGCGCGTCGCGATCGTCGGCGCGGTCGGCTCCGGGAAGTCCACGTTCGCGCATCTGCTCGCCAAGATCTACCCGCCTCCCCCCGGGACGATGTTCGCCGGCGGTGAAGACCTGGCCCACGTTCCCGTCCTACGCGTCCGCGCCGGCCTGGCCTTCGTTCCGCAGGAGGCGTTCCTCTTCTCGCGCTCCCTGGCGGAAAACGTCGCGTTCGGCCTGCCCGCGGGTGGCGAGAAGGCGATCCGGGAGGCCGTGCGCGCCGCACGGCTCGACACCGATCTTCCGTCGCTCCCCGACGGACTCGACACGATCGTGGGCGAGCGCGGGTTCACGCTTTCGGGAGGCCAGCGCCAACGCGCGACGTTGGCACGAGCCCTCGCGGTCGATCCGAACATCCTCGTGCTCGACGACGCGCTGTCGAGCGTCGATGCCGATACGGAAAGGATGATCCTCGATGCGCTCGCTGTAGAGCGACGGGGGCGGACGTTGATCCTGATCACGCACCGGCTGAGCACGCTGCGCGCCGTGGACCGGATCGTCGTGCTCGCCGGCGGACGCGTCGTTGAGGACGGCACGCACGACGCGCTGCTCGCGCGAAACGGAGTCTACGCGCGGCTGTTTCTCCGGGCGCGCATGGAAGAGCGGCTCCAATGAGCGCCGATCGCGAAGACGTTTTGGGCCGCGCCTACGACGGGCGCCTCATGCGACGGCTCGCGGCGTACGTAGCGCCCTACCGCGGCCTCGTCGCCCTGTCGCTCGCGACGCTATTCGCTTCGGCCGCGGTCCAGCTCGTCCAACCCTATCTGGTGAAAGAGGTCATCGACGGCTTCATCGTGAAGCGACGGACCGACGGCCTGTCGCTCCCCGCGGCGCTGTTTCTGGGAGCGCTCGGCATCGAGTTCGCACTTTCCTTCCTCCAGGTCTACCTGCTCGAACGGACCGGACAAAGCGTCGTGTTCGACCTCAGGAACGGGGTTTTTGCGCATCTTCAACGGCTCCCTTCCGCGTTTTTCGACAGGACGCCGGTCGGCCGGTTGATGACCCGGGTCACGACCGACGTCGAGGCCATCAGCGAGGCGTTCACCTCGGGCGTCGTGCTGATCCTCGCCGATTTTGCCAAGCTCGCGGGCATCGTCGTCATCCTGATCGCGATGGACGCGCGGTTGGCGCTCGTCACCTTCGCAGTGATCCCGCCGATGCTCGTCGTTTCGTGGTGGTTCAGGGTGCGCGTGAGGAGCGCGTACCGCGCGATTCGTTCCGCCGTGGCGAAGCTCAATGCTTCGCTCCAGGAAACCGTCTCGGGGATGCGCATCGTGCAGCTGTTCGGGAGGGAGCGTCTCCTTGCGGATGAATTCGCGGTGCTCGACAGGGAGCACCGGACGGCCCAGATGTCCGGCGTCTTTTTCGAGTCGGCGTTTTCCGCCGTGGCCGAGTTGATGGGCTCGGTGACGATGGCGGCGATCGTCTGGGCCGGTGGGTGGCGCCTGACGGGAGGGGCCATCACCTTCGGCACCCTCGTCGCGTTCATCGAGTACGCGGGGCGCTTCTTCCGTCCGGTGCAAGAGCTCTCGCAGCGCTACACGGTGATGCAGGCGGCGATGGCCTCGGCCGAGCGGATCTTCGCGCTCCTCGACACGAAAACGACGCTCGTCTCGCCGAGCGAGCCGTATCGACCGCAAGGCGTCAGCCGTGGGGAGATCGCCTTCGAAAACGTCACCTTCGGCTACGGCGACGGGGCGCCCGTCCTCAAGAACGTCTCGTTTCGCGTCGCCGCCGGCGAGCGGCTGGCGGTCGTGGGGTGGACGGGAGCGGGCAAGTCGACGCTGATCCGGCTGCTCGCGCGTCTTTACGACGTCCGGGAAGGCCGCATCCTGCTCGACGGCGTCGACGTCAGGGATTACGACCTTGGCGCCCTAAGGCGCACGATCGGGGTCGTGCTCCAGGACCACTTCCTGTTCGCCGGCACGATCGCCTCGAACATCGCGCTCGGCGATCCGCGGATCATTCCCGAAGACGTAGCCAAGGCCGCCCACTCGGTGCGTGCCGATCGTTTCATCGACAGGCTTCCGCTTCGGTACGACGAACCGGTGCGAGAGCGCGGCTCCAACTTCTCGGTCGGAGAAAAGCAACTCCTGTCGTTCGCCCGCGCGATCGCCTTCAACCCCGCCGTCCTGGTGCTCGACGAAGCCACCGCCTCCATCGACCCCGAAACGGAAGGGCACATCCAGACGGCCCTCGACACCGTGCTTTCCGGACGAACGTCCATCGTCATCGCCCACCGGCTCGCAACGATCAGAAACGCCGGCCGGATCCTCGTATTGCACCACGGGGAGGTGCGCGAATTGGGCACCCACGACGAGCTAATGGCCTGTGAGGACGGGCTTTATCGGACCCTCCAGACCCTCCAGACCCAATCTGCCTCCTGAAATTCTTATACAAAAACCCTTGCCGGTACCCACGGCAAAAGGTACAACCGTGCGGGTTTCGATCTTCTTGGGGGGTGACCATGCGTTTGTGCGTATCCGGCCTTTGTCTTGTGGCTCTCACGGGATCCGCGCTCGCCGCGACGACCACGGTGCGCGAGGTGCGGGCTCGAAACGTCCCCGTGAGCGCGCCGCTCCCGGCCGACCTGACCGCACCCGAAGGCAAGACACGCTGGCAATTGGAATCGATCGTTCCAGGCGTTTCGTCGGCCGTGACGATCTCGACCCAGGAGCAAGAATTCGTGCAGGAGACCCGCGGGACCGGCCAGGCCGCCCCCGCTCGCGTTTCGTTCTCGGGCGCCGACGCCGAACGTTGGCTCTTCCCCGACCACGATCCCGCGCAGATGAAGATGGGAGCCCGGATCTTCCTCCAGTTCAACGAGACCCGGGACGGACTCGCCGACCGGCTGACCGCTGAGGTCACGACGGTCGGCATCGGCTGGCTGCTCCTTCCGGACGACCCGCAAGAGGTCGTGCTGCAGCGCGTACTCGTTTCGCGTCAGCGCGCGGGAGAGCGATCGATGCGCCCCGAAGCGTTGATCCACCGTTGGGTCAGCCCTCGCGAAGGGGTGCTCGCGACGATTTCAGGCCCCGCCTCGGCGGACGGCCGCACCCGGCTCGACGTCGAGGCGATCACGATCGTCGAGAAGGTCGGAACCGGCGCGGCGACCATGAAAATCTACGCCGATGCAATCTACCGCGGGGCTTTTACCGACGTGAAATACGGAATCGACAAGCGCGGGAGCGCGGCCGACCCCGTGCCCGTTTCGGCCCTCGTGCCGGATGCCGGCATCAACAACATCTGCAATCTGGTCGATCTCGATACGTGGAACTTCTCGGGGATCACGACCGGCCAGCAAACCGCGACGACGGAAACCCCCGTCAACTCCGGGGAAACCTGCAACTCGGCCACCTGCGGCTACGCCGGGTATCCCCCGGGCGGCACACTCGAACCCGTAATCCTGGAGAGACTCGACCGCAACCTGACGGGGACGATTCGCAGGGACAACCAGGTCGTGCAGCGCGAAAACCGCGCGACGGATGTCACGTTCTGGCTCCGGGCCGGCAGTCAGAGCGAAAACGTCTCGGGGGGATTCGGAGCCGGCGAAACCCGCTTCTGCTTCACCGATCAGACGGGGTTCCCGAGGTACGAGGTCCCGATCTGGCGGATGCCCCACAACGACGCCGGCGGTTGGTACGCGCAGGCGGGCGATACGTGGGCGAGCGACCCGGCTACGACGTGCGTGCAGAGCTTCTACAACTGCCAGTGCGGCAATTGCGGCGGCCTCTTCCAGACCCTTTGGTCGAAGGCCTGTACGAGCGGCGGCCAGAGCTTCGGTGGAGCGCAATCAGGCAAGCTCGTCAAGGGAGGCGTGGTCAAACTCCCCTCGGGCCACACGTTGAACGCCCTCTTGCTCCGCAACACCACGGAGTATTGCACGTACTCCAGTTCCGGTTGCAGCCTGCAGCTCGCCACCGTGCGAACGATCGTTTACATCTGGGAGGCGCCCTTCGTCGGCTCGGTCGCCCTTGTGCGCGGTCCCCTGCGATCCGATTTCACCGCCGCCGAGATCAGTGCGGGCGCCGAGACGCCGTGCACGAACTTCACGACCGTCGAATTTACGGACATCAGCTACGGGCTCTTGCCGCCCGTTTCCATCACCGCGGGAGCGACGACGGGCACCACGGTTTCCCTCTCTTGGAATCCGGGTGACATCACGAGCCGCATCGCCGGGTACAAGATTTACTGGGACACCGATCCCGGAGCTTCAACCCCCTATGCCTTCAACTCGGTCGCGAACCCAGGCCAGGTAGCGTTCGCGGGGACGACCGCGACGATCTCCGGCCTGACCCCGGGGACGACCTACTACTTCACGGTCACTTCGCTGTCGGACTTCCAGGACCCGTCGACCCTCGTCACAACCCGGTACGAGAGCATCCTTTACCCGACGACGGTCTCGGGTGATCCAAACTTTTCCTATCCGATCGAGGTCGCCGCGACGACGACGGGCGGAACCTGCATCCCGACACAAGAGGTCACCGGCGTCACCGTCGCCAAGTCGGCTCCGAACATTCACGTATGCTGGAGCCCCACGGCTGACTCTTGCGCGGTCGGCTACGACGTGCTTGCATCGGACGACGCGACGAGCGACACCGGTTTTTCGGTCGTCGGTCAGGTGGGATTGACGACGTGCTGGGACGGGAATCCATCGCAGACGTTTCTTTTGATTCGGTCACGCGGGACGGGTGGAAACGGTCCGTGGGGACACTACCTGCACTGAGACGGAGCCCGTAGAATTGATCCTTCATGACCTTCGCCGCGCGGTGCTCGCGTGTGCCCTCGCGGTATTCACGGTGGCGGGGGTCCGCGCGCAAACGACCTCGGCGAGCCTGACCGGCCACGTCACCACGTCCGACAAAAAGCCCGTGCCCGCGGCCATGGTCCAGGCGCGCTCCGAGGGGAGCGGGGCGATCCGCACCGCGACGTCGGCCGATGACGGAAGTTTTCGTTTCGACGGCATCCCCCCCGGCTCGTGGGGGGTCGTGGCACGGTCGCCCGAAGGCATCCTTTCGGACACCCAGTCGATCACCTTGCGGCTGCAGCAGACCGGTGTGGTCGACCTGGTCATCGGCACCGGGCTCGAAGAAGAGGTGACGGTCCGGGCGGACGCCCCGCTCGTCGACCCTTCGCGCACCGGCGGCGAACTGCGCATTTTGGGATCCCAGGCCGAGGATCTTCCGATCGGCGGGCGGAACGCCGTCGATCTGGCCTTGCTCGACTCATCGGTGCGGCAGGCCGCGCCGTCTTCTTATTACGGCGAGCGGGCGGCGCCGTTCGTCGTCAACGGGCAGACCGGCCGGGCGAACTCGTACCTGGTCGACGGCTTGGACAACAACGACCTCGCCAGCGGGACGTCTTTGAACGCGACTTTTTCCGATCTGGTCATCAGCGAGTTCGTGTTGATGACGCACCAGTTCGCTCCGGAGTTCGGGCGGGCTTCGGGCGGAGTGTTGAACCTCGTCACCGAGCGCGGCACGAACGAACTCGACGGGCTCGGGTTCGTTCAGGCCGGACCGCAAGCTCTCGCGGCGTCGGGGGCGCTCGTCAACAGCCTCCCCGACACGGCGGGCGTGCCCGCCGAGTCGAGCAACTGGGCGGTCGGGATGCGCATGGGCGGACCGTTCCGAAAGGACAAGTCGTTCTGGTTCGCCGCCTACGAGCACCAGGGCTCTTCGTCGATCGTCCCCTACACCGGCTACACCGCGGACGGCGTGGTCGGCGGCCGGTTCGACGCGTCGAGCGCGGACGACAACTTCTTCCTCCGAACCGATTTCAACATCGACCCGGCCAACACGCTGATGATGCGGCTCTCCTACGACAAGCGCTCCACCGAGGGAGTCAACGTGGGCGGGATCAGCACACCGCAGTGGGGGTTTGGCCTCGACGAAAGCGACGTCCAGTTCGGCGCGGCCCTCACGACCGTGGTCAACCCATCCCTCATCGTCGAAACGCGCGTGTTGCTGGGAGGCTCGTCGCTCTCCCAGCAGTCCAACTCGGCACTCTCGGGGGTCGAACATCCTTCCGCGCAATTCGGCGGGAACAACTTGAGCCAGCAAACGCGCGACGCCTCGGTGTTCCAACTCGTCCAGAACCTGACGTGGGTCACCGGGAAGCACACGACGAAGTTCGGCTACGACGTGACGCCCTCTCGGACGAAAGTCGGCGCGCAGTTCAACGCGAACGGCAACTTCATCTACAGGAGCGACACCCCCTTCGAGCCCGGCGACGACGGTGGCATCACGTTCGGCGACCTACCGCTGCGCTGTTCGGGGGACGCAACCCAGGTCTGCAATTTCACCAACGATCAGTGCCCGGCTCTGGGGAAGGGCACCTGCGAACCGAACTACGACATACCGGTCCCGGCGTTTCCTAACGGCATCGACGACGACGGCGACGGCGTGATCGACGAGCCGGCACTCCCCTATACTTATCCGATCGTCTTTCAGCTCATCGACGGCGCGCCGCAGGCGACACTGAGCGACACCGCGATGGCCGCCTTCGTCCAGGACGGCTGGCAGGCCACCCCGAATTGGCTGTTCGATTTTGGACTCCGCTACGACCTGGACACCTACACGTTGCCGTCGGACGCTGTCGTGTACTCGACGATTCCCAACGGCGGCGCCGGGCGCGACTACAACAACATCGCGCCGCGTTTCGGGTTCACCTATACCACCGGAAAAAACCGCGAGTGGGTCGTAAGAGGCGGCGCGGGGGTGTTCTACAACAAAACGGTCCTCGCGTTCCCCGCCGTAGCGGCGATCACTTCCGGAACGCAGATCGGCATGATCTTTCCGCAGGGACTCACCTTCGAGCTGACCGAGGCTTTCATTGCGGAATACGGCATCGACGCCGTGCGTGACGTGCTGGTATTCCCGGAGAACCTGACTCTTCGCTTTTCGACGGGAACCCGCCTCGACTCGACGCAGGCCAATCTGTTCAACCTCGGCTTCGAACGGGCGATCGGGACGCACGGCGCGTTCTCGGCGAACGTGACGCGGTCTCGGACCTACAACATCCCCCTGATGAAGGACCTGAACCCGGTGATCGGGACGGACATTCAGGGAATGCCGATCCACGAGTACGACCAGGTCAACGTCGGATCGATCGCGGCGGTCGTCACGGAGGGGCAAGCCTGGTACAGCGGGCTCGACCTCAACTGGAAGTGGCAGTCCGGAATCGGCTGGTACAACCTCTCGTACACGCTGTCGAAATCCGAAGATATGGGACCGGATCCGCTGAAGGGCGGGATCTACCTCCCCCCGAACTCCGACGATCTGAGTTCGGAGCGAGGCCTGTCGGACAACGATCGCCGCCACCGGTTCGTGGCCTCGGGAGATCTCGCGCTCTACTTTCTCGGTCTGCGACTCTCGGGGGTCTTCCAGTACGCGACCTTTCTCCCGTTCAACGTCACGACCGGGACCGACGACAACCTCGACGGCATCACGAGCGACAGGCCTCCGGGCGTCTCGCGGAACACCGGCGCCAACACGCCGCTCGAAGCGGTGAACGCCTACCGCGCCGCCGTCGGCATGGCGCCCGTGACGTCTTTGACGTCTCCATCTCTCCTGCAACTCGACCTGCGCCTTTACAGACCCTTCAAACTGAAGCAAGGTAAAGGCTACGGTCAGGCGTTCCTCCAGGTCTTCAATGTGTTCAATCGCAACAACGGTGGCCTCGTCGAAGGGCGCGCGCTCGCCACGAATTTCGGCGCCGTGATCGGAAACGCCGGCCCGCCTCGTTCGTTCGAGTTGGGCTTCAAGATGGGGTTCTAGCATGATGCTCACGGCACTCCTCCTCGCAGCGACGCTCTCCCCGTTCGATCAGGTGGTCGCCGCCGAACGCGCGTTCGCCGCCGCTTCCCTCGAGAAGGGGCTCCACGAGGCGTTTCTCCTGAACCTGGCTCCCGATGCAATCGCGTTCTTGCCGCTCCCCGGGCCGGCGCGTCCGGCCCACGAGACGAAGCCCCCGAGCTCGGCGAAGTTGTCCTGGGGGCCGACCTGGGTTGCGATTTCAACCGCGGGGGATCTCGCGGTGTCCACAGGTCCTTGGGAGATCAAGCACCACGAAGAAACCATGGTCAAGGTCTCCACGGGCTGGTTTTACTCCGTCTGGCGCCGGCAGCCGGACGGCGCGTGGAAGGTCGCGGTGGACGCAGGGATCTCTTCCCCGGTGAAGTTCGTCCTTCCGGACAAGGTCGAAAACGGATTCGCCGGCGCTCCCGCCGCGGCCCCGAAAGCGGGCGGCGCGGAAAGCGCCCGCACCGCGGTCATGGCCGCCGAGCGGGCGCTAGGCACCGCGGCGAAGGCCGGCCTCGGCAAGGCGATCGAGGCCCAGGCCGACCCCCTTTTGCGGGTCTATCGCGAGGGGAAAGCGGCGGGGATCGGCCAGGCCGCCTCGCGCGCCCTTCTCGATGCGGACACCCGCAACGTGACGTGCGCGCCGGACCGCGTCGTGGCTTCGGCCTCGGGCGACCTCGCCTATGCCTACGGCGCGTGCGAGGGCGAGGGAGCCGACTCATCGAAGTACGGCTTCCTGCGGGTCTGGCGGGTGCAGGCCAATGGCAAGTGGAAGATCCTGACCGACGTCACGCCCTAGGCGGTTGTCCCCGAATTCCGGCCAGGGGGACGATCCCCTTTTTCTTGCAACGCTCCCCGGATACCGCGTTGCGGCGAAAAAGGGGATCGTCCCCCTGGCCGGAATTCGGAAACGTCGGCCTGGCGGCACGACTTCCCGTTCGATTTGACGCCCGGTTGGTCGCGCGCGTGTTGAAGGGGTCACTCCCCTTTTCGCCGCAAAGCGGTATCCGGGGAGCTTTGCAAGAAAAGGGGAGTGACCCCTTCAACACGCGCGCGACCAACCGGGGTTTGTCTGTCCTTTGAGACCCGGTCACCGCCTGCTAATATCCGCCTCCCTTCGCGACTCATGGAGGTTCGGGTGCACTCCCCGGAACCGTACATTGGCCTCGCCGTCCACCTTCTGTTTTGCGTGTCGTTGGGCGTCGGCCTCGTCGTCGCCGCGAAGCTCGTCCGGCATCGGGTCACGAAGAGTCGTCCCGCCAAGCACGACACCTACGAGTGCGGCGAAGAGCCGTTCGGCCCGGCCTGGCGGCCGACCTCCGTCGGGTTCTACCTGATCGCGCTCGTGTTCATCCTGTTCGACGCCGAAGCGGCGTTTCTCTTCCCCTGGATTCAGGCGCTGCGTTTCGCGGGCCCGACGGCGTTCTGGGGGATGGTCGTCTTCCTCGCGGTCCTCTTCCTCGGGTGGGTCTACGCCTGGCGGAAGGGCGACCTCAACTGGTCGCGTTGATGGCGGATCCGCGTCTTTCCGTCGTGGGCCAGTCCGTACCCGCAGCCGCGGGGACGTCCCTCGAGGACATCGCCGAAGAGGTCGTGCGGTTCCCCGGCGGCGGCATCGCGATGCTGCGCACGGACACGCTGTTCCACTGGGCGCAAAAATCGAGCATGTGGCCGCTCACGTTCGGCCTGGCTTGCTGCGCGATCGAAATGATGGCCACGTTCGCGGGACGATTCGACCTCGACCGTTTCGGCATGTTCTTGCGTCCGACGCCGCGACAGAGCGACGTGATGATCATCGCGGGGACCGTCACCATCAAAATGGCCCCGCGCATCCGCACCCTCTACGACCAGATGCCGCACCCCAAGTGGGTCATCTCGATGGGGAGCTGCGCGAATTCGGGGGACCACTATCGCAACGTGTATTCGGTCGTCCCCGGCGTCGACCACGTGATCCCGGTGGACATCTACGTCGCCGGGTGCCCGCCGACCCCCGAGGCCCTGATGGAGGGGATCTTCGCGCTGCAGAAGAAGATCATGGAGGGGGATCGTGCCGGCGCCTGAAATCGTGGCCACCCTCGAGACCCGGTTTTCCGCGACGCCGTTCGCGCTCGGGGTCGAGATCCCTAAGGACTCGCTGCTCACCGCCCTCAGGACGCTGCGCGACGCCCACGGGTATCGCTACTACGTGCTCGGCACCGGCACCGAGGGGGAGACAAGCTTCGAAGTCACCCACGCGGTTCGCAACCTCGAGAGCAACGACACGCTGTTCGTGAAGGTCTCCGTTCCGAAAGACGCCCCCGAAGTCGACTCGATCGCGTTCGTCTACGCGGGCGCCGAATGGCAGGAACGGGAGATCTGGGATCTGTTCGGCGTGACCTTCAAGGCCCACCCCGATCTGCGGCGCATCCTGATGCCCGACGACTATCCCGGCCACCCCCTCCGCAAGAGCTTCGCGATGGACACGCCGTGGGGCTATCGCAAGGCAGAGGCTCAAGCACCCGAGGCCGGATCGTGAGCGGCGGTCCGATCGAAGTCGTCGAAAGGGACTTCGGCGAACTCGCGCTGAACATGGGCCCGCAGCACCCGTCGACGCACGGCGTGCTCCGCCTGATCCTGCACCTGTCCGGCGAAACGGTGATCAAGGCCATTCCCGTGATCGGGTACCTGCACCGCGGGGTCGAAAAGCTCTCGGAGCATCTCGCCTACGACCAGCTCGCCCCCGTCTACGAACGCGACGACTACCTGGCCCCTACGGCCAACTCCAACGCGTACGTGCTCGCCGTCGAGCGGCTAGGCGCCATTGCGGTTCCTCGGCGCGCCCAGTGGCTGCGCGCGTTCGTCTCCGAGTGGCAGCGCGTCTCGTCGCACCTCGTCTGGCTCGGGACGTTGGGGCTCGACCTCGGCGGAGCGTTGGGTGGTGGCACCACGCTCTACATGTACTGCTTCAGGGAGCGCGAGAAGATCCTCGACTTTCTCGAAGAGCTCACAGGCACGCGGTTCCACACCAACTTCAACCTGGTCGGCGGCGTCCGCTACGACCTCGACGCCGCAATGGTCGCAAAATCGAACGCCCTGGCCGCGTCCGTCGAGGCCGCGCTCCCCGAGTTCTGGGCGATGTCGGGCGGGAACCCGATCTTTCAGGAGCGAACCAGAAACGTCGGCGTGATCTCGAAAGACCTCGCGATGGGCGTCGGGATCACCGGCCCGACCTTGCGCGCCTCGGGGATCAACTACGACGTCCGCAAGGCCGCGCCCTACGACGCGTACGACGAGCTGCCGTTCGAGGTCGTCACCCGGACGGCCGGAGACGCCGAAGCGCGCTTCCAGGTGCGCATGGAAGAAATCGGCGTCTCGTTGAAGCTCGTCAGGACGATCGCCAACGGGTTGCCCACGGGCCCGATCTTCACGAGGAAGCCGCTCAAGAACCCCAAGGCCACCAAGCTCCCGAAGGGCGAGGTCTACGCCGCCGTCGAATCGCCGCGCGGCGAGCTCGGCTTCCACATCGTCTCCGACGGGAGCGCCAGGCCCTACCGCCTGAAGATCAACGCACCGTCGTTCAAGAACCTCCAGATCGTCCCGCACATCCTCCCCGGAGGGCTCGTGGCCGACGTGGTCGCGATTTTGGGCTCGCTCGATCCGGTGTTGGGCGACGTCGACCGATGAGCGCGCTTTTTACCGGTTGGATCGGAGCGGCCGTGCTCTCCGGGATCGTCATCGCGGGCGCGATGACCTGTGTTGCCTACATGACGTGGCTCGAGCGGAAGTTCGTGGCCCGCATGCAAAACCGGATCGGACCGTATGAGGTCGGATACCCGCACGGCTGGCTCCAGCCGATGGCCGACGTCGCCAAACTCCTGATCAAGGAAGACATCACGCCGCGGGCGGCGGACAAGATCCTGTTCAATCTGGCACCGATTCTCGTCGTCGTCCCGGCACTCGTCGGATTTGCCTTCTTGCCCCTTGGCCGCCGCCTGGCGATCGTCGATCACCCCTATTCGTTTCTCTTCTTCACCGCGTTCGCGTCGTTGTCGCTTCTCGGAATCTTCGCGGCCGGCTGGTCGTCGAACAATAAGTACGCGTTGTTGTCGGCGCTGCGCATGGTCGCCATGGCCGCGTCCTACGAAGTCCCGATGATCCTGTCGCTCCTGGTCCCTGCCCTCCTCACGGGGTCGTTCCGGTTGACCGCGGTGGTCGAGGCGCAGCAGGGCTTGTGGTTCATCGGCTACCCGGTGATCGGTCAAGTGGCGTTCGGGATCTTCCTGCTCTGCGCCTTGGCCGAGGGGAACAAGTCGCCGCTCGACATTTTGGAGGCCGAATCCGAGTTGGTCGCCGCGTACAACGTCGAATACTCCGGGATCAAATTCGCCCTGTTTTACGCCGGCGAGTACGCGCACACGCTTGCCATCTGCGGCCTCGGGGCGACGGTTTTTCTCGGCGGCTACCTGGGCCCTGCCTTTCTCCCCGGGTTCGTCTGGCTGTTGCTGAAATGCGTCGCGCTGTTCTTGTTCATCCTCTGGATTCGCTGGAGCCTGATGCGGATGCGCATCGACCAGGCGGTCCGGATCATGTGGATGTTCCTGCTCCCCGCTTCGCTCGTGAATTTGCTGCTTTCCGCCTACTGGGTCGTGGGGAGGTAGCGGTGCCGTCGATCGGAACGATCGTCTTCGGAACGCTGCACTCGATGCGAATGACGATGCGCAACGTCTTCAGCAAAGCGAACACGGTCCCCTACCCGAGGAAGAAGAGACCGATCCCCGGGCAATGGCGGGCGGGCTCGTTCGCCTTGACCTCCGATCCGAGAACCGGAGAGGAAAACTGCATCGGCTGCCGCCTATGCGAATACATCTGCCCCTCCGAAATCATCAAGGTCACGTTGAGGAAGGGCGAGGCCCGAAAAAACGGAATCGGCGCCACCTACTGCGACGTGTTCGTTCTGGACTACCAGGCCTGCATGCAGTGCGAGCTGTGCATCCAGGTTTGTCCGACCGATGCGATCGTGATGACCCGCGCGCTCGCCCCGGCGGTGACGACGCGCGAAGGCCTGCTCTTGACGAAAGAGCGCCTGATGCAAAACGGACAAAAGCTCCTGGCGTCCCCGGAACTGTGCTCGGAGGCGACCCCGTCCAAGATCCGCGAGTGGACCGACCCCGTGCGTGGGCTCCCGAAACCGGAGGAGACCACGTGAGAGACGTCGCCTTTTTCGGGCTCGCCGCCTGTCTTCTCGCCGCGGCTGTAGCCGTCGTAACGGCCAAGAGCCTCTTCCGCGCGGTGTTCGCGCTTTCCGCCGCGCTCGTGGCGACGGCCGGGCTCTACCTGCTGCTGTCGGCTCCCCTCCTGGCGGCCGTGCAGATCCTCCTTTACACGGGAGGCGTTTTGACTCTCGTGGTCTTCGCCCTCGTCGTCGCGGGCGCCAACACCGAAGGCGCACGCTGGCGGAAGCCGCTCCCCGCGGCGCTCATGTCGCTCGTGGTCTTCGCGATGCTCGCCGTTTCGGCGCGATCGCTCCCGCCGACGGCGCCCGTTCACGGGCTCAAGAGCGGCAAGGACGTCGGGCTCCTTCTCTTTTCGGACTACCTGGTGCCGTTCGAGTTGCTGTCTTTGCTGTTGCTCGGCGCGGTGTTCGGCGCGCTCCTGCTCGCGCGCAAGGACCGACCGGAATGACGCTCGCCACCCTCCTCGTCGTGGCTGCCGCCGTCTTCGCGATCGGTCTTTTTGGCGTCCTCGCGCGCCGCCACGCGATCGGCGTACTGCTCTCGATCGAGTTGATGTTCAACGCAGTCAACCTCGCGATTATCTCGATCGCCTGGTCCCGGGGGCTGTTGGCAGGTGTCGTCCTCGTCTTGTTCGGAATCGCGATCACCGTGGCCGAGATCGCCGTCGGACTGGCACTGGTTCTTTTGGCCTCGCGCGTGGCGAAGAGCGTGATTCTCGACGACCTGTCGGAATTGAAGGGCTAAAAGGCATGACGGACGCGCTTCTCGTTCTGGCCGGACCGCTCGCGGCGTTTGCGCTGCTTTCGATCTTGCCGCCGCTCAGGCGTTCCGGGAAGCCCGCGGCCGCGGTGTCGATCGCCGGCATCGGCGTGTCCTTGCTCGCGGCCGTGGCGCTGTTCGCCCGGATCCGCGCGGCGGGGGCTCCTTCGATCCTCGAAATCGTCTGGGCCCCGATGACCACGGGGCCCTCGATCTCCTTCGGCCTGCTGGCCGACGGTATTTCCGCCTCGATGGCGGTTCTGGTCGCGTTCGTCGCCCTGCTCGTGCAGGTGTATTCCCTCTCTTACATGTCGGACGAATTGCCCCCGGCGTTCGGCCGGTATTACACCTACCACTCTCTGTTCGCCTTCGCGATGCTGGGGCTCGTCCTCGCGCACAACCTCCTCCAGACCTACGTCTTTTGGGAGTTGGTGGGGCTGGGCTCGTACCTGCTGATCGGCTTCTGGATCGAGAAACCGGCGGCCGGCCGCGCCGCGTTGAAAGCGTTTTGGACGACGCGGTTGGGCGACGTCGGCTTCGCCATCGGGATCGTCATCTTGTGGTCGTCGGCCGGGACGTTCACCTTCACCGAACTGTTCGCAAGAGCCGATAGCGGGGTGCTGGCCGGCACCGCTTTGACCTTGGGCGTGGCCGGCATCTACCTCGGCGCGATGGGCAAGAGCGCGCAGTTCCCGTTCCACATCTGGCTTCCGGATGCGATGGAAGGCCCGACCCCGGTCTCCGCGCTGATCCACGCCGCCACGATGGTCGCCGCGGGTGTCTACCTGATGGTGCGGATCGCGCCGTTGCTGGCGCATACCCCCCAGGTCGCGACCGTGGTTTTTTCAATCGGCGTGTTGACCGCGTTCCTCGCGGCATCGATGGCCCTCGTCGAAAACGACATCAAGCGCATCCTCGCGTTTTCGACCGTCAGCCAGCTCGGCTTCATGATGGCAGCAGTCGGTGCGGGCTCGGCCTCGGCGGCTTACTTCCACCTCGTGACCCACGCGTTCTTCAAGGCACTGCTGTTCCTCGCGGCGGGCTCTCTGATCCACGCGGTGCACACCAACGACATCTTCAAGATGGGGCGATTGACGCGCGTCATGCCGGTGACCAGCGCCTGCTTCGCCGCCGGCGCCCTGGCTCTTTCCGGCGTTTTCCCCACCGCGGGGTTTTTCTCAAAAGACGAGATCTTGGCGGGAGTTCTGGCGGGAGGCCACCCGATCGGTTTCGCGATCCTGGTCGTGACGGCGGGGATGACGGCCTTCTACATCGGCCGCGCATTTTTCGTCGCCATGATGGGACCAAACGACGCTCCCGGGCATCCGCACGAGCCCCCGGCGGCGATGAAGATCCCCTTGATCGTGCTCGCCGTGCTCGCCATCGTCGCGGGTGTGGCGGCGCCGCTCGTGCACTCCCTTTTCGCTGCACCGGACGAGCACGCCCCATTTTTCGTGCCGCTGCTCGGCACGATCGCGGCGCTCGCCGGCCTGTTCCTCGCCTTCATGGGGTACCAGAAACGCGCCTTTGATCCGGCAGACGTTCGCCGCGCCATGGGCCCGCTCGTCACCGTGCTCGAACGGCGCTGGTACGTCGACGACCTCTTCGAGTTCGGGTACCGGTTCGCCTACTTGAAGATCTCCCACGCCGTGGGCTGGGTCGACCGCTACATCGTCGACGGACTGGTCAACGCCGTCACGTGGGCGACCTGGGTGTTCGCGGGACGCCTGACCGCGATGCAGAGCGGGCGCGTTCAGGGAGCGCTCTACGCCACCGCCTTCGGCCTCGTCGTGCTCGTCTGGCTCGCGTGGGCGAGGTGAAAGCGCGATGACGAATTTGCTCTCCGTCACCATCTTCGCGCCGTTCCTGGCTGCCCTCGTCGTGCTCGCCCTCCCGCAGCGGGCGAAGCTCGCCATCCGCTTGGCGTCTTTGGCTGGTGCGTTGGTCCCCTGCGCGACGAGCCTTTTGCTCCTTTCGCGCTACGACGCCGCCTTGGGGGGGTTCCAGTTCGTCACGTCTTTGCCTCTGATACCGAAGCTCGGCCTTTCTTGGCACATGGGGGTCGACGGCATCGGGGTGCCGCTCGTTTTCCTGACGGCCATCATCCACCTGACGTCGGTGTTCACCTCGTGGACCTTGAAGGAGCGCGAGAAGGAGTTCTTCCTGTTCGTCGGGCTCTTGGTCACGGGCGTCTACGGCGTTTTCATCTCGCTCGATCTGTTCTTGTTCTTCCTCTTTTACGAGCTGGCCGTGCTGCCGATGTACGTGCTCATCGGCATCTGGGGCTCGTCGATGGATATCGAAGGTCAGGGGCCCTTCCGCTCGCTCTTTGCCAAGGTCGGGGTCGGCCTCAAAGAGTACGGCGCGATGAAGCTGACGCTGTACCTCCTGGCGGGGTCGGCGTTCATCCTCATCGGGATTCTGCTGCTGTGGGTCGAGGGGGGCCGGCAGCTGGGCGGCGGGACATTCGACTACGTCGCGCTCTCGAAGGCGACGTTTCACGGCGGCCTCGGCCGGACGATGTTCCTCCTCTTTTACGTCGGCTTCGGCGTGCTCGCTGGCATCTGGCCGTTCCACACGTGGTCGCCGGACGGACACGCCGCCGCTCCCGCCGCGGGGTCGATGTTGCATGCGGGCGTGCTGATGAAGCTGGGCGCCTACGGCGTGTTGCGCATCGGGTTCGGGCTCCTCCCCGAGGCGACCCACGAGTTGGCTTGGCTGGTGGGTCTCATCGCGGTGATCAACATCGTCTACGGAGCCTTGGGCGCGGGTTGGCAGAAAGACATCAAGTACCTCATCGCCTACTCGTCGGTCTCGCACATGGGGATCGTGATGCTCGGGATGGCGACCCTGAACGAGGCCGGGCTCACGGGCTCCGTCTACCAGATGGTCGCGCACGGCATCATGACGGCGCTTTTTTTCACGCTGGTCAACCTCGTCTACAACATCTCACACGTCAGGGACATGACGAAGATGGGCGGCTTCGCGCACCGCATGCCGGGGATCGCCGCGTTCTTCGTGATCGCGGGGTTGAGTTCGCTCGGACTTCCGGGGCTCGCCGGATTCGTCGCCGAGTTCCTCGTGTTCCTGGGCGCCTGGAGCTCCGCGCACCCCTGGTGGCTCATCCCCGGCGTCTTCGGCGCGTTCATCACGGCGCTCTACGTGCTGCGCGCCGTGCGCACGATCTTCCTCGGCCCGGAGCCTTCGGGCCACGCCGAGCTTCGCGACGCGCGGGGCGTCGAGTGGCTCAGCTTCGTCATCCTCAGCGGCGCGCTGATCGTGCTCGGCGTCTGGCCGCGGCTGCTGCTCGCACCGCTGAACGCGGGTGTCGCGGAATTCCTGACGCGGCTGGGGAACTAGGCGATGAACGGAACAGCCGCCTCCTTGGAGCTCGGTACGGTGGCCTTGGCCGTACTGCTTCTCGCCTGGGACCTGATCGTTCCGGCGCGCAAGGCCGACCCGCGCCGCGGCGGGTTGTTCGTGCTCGCGGGGGTCGGCCTCGCCGGCCTGATCGCGTGGTCGTTTCTTCTCCCCACGCCGGTAGGGCTCACGGACGCCTTCGTTCTGGACGGATTCGCGCTGTTCACCAAGCGCATCCTCCTCGCCGCCGCCTTTCTCGCGGTCGTCGGGTTGTATCCGTACGCGCGCAAGCGCGGTGTCGCCGATCGCTCGGGAGAGGCACTCGTCCTACTGCTGTTTGCGACGGTGGGGGGGATGGCGCTGTGCTCCGCGCGCGAGTTCCTGACCCTGTTCGTTGCGTTCGAGTTGTTGTCGCTCCCGCTTTACGTGCTGGCCGCGCTCGAGAAGGAGCGCAAGACGGCGATCGAAGGCGCGATCAAGATCTACCTGTTCGGAAGCGTGTCGTCGGCCGTGATGCTCTTAGGCATCGGCTTCCTGTTCGCCGCGACCGGGACGACGTTTTGGATGCGCGTGACAGAGTGGCCCGCCGATCCTCTGGTGGGGATCGGGGCCGCGCTGCTCCTCGTGGGTTTCGGATTCAAGATCGCGATTTTCCCCTTCTCGCTCTGGGTTCCCGACACGTACCAGGCCGCGCCGACGCCGATCCTTGCGTTTCTTTCGGTCGCGCCGAAGGCCGCCGCCGTGGCGGCCCTGTTCCGGCTGGTCTTCGAAGTGTTCCAGCCGGCGGGCGTTCCCGTGACGTCCTGGCTCGCGATTCTGGCAGGACTCACGATGACCGTCGGGAATCTCCTCGCGCTGCGGCAGCACGACCTGAAACGCCTGCTCGCGTTTTCCGGGATCGCGCAGATCGGGTACGTCCTTCTGGCCCTTTCCGCCGGGACGAATCTCGCGGCGGGGCTGGCGCTCTTTTACTTCGTCGCCTACCTGGCCGCGAACGCCGGCGCGTTCCTCGTCGTCACCGCGATGGAAACCTCGGGCTGCGAGCCGACGATCCACGGAGCGCGCCACATGATCGGCCGATCCCCCGTGCTCGCGGCGGCGATGCTGGTCTTCTTGCTCTCGCTCGGCGGGATCCCCTTCGCCTTGGGCTTCTGGGGGAAGATGTACGTCTTCCTGGCTGCTGCGCAGGCCGGCCTGTACGGGCTCGTTTTTCTCGGCGCCGTGCTCGCCGTCGTCGCCCTCTTCTACTACCTGACGATCGCGCGATCGATGTTCATCGTGAAGGACGACGGCCCCGCGATCGAGGTCGCCGGTCCTCTCCTGGCCGCGATCCTGGCCTGCGCCGTGATCGCCGGCGCGGGGGGCCTGGTCCCGCAGTGGTTCGTCGATCCCGCCCTCAAAGCCGCCGAATCGATAACACTTTCGTCAGCGCCCTGACCGGCTGCTGCATTTATCCCGCGCTATTCCGCGCCCACCTGGCGCGCGGCCCCCGTTGATCGTAAATAACTACGTGGGACGGAACGACAATGCTCCGAATGCGCCTCCTTGGGATCGTGTTGGTGGCGGCCGGGTTGGCCTGGGCCGGAGGGGCGCACGCCGCCGAAGAGGCCAAGACGGTCAAAGCCGTTCCTCACGGCTTCTTCGCAAAGTACCTGACACCCCGGATGGACTCTGGGCTGACGGGCGAAATTGAGGCCGCGACCCGTTTCGCAAACCCCGGAGCTAACACTTGGACGAGGGATGACGCCACGATCTCGCGCATCGAGAGGCGCGCGATCCGAGCCACGAAGGGCGCGGTGAAGCGCTACGCGATCGAGAGCCTCGGGATCAACGAGTGGTCGCTCCCGTTGATCCGGGGCGCCGGGACCGGACTGGACGCGCTGAAAACCGACTCGGGCGGACCGCGCCTCCTCTTCGGCTTCTCTCATAGGGCGGTGCGGGCCGAGGTCTTGATCCCCGTGACCTCCGGGCGGGTTGGGTTCAGCGCCGACGTCATGGGCCGGGTCGGTATCACCTTCGAAACGCCGGCCTCGGGCCTTCGTTTCGGCGCCGCCGTCGACCCGCGTGATCACAGCGGGACGTTTGGGCTCACCAGCCGCTTCTAGACTCGCGTCTTCTGCCGGTAGGTGCGCATCATCATCAACGCGCCGTTCAATCGCTGGATCTTGCGGTTTTTCGCCTGGATCAGCGGCAGGTCTTCGGTAGCGACCTGCTCCGCGCGGATGTCGCGCAGGCCGCGGTTGATCTCGAAGGCGAGCTGGTCCATTTCTGGGGGCGTGATCCCCTTGAACGATCGCTCGGTCACAACCTGGAATCCTTCGGCAATGTCTCTTGCGTACCCGAACGCCGATCCACCCGGTATGGACATCAGTGCCTCTTCGTCTCGGAGACGATAGCGCTTTCCTTCAACGCGTCGATCACGAAGTCAATGTGTGCGTCCAAATCCATGCCGATGGCTTCGGCGCCGCTCAGCACGTCGTCGCGGTTGACGCTCCTGGCAAACGCCTTGTCCTTCAGGCGCTTCCGCACCGAAGACACCTTGAGATCGGCGATCGCTTTCGTCGGGAGCACGAGAGTGCAGGCCGTGATGAAGCCGCACAGCTCGTCCACCGCAAACAGGCAGCGCTCGAGCTCGGTGATGCGCAAGACGCCGGTGTGGTCGCCGTGCGACAGGATCGCCCGCCGGAACCACTCGGGGTATCCCTTCTCCGCGAGGATCTCGACGCCGCGGAACGGGTGGTCCGCGGGGTCGGGCCAGCGCTCGTAATCGAAATCATGGAGGAGCCCCACCAGGCCGAAGTCGTGCTCGTCTCCGCCCGTCCTTCGCGCGTGGGCCCGCATCGCCACCTCGACGGCGAGCGCGTGCTTCAAAAGGCCCGCGCCTTTCGTGTATTCGTTGAGCAGCGCAAGCGCTTCGTTTCGAGTCGGTAGGTCGCTCATCGGTTCAGGCCTCCATTGTGGCACGAACGCCATCGGATATCGTGCTGCCGCATGAGCGGCTCCCTCTCCCGTTGGAACCCTTGGCGAGGCCTCGGGGCTCTCCCGTCCAAGATCTGGATCCACTTCGCCGCAACCCTCGTCAATCGCATGGGGACGATGGCGATCCCGTTCCTCGTTTTGTACCTGACCAAGAACGAGGGGTTTTCGGCCGAGCGGGCGGGGCTGATGCTCAGCCTCTACGGCGCCTCGTCGCTCGTCGTCTCGCCGTTCCTCGGGAAGCTCGCGGACCGGATCGGCCACGTCCGCATGATGAAGGCGTCCCTCCTGTCGAGCGGCCTCGTCTTGCTTGCGTATCCGCTCGCCCACACGGCCGGACAGATCGTCGCGGCGACGATTGCGTTGGCAGTCACCGCCGAGGCGTTTCGTCCCGCGAGCCTCTCGGTGCTGACCGACATTGCTCCCCCCGAGCAGCGCAAGGCCGCCTTCGCGGTGAACCGGCTGGCGATCAACTTGGGGATGAGCATCGGTCCCGCGGTGGGCGGCTATCTCGCCGAGATCAGCTTCCCCACGATCTTCCGCGTCGACGGATCGACCTCGCTCCTCGCCTTCGCGGTGCTGGCGATGACCGGCTTCAAGGTCGCCGAGCATGCGATGGCCGCCGGGCACGACGGCGCGAAGGCGTCGCGCTCACGCCCGGCCTACAAAGACCTCCAACTCTGGTACTTCCTCGCCGCGTGCGTTCCGCTGGCCGCCGTGTTCTTCCAGCACGAAGGCGCCCTCCCGCTCGACGTCGTGCGCGATCTCGGCTTCCCCGTATCGTTTTTCGGCTGGATGTTCACGATCAACACGGTGGTCATCGTGCTGTTCGAGGTGCGGTTGAATCTCGCGACCTCGCACTGGCCCCACCGGAAGAGCCTTTTCCTCGGAGGCCTGTTCATCGCGGTGGGATTCGGGGCCATGGCGTTCTGCCACACGGGTCTCGCCATCGCGGGGACCGTCGTAATCTGGACGATCGGCGAGATGATCCTGCTCCCCTCCATGTCGAACTTCGTCGCCGAGCTCGCCCCCTCCGACCGCCGCGGCGAGTACATGGGCCTCTTTTCGATGTCCTGGGGGCTCGCCTTCGCGATCGGCCCGTGGCTCGGGACGCTCGTCCTCGAGCGGTTCGGCCGCGTACCGCTCTGGGGGGGAACGTTCCTCGTAGCCTTGCTCGCCTCGATCGCGATGGGGCGCCTGCGCGCGCCGGGGGAGAGCTGATCGTGCTAGCTTTCCGTGTGGAGGCCCGATGGACCTCGTTCACCCCGATATCGACCGCTACCTGACCTCCCTCGCCGCCCACGACGACCCCGTGCTCGGTGAGATGGAAAGCCTTGGCGCCGAGCGCAACTTCCCCATCGTCGGCCCCCAGGTCGGGCGACTCTTGGAAACCACGGCGCGAGCGTGCGGCGCCCGGTGCGTTCTGGAGCTTGGCTCCGGATTCGGCTACAGCGCCTACTGGTTCCTGCGCGCCGTCGGACCCGAAGGCACTGTCTTTCTAACCGAGGGTTCCACCGAGCGTGCGCGTGAAGCCGAGACCTTCCTCACGCGCGGCGGATTCGCGGGCCGCTTCAGGATCGAAGTGGGCGACGGCCTCGCGATCGCCGAGGTTCTGACCGGGCCGTACGACGTCGTCTTTTGCGACATCGACAAGCACGACTACCCCAAGGCTCTCCCGATCGCGCGACGTCTCTTGCGCGCCGGCGGCCTCTTCATCACCGACAACATGCTCTGGGACGGCAACGTGCTCTCCCCCACCCCCGGCGACCGGACGACGGACGGCGTTGTCGAGCTAACGCGCGCCCTTTACGCCGCCCCCGACTTCGTCACCACACTCGTTCCGCTGCGCGACGGGCTCACCGTCGCCGTGAAGGTGGCGCCGTGATCGTCGTCGTCGATCCCGCCCCCGCGCTCGCCGGCACAACGGCGACGGGCACCCCCTTCGACCTCGCCTCGCCCCTTGCGGCCCCACGTGCGCGCTCGCTCTTGGTCGAGTTTCATCGCGGCACCTGGTGACCCAACTGCGTGCGCCGCATCGCGCAGTTGCGCGACCGCTTTGACGAGCTTCAGACCCACGGCCTCGACGTTCTCGTCGTTCTCTGCCAGAAGCGCGACAACGTCGCCGCGTGGCTTGCGAAGAACCCACTCCCCTTTCCGATCTTGATCGACGACGACCGCTCGCGCGCCAAGCGCTGGGGCGTGTACGTTCCACTCTCCTACGACGCGATCCACATCGCCCGCCCCGCGACCTTCATCGTCGACGCCGCCGGCATCGTCCGATACGCCCGCATCTCGCGCCACCAGATGGACCCCGCGCCGTTCGCCGAGATCATCGAGGCCACAACGACCTCACCGTGACGACGATCCACAGCATGTTCCGCTAACGATGACTCTACGCGTGGAATATCCCGGTTATCCTAGCGGCGTGTCGATTTCAGATTCGCCAGACGATCAAACGAAGAGCGAACATGGACGATGTGAGGCTCTTAAAGAATCTCTGCGACGCGTTTGGACGCGGAGATATCCCGACTGTTCTTGGGGCGATGAGCCCGGACATCAAGTGGTATGAGGCATAGAGCAATCCCTACATGCCCAGCGGCGAGGCCTGGGTGGGACCGGACGCCGTCCTGAACAATCTGTTCATGAAACCGGGCGCAGAGTGGGACGGCTTCACCGTCCATCCCCGGTCATTTCATAGCGCCGGGGACAGCATCATCGTTGAAGCACGTTGCAGCGGAACGTACAAGGCGACGGGCAAGAGCATGGACGCGCAGGTCTGTCACGTCTGGGACGTCATGGGAGCGAGGTAGCCAGTCGCATCACAGATCCCACGGGGGCGGGGAGTTGCAGGCCCCCCTCGGCGAAGTCGGCAGGCCGCAGGCCTGCAGTCGGCTCCGCCGCCCTCCGACCCGCAGCCTGTGAAGAGAACAGTCAACGACGGGCTCTCACTCTGAACGGCCCGAATCGGGGGGCAGGTCAGCGAAGCTCGCATCGCCGCCAACGGCGGCAACGAACTCAAAGATCTTCTGGACTGAGCCGGCGGGAGTGCTAGCCTTTTCGCGAGGAATGAACCGTGAAGTCGATTGAACTCGCAGCGTTCGTCGTGTGCTTGGTCCTTGCGCCCCACATGGCGGCTCAGGCGCAAGACGCCGCAAAAGTCGAGCCTCCCCCCGGCAAAGGTAAACAGGTCATGCCAAAAGATCTGCTGAAGTCGCTCGTCGGTTCTTGGGAGGGCACGTGCCGTACTTGGTTTGAACCCGGTAAACTCGCCGACGAATCCAAGGTCAAAGGCACCATTCGCCCGCTACTCGAGGGACGGTTCATCCGCCACGAGTACGTGGGCTCGATTCAGGGGAAACCACGACACGGGGACGAGACCATTGGGTTCAATTCCGTGACGAAACAGTTTCAGATCGCCTGGGTTGACGATTTTCACATGAACTACGCGATCATGTTCTCGGAAGGCGAAGCGACCGAGCGCGGTTTTTCTGTGACAGGGAAATACGACGTCGAACCGAACACCCCGCAGTGGGGCTGGAAGACCGTCTTTGAGCTCATCGACGAAACGCACCTCACGATCACCGCCTACAACATCACACCACAGGGGCAGGAAGCGAAGGGGGTTGAAACGACGTACACCCGAACGAAGCCCTGATAAGGGGGGGCTCCCCGGTTCCGGCGCTCTGGCGTTATCATGGAGCCATGAACATCATGCTGAAGACACTGCGCTTGGGATCGACGTCGTTTTTGGTTTTCGCGGCCGCCGTGGGTTCGGCTTCGACCGCGCCGCCAACCCTGCCGGAGTACGGCTTTCGGGGCTTGACACGTATCGAGCTCGTATTCGTGAACGTCGGCCGGAGCGGGATATCGGGCGCCGCCGCAACGGAACTTCCGGCAGATGACCTGGCGAGCCACGATCTCGCAAAGGACCCCGAGTGCCAGGCGATTGGGAAGGCGCTCTCCAATGCCGGCCTCGAGATCGTCGAGCGTTGCAAGCCGGACGATCTTGCTTGCGGCCAGCTCTACTTGACCGTCGAAAATGAATCGAAAAACCGAACTGCGGATCGGATCTACCTGGTTGGAGCCGAGTTGAGCCAGCGCGTCACACTTGCGCGCGACAAGAAAATCGAACTGGCCATGCCGTCGACATGGTCGGCGCATCGCGTCGCGGTCGTGGCGGCCGACCATTCGGCGACCAACGCGTCTTGTGTCGATCTTCGCGGCCTGGCGACTTGGTTTGGTTCGACCTGGAAACTAGCGAATAGGTGAGATCGACGACCGTCACGATTTTCGTTCCGGGACCGTTGCGCGATTATTGCGACGGCGCGCGCGAGCTCAGGAGTTCCGCGTCGACCGTGCGCGCCGCGCTCCAAGCGCTCGAGCGGAACCACCCGTCGTTGTACCGAAACGTCTGCGATGAGACGGGGGCGGTGCGCCGGCACATCAACATCTTCGTGAACACGTCGCACATGCGAGACCGCGAAGGGCTCGACACACCGTTGGTCCCAGGGGACGAGGTCATCATTCTTCCCGCGGTTTCAGGAGGTTGAAGATGTCGAAACGGGTCATCCTCACGATCGGAACCAGGAAAGGTCTTTTCGTCGCCGAATCGACGAAGACCAGGCGCAGTTTTGCGCTTCGCGGGCCGTTCGGGTCGGGGGTTGCCGTGTACTCGGCCCTGATCGACGCCCGCGGCACGCCGCGCATCTACGCTTCGAGTTGCAATCCGTTCTTCGGCATGAAGGTCCTCCGTTCGACCGACCTCGGAAAGACGTTCAAGGAGACGAAATCCGCTCCCGAGTTCCCCAAAGGAGACGGGCGCGCGCTCGCCAACATCTGGTCGCTCGAATCGGGGGCCGGCAAAAAGGAACTCTGGTGCGGCGTCGAGCCGGCCTCGCTGTTTCGGAGCGGCGATGGCGGCGATTCCTGGGAGATGGTTCCGGGCATCAGCAATCACACACACTCCCGCAAGTGGCAGCCGGGGGCCGGCGGACTCTGCCTGCACACGATCCTCCGCGACGGGAAACGCATGCACCTGGGCATCTCGACGGGCGGTCACTACGTGAGCGAGGACGGCGGCGTAACTTTCACGCCTCAAAACAACGGAATCGGAGCCGGCTTCACTCCGGACCCGTATCCAGAGTTCGGCCAGTGCGTGCACAAGATCGCGCGCCACGAGGACGCCCCCGGCCGCCTGTACATCCAAAACCACGGTGGATGGGCGGAATGGGACGGGCCGGGCGGGCGGCGGCCGGGAATCGGCGTTTTGCGCAGCGACGACCACGGCCGTACGTGGCGCTCGATCGCCAAGGGACTGCCGTCTGATTTCGGTTTTCCGATCGTCGTTCACCCGCACGACCCCGACGTCGTTTACGTCTTGCCGCTCGAGCCGGCAACGCGCACCTGCCCGGGCGGGTCGCCCGCGGTCTGGCGCAGTGAAAACGGCGGCGAATCGTGGAGCAAACTTTCGTGGGGGTTTCCCAAGAAATCGAGTTTCTTCACCGTCCAACGCGACGCGATGGACATCGACGAGCTCAAATCGCCCGCGCTCTACTTCGGAACCACGACAGGGCAACTCTGGATGGGCCGCGACGGCGGCGAGCAGTGGGAGTGCCTGTTCGAATCGCTGCCCCCGATTCACTGCGTGAAAGTGGCAACCGTTTAGGACTAAAGAGTGCACGATTCGACGCTCGGCAAGCTCTTCACCGTGGATGTCGCCCTGACGAAGCGCCTGATCCCCGGCGTCGTCTAGAGACTCCGGTGGAAGACCGCTCCCCCGCCTCGCGCGCCGCGCTCGCTTTCATCTTCGTGACCGTCGTCCTCGACGTGCTGGCGCTCGGCGTCATCATCCCGGTGCTTCCCAAACTCGTCGAAGGGTTCGTCTCGGGCGATACCGCGCGTGCGGCGCAGATCTACGGACTCTTCGGCGGAGCCTGGGCTCTCATGCAGTTTTTCTTCTCGCCCCTCCTCGGGGCGCTGTCGGACCGATTCGGGCGGCGCCCCATCATCCTCTTTTCGAACTTCGGCCTCGGCTTGGACTACATCGTGATGGCGCTTGCACCGTCGCTTTGGTGGCTGTTCGCGGGGCGCGTCATTTCCGGGATCACGGGAGCTTCGATCTCCACCGCGTGGGCCTACATCGCCGACGTCACGCCCCCTGAAAAGCGCGCCGCCGGGTACGGCCTGGTCGGCTCGGCGTTCGGCCTCGGGTTCGTGCTCGGGCCCGCGGCCGGCGGCATCCTCGGCGGCATCAGTCCCCGCCTCCCCTTCTGGGTCGCAGCAGCGCTCACGCTCGCGAATGCGATGTACGGCCTGTTCGTCCTTCCGGAGTCCCTCCCGCGCGAGAAACGAGCCGCCTTTCAGTTGAGCCGGGCGAACCCGCTGGGCGCTTTGCAACTGCTCCGCTCGCGTCCGCGGCTGATGGGCCTCGCCTCGCTGAACTTCCTCTATTGGATCGCGCACCACTCCCTGACCAGCGTGTTCGTGCTCTACGCGGGCTACCGGTACGGCTGGGGGCCAAAGACCGTCGGACTGACGCTCGCTTTCGTCGGGATCGCGAGCATCATCGTGCAGGGCGGTCTGGTGCGGCCGTTCGTGAAGCGCTTCGGCGAGCGGGCGGGGATCCTCACGGGGCTGGTTTTCGGCTCGATCGGTTTCGCGATCTACGGATTCGCCCCGACCGCGCACGCCTTCTGGTCGGGAATCCCCGTGTTCGCGCTGATGGGGCTGTTCGGACCGTCCCTCCAGGGACTGATGACCCAACGGGTCGGGCCTTCCGAGCAGGGCCGCCTCCAGGGCGCCAACACCAGCGTCATGGGGATCACCGGCGTCTTCGCGCCGAGCCTGTTCGCGATGGTTTTCGCGAGCTTCATCGGACCTCGGGCCGGCCTCCACCTCCCGGGAGCGCCGTTCCTCCTCGCCTCGGTACTTCTCGCGGTGGGCGTGCTCATCGCTTCTCGCGTGGCCAGGCCTTAGATGAGCGGCACGACGACCGCAAAAGTCGCGGACGCGCTCGAAGAGATCGGCCTCCTCCTGGAGCTTCTGGGCGAGAACCCCTTCAAGACCAGAGCCTACGGAAACGCCGCGAGGATCGTTCGCGGCCTCGATACCAGTCTGGACGAGCTGGTCGCGCGCAAAGCGCTGGGCGGGCTGAAGGGCATCGGTCCGGCGCTCGTCGACAAGATCACGACCCTCGTAACGACCGGGCAGCTCCCCTACCTCGACGAGCTGAGGAAGCAACTTCCGGCCGGGATGCTCGATTGGCTCAAGATCCCCGGTCTCGGCCCGAAAAAAGCGCGCGTGATCCATGTGACCCTCGGGATCGCCACGCTAGCCGAGCTCGAGGCCGCGGCGCGCGAGGGGAAGCTTCACGATCTTCCCGGGTTTGGCGAGGCCACCGAAAAGAAGATCCTCTCCGGCATCGCGCGCGTCAAAGAAAACGCGGGGCGGTTCCTCCGGCCCGTGATCCTCGGCGAGGCGAGCCGCCTTGTCTCACTCCTGACGTCGATTACGGGCGTGAACGAGGTCGCCTTGGCGGGGTCCGCGCGCCGCGGAGCCGAAACGTCCAAGGACATCGACCTCGTGGCGACGGCCCGGAACGCCGAGCCTGCGATGGAGGCGTTCGCCACCGATTCCGGCGCGCTCGAGATCGTCGGACGCGGTCCGACGAAATGCAGCGTGCGCCTCGCAGCCGGGCCCAACGCCGATCTGCGGGTCGTCCCCCCTGAGGCCTTCCCCTTCGCGATGCTCTACTTCACGGGGAGCAAGGCCCACAACATCGCGCTCCGAGCGCGGGCGCAGGGTCTCGGTTTCAAGCTCAACGAGTACGCGCTGTTGCGCGAAGCGGACGGCACGCCCATCGCGTGCGAGGACGAAGCGGCGATCTACCGCGCGCTGGGGCTTCCGTTCATCCCCCCCGAGCTCAGAGAGGACACGGGTGAAATCGAAGCGGCCGAGCGAGGGGCGCTTCCGCGATTGATCACGCGGGAAGACCTCAAGGGGGTCCTGCACTGCCACTCGACGTGGTCGGACGGTACGAACTCGATCGAAGAAATGGCGGAGGCCGCCCGCGCGATGGGGATGACCTACCTCGGACTGTGCGATCACTCGGCCGCTGCGGCCTATGCGGGCGGGATGTCGATTGCACGTGTGAAGGAGCAGCACACGGCGATCGACGCGATCAACGCAAAATCAGGCCCGTCGTTTCGGGTTTTGAAGGGGATCGAAGTCGACATCCTCGCCGACGGCTCGCTCGATTACCCCGACGAGGTCCTGGCGCGTTTCGACCTCGTCGTCGCCTCGGTTCACAGCCGGTTCAACCTCATGGCTTCGGAGCAGACCGAGCGCATGATCCGCGCCGTGTCGAACCCGTACGTCGACATCCTCGGACATCCGACGGGGCGGTTGCTGCTGACGCGCGATCCCTACCCGCTCGATCTGTTCGCGGTCATCGACGCGGCGGCCGAAAACGGCGTTGCCGTCGAGATCAACGCCCACCCGCAACGTCTCGATCTCGACCCCGCGGGCCTGCGCCACGGCCTGGCCAAGGGGATGAAAACCAGCGTGAACCCCGATGCGCACGAAACCGCGGGGATTGCCGACATCGCCTACGGCATCGATACCGCGCGCCGGGGGTGGTGCACCTCGGGCAACGTATTGAACGCGCTGTCTCTTCCCGACCTTCTGGACTGGTTGCGGCAGCGCCGCAAGCGGGCCGGCGTATGAGCGCGGCGTCGGAGAAGGCGCGCGTCGCCGGGCTCGTCCTCGGCTTGAAACGGCTCTACCCCGACGCGGACTGCGAGCTTAACCATGGCAGCGCGCTCGAACTGCTCGTCGCTACGATCCTCTCGGCGCAGTGCACCGATCAACGCGTGAACACCGTCACCCCTGCGTTGTTCGCCCGGTACAAGACCCCGAACGATTATGCGACCGCCGAGGTCGCCGACGTCGAGGCACTCGTCCACGCCACCGGCTTTTTCAGGAACAAGGCGAAGGCGATCATCGGACTGTCTCAGGCACTCATCGAACATCACGGCGGCGAAGTTCCCGAAGCGATGGACGACCTCGTGAAGCTCCCCGGAGTCGGGCGCAAGACCGCCAACGTGCTCCTTTCCGTCTGGTTTCACGAGCCGGCGATCCCCGTGGACACCCACGTGGTGCGCCTCGTCTCCCGGTTGGGGCTGACGAAGGAGACCGACCCGGTCAAGATCGAGTTCGCGCTGCAAAAGGTCCTCTCGGAAAGCGATTGGAGCTTCGTCGCGACGGCCCTGATCTGGCACGGCCGCCGCGTCTGTTTCGCGCGCAACCCGAACTGCGACGCGTGCGCGCTCCGCGCCGATTGCCCGTTCCCCAAACGCCGGTAGCCGACGGGCGTTTCCCCGATCCGTTCGCTATATTGCTGCCGGGTTCGGGAGGACATTTCAGTTGCATCCGGCGGATCGATTCAAGGCCATCGAGGCCGACGCCCTCTTCGAGAAGCTCGCGATGGGCGAGCCGTTTTGCGTCCTCGATGTGCGCACCGAAAGCGAATACGCCGAAGCGCACATTCCCGGCTCGATCCTGATGCCCCTTCACGAGCTCCCGGCCCGCGTCGCCGAGGTTCCCAACAGCGGCACGCCGATCGCCATCGTCGCCGAGCACGGCCACCGCAGTTCGTCCGCTTGCAGCATCCTCGCGGAGCACGGCTATCACGACCTCTTCAACCTCGACGGAGGGATCGGCGCCTGGCCCGGCCCTCTGGCGACCGGCTTGAACGGCGAGCACCATCCGCACCAGCTCATCGCCCCGACGCCTTGGCTCGTGGACAATTTCAACTTCCTGCCCAAGGGGTTGGCGCTCGACATCGCAATGGGGAACGGCCGGAACGCGATCTACCTCGCCACGCGCGGGTTCGACGTGGACGGTGTCGACGTCGACCCCGACGTCGTCGCGCAGGCTCGCGCCACGGCGCGGCGATTCCACGCGCCGATCCGCGCGATCATCGGCAACGTCGAGGACGGGACGCACATCATTCCGCTCGAGGCCTATGACGTGATTCTCAACTTCAACTTCCTCCATCGACCGTTGTTCCGGGACATCAAAGACGGGCTGAAGCCCGGCGGTGTCGTCGTGTTCCAGACCTACCTCGAAGAGCAGCTCCGGTTCGGCGCGCCGAGAAACCCCGCCCATCTCTTGAAGGCGGGCGAGTTGGCTCAGGTTTTTTCCGACTTCGAGATCCTCCACGTGAACGAGCGCATAGACTCCGCCGTTCCGGGAGGCCCGTCGTGCGCCCTCGCGGGGATCGTGGCTAAGAAGCCCGCGTAGCTTCGCTCGCACCATGTCGGTCATCCGCCAGATCCCGGTCTTCCCTCTACCCGACGTCGTGTTCTTTCCGGGAACGGCGCTCCCGCTTCACGTGTTCGAAACGCGTTACCGCGCAATGGTCAAGGATGCCTTGGCCGCGGATCGGACGATCGCGGTCGCGCTCTTGCAGCCCGGGTGGGAGCGGCAGTACGCGGGAAACCCCGCGTGCTTTGCGGTGGCAACCGCCGGGACGATCGAGGAACTCGCGACGACCCAGGACGGCCGGTACTACTTCAAGCTCGCGGGGTCGGTCCGCGTGAGGCTCGGCGAAGTCGTTCGCGACGCGCCGTACCGGCTCGTGCGCGCCGAGGAGATTCCCGAAAATCCAGTCGACGAGAGCGACCCGGAGATCAGGAGCCGCAAGCTCGACCTGCTCGCCACGCAGGTGTGCCTCGTGCGCGAGCTTACCGGAAACGACTCTCCGAGCTTGGTGTTCGACGAGCGGATGGGATTTGCGGCTGCGGTGAACGGCGCGTGCGCCGGCCTTCCGGCCGAGGCGGCGATTCGCCAGGCGTTACTCGAACTCGACGACCTCAAAGAGCGCCACCGCCGCGCGACGGGAATTCTCAACGAAATTCTGAAGCGCGTGCTCGCCCTGAAGTCGGCGCCGGATGGCGCCCCAGGCGTCAACTAGCGTTTAAGGGGACAGCAACCGTTTTCCCGGTTTGCGAAAAACGGTTGCTGTCCCCTTAGGACTGTCCCCTTTCAGGCTGTCAGGCGCGGCGCGGGTTGGCGCCTGATGAGGCGAACGAGGAGCCAGATCCCGCCGACCAGAAAGACGATCGGCAGCAGCGGGATCAAGAGCACGGCGCCGGCGAGGATCAAGCCGACCAGGCCGACGGCCAGGCCCAGCCCGAGGCGAATCGCGAACCCGGCGAGTTGGAGCGGAAGGAGTACCAGGGCGATCAGCAGTTTGAGCACGAACCCCAGAATCAAGAGGGGGATGAGGATCAGGCACCCTAAGAAGAGGCCCAGGATCACCAGAGCGAACATCGAACTCTCCGCGGTCCGGGAGGAAGGCCCCGCACACCCTAGTTTACGCAGACGAACCCGGCGGGTTCCGCCCCGTTGGGCTAATCTTGGCCGTCCCCGGAGCCCCCAAAGAGTGCACGTCGCGACCGCAGATACGAAACACGGGTCCCACCCGGACCACGCGCGGGCCTCGCAGCGGCGGCTGGGCCTGGTTCTCGGGCTGACCCTCGCCTACACCTTCGCGGAAATCGCCGGGGGGCTCGCCTCGAACAGCCTCGCCCTCCTCGCCGACGCGGGGCACATGGCCACCGACGCCTTCGCACTCGGCCTTGCGGTGTTCGCGGGCTGGATCGCCCGCCGGCCGCCGGATCCGGACCGGACCTTCGGGTACCAGCGCGCCGAGATCCTCGCCGCCTTGACCAACGGGGTCATCCTCGTCGCAATCTGCGGCTCCATCTTCTGGGAGGCGATTCACCGGTTCGCCTCGCCCCCCGCCGTCGCGACGGGCCTCATGGCCTGGGTCGCCGCGGGCGGTCTCGGGGTCAACCTCTTGTCCGCCTGGCTCTTGCATGGCCACACCGAGGGGTTGAACGCCCGGGCGGCCTTCCTTCATGTGCTCGGCGATCTGCTCGGGTCGGTTGGGGCGCTCGCCGCCGCCGGGCTCATCGCGGTGTTCGGCTGGCGCCTCGCCGATCCGCTGGCCAGCATTTTCATCGGCGCGATCATCATCTTCAGTTCGAGCCGCCTCATCCTCCGCTCGATCCACGTGCTGATGGAAGGAACTCCCGACCATCTCGACCCCGAGGAGATTCGCCGGTCGCTCCGATCGGTTTCCGGGGTGGCCGATGTGCACGATCTGCACCTATGGTCGATCGGGGGGAGGACTCCACTCCTTTCCGCGCACCTGGTCGTCGACCTCACGGTGCGCGGCCACGACGTGCTGCGCTCTGCTGCGGCCGAGCTCCAGCGCTTGTACGGGATCGAGCACGTGACCCTCCAGATCGAGCCCCCGGACTTCAACATTCGAGGAATTGGGCGCCCCTCCGTTGACAGAACAAGCCCGTCACCGTAGATCCCGAATGAACGCGCCGTCCGGAGGAGACCCCTTGAGATCTGGCGTTGTCGTCTTGGCCCTCGTCTGGGCGTTGGCCGTTCCGGCCGCCGGCGCCCCTCCCGACGCCGCCGGCGCCAAGATCGCGCCCTGGCTCGTGTCGCGCTTGACGGTCACGAGCTCCGACTCGTTCCTCGTGCTGTTCGCCGACGACGACGCGTTCGGCGCTAAGGTCGCTGCCGCGCGAGGAGCCCGAGATCCGCGCCGCGCCGTCTACGATCTGCTGCGGCATCACGCGGGCTCGGTGCAGGCCGGAGTGCGCGACGAGCTGACGAAGGCCGGGATCCCCTTCCGATCGCTTTACATCGTCAACGGCCTGGCGGTAAAAGGCGATCTCGCCCTTGCCCGCCGGCTCGCGCTTCACGGCGAGGTTGCGCGCATCGTCGGCGATCCGGTCGTTCGCGGAATCGACGTCGATCTTCTCGCCCCCTTCCCGGCCGCCCCGACCGCCGGCCCGGAGTGGGGCGTCACGAAGATCGAGGCGGACAAAGTCTGGACCGTCGACGGCAAGCGCGGGGAGGGGATCGTCGTGGCCTCGGCCGACACCGGCGTCGATTGGACGCACCCGGCGCTGAAAGGGAAGTACCGAGGCTGGAACGGCACGAGCGCGACCCACGACTACAACTGGTTCGATGCGATCCAGGACGCGGCCGCGCCGCTCGACCCCTACAATCACGGAACCCACACGACCGGGACGATGGTCGGTGACGACGGAGCCGGGAATCAGGTCGGCGTCGCGCCGGGCGCCCGGTGGATCGCCTGCCGCAATATGGACGCCGGCGGCAACGGCCGGCCGTCGACGTACATCGCGTGCAATCAGTTTCTGCTCGCCCCGTACCCCCACGGCGGCGATCCCGAACTCGACGGAGATCCGTCCAAGGCTCCGGACATCGTCAACAATTCCTGGACCTGTCCGTCCTCGGAAGGCTGCGATGCGAACTCGTTGAAGGCGAGTTTTGCAGCCCTGCGCGCCGCCGGGATCCTGGCCGTGGCCTCGGCCGGCAACAGCGGCGCATCGTGCAGCAGCGTCTTCGACCCGCCGGCGATCTACGACGAGTCGTTCGTCGTCGGTGCCACCGATAGCTCGAATTTCCTTGCGGGATTCTCCGCGAGGGGACCGGTGACGATCGACGGGAGCGGCCGCCTGCGGCCGGATGTCGCGGCACCGGGCGTTGGCGTTCGCTCTTCCGTTCCCGGCGGGGGTTATCAGAGCTTCAACGGAACGAGCATGGCTGGCCCCCACACGGCGGGAGCGGCGGCCTTGCTCTGGTCGGCCAAGCCTCAGGTGCGCGGGCTCATCAAGATCACCCGCTGCCTCATCAGCCAATCCGCCCGTCCCATCGTGCAGTTGTCCACGCCGCAGACCTGCGGTGGGACGACCGACACCGACCGGCCGAACAACCTCTTCGGGTACGGCCTCATCGACGCCTACGACGCCATCCACTTTGGCCCCGACGGCGATGGCGACGGCATCGCCGACGCCTGCGACTGCGCGGCGTCCGATGGGGGCGCCTACGACGCGCCGCCCCCTGTTTCCGGGTTGGTCCTTGGCGCCGACAAGACGACGTTGACGTGGGGCTCCCTGTCCCGCGAGGCCGGCAACGGAACGATCTACGACGTGATCGCAGGCGACCTCGACGGGCTCCGGTCGAGCGGGCTCATCGTAGCCGCGTCGTGCGTGGCGAGCGCCGGAACGGCGAACTCGATCTCCGACGGGCAGATCCCGGCCGCGGGATCCGGCAGCTACTACCTGATCCAGGCCCGCAACACCTGCGCCTTGGGAGGGTTCGGTACTTCCTCCAACGGGACACCGAGGGTCCACTCCGACTGCCCCTGAGCGTGTACCCTTCTCGCCGTCACACCGAGGAGGATCGTGCGCCATGCCATTCCGGACGATCATCGAGCCGTTCCGCATCAAGACCGTCGAGCCGATCCGCCGCACCACGCGGGCGGAGCGCGAGGCGGCCCTTGCGGCGGCGCACCACAACCTCTTCCTGATGCCCGCGCGCGACGTCCTGATCGATCTCCTGACTGATTCGGGCACGGGCGCCCTCTCGTCCGAGCAATGGGCCGCGATGATGCGAGGCGACGAATCGTACGCGGGTTCGGACTCGTTCTACCGCTTCGAGGAGACCGTCAAGGACATCACCGGGTTCCCCCACATCCTCCCGACGCACCAGGGGCGCGCGGCGGAGCGGATCCTGTTCGGCACGATGGTGAAACCGGGCGACATCGTCCCGAACAACACCCACTTCGACACGACGCGGGCCAACGTCGAGCACCGCGGGGGCCAGGCGCTCGATCTGCCGATCGCCGTCGGGCGCGATCCGGAATCGCTGCATCCCTTCAAGGGCAACATGGATCTCGAACGGCTCGAGCGCGTGCTCGCCGAAAACCCCGGGAAGGTCCCGCTCGTCATGACGACGGTGACGAACAACTCGGGGGGAGGCCAACCGGTGAGCCTCGAGAACATCCGCGCGACCCGAGACGTCTGCCATCGGCACGGCGTCCCGTTCTTCCTCGACGCCTGCCGATTCGCCGAAAACGCCTGGTTCATAAGGACGCGTGAGAAGGGCCATGAGGGGCGGGCCCCAATCGACATCGCGCGCGACATCTTCGCCTGCGCCGACGGCTGCACGATGAGTGCGAAGAAAGACGGGATGGTCAACATCGGCGGGTTCCTGGCGCTGCGCGATGCCGAGCTCGCGCGCCGGTGCACCGATCTCCTGATCCTCACCGAAGGGTTCGTCACCTACGGCGGCCTCGCGGGCTACGACCTCGAGGCCTTGGCCGTCGGCCTGCGCGAGGTGCTCCATGAGGACTACCTCGAGTACCGGATCCGCTCGATCGAGTACCTGGCCGAGCGGCTCGTGGCAGGCGGCGTGCCGATCATGACTCCGGCGGGCGGGCATGCCCTCTACATCGACGCGAAGCGCTTCCTGCCTCACATCCCGCAGAACGAGTACCCCGCCTGGGCGCTCTCGCTCGTGCTCTACCTCGAGGGAGGGATCCGCTCGGTCGAGATCGGCTCCGTGATGTTCGGCCACCAGCCGGACGGAAGCGAGCGCCCTTCGGCGATGGAGCTCGTGCGGCTGGCGTTCCCCCGCCGCGTTTACACCCAGAGCCATGTCGACTACGTGGCCGAGGTCGTGCCCACGTGAAGGCGATGGCCGAACGCATTCGCGGCGTCAAGATCGTCAGCGCACCGTCGACGCTGCGCCACTTCTCCGCGCACTTCGCGCCGGCGCATGGGGAGCTGATCGCCAAAGCTTGAGGGGACGGCCCACCGACAAGAGGGGGCACTCCAAGAAAAGGGGACACTCCCCTTTTTC
>JAQBEH010000044.1:0-19470 GCA_032124015.1 Acidobacteriota bacterium
TCGATCGCTTGGGGGCCCGCCCGACGCCGAGGTGCTGCAGTTTCCCAACGCATGAGGCCAATCCCCCGCAGATCTCGCGCAGCGATCTGGCATGCGCCAGCTGGCAAAACAGCATCGCGACGAACTGGTCCCAGCACGCGAAGCCTTTTGCGGCGTGCTCGCCCCGGTGCTTGTGCACCGCTCGATCGAAATCAGGACGGGAAATCAAAGCCAGGACTTGTCCAAACAGGCTGGTGCCGCGTAGCATCGTGCGTCCTCCGGGAGCGGGTGTTTGCGCTCGGTTTGGCGATCGACGCCATCATGCGTGACCGGAGGATTTATTTCCTTGTTTTGGACAAGCCTGGGACACTCCCCTTTTTCTTCAAAGCTCCCCGGATACCGCTTTGCGCGAAAAAGGGGAGTGTCCCCTTTTCGTTCTCCCCGCTGCTCAGAACAGGCGGGCGGCGTTGTCCCAGAGGATGGCGCGGCGGGCGGTGTCGGGTAGGTCGAGCGACAAGAACTCGTCCACGTTTTTGCGAACGTCGGTGACGCCCGGGCTGGGCCAGTCGGAGCCCCACAGGCATCGGTCGGCGAGTTCGGCGAGTCGCGGCACGTAGTGGAACAGCCGCTTGGGGGGGATCCCGGACAGGTCGAGAAAGAAGTTCGGGTGACGGCGCACCAGAAACTGCGCGGTGTCGCCGTACAACGGCCGGCCCGCATGCGCGAGGATCACGCGCAGCTTCGGGAAGTCGACGCCGACGTCGTCCGCGGGCATCGGGTCGGCGTACGCGTTGCGCGCGCCGGGAAACACCGACGTCCCCGTGTGGATCATCACCGGGACGTTCCGCTCTTCCGCGACGCGGAACACGTCACCGATCCCCGCACCCGGCCCGCCGGTGCGGTAATCGTTCACGGCGAACAGCTGGTGCGGCGGGTGGATCTTGAGCGCCCGGATGCCGAGGTCCAAAACGCGCCGCGTCTCCCCCGCCGGATCTTTCGTGAAGCGCGGGTTCACCGAGCCGAACGCGATCAGCCGGTCCGGCGCCGCCGACGCGTATCGCGCGCACCAGTCATTGACGTCGGCCGTGAACCCCATCACATCGGGCGCGACGTAGTTGATCAAACCCGCGCGCTCGAGGCCGCACTCGTCCATGTGCGCGAGAAACGTCTTCGGGCTCTCCATGAACTCGCGAATCCGGGAGAGGTCCGCGCGCCCCGATTCCATCGTGTGCTGGACGTGGGGAGGGTGCAGCTCCCACGGCTGGATGTGAATGTGGATGTCCGTGACGCGGTGGCCCGAGATCATGCGGGGCGCCTTACGCGTCCCATCGATAGAAGCCCTGCCCTGACTTCTTTCCGAGCTTCCCCTCGGCGACCATCCGGCGCATCAACTCCGGCGGCCGGAACGCCTCGGACGCAAGCTCGCGATGGAGGTGTTCCGCGATCGCGAGCCTGACGTCGAGCCCGATCAGATCGGTCAATTTGAGCGGCCCCATCGGGTGCCGGTAGCCCAACGTCATCGCCTTGTCGATGTCCTCGGCCGAAGCGACCCCCTGCTCCAACATCCGGATCGCCTCGAGCCCGAGCAGGACGCCGAGCCGGCTGGTCGCAAACCCCGGGGTGTCGCGTACGACGATCGGGTCCTTCCCGAGGCGCCCGGCCACCGCCACCGCCGCGGCGATCGTCGCGTCCGAGGTCTTCTCCGCACGGACGATCTCGAGGAGCGGCATCACCGGGACCGGATTGAAAAAGTGCATTCCGACGACGAGCTCGGGGCGTCTGGTGGCCGCAGCGATCGTCCCCACCGGCAGCGACGACGTGTTCGTGGCGAGAACCGCGTGGGACGGGGCGTTCCGGTCCAGATCCCGGAAGATCCACTCTTTCAACTCGAGCAATTCGGGGACGGCCTCGATGACACAATCGGCATTTTTCACGCCCATCGCGAGCGTCCCGGCCGTCGTCAGGCGGGCGAGTGCCGCGTCCCGCTGCGACGATTCGAGCTTCCCCTTCTCGGCGAGCTTCGCCAGCCCGTCACCGATCGCCGCGAGCCCGCGGTCGAGTGCCGCCGCATCCGCGTCCACGAGGACGACCTTGTAACCCGCGGTGGCCGCGCTCTGCGCGATCCCCCGCCCCATCGTTCCGGCGCCGATGACGGCTATGGTCTCGATGTCGCGCATGGGTCGGGAGTCTAGCAGCGGCGAGTGTATCCGGTCGGAAAAGGGGACTGTCCCCTCTTCCGAAACGGATACCATCCCCGCGTATGAGCGCGTTCGTCTCGTTCCTCCCCCGCGTCCTGTTCCTGGCCATGGGGTGCGGGATGGTTGTCAGCGCCGGTCGCATGGAAGCCGAAGGCCGCCTCGAGGCGGCCCGGCGCCGGGCGCGACAGGGAGGGTTTCTCGCAGCGCTCGGCTCACTGCTGGCCGCCGTGGGCGCCGCGGCTCTTCCGGCCCAAGGCGGGGTCGTCGCCGCGCTCATGTTGGCCTCCGGGTTCGCGGCCCTCCTCGCGGGGCTGTCCGGAAAGCCGCGGCCGACCGGCTGGGCCGCTCTCGCGCTGCTTCTGGCCGGCATCGTCGTCGCTCTTTACGCCGTGCGCTAGACTGCTTTTTTTAAGGAGCGCCCACCCATGTCTTCGACCCGCCCCGTCCGCATTCTCGCCGTCATCGGCGCCGGCAACATGGGAAGCGGCATCGCCCAGAAAGCCGCGACCGAAGGGTTCCCCGTCATCCTCGTCGACCTCGACGACGCCAAGGTCGCCCGCGGCCTGGCCATCATCGAAAAAACGCTGGCCGATGGCGTCGAGCGCAAGATCTTCCGGCACGACGTTGCTGCAAAGATCAGGGAGCGGATCACGGGAACGGCCGACTGGTCGAAGCTTCAAGCGGCGGACCTCGTGGTCGAGGCTGTGTTTGAAGACTTCGAAGTCAAAAAGCAGGTGCTCGCCCGGCTCGAGACGGTCTGCCGACCGGATGCGATCCTCGCGACGAACACCTCGTCGTTCCTGGTCACCGACCTCGCAAAAGAGATGAAGCACCCGGAGCGAATGGTCGGGCTTCACTACTTCTACCACCCGGCAAAAAACCGTCTCGTCGAGGTCATCCCCGGCGAAGCGACCTCGTCTGACGTGGTCGCCGCGGCGTGGACCGTGCAAGAGATGATGGGGAAAACGCCGATCCACAGCGCCGACGCGTCGGGGTTCATCGTCAATCGCTACTTCGTGCCCTGGCTCAACGAGGCCGTGCGGCTGCTCGAAGAAGGCACCGCCGACATTCCGACGATCGAGGCCGCCGCAAAGAAGACCTTCGGCGCGGGCATGGGCCCCTTCGAGCTGATGAATGTCACGGGGGTGCCGATCGCGATGCACGCGGCGAACACCCTAGGCCAGGCGTTCGGTCCGTTCTACGCGCCGGCCGAGCTCCTCAAAAAGCAGGTCGCCTCCGGGAAGAACTGGGAGCTGTCGGGCACTCCCGACGAGTCCAAGTTCGACGCGGTCGCCGCTCGATTGCTGGCCGTGACGTTTCTCGTCGCGACCTCGCTCGTCGACGAAGGCGTGGGGACCGTCGAAGACACCGACATCGGCGCCCGCGTCGGCCTGAGGTGGCCGAAGGGACCGTTCGAGATGATCAACCGCTTCGGCATCAAGACCGCCGGCGACCTCGTCGGCCAGTTCGGCGGGGGCTGGGACATCCCCGTCCCCGGCGACCTCTCGCTGCAATGGCGGGCCAACACGCCCTATGCGTTCGCGCTCGTGAAGTCCGAAACCAAAGACGGCATTGCCACGCTGACGGTGAACCGTCCCGACGCGATGAACGCGCTGAACGAAACGGTCGTGTCGCAGCTTCACGACGCGTTCAAGAAGGCGGCGGCCGATCCCAAGGTGAAAGGGATCGTGATCGCGGGCTCAGGGAAGGCCTTCATCGCGGGCGCCGACATCCGGTTTTTCGTTCGCAACATCCAATCAGGAGACTTGCAACGCATCGTCGATTTCACGAAGGCGGGACACGCTCTCCTGAAGGACATCGACACCTGCGCCAAGCCGGTCATCGCCAGGCTCCACGGACTGGCGTTGGGCGGCGGGCTGGAGCTCGCGCAGGCCTGCGACGTCCTCATCGCCACGCCGCGCGCCAGCTTTGCGTTCCCCGAAACCGGCATCGGTATCTACCCGGGATTGGGCGGAACGCAGCGCCCGACGCGGCGCATTGGTGTCGGTCTCACACGCTGGTTGGTGTTCACCGGTCAATCGCTCGGCCCGGACGAGGCCTTGGCGATCGGCTTCATCGACAAGGTCGTCCCCCACGAAGAACTCGACGCGGCCTGCCGGGCCGCGATTGCCGAAGGCATCAAACCGAGAACGCGCCCCGCTCTCGGCGCGAAGCACCAAGCCCTCGAGGCGTTCTTCGCGGGCAACGACGCCGAGACGCTTCGCCAAGGAAAGGCGGACACCCAGGGCGACGAGGCGTTGGGGAAGGCGATGAAGCGCGTCGGGTTCAAAGCCCCGATCGCGCTGCGCCTTTCTGGGAAGCTGATCGAAAGCGGCGAGAAGGTGACGCTCGACCAAGGGCTGGCGATGGAGCTTGACCATCTCGTCGAGATCTTCTCCACGAAAGACGCCCTCGAAGGGTTGAGCACACTCGGCAAGAAGGCCCCGGTCTTCGAAGGCCGATAGCTTGCTCGATCGACTGGTAGACCTCTGGGCCCGGATCCTCGACGCCTTCGGGCTCAACGGGGCCCGCGTGCGTTGGCGATGGAACAAGCGCCGTCGCGATCTCGGCGAGGCCGGCCTGAACGCGGAGATGGTCGTTCGTTCGACCCAGGTCGCCAACAAGATGTGCCCGGAGTGCCGCGCGCTCGTGCCGCGCGCGGCGCGCCGCTGCACCTATTGCGACGCGTCGCTTGCGGGCGTTCGCGCCCCAGGACTCACCCGCGTCGTTTCGAACCTGATCCCCGGCGCCACCGCGACGACGTTTCTCGTCCTGCTCGCGAACGGCCTCTTGTTCGCGGTCGTGCTGCTGCTTCCGGTTCGGCTCGACGCGTACGACCCGGGCTCGACCATGTCGAGGCTGTTCGGCTTCGATGCGCTCTCGCTGATCCGCTACGGCTCGGGTTACGCGGGCCTGACGATCCCGCTCCACGAGTGGTGGCGCATCGTCACGCCGGTCTTCCTACACGGCGGCCTCCTCCATTTCGCCTTCAACTCGATGGCGCTCGTTTCACTCGGGCCGCTCGTCGAGAACGAGTACGGAACCGAGCGCTTGGCCGGGATCTACATGCTCTGCGGCATCGCCGGGAGCGCCGCCAGCCAGTTGCTGCGGCACTCGCACACGGTCGGCGCCTCCGGGGCGCTGTGCGGTCTTTTGGGGCTGCTTCTCGTCCACGGTTGGCGGATCGGGGGGGCGTACGGCCAGCGTCTCAAGTCGGTCATGCTGCAAAACACCGTGCTGATGATCGGGATGAGCCTGCTTCCCTCCATCGACTGGATGAACCACCTGGGCGGCTTCGTCATGGGATGCGCGATGGGCTTCATCGCCCCCTCGGGACCGTTCCGCAACCGCGCGGCCGAGGTGCTCTGGCAAGTCCTCGCGTGGCTTGCGCTGGGGCTCGTCCTGGCCTCCCTGTACGCGATGGCCACGCGCGGAATGGGCGACGTGCTGCTCCTTTTGCGCTCGTCCCAACAATCCTAATCCTATCCCGATTGCCCTTGACGCTTCCGCTCGCCGCGAAGGATCATCCTCGACCGCAAAGGAGAAACCCGCATGACAGACAACAACCCCTTCCACATCGCGCAGCGTCAACTCGACGAGGCGGCGAAAGTTCTCAAACTCGACCCTGGCGTTCACGAACTCCTGCGCTGGCCCATGCGCGAGTTCCACGTGAGGATCCCCGTCAAGATGGACGACGGGACGACCAAGGTCTTCAACGGCTTCAGGGTCCAGTACAACGACTCGCGAGGACCAACGAAGGGCGGCATCCGCTTCCACCCCGACGAGACGATCGATACGGTGCGCGCGCTGGCCGCTTGGATGACCTGGAAAACCTCCGTGGTCGACATCCCGTTGGGCGGCGCCAAGGGCGGGATCATCTGCAACCCGAAGGAAATGTCCCCGGGTGAGCTCGAGCGCCTCTCCCGCGCCTACATCCGCCAGGTCGGGCGGATGCTCGGCCTGTTCGAAGACGTCCCCGCGCCCGACGTTTACACCACGCCGCAGATCATGACGTGGATGATGGATGAGTACTCGGCCATCAAGGGGCACAACGAATTCGGCGTGATCACCGGGAAGCCTCTGACGCTGGGCGGCTCCAAGGGCCGTGGCGACGCGACGGCTCGCGGCGGCATCTTCTGCGTGCGCGAGGCCGCGAAGGCTTTGGGCATCGAGCTAAAGGGCGCGACGGCGGCGGTTCAGGGCTACGGGAACGCCGGCTCGTTCGGCCACCTACTCGGGCAGACCATGCTCGGCCTCAAGGTGATCGCCGTATCCGACTCCCGAGGCGGCATCATCAACAAAGACGGCCTCGACGCGAATGCCGTCATCAAGCACAAGAACGAGACCGGCTCGGTCGTGGGCTTCCCCGGCTCGAAGCCGATCAGCAACGAAGATCTCCTCGAACTCGACGTCACCGTGCTCTTCCCCTCGGCGCTCGAAAACGTCATCACCGCCGAGAACGCCGGGAAGATCAAGGCCAAGATCCAGGCCGAGCTCGCCAACGGGCCGACGACACCGGAAGCCGACGCCATCCTCCACAAGAACGGCGTCTACGTGATCCCCGACTTCCTGTGCAACGCCGGCGGCGTGACCGTCTCGTACTTCGAGATGGTGCAGAACGGTTACCAGTACTACTGGGAGGAAGACGAGGTGCACAAGCGCCTCGACGTCAAGATGACCGCCGCCTTCCATGCCGTCCACGACATGGCGAAGAAGTACAAGGTCCACAACCGCCTGGGCGCGTACCTGGTTGCCGTGCACCGCGTCGCGGAGGCGGTGAGGCTGAGAGGGTGGGCGTAGTTCAGAAGTTGAGAGTTGAGAGTTGAGAGTTGAGAGGGGGGCGGGCCGGGTGGTCCGCCCCTTGTCATTTCTTCTTGCGTGGCGCCCGCTGACCCTGGCGATGACTCTCCGTCGTTAGGCCGATCGCAGGCTCGAATCCGAGGATCCCACGGGAAAAAGCGCTGGAACCTAGCGTTCCGCCTAGCCTGCGCGCCGCTCGGGCTACGCCGGGCCCGATGGAAGGTCGACGACGAAGCTCGTCCCGCAACCCGGCTCCGACTCGCACCTCACCCGGCCCCCGTGCCGAACGACGAACTCCCGCACGATCGCAAGGCCGAGGCCGACCCCGTCGTCCGCCGTGCCCGGAACCCGCGCGAATCGCTCGAACACGGCTTCCCTGAGCGCGGAGGGAACGCCCGCCCCGTCGTCGTGCACGGTGACGCGGGCCCCCTCCGGGCGGCTTTCGAGGAGGACACGAACGGGCCGGCCTTCCGCGTGTTTGATCGCGTTCGACAAGAGGTTGGAGAACACGCGCGTCAGCTTCAGCCGGTCCCCGATGACGACGACGCCTGGCGGAATCAGGGTTTCGATCGACACGGAGTGAGCCAGCGCCATCGGACGGTGCGTCGCGACGACCGCCTCGAGCAGTCCCTTGAGATCGAGGTCCCGCGTCTCCAGGGGTTCTGCTCGCGCCTCGAGTCGCGCCATATCCAGGAGGTTGCCGATGATTTTCAAGACCTCGTCAATCGACCGGGAGCTGTCCGCCAAGAACTCGCGCTGTTGCGGCTCGATTCCCGACGAGAGGCTTGCGAGGGCGAGGCGGATCCCCGCCTGGGACGATACGAGAGGGCTCCTGAGGTCGTGGCTGAGCGCCGCGTAGAAGTGGTCTTTCCTGCGCTCCAACTCTGCGAGCTCGGCATGCTGCCTTCGAATAATGCGATCCGCGCGCCACACGATCAGGGTCAACGCACCGCAGATCGCTATCCCCGCCAACCCGGAAAGCGCGACGATGATGAACAAGGACTTTTGCGAGGCCGCCATCACCGGGTCGAGGTTGTGCCGGAGCTTGACGATCGCGACGACCCGCCCGTTCTCGCTCACCGGAACGTACGTCTCGATCGCGCCTTTCGGTTGGCCGGAGAACAGGATCGACCGCCAGCCCCCGACGGCGTCCCAGCGTAACGCCACGCGGCCCAGGCGCGCTTGCGCGAGCCCTTCTTCCCATCGCGGGCTCGGCTCGTGCCCAGGGGCCAAGAGCGCCCTGAACTCGATCCCGTCCCGATCGAGCAGCTTCAACTCGGCCAAATCGAAGTTGGCCATGTCGGTCACGGCGCGCTCGCGAACACCGGAGGGCATCGGCCGCGCGCTCCAAGCGTCGTGGGTGTACCCGCTTTGCACGAACTCCGTGACGAAGTACTGGCCGATGTTGGCGGCTTCGTCGCGTTCCATCTCGGTGAAGACGGCCTGGGCCAGGTAGGCGGAGGTCAGGCCGGCGACGAGCGTGCCGACGAGAACGACGGCTACGCTCGCCCCCGTGAAGTAACGAAGCAATCCGAAGGGACGCGCATCGGAGCGTTTCACCACGAAGTCTCCCGTGCCCCACCGTCGCACCGATGTTGCCGCCGAACCGGCAGCAGCGCAACCGATCAACGGGACCGACTCACTCCAACCAGCACATCGCCTCCCGGATGGGGGCGCGATCTACAGCACGACCTCGACGTCGTGCTCCTGCCCGTCGTCGACGAGGCGGAGCGAGCGCTCGGCCGGTTCGCCGTGACCTCGCTTGAGCGTGATGTGGTAGACGCTCTCGCCGTAGCGGTAGTGAACCTCGTAGGACTCCCAGTCCTCCGGTACGTGGGGATCGAAGCGCAGCGTATCCCCCTCGAGGTGGACGCCCAAGAGGGTCTCCACGATCAGCCGGTACATCCAGCCCGAAGCGCCCGTGTACCAAGTCCAGCCCCCCCGGCCCAGATCGACGGGTGCGGCGTGAATGTCCCCCGCCATGACGTAGGGCTCCACCTTGTAGACGGCGGTGGCCACGGGATCGGCGGCATGGTGGATGGGATTGAGCATCGCGAAGAGCTCCCACGCGCGGACCGTGTCCCCCATGCCCGCGCGCGCCATCGCGGTCCAGATCGCGGCGTGTGTGTACTGCCCGCCGTTTTCCCGAACCCCGGGTCCATACCCTTTGATGTAGCCGGGCTCGAGCGACGACGTGTCAAACGGCGGCGCCAGCAGCTTGATCACCTTGGCCTCGGGCACCACTAGAAGATCATCGACCGCCGCCATCGCCATGCGCGCTCGCGCGGGATCGCCGCCGCCGGAGAGCACCGCCCAACTCTGGCTGATCGCGTCGATGCGGCACTCAACGTTTGCCGCCGAGCCGAGAGGCGTACCGTCGTCGAAATACGCACGGCGATACCACTCCCCATCCCAGGCGTGGGCTTCGATGTTGCGACGCAGGCTCTCGGCGTGCCCGTCGCACGACAGCGCGAAGGACGAATCATCGCGTTTGCGCGCGAGTTCGGCGAAGTTCCGAAGGTTGCCGTACAAGAACCACGCGAGCCAAACGCTTTCCCCCTTGCCGCCCCGGCCGACGAGGTCCATCCCGTCGTTCCAATCGCCGCATCCCATCAGGGGAAGGCCGTGCTCTCCGAAGCGCAACCCGTGCTTGATCGCGCGGACGCAGTGCTCGTAAACCGACGCTTGATCGGATGAAGGCTGAGGCTGGTCGTAGTAGGACTCCTCGTCGGAGTCCACCTCGCGCCCCTCCAGAAAGGGCACGGAAACGTCGAGTACGCCGAGGTCGCCGGTGGCCGCCACGTAGTGACAGGCCGCATAGGGAAGCCAAAGAAAATCGTCGGAAAAGTGCGTTCTCACCCCTTGCCCGCCCGGGGGGTGCCACCAGTGCTGAACGTCGCCCGGAATGAACTGGCGGCCGGCGCACCGCACCAGTTGTTCTCGCGCGAGAGCGGGAGCGGCATGGACGAGCGCCATCGTGTCCTGCAATTGGTCTCTGAAACCGTACGCCCCTCCCGACTGGTAGTAGCCGCTTCGCCCCCAAACGCGGCAGGACAGCGTTTGGTAGACGAGCCAACCGTTGGCCAGGATGTCGAGCGCCGGGTCAGGCGTTTTCACGTAAACGGCGCCCAACGTTCGATTCCAGTGCAACCAGACCGCTTCCAAGGCGGACCTTGCGCCCGACGGCGTGCAAAACCGCTCGCTCCAAGCTCGCGCTTCGGAGACGTCGCTCGCGGCGGCGAGGGTGAAGACGATCTCGCGTTCTTCACCCACGTCGAGATCGACGTAGGCCTGCATCGCGGCGCACGGATCCAGCCCCGCCCCGGTTCGGCCTGACAGCTTCACCCGGCGCATGGCTTCGGGATCGGCCAGCGTCCCGTTCCGCCCAATGAATTCGGTTCGGTTCCCGGTTGCGGTCCGCGAAGGCACGCTGACGTCGACGGCGACGACGCGGTCCGCGGCAGCGCCGCCGTAGGCGTTGCGCGCGAAGAGCATCCCGCCGAACGCATCGGTTTCGGTGACCACGTGCATGAGGTTCGAGTGACGCCACTCCCCCAGAACCAGTTCGACGTACCCGGTGACCGAGATCCGTCGCGGCCGGGGCGACAGATTCGTCAGCTTGAAGACCGAGAGCTTCACCGGCGCGTCCATCGCAACGTAGATCGTCAGCTCCGAGCCGATGCCGTCTTCGCGGTGCTCGAACACGCTGTAACCGAATCCGTGCCGGCAGTCGTAACCGGAGCGCCCCCGGGCGGGGAGCGGCGTCGGCGACCAGAACGTACCCGTTTCTTCGTCCCTTATGTAGAACGCCTCCCCGGTGGGATCGCTGACCGGGTCGTTGTGCCAGGGCGTCAATCGGAATTCGTGGGCGTTGCCGACCCAGGTGTAGGCTCCCCCGCTCTCGCTGACGACCGTTCCGATGTGCGGGCTCGCGATGACGTTCGACCACGGCGCCGGGGTCGTGGCCCCCGGCTCGAGGCTGATGGCATATTCGCGCCCGTCGACGGTGAACCCGCCGAGGCCGTTGAAGTAGGCACGCTCGCGCTGTGGAAGCGGAACGCTGGGCTCGGAGCGGTGTTCCGGATTGCGCGGGAAGCGGGCCGGCATCCTTTCCGAGGGAGCTCGTTTTTCCGCTTGCTCGGCGAGGGTTCCGGCCGTGTCCACGAGAACCACGCGTGCAACCGTTTGGAAAAGGACGCGATCCTCTTCGGAGATCTGTTCGCTGCGCCGGACGAAGACTCCGCCCGGCTTGTCCACGAGGTCGGCGGCGGGACCCGATTGGATCATGCCCATGATCCGGTCGTGCAGCACGGCCCGATATCCCGAAAAATCCTCGTTCAGGATCACCAGATCGGCGATCAATCCCTTCATGCGCCAGTAGGCGTGGCAACGGAGCGCCTGCTCGACGAGATCGATGCGCTCGATGTGGCCGATGCGCACGAGCACGATCGGCAGGTCCCCGGACACGGCGAATCTCCAGAGACGGGACTGTCCATGCCGATTGCGGGCGATGATGCCCTGCGGAGCGCGGTGCAAGGTGGTGGCGTGGACGACCGAGGTGGCCAGGCGCTGGTACGCCTGGGCGTCCGCTTCCGTCGCCAGAAGCTGCCGCAAGACGGTTTGGCTCTGCGCGAACGCCAAGTCGAACGCCCTGAGGACGAAGTGGTGATCGCGGTACTTCCCGATCAGCGCCAGGGCTTCCTCGCGCGTCGCACAGGCGCCGGTGACGACCTGCACCGACACCGACTCGTCGGGAAGGATCGCTACCGTGCGCCGGATCGCCACGATCGGATCGAGGACCGTTCCGGCCGTGCCCGACAGGCGCGCGCAGGTTGCATCCATCGCCGCGGGATTGTCCGGCCCGCGGCCGCGGCCGAGAAACCGCGCGCGGTCGGTTTCAAACGATGTATCGGGAGCGGAAATCCCCGGCTCGATCAGCAGGTGGAACATCCACGGCGCGGCCTCGTCGGGGTTCCGCCTGCGGCGGGTGCACAGGATCGCCTGAAGGTCGTCGAGCACCTCGGTGTTCACGAAGAGATTGCTGAACGCGCGATGGGCCAGATCGGCGTTTTGCGGCGCCAGGACGACTTCGGCATAGCTCGTGATCTCGATGTAACGGGGACGTCTCGAGAGGTTCGTCAGCGTCACGCGACGGATCTCGACGTCGTCCTCCGGCGATACGCACATTTCGGTGTACGCGTCGATCTCGTTGTCGCGCCGGCGGTACTCCGCGCGCCCCTGCCCGAAAACCGCCTCGAATCGTTCCGCATGGCGCCGCGTCGGCTGACGGGCAGCCGACCAGTAGTGTCCCGAGTCGCGATCGCGCAGGTAGACGAAGGTGCCCCACGCGTCGCAGGTCGCGTCTTCTCTCCAGCGTGTGACGGCCAGGTCCCGCCACCGGCTATACCCGCCGCCAGCCTGAGTCACCATGACGTGATAGCTGCCGTTCGACAACAGATGGACCTCGGGCATCGGCGTGTCGGGGTCGTTGAATATCCGCAACTTCAACTGCCCCTCGGGAGTCTCGCTGCGCGGACCGTATTCGCGTTCCAGCGTTGGGGCGGTCAATGTCATCCCCGACCTGGGAACCCTCTCTTGCAAGAGCGGCTCCGTCGCGCGCATCTGCGGATCCGCCATGAACCGGCGGTGCATCGGGCAACCGTTCAACAGGTTGTCGAGCGCCGTCAAGCCCATGCCCTGGTGGTGGGCCATGAACGCACGTACGATCACCGGCTCGCTCCCGCGGCCCGTGCGCGACGCCGTGAAGTCAACCGCCTCATAGAACCCGTAGCGACCCACGGCCCCCCGAGCCGCGAGCGCTTCGAGGTTGCGACAGGCCTCGCGGGGCGCGATTCCGGAAGCCAACATCGTCGCGTACGGAGCGATGACCAGATCGTCGGCCAGCCCCCGCTTGAGCCCGAGCCCAGGTACGCCAAAGGCCCTGTATTGGTACACGTGCCTCGCGTCCACCGCGCTGTAGCAGGACTCCGAGATTCCCCAGGGCACACCACGCTCGGCGCCGTAGTCGATCTGGCGCGACACGACCGCCTTGGCGGTACCGTGAAGCAACGTGTCCGGAAACGTCGGCAGCAGCAGTTCGGGCATCAAATACTCGAACATCGATCCGCTCCACGAGATCAGCGCGAAGTCGCCGCGGTGGCTGGTCAACGAGCGCCCAAGCGAAAACCAGTGCTCCTGCGGAATCTGCCCTCGGCCGATCAGCAGGAAGCTGACCAGTCGCGCCTCGGAGGCCAGAAGGTCGTAGCAGCCCGGGTCGCGGCGGTGCGCGCTGACGTCGTAGCCGATGGTCAGAAGATCGCGGGACCGGTCATAGAGGAACTCGAAGTCCATCTCGCAGAGCGCGTCGCAACGCTTGACTACGGTATCGATTCTCGCCCGCCACGCCTCCTCGCTCCCCCGGCCGGTCAAATCGTAAAGGACGTCCTCGCACTGCTCGATCAGCGCCGACGTCCAGAAGCGAAGTTCTTCTCGCGCGTCGGGTTCAAGCAGCGAGGGCAACTCAATCGCGCGCCGGTGGATCTCGTGCAGGAGCGCATCCGCGTCTGTCCCCCCCCCAGGTGCCCGCGCGAGCGCCGCGTCGATACGCGCGATCGCCGACCGCAACGCGTCGGCGGCCGGCGGCACGGACGATGCGAGCAACCTCACCGTGTCCCTGAGCCCGGAAAGCGCGGACGGCGACGGAGCCGAGGCGTCCGCCAACTCGGCAAGACCGGCGGAAAGAGCGATGAGGCTTCCGGCCAGATTCCCGCTGTCCACCGAGGAGACGTACAAGGGAGACAGCGGCTGGAGAGAGCGGGTGTCGTACCAGTTGTAAAAATGACCTCGATGACGTTCGAGGGCCTCCATCGCGCCGATCGCGTTTTCGGTGCGGCGGAGGAAGCCCGAAGCCGAGAGGTAGCCGAAATCGTACGCCGCCAGATTCGCGAGGAGCGCCATGCCCATGTTCGTGGGAGACGTTCGCGATGCCACGGTCTGCGATGGAACCTCCTGCACGTTGTCGGGCGGCAGCCAACCCTCGCTCGCGGAAGCGAACTCGGCAAAGTACCCCCACGTTCGCCGCGCGATCCCCCGGAGGAAAGCGATCCGTTCTTCCCCCAACACCACCGTTTCCGGCTCGAGCAGATGGCTCATCGCATGAGCGATTAGCGGCGAAACGAGCCAAAGCAGGAGAACGGGCGCGACGAACGGGAGTTCCAATGGCCGGGTGCGCGTCAGGATGGCGGCAAGCGCCACTGCGGAAACCGGCCCGATCCACATATCCCCGTGAATGGCGAGGAGCGTGCTGCGGGCGATCCTGCGCCCGTAGTATCGAGGATGCCAGAGGAAGAGTCCCCGCCGCGTGAACGCCATGCGGACGCCCGAACGCACGATCGCGTCGACGCTGATCAGCGCATCGTAAGGGAGAACTGCGAGCGTGAGGCAGGCGCGAGCCAACGGCCGGGCCGCCGATCGGAAGACGACGTTTGCATGCGCGGGCCAGGCGCGTTCGGACGGCTTGCTCGTGAGCTCCGCGATGGCGGCCAGCAAGGTGGAGAGAAAAACAACGCCCGCGACGAGCAGCGTGAACGACAGCGTCGACCCGGTCCCGAAAAGCCAGCCGCCGACCAGAAGCGTGAAAAGTGCCGGCGGCACGAGAGATCGTCTGAGGTTGTCGGCGATCTTCCAGATCGAAAGCGCCGTGAGCGGGTTTTGAAGCCACCGCCCGTCCGGCCCGGGAACGCGCGGGAGAATCCACGCCGCGATCTGCCAGTCTCCGCGGATCCACCGGTGCCTCCGGTTCGCCTCGCCGATTACGGTAGAGGGTTGCTCCTCGACCAGTTCGACGTCGGTCACGAGAGCCGCCCGAGCATATCCGCCTTCCAAGAGGTCGTGACTGAGAACGAGGTTTTCCGGGAACCGCCCTTCGACCGCCGCGCGAAAAGCGTCGACGTCGTAGATCCCCTTGCCGACGAACGAGCCTTCTCCGAAGAGGTCCTGGTAGACGTCCGAGACCTCGTGTGTGTAGGGATCGATCCCCGATTCGCCCGACATCAATCGTGCGAAGCGAGAGCGTCCGGCACTCTCCAGGCTGATCGATACGCGCGGCTGCAGGATCCCGTATCCGGCAACGACGCGGCCCCGCTTCGCGTCGTACACGGGACGGTTCAACGGATGGGCGAGATTCCCGACGAGCTTGCGCGCGGAATCGCGCGGGAGCTTGGTGTCGGTGTCGAGCGTGAGGACGTATTTGATCGTGGGCAGGATCGAGCGATCGCCGATCAACTCCGAAAACGCGTCTGGCGCGCCGCCCCGAAGGAACGCGTTCAACTGCTCGAGCTTGCCGCGTTTTCTCTCGTATCCCATGAAGAGCCGTTCGTGGGGGTTCCACGTTCGAGGCCGATGGAACAGGAAGAAGATCGACTGCAACTGTCCGCCGTGCTTGTCGTTGAGCGCCAAGATTCCCGCGCGGGCCACCTCCAACAACTCGTCGTCGCCGGGCACGGCGCTTTCGGACGCGTCGTGAAAATCGGTCAAGAGCGCGAAGAACAGGTTGGGATCGCGATTTCCGAGATAGCGGATCTCGAGCGCCTCGAGCATCGCCGAGATGCCGGCCGCGTTTCCCAGAAGCGTCGGAACGACGACCAGGGTGCGGTGGGCTGGGGTGATTCCCCTCGATAGGTCGAGTCTCGGCAGCGCCAGCGGAGGCACGATCCACGTCACCAGGAGATTCACCAGCGAAACGGCGAGGGCGGATACGGCGAGGAGGCCCGAGCCCACAAGGAGCCACGAATAGCCGGCCGCGGCAAAAACCGGCCCGGGCGCGTGGAGCACGAACCACGTGGCCGGGGCCATCACGAGCAGGATCGTGGCGAGGTAAAACGCGAGCCGGCCGCCTTGGCCTAGCCGGGCCCAGGCGCGCCGCGAGCTGAAGCGCGCGCCCGACGCACGCTCGAGCACGCTCCGGCCCCTATCGATAAGAAAGTAGCCCGCCTGGGCTCGTCGGTCCGTCGCTCCGTGCTCTCTCGCGGCGGCACCGGCGAGGCGCACGGCCTCAGCTGCGACCTCCCGCTCGTTTGAGGAGCCGTTCCCGGCGATCTCCTCGACCGCCTTCCGGCAGCGGTTGCGCGTTGCGAAATCCTGCGCTGCGTGAACCCCCGCCGGATCGTCACGAAGGGTCTGCTCGACCGCGCTTTCAGCTTCGACGAACTCCCTCCAATCCACCGCATTGATCAAGGCCAGACTCGAGACGCTGTTCCCCATCGAGATCCGATCGGCGCCTTGCGTGCGGCCGTCTGTTTCCAGGAGCCGCGCCGCGCTCGTGCCCCGTTCCACCAACTGTTGTTCGACCCACGTGACGACGAAAGCCACGACCGGTCCCTGTTCCTGGAGCCTTCCGAAGAACTCATCGACGAACGGAGCCGTAAGCGTCACGTGCGCCGCAGCCAGCTCGGCGAGGACACGCGTCAAACGCTGCGGCGCCTGGTCGGCCGCCTCCTGCAGGCGAGCGGCCCAGGCGATCGCCGCGTCGCGATCCTTGCGACGGCGGGCGATGCGCGAGACAACGCGGCGCAGATTCTCGAGAAGCGCCAGTCGCAGCATGATCGGGAACGCCCAGAGCTCGCCGATGCCCAACGGTTGGACACTCTGGTAGGCCGCCACGAAACCCGCGACCGTTTCCGGATCGACACGGCCATCGACGTGGGAGATCAACTCGAGGGCCATGTCGTACACCCTCGGAAATCCAGCCGAGGATCCTTCGGACAACTGCGGGAGCTCCCGGCTGTAACCGGGCGGAAGGTGACGTCGCGCTAGCGCGATCTGCTGTTCGATCAGATAGAAATTGTCGAGGAGCCACTCCGCGGCGAGCGCGACCCGCCGTCCCCCCGCCGCGGCCTGGCTGACGAGCTCGTGGCCCACGAGCAACACGCGTTCGTTGTCGGCCAGTCGGCGGAGCAGCCGATCCGGCCTGCGACGGGAATCCACCTTGTGCCGTCGGGCCATCGCCACGGCGTGGCGCCGCAGCTGATCGACGCTCAGGAGCTCGGCGCGGAGGATTTCGGCGTCAGGGTCAAGTCGAGTTGTGATCACGATTGCGCGAACGTACCACGCGCGGTGTTCACCCTGTCGGGCGCGCTCACTCCAACCAGCACATCGCTTCCCCCGCTTCCCCGTTCATAGCGAGGTGAAGCGCGCGGCCCGGGGCGGCGTCCGCCACGCGGATCACGCGCAGGCACGCCGCCAACTCGTGGTCGCGCGGCGACACGTCGCGCAGAGCGTTCGGGGAGTGCGCGAGGAAGTTTTCCTGGAAGACGTCCCCTCCCTCCTCCGGATGGAGCGCCAGGTAGAAGATGCCGTCCTCGACGAGGTCCTGGAAGAAGTGCGTTCCGTAGGAGACCTCGGGGACGTACTCGCCCCGCCGGTGGGCGATCTCGATCAACACTTTGCAGTGGTTGATGTCGGCGTAGTTGACCTTCACGCCGAGCTGCGTGTCGTTCGTCCCCCAGCGTCCGGGCCCGAGCAGGAGGAACTGCGTCTTCTCCAGGGCGTCGTTGACGCGGGCCACGGCGCGCGAGACGGCGGCGCGGCGCTCCGGGCTCAGCTCGTCGTACGCATGCGGGTCCACGTAGACGATATAGGCGATGTCGCGCAGCTCACCGGAGCGCACCATGCCGTGGGTGAAGAAGACGACGTCGTCGGCGGCCACGCCGCGCGGGAGCTTCCCGGCGTCCGCCGCTTCGGCCTGCACGAGCGGCCGGCACTGCAAGAGGTAGAAGCGATCCTCGACCTGAGCGAACTCGACATTGACCGGCGTTTTGAACGCATCCTCCAAGCGGCGCAGCCTGTCGCGCATCAACGCGGCGAAGCGCGTGCGTGCGAGCAGCCGGTCGAACGTGAGGCACAACTCGCCCGTTTCCGCGCCTTCGAGCCCCCCGGTCGGCTCCACGAGCCCGTCCTCGGTGCGCACCGAGGCGGCCCACGACAATCCGGGGGCATCGAGACCCTGTTCCAGGACGCGCGCCAAGGGGACCGTCGTGAAGCGGTCGCCCTTGAAGTCGATGGCGTCGACGAACCGTTGCGAGTAGCGCGCCATCCGCTCGGGAGTCACCTCGGGGCGGAGCATCGGCGCACCGAGCGCAACCATGCGGGAGTGGTCGTTCCCGGTCCGGTCGACCGCGCGCGTCCCGAGTCCGTAGGCCAGACGCACCAGTCCGTCTTCGGCCTTCAACCGAGGCGACCAGCGGTACTCGTTGCGTGAGAACCCGACGCCCGCGAAATCGGGGTAGAAATAGCGGCCGTGGCGCCGTCCGACGACCTTCTGGATGAGGATCGCCATGTCCTCGTTGTAGTCGATGAGATTATGGCGGCGGCGATAGGTCAGCGGATTGGGCGCCAACGTCGAGGCGTAAACCTCCGCGATCGCGCCGAGAATCGCCTTCAAACGACCGTTGCGCGAACCCTGGTTCCCCAGGAACACGCTCGCGTACATCCCTGAAAACGCCGCTCCGAACCGATCCTCGAGGAGACTCGAGCTCCGCACGATCACCGGATGGCCGGCGGTCGCGTCGACGATCCGTTCGAGCTTGGCCGCGAATTCGGCCGGGAACTCCGCGTCCTGGAAGATCTGCCGGATGAGGGGGTACTCGTTCCTGATCTCCTCCGCCGGCTTGTATTTCTGGCTCTGGTATTCGTCGAGCCGGTTGAGGTGCAAGAAGCTCTCGATGACGTCCGAGCGCACGAACCAGGACTCCGGCAGATGGACTTGAGCCACGGGGTCATCGCCGTATTCCTGCCGTTCGCCCTGAAGAATCCGGTAGCCGAGGAACATCCCGGCCGCCTTACCGCCGATCCTCCCCTGGCCCTTGGCCGGGCCGATGACGCGGTCCAGGATCCATTCGAAGTCGGTGACGCGCAGGTAGTTCTTCGCAACCGCGATGAACTCGAGTTGGTCGCTGATGAAGCTGCGCGTCAACGCGACGCGAAGCTGCGTCGTCTGGGCGGGGGCGAGGCGATCGTCGCCGCGCGGGAGTTGGCAGAACCGGCGCACGGTCTCGGCCAGCACGTCGAACGAGACGTCGGGGAGGCTCGCGATGCTCTCGAGCCCGTCGGCCTCCTCGCGGCGGCGCACGCCGTCGATCACGGCCTGAACGCGCTCGGGAGCCATCAGCTCTTTCGCGTGCCGCACGACCGCCTCGCGCACCGCCTCGCGCTCCAAAACACTCCAGGGCGCGGCGCCCGGCCGGTTCGGGTTGTCGTCGGCCGGGACGGCCGCGACCTCCCCCGCCGCGGCCCTCGCCTCCTCGTAGACGGCGTCGATCGAGACGAGCCCTTCGCTGTGCAAAACGATGAGGAGCTGGCGCGCGATGCGGTCGGCGAGCCCCGGCCAAGCGATGAGGGCGTTCCTGAGCGTCGTTTCGGTATCGGGCTGCGAGTCGGGCATGCGGGTATCTTAGGGGACATTCTGCTTTTTCTTGCAAAGATGAGTAAGGGGACA
>JAQBEH010000045.1:0-13883 GCA_032124015.1 Acidobacteriota bacterium
GAGCCTAGGGGGGCGACGATCTCGTAGGGGCCGAGGCGTGTGCCGATGTCGAGCGCCATCTACCTCAGTCCTTCGAAAAAGGGGACACTCCCCTTTTTCGCCGCAGAGCGGTATCCGGGGAGCTCTGCAAGAAAAAGGGGAGTGTCCCCTTTTTCGCCGATCACCGCGCGGTCATCCGTTGCCGCCAGTTGGTGACGACGACCAGGGGCTTGGCGAGATCGCTATCGGCGGGGCGCAGCGCGACGATGCGCTGGCCGTCGGGGGTCACGTCGAAGTTTTCCATTGGATGACGGAACATCTCACGCGGCGCGGAAAAGCGCGGGGCCGGCCCGGGCTCGACGTCGACGACCATCACCGTGTCGGGTCGTGAGAAATAGAACAGCTCGCGGCCGTCGGCCCGCCAATGCGGGTAGAGCCCCCCTTCCTTCGAGATTTGCCACGTGCCGCTCCCGCCGCCCAACGCTCGCACGTAGATCTCAAAGCGACCCGATTGCTCGGAGGCGTAGGCGAGGAAGCGGTCGTCCCGCGTCAGCGCCGGATACTGGTCGTTGGAGGACGTCACGATCAGTGGCGTTATCGCCTTGGTCGCTAGATCGAATCGGAGGATATCCTGGCCCGACTGCGAGCTGACAGCGCCCACCACGAGCCACTGACCATCGCCCGACACAGCCAACGGCCAGAGTCCATTCTCGGTCGACGCCACCTCGACGGCCGAGCCCGTGCCGTCGGAGGATCGCCGGTAGATCGTCCCGTCGTTCCGGAGGTCGTTGCTGTAATAAAGAAAACGATCGTCGCTCGACCAAACGGGATACTCCTCGCTCCCTTCGTCGAACGTCAACCGGCTCGCCGAATCGCGAGCCAGATCGTGAATCCAGAGATCCGTCGCCCCCTGACCGGCGCTATTGACCGTGTAGGCGAGGCGCTTTCCGTCATGTGCGAGTGCGATGTTGGAAAACAGCTCCCGATCGCGAATCACCTGCGTGCCGACGCCGTTCCGATCAAGCCAGGCCAGAGACGAGAAGGTGCCGCGGGTGCCCTCACGGAACACCAACGTGCCATCGCCGGAGACGGTCGCGAGCATTTGCTCGTTCTGGGTGAACGAGACCGGGGACGCGATCGGTACGGGATCGCCCGAGAGCTTCAGGCTGCCCGGGTCGAACCGCTGGGCGAAGAGCGTCCCGTCCCGAAAAAACAGGACGTTTCCGCCGGGATCGAACAGCGCCGAGGAGTTCACGGAGATCAAACGCGTCCTCTTCCCGCTCGACAGCTCGAGCGCTTCGATGGCGCTCTCATCGTTCTTCGCGCCGCCCTCCGCCGTTTGCGCCAGGAAGAGGATCGACTTGCCGCCGGGGAGGAAAACCGGGAAACGGTGGCTCTTCTCGTGGCGCGACTCGTCGAGCGTCGTCAACGTCGCCGGCGCTCCACCGGCGGCGGGCACGATGGAAAGCCCCGTGCGGAACGCGGCGGTGAAGACGATCCGGCCGTCTTCTCCCCACGCGCCCCCGCGCGGCGTCGGCGCCTCGCAGAGCACCTGCGCGGGCCCGCCCTGCGGATCGAGCCGCTTGAGTTTCCCCTCGGCGAAGAAGCCGAGGTGGGCTCCGTCCGGAGACCAAAACGGCATCTCCCCGCCGTCAGCCGGCGCCAAGCGCTTGGCCTCACCCCGATCGAGCGCGCGCAGCCACAACGAGCGCGCGCCGGTTTTTTGATCGAACGCCTCGAAGACGATCCGGCTTCCATCGGGTGAGAGCGCAAACGTGTCCCCGAAAGCCTGCCCTTCGGGCGCGACGAGCGCCGCCTGAAGCGCTCGCGACGACTTCTGGCTCCCGCCGGCGCCGAGCCAGAGTGCGGCGAAGACCACCGTGGCGGCGATGCCGGCGGCAGCGACGACCCACGGCATCTTCGAGCCTCTCGCCACAACCGGCACGTCTTTGTCGTCGCCTCGCGGATCGGCGAGAACCTCTTCGATCACCACGCGCGCATCGCCGATCGCCTGCAGCCGCTCGCGCGGTTTTCTGCGCAGGCAACGGCGGAGGAGATTGACGATCCGTCCCGGCGTTTCCGCGGGAAGCAACGAGAAGTCGGGCGTGTCCTTGAGGACCGCCGCCAACACGTGCGAGACGGACTCCCCGTCGAACAGGCGACGACCGCTCAGCATCTCGAAGAGCACGACACCGAACGACCAGATGTCGGCGCGCCGGTCGACGGCCGCCCCTGCGGCCTGCTCGGGCGCCATGTACGCCGCGGTGCCGAGGATCATTCCCATCTGCGTCGCGGCGTGCGTCAGAGTCGGCGATCGCGCGAGTTGTGACGCCGATGCGGAAGAGGTCGATCCGGGCGAGCCGCCGGGATCGAGCGCTTTCGCCAGTCCGAAGTCGAGCACCTTGATCTTGCCGTCCACCATCACGTTGATGTTGGCGGGCTTCAGGTCGCGATGGACGATTCCCTTCTCGTGCGCCTCTTCGAGGGCCTCGGCGATTTGGCGAGCGATGGCGAGGCTCTCATCCACCGACAAAGCCCCGCCCTCCAACCGCTGCGCCAGGGTCTGCCCCTCGACCAACTCCATCACCAACGCACGGATGCCGTTCGATTCCTCGAGGCCGAAGATCGAGGCGATGTTCGGGTGATGCAGCTGCGCCAAGACCTTCGCCTCGCGCTCGAATCGCGCGAGCCGCTCGGGGTCTTCGGTGAACGCGGCCGGAAGCACCTTGATCGCGACCTGCCGGTCGAGCTTGGTGTCGGTCGCCCGATACACCTCGCCCAGGCCGCCCTCGCCAAGCTTGCCGGTGATCTCGTACGGGCCGAGGCGAGTGCCGGTGTCGAGCGCCATCTACTTCAGTCCTTCGAAAAGGGGACACTCCCCCTTTTTTCAATCATTGCGCCGCCTTCCGCGACGGGTCCTGCGCGATCCATCCGTCGAGCAAGACCAGCTCGCGCGGTGTGGTCGATACGGACTTGGGCTTGATGACGACGAATCGACCGTCGGGGCCCACGTCGTAGTTGCGGCTGGGGGGCGTGGTCAACACGTAGGGCCCGGTGAACAGCTCGTGTGGGAGACCCGCCCTGAAGACGTCCTTCGTGTCGACGTCCACGGCCATCATCGAATCGCCCGCGACGAAGTACAGTTCCTTCCCGTCACGCGACCAGACCGGGCAGAATCCGCCCGCGGAGGATACCTGCCACTTCCCATGGCCGGGTGGAAAGGTCTCAACGAACACTTCGTCCGTCCCGGTTTCCGTGGTCGTGTAGGCGACATGGCGACCGTCGGGAGAAAACGCCGCGGCGTATTCGGCAGCTGAGGGGCTCGCGAACAGCGGTGTGATCGTTCCGCCTTCGATGGCGTCCACCAGCCGGATGTCAAAGGTGTCCTGAGCGTCGGTGACCGCCAGGTGGCGGCCGTCCGAAAGCCAGGAATTGGCGAGGTTGAACCCTCCCGCGTTGCGCCAAAGCACGGTCTCCCCGCCGCTTCCGTCGGCCCTCTTGGTGAACAACCCGGTGTCCCCGCTGCGGCCCTTCGTGTAGACGATCGAGGCTCCGTCGGGGGTCCACAGCGGGGCGCCGTGTCCTTGTCCGAAGGTGAGCCGCTGCGACCTGCCGTCCGCGAGGTCGAAGAGATAGACGTCGTCGTTCGCGGCGGAGCCGTCTCCGACGCTGTACGTCAACCGCCGGCCGTCAGGTGAAATACGCGGGTGATTGAGGGGCCCTGCGGGAGCCGCAAGCTCGGTCTCGCGGCCGGTGCGGTCGACCATCACGAACACGCTCTCTCTCGGGATCGAGTTTTGGGGCGCGAATGCCAGCAGGCCGCCGGCGCTCACCGCGAAATGTCCGGTGCCACTGCTGCCGTCGCCGCCCACGCCCTCCTGAATCGTGAACGCCTCGCCCATCGTTTCGAGGCGCTCCGGGTCGAAGCGCACGGCCAAGAGCGTCTCGGCGCGCTGATAGACCAGATATCCGGCCGCTGTGTAGCGCGCCATGCGCGCCCCCTGGAGCACCGTGCGTCGCTCGCCCGTATCGAGGCGCACCGCGTCGATGTTCGCCGTGTCGTAGTCGCCTGGGCTCGAGATGAGACCGACGGTGAAGATCACCGTACGGCCGTCCGGCAGCACCTGCGGCCATCGGTGGGAGCGCTCTCCCTTGGCCTCATCGAGCTTCGTCACGGGCACCGGCGTGCCGCCGGTCGCAAGCACCCGAAAAAGTCCGCTGCTGTACAGGGGCGAGTAGACGAGAGATCCGTCCGGAGCCCAGCTGACGCCGCGCGGGGCTCGCGCCTCCGCAAGAAATGCCGCGGCGCCTCCGTCGGCGGGGATCTTGCGCAGCGTACCGTCCGCGAAAAAGGCGATGAAGCGCCCGTCGGGCGACAACCGCGGCTCCGCGGCGCCTTTCGTCCCCTCGATGGGTGAAACCGCCAGGCGATCGAGCGACCGGCGATAGATGCTGGAATTTTGTGCTTCCGAGGCGACGAAGATCAGCGTCCGGCCATCGGCCGAAAGGTCGATGAGAGGCGAATCGACCGCCGGAAGGAAGATCTCAGGCGGCACCAACACCCCGAAGGCCGTGAGCGGCTGCTCCATCGGCTGCGCGGATGGGCTCGGGCGCAATGCGAGTCCGATCGCAACGAGGACCGCCAACACCGCGATCGCCCACGGCAGCACGTTCCGCCGGCTCTTCACCGCCGCGGACGCGGTCTCGGCGCCCTGCGGGTCCACGTCACCGCGAGCCAGCTCATCGAGCACGATCCGCGCGTCGGCGATGTCGTGCAGGCGGTTTTTCGGATTGCGCTCGAGGCAGCGGCGCAACAATCGTCGCAGCGCCGCCGGAGACGCGGCGGGAAGAGTCTTCGTGTCGAGCTCTCGCGTCAAAACCGCCGCGAGCGTGTCGGACACCGTCTCGCCGTGGAAGAGCTGCTCACCCGTCAGCATCTCGTATAGCACGACGCCGAAGGCCCAGATGTCCGCGCGCTTGTCGACGCTTTTTCCGCGCGCCTGCTCGGGGGACATGTACGCCGCCGTGCCGAGGATCATTCCGGCCATCGTCGCGGCCTGCGTCATCGTCGGCGAATTCCCCGAATCGAGCGAGCCGCTGCCGGACGCATCGGCCGAGTACGCCTTCGCCAAGCCGAAGTCGAGGACCTTGACCTGTCCATCGGGCGTCAGCTTGACGTTCGCGGGCTTGAGATCGCGATGGACGATCCCCTTGTCGTGGGCGTCCTCGAGCGCGAGAGCGATCTGCTTCGCGATCTCGAGCGACTCGTCGAGCGGGATCGCGCCGCGCTTCAACCGATCCGCGAGGTCTTCCCCCTCGACCAGCTCGAGTACGAGGAACAGCGTGCCGTTGGCTTCGTCGAGTCCGTAGATCGCCGCAATGTTCGAATGGTTGAGCGACGCCAGCACCTGCGCTTCCCGCTTGAACCGCGCGAGCCGCTCCGCGTCTTGCGCCACGCCGGGCGGCAGCACCTTGATCGCGACCTCGCGGTTCAACTTGGGGTCGCGGGCGCGATAGACCTCGCCCATGCCGCCTTCACCGAGCTTCGCGGTGATCTCGTAAAGGCCGAGGCGGGATCCGGGAGAGAGCGGCATCGCGACAATGTAGCTCAGTCGGCGGCGCTGACGGCCCCCTCATATATGATTTGGCGCTCCATGGCGTTAACTCCAGGAACACGGCTCGGGTCGTACGAAATCGTCGCGCCGATCGGAGCGGGCGGCATGGGCGAGGTCTATCGCGCCCGCGACGCCAAGTTGAACCGCGACGTCGCGATCAAGGTGCTGCCGGGGCACCTGGCGCGAGAGCCGGCGGCGCTCGAGCGCTTCGAACGCGAGGCCCAGGCGGTCGCGGCGCTGTCGCATCCAAATATCCTTGCGATTCACGACTTCGGGACGGCCGAGGGTGTGGTCTACTCGGTCACCGAGCTGCTCGACGGCGAGACGTTGAGCGCGAAACTCTCGGGGCAGTCCCTCCCCGCACGCAAGGCCGTCGAGTACGCGCTGCAGATCGTCCACGGGATCGCGGCGGCGCACCAGAAGGGGGTCGTCCATCGCGACCTGAAGCCGGACAACATCTTCGTCACCCCGGACGGCCGCGTGAAGATCCTGGACTTCGGCCTGGCCAAGGCGACGGGACCCGCGGGCGACGGCACGGCGACGCAGATCGGTCCGGGGACCTCACCCGGCACCGTGATGGGCACCGTCGGCTACATGTCGCCCGAGCAGGTGCGCGGGCTGCCGGTGGACCACCGCACCGACATCTTCTCCTTCGGCGTCGTGCTGTACGAGATGCTGGCCGGGCTGCGGCCCTTCCGCGGCGACTCGCACGTCGAGACCATGAACGCGATCCTCAAGGAGGATCCGCCGGAGTTCAGCGCGAGCGGGGTCACGGTGCCCGCCGCCCTCGATCGCATCGTGAGGCGCTGTCTCGAAAAAAACGCGGACGAGCGATTCTACTCCGCGCACGACCTCGGCCTCGCGCTCGAGTCGATCTCCGGATCCTCGGCGTCGGGCCAGAGCGCCGCATCGATGGCGGTCGGCGCGTCGCCGTCCGCGCGGCGGCGCGCGACGCCGTGGCTTCTGGCCGCGGCGGGCGCCGCCGCGATCGCGGCAGCGGCTTTTTTCGCCGGCCATCGCCTCGCGGGCCCGGCGGCGTCCGAAGCTCCCGCGTACCACCGGCTGACGTTCCGGCGCGGCACCATCTTCTCGGCGCGATACGCCGGAGACGGCAAGACGATCGTGTATTCGGCCCGGTGGGACGACGAGCCGCGCAGGTTGTACTCGACCCGCGAGGAGAGCCCGGATTCGCTGGCGCTGGCTTTCCCCGATGCGGACGTCACCTCGATATCCGCTTCGGGCGAGCTGGCCCTCATCATGAACCGGCGGCAGTTGCGCGCCTACGCGCAGGTGGGCACCCTGGCGCGCGCGTCGCTCTCGGGCGGGGCGGCGCGGGAGGTGCTCGATGACGTCCAGGACGCCGACTGGCTGCCGGACGGCTCGGGTTTCGCGGCCGCGCGGTACGTCGACGGCCGCTACCGACTCGAGTTTCCCGTGGGCACGACGGTTTACGAGACGGGCGGCTACATCAGCGACGTCCGCGTGTCGCCCGACGGCGCGCTCGTCGCTTTCTTCGATCACGCGTTCATGGGAGACGATCGCGGCTCGGTTGCCGTCGTCGATCGCGCGGGGAAGAAACGCACGCTGACGGACGAGTTTTCCTCCGCCCAGGGCCTCGCTTGGACCAAGGACGGCCGCGAGATCTGGTTCACCGGCGCGGACCGGGGCGGCGCGCGGGCGCTGCACGTGGTGACCCCGGCGGGGAAGCTGCGCACCGTCGCGCGCGCGCCGGGCAGCTTGCACTTGGGAGATGTAGGCGCCGACGGCAGCGTGCTCTTCTGGCAGGAGAACTCTCGGACCGGGATCACCGGCCGCGCGCGAGGCGAGTCGGCAAACCGCGATCTATCTTGGTTCGACTGGTCCACCAATCCCAGGATCTCCGACGACGGCAAGACGCTGATCTTCACGGAAGAGGGGGATGGTGGGGGGCCGGAGTACTCGGTTTACTTGCGCACGATGGACGGCGGGCCGCCGGTGCGGCTCGGATCGGGGCTGGGCACTGCCGTCTCGCCCGACGGCAAGTGGGTGCTGACCGTGCGCTTGAATCCCGCGCCGGCCCAGTTCGTACTGCTCCCGACCGGCGCCGGCGAAGCGAAGGTGGTGACTAACGACGGGCTGGCCCATGGCATGGGTACGTTCAGCGCCGACGGCACGCACATCATCTTCTCCGCCTTTGCGCCCGATCGTCAGCCGCGCGTCTATCTCCAGGACCTCGCAGGGGGCGACCCCAAACCCCTCACGCCCGAGGGCGTGGTTGGGCCGCTCTCACCCGACGGGACGCTGGTGGCGTCCGGAGGGAAGCTCTACCCAACCGACGGCGGCGCACCGCGGCCGATTCCCGGTTTCGAGCCGGACGATCTCGTCGCGGGATGGACCGCCGATTCCCGCGATCTGTACCTGCTGCGCAGATTGCCGTCGGGCGAGTCCCAGGTATTTCGTCTCGACGCAACCGGAACGCGAACGCTCCTGCACCAGATCGCGCGCGTTCCGGGCACGACGGCGGGTGTTTGGTTTTCGATCACTCCCGACGGGTCGGCGTACGCCATGACGTACTCGGTCGCCCAAGCGGACCTGTTTCGGGTCACGGGGCTGAAGTAGGAATCGCCAGCCCATCCTTGGCCGAGAACCCCACGTGCCGCCATTCGATCTTCCCGGTGGCATCGATGAGCACGAACGTGGGCGTGCCGCTCACGGCGAAGCTCATGTAGGTCTGCCGGAACTCGTCGCTCGCGACGAGCCCGGGGAAAGCCTCCGTCCACGTCGACAGGAACTTCTTGATCGTGTCCTCGTCCTCGTCGCTGATCGCGACCACGGGGACTCCGGTCTTGACGCTCCACGCCAGAAGCTGCGGAACCGACGCCTTGCACGGGGCGCACCAGGTGGCCCAGAAGAAGAGCATGTGCCGGGAGCCGTCGAGATCCGGCATCGCCGCGTTGTCGGGATGCGCCATGCGAAGCGAGCCGAGCTTCGGCGCCTGGTCCCCCTGCTGTGGCGGCGGCGGAATGGCCGGGAACTCGGTCGGGTACGGAACGAGCGTCACGGCGACCGACTCGAGCTTTTGGTCCCTCGCGATCTCCAAAACGAGCGGCACGCCTCGGGGGGAGCTCATCGTCCACTCGCGGATCTGCGAGGGCTCCGTGAAATGGTGGCCGGGAGGACCGAGGATGATGTCTCCCACCTCCAAGCCCGCGCCGGCCGCAGGCGCGTCCGGAAACACCTGCTGGATGAAAACCGCCCCCCGCTCGACGTCGAAGCGCTCTCGCTGGGCGTCGGTCAAGGGGCGGAAGGTGATGCCGAGCCACGACGGTAGCGCGCGCCGCACCGCAGCCAGGTCCGCCGCGATCGGCGGCAACGCCTCGGGGGCCTCCAGCAACACGGCCGTTTCTGCTGCCGCGTCGAACGACCCGATGACCGCCCCTTCGCACCGCGTGAGGCCGTCGAGCGCGCGACGCCACTCGGCCGGACCCTCTTCGCCGGGTTGCGTGTCGTCGGGTTTCTGGTTCTCGATGAAGTAGGTTCCGGCGACGCGAACGAGAAGCGTGCCCATCCGAAGGAGGGACGCGAGGCGGACGTCCACGACGTACCCGGCGCTCTTGGCGTCCTCGTAGGTCGTTCGCAAGCTCTCGAGGCGATCGCGGATCTCCGGACGCTCCGCGGTGAAGGCGCGCAAGGCCGTGAGGAGCTCCGCGAGCAACGCCTTTTTCGCATCGCGATCCAACGCGGTGAGCGCACGCGACTCGAGGCGGGTCTTCCACACCGGTTCTTGCTCGAGGAACTTCCCCAGGTTGTCTTTCCGGAGGTCGTCGAGAGACATCTTCCAACGGCTTTCGTACGTGCCGAGTTCTTTCGAGAGCGCCTCGAGCGCTTCGACGCGGGGCTTCAACTCGGCCAGGGTGCGCGGACTCGGAAACCCGTAGATCTCTCCGATGCGGTCCATGAGCCGGATCTGCGGCTCCCACCGCCCTCGGTCCTTCCAGGCCGCCGCGAGGTTCTCGTCGACCAGCGTGTCGAACAGTTTCCCGGTGGCTTCAGCCTGCTCCGCGAGCAGGCGCTCGAGGAAGAGATCGGACGTACGGACCGGCACGTCCGGGCTATTGTCGAGCAACAGCACCGCCGCGTGCGCGTCGTCGAACGCGCCGTGGCGGCCCATCGTTTCGATGAACCGGAACCCGTGCCCCATCTTGTCGCGGTCGCGACCTTCCGGATAGCACCCGTACGCAGGCCGGTCGCGCAGCGTCGAATAGAACCCGCAGACGTCCCCGCTCGGGAGCTGGGCGTCGAGGGGCGTCATCGCATCGGCAAACGCGCCCGAATAACACTGGCTCATCACGTTCACGACCCGAACGCCGGGTTTCAGGTGCGCCAGCAGCGCCCGGAATTCGAGCAGCGTGAGCGACTCGTTCCAGAGGCTGATGAGGCCGTTTTCGGGATCGTCGGCGTCTTTGTTGCCGTGATCGGTCACGAACACGAACAGGGTGTCCCCCGGACGCAGCGTCTTGCTCATCCGAGTGAACCACTGCCGTAGATCCTTGATTCGCGCGGGCTTCAGCTTGACCCCATCCCACACGGTGTTCGTGAGGTCCGGCTGGGTGAGCGCCGATCCCGCCTGAGTTCCCTCGATCAGCCACCGGTCCGGAGTCTCCGGCTCGCGGGCCGCGAGATCGGCCTTTTCGTCTTCGCCGTCGGCCGAAAAGACGTCGATGTTCTCGGGCGGAATCCCGCGGGTGCGAAGCTCCGCCGCCATGTCCTGCAAATGATGCAGGTGGCTCAGGTAGTTCGTCCTGGCCGCCCCGCCTCCGTTGATGAGAAGCGCGTAGGTCGCGGGCGGAGGTGGAGGGGCGGCGACGGCGGACGCCGCTGCCGTTGTCATGACCGCAACCAAGACGAGGACCAGACCGCGCCACGCGGTCGACAGGTTCGTCGCGCTGCTTCGTCTAACGGGGCTCAGTAGGGATCCTCACCCTGCGCGGCGATCCACAGCTCATTGAACTTGTCGCGCACCCAAGGGTTGAGGTCGTCGGCCAGCCGTGCGGGGAGCGCCGCGCTGCGAATGAGGTCGAGCACGTCGGCGAGGTCGTGAAGGCGGTGCGGCGCGCTCATCCCCGATGCGAGCTTGATCTCGATGAATCGAGGCAACGGCAAGAGCGCGAAGCCCGCTCCTCGGACGGCCGTCGTCGCGGGGTCGGGAAAGGAGATCGGTTTGGGTTGCCCATCGCCGGGAAACCGGCCGGCGCTCAGGACATCGACGCGCACGTCGTACTCGGTGTCGAGCAGCTTTCCCGTGCCGGGCACTCGCTCCTTGTAACCGCGCCCCAAGTGGCGCGCCTTGAATCCCGCGAGGTCGGCGTCCCGGAGAATGATGTCCACATCCACAGTCGCACGCCGGTGCCCGTACTCGTTCAATGCCATGGCGCCGATCACGGCGTAGGGAACGTCCTCCGCCTCCAAGATTGCGGTGAGCTTGAACAGTGCCTTCTGCGCCTCGGCTTGTCCCATGAAAAACCTTTCGCAGTAAGCGACTCCGGCGATGAAGCGTACTTCGGCCTCCGGGTCGACCCGGCCCGCACCCCAAGTTGCTGCCTTCGCTGGTCTGGTTGTGCTCATCGTTGTACCTGCCAGCATAGCCCGCGTCGGCCGCTACCGCTTCCGCAACGATGCGCCGATACCCGGAATCCGTTCGGCCATCATGACGTCGCTCTCCCCCCAGCCGGCCGAAATGACGATGCGGCCGTCAACCGGCGAGACGCCGAACGTCTCGATCGCGCGCAACTCGTCGCTGACTGCGACCACCTCGCGCTGCGCTGTCGTGTCGCGGCCGGGCACGATCGGCTGCCGGTAAAGCACCCTCTTGCGGGCATCGTCGTCACCCCACGACACGAGGGTCCGGCCGTCCGGCATCCACCGGCTGCGCCCGATGCTCCCCCCGCGCCCCTGCACGAAGAGCTCCGCGACCGCGGCTCCGTCCTCGAGGCGGATGATCTGGATTCGCCGGAGGTCGCCGGCCACGCGGCTGCTGTCGGCCGCCGCGATCCATTGGGTTTTCGGCGCGAGGTCCGGCAGCAAGAACGTCCCCTTGAGCAGGTGCGTGGCCTCGCTACCGTCGGGACGGATCTTCCAGATCCCCGGCGTCGCGGGATTGCTCGACGAGTAGACGATCCACGATCCATCCGAAGACATCGTCGGGTTCTCGGCATCGACGCCGTCCGAGGTCACCTGGCGTGCGCCGGTTCCGTCGGTTTCCGCCAGCCAAATCTCGAAGTGGCCGCTCCGGTTCGAGCTCCAGAGCAGGTTCTTTCCGTCCGGGCTCCAGTGCGGATCCCAGTCGTCGGCAGCGTCGAATGTGAGGCGTCGAACCGCGCCTGTGGCCACCTCGAGCGACCAGAGATCGAGACTTCCCGAGCGATCGGAGCTGAAAACCACCCGCCGCCCGTCGGGTGAGAACGCCGGCTGGCGATCGATCGTAGGTCCGCCGGTCAACGTGCGTGAGAACGCATGACCGTCGGCGACCTCGAAGAGGTTCTGGTGAACGCCGCCCTCGTCGAACAGCAGGGCCCCCGGCCCGGCCGGCTCAATGCGTCGCGGCATCGAGAGGAACGAGAAGACGGATTGAGGTGTCGTGGAACCCAGCGGCAATCGCCAGAGAACGGCCTCCCCGTGCGCCGCCTGCGTTGGGGACCGGGCGAAGATCAAAGCGTCGTCGCCGTCCCAGCACAGGTTCGTAGTCGGGCTTCCCGCCGGAAGTTGGAACAACTCGCGCCAGGCGCCCGATGCGACGTCCACCGTCCCCAGAACATGGTGGCTGAGCGTGTTGACGCGCGATGCCTCCTCGACGGCGATCCGCTTGCCTTTGGGCGACCAAGCGATTCCTCGGAGAGACCCCTCCCGCTCGACGAGTATTTTCTCTTCCCCGCCCTCAGCCGGGATCACGATCACCTGAGAGCGCTGACCGACGTCGCGCACGAAGGCGATCTGTGCTCCGTCGGGCGACCAGCTCGTCCCGCCCACGTTGCGGGCCAGCCGCCGCGGCTCTCCGCCAACTAAAGGGACGCGAAAAAGGTCCAGCCCCGACTCCGCAGTCCTGTTGAACAGCACGGTGCTCGCATCCGGGGAGATGTGCGGCGCGAAGTCCCGCCCTTCGGTGAGCGCTACCTCCTCGCCGCTTGCCAGCTGTTTCAACCAGATGCGGAACGTGCCGTCGCGGTCGGAAACGAAGGCAACGTTTTTTCCGTCGGACGAGATGCTCGCGTCGCCGCTCTTCCCCGAATACGTCAAAGCGCGCACCACGGGAAGGCCCGCTTGCTGCGGGGCGAACAACATGCGGCCGGCCCCGGCGATCGTCAGCGCACCGACGACCAAGCCGGCCCCCATCCAGGCCAGCTTTGCAGGCCATCCCGAGCCGGGCGCGACATTCGGCGTAGCGGCCGCGATCGCTTCGCCGGCGTCCGTCCGGCCCGATAGGAGATCGTCGATCACGATCCGCGCGTCGGCGATGTCGTGCAGGCGGTTTTTCGGATTGCGCTCGAGGCAGAAACGTAGCAATCGCCGCAACGGCACCGGGGTTTCCGCCTTGAGCGTTCTCGGATCGAACTCGCGCGTCAGCACCGCCGCCAAGGTGTCTGAGATGGTCTCGCCGTGAAAGAGTTGCTCGCCCGTCAGCATCTCGTAGAGCACGACGCCGAACGCCCAGATGTCGGCCCGCTTGTCGACGCTCTTCCCGCGCGCCTGCTCCGGGCTCATGTACGCCGCCGTGCCGAGGATCATCCCGGCGATCGTCGCGGCGTGCGTCATCGTCGGCGAGTTTCCCGAATCGAGCGAGGCGCCGCCCGACGCGTCGGTGGCGTACGCCTTCGCCAAGCCGAAATCCAAGACCTTCACCTTCCCGTCGGGCGTCAACTTGACGTTTGCGGGCTTGAGATCGCGGTGGACGATCCCCTTCTCGTGGGCTTCCTCGAGGGCGAGGGCGATCTGCCTGGCGAGTTCGAGCGATTCGTCCAGCGGGATCATTCCGCGCTTCAATCGATCCGCGAGGTCTTCCCCTTCCACGAGCTCGAGGACGAGAAACAGCACGTCGCCCTCGTCGTCGAGGCCGTAGATCGCGGCGATGTTCGGATGGTTGAGCGACGCGAGGAGTTGCGCTTCACGCTCGAAACGCGCGAGGCGCTCCGCGTCCGTTGCTACCGCGACCGGGAGGACCTTGATCGCAACCTCGCGGTTCAACTTGGGGTCGCGCGCGCGGTAGACCTCGCCCATGCCACCGGCGCCCAAAGGGGCGACGATTTCGTAGGAACC
>JAQBEH010000046.1:0-17585 GCA_032124015.1 Acidobacteriota bacterium
GCCTTGGCCTCGATCTGCCGGACCCGCTCACGGGACAGACCCATCACCCGACCGATCTCCTCGAGCGTGTAGGGCATCTCGCGGCCGATACCGAAGCGCAGGCGGATGATGTCCTCCTCACGGCTGGACAGCACCTTGAGCGTGTTCTCCACCTTCTCGCGAAGCTCTCGGTCCACCGTCCGCTCGAGCGGGCAGGGGGCATTGGGATCGGCCACGAAGCGCAGCAGGCTCGGCGCATCGTCGTCGCCCGACATGTCCTCCAGGGCCTGCGGGTCCTGTACGACGCCGAGGATCTCCTCGACCTTCGGCACCGGCATCCGCAGCTTCTTCGCGATCTCCTGCGGCGTCGCCTTGCGACCGAGGCGCTCGGACAGTTCGCGACCGACGCGCGAGATCTTCTTGATCTTCTCGTTGACGTGGACCGGAATCCGGATCACGCGGGCCTTGTCCGCGATCGCTCGCTCGATCGCCTGCTTGATCCACCAGTACGCATAGGTCGAGAACTTGTTCCCGCGCTCGTACTCGAACTTCTCGACCGCCTTCATCAGGCCGATGTTCCCCTCCTGGATCAGGTCCATGAAGGAGATGCCGTGGTTGAGGTACTTCTTGGCGATGTGAACCACGAGCCGCAGGTTGGCCAGGATCAACGCGTCGCGGGCGTGATCGACGTGCCTCTTGTATTCACGCGCGCTCTTGAACGTGGCCTGCACCTTCGCGTCGTGATGCTCGCGGGCGTAGCGGGCCATCTTGGCGTAGAAGGTGACCAGATCGTCGAGCGGCCACTCGCGTCCGCGCTTGGGGCCCTCGAAGTCTCCTTCGAGCACGTACTCCTTGATGTAGACGGGAAGGCGAAGAGCCAGCTTCGCAAGACCCTGTCGCGATTCCTGAAGCTCGCGGGCGAGTTCGACTTCCTTGGTCTCGTCGATCAGCGGCGTAGCGCCCATCTCGCGGAGGTAGATCGGGAGGATCGCCGCGGTCGGGCGATCGGCGTCGATGGCGGGCTTGTCCTTCCCCTTGCGGCGGGCGGCCCTCTGCGCTTCGGCGATCTCCGCCCGGACGGCGTCAGCCTCCGTCTGGACTGCGGGATCGAATTCGATGGGTTCTTCTAAGATCATCGCTTTTCGCGCCATGCGGTCTCCATCCTCGCCCTGGTTGTGGACGGTCTTTCTCTATGGAAGAAACGCGCCACTTTTCCAGAATTCATCCAATAGCTTCCGATGGGCGAATAAACCCCGACACCGAGGGCTTTTTAATGGAATCGAATCCGTCCATCCGCAAGCCTGAGCCCGAAATGAGTGGCCGGCTAACCGGTCGATCTGACGTAGTTGCGTGTACATCGGTGCGTTGGTGCCGATGTGGCGCGGTTCAGCCTTGGCGCCTGTGCTACCGTGCCGGGTTCCTGAAGGGGCCGGCTCACCGGATTGCTCGCGTCGATGGGGGCTAGATGCAGACCGTCCGCGTCGCGCTCGCCCAGATAGCACCCAAGCTCGGCGACCTCGAATCCAATCTCGAGCTCCACAGGGATGCAATCCGCCTCGCACGGCGTGAAAAGGCTGGGGTTGTCGTCTTCCCCGAGCTCTCGCTGACCGGCTACGCGCTGCGCGATCAAGTCCCAGAGATCGCGCTCACCCGGAAGTCACCTCTGTTCAGAAAGCTCCTGCGCGCCTCCTCGGATGCCGATCTGATCGTGGGGTTTGTCGAGGAGACCCCGGGGCACCGGTTCCACAACGCCACGGCGTACCTCTCGAAGGGCAGGGTCGTCCACGTGCACCGCAAGGTGTACCTCCCGACCTACGGCATGTTCGACGAGGGTAGAGACTTCGCTCCGGGCGACGTGATCCGCGCCTTCAAAACGCGAGGCGGCCCCGCGGGGATGTTGATCTGCGAGGACGCCTGGCACCCGGCGAGCGCGTGGCTTCTGGTTCAGGACGGAGCCGAGATCCTGTTCACGCTCTCGTCGGGCCCGACACGAGGGGCCAAGCCGGGACGGGGGATCACGAGTCTGCCGATCTGGCACGAACTGCTGCGCACGACGGCCCAGTTCCAGACGTCTTTCGTTGTCTACGTGAATCGCGTGGGGTACGAGGACGGCTTGAACTTCGGGGGCGGATCGATCGCCATCGACCCGTTCGGCCGCACCCTGGCGTCGCTGCCGGCACTCGCCGCGGGGGTGGTCGTCGCCGAGCTCGACAAAGAAGTGCTCCGCCGCGCGCGCGCCGCCTACCCGCTCCTCCGCGACGAGAATCTCGAGCTCGTGCACCGCGAGGTTTCGCGCATCCGGCAGGCGCGATTCCAGCTCGAGGAGCCGGCCCCGAAGAGAAAAACCCGATGACGCGGCGCCTGCAAGTGTTCAAGGCCACGCCCCCGCGCGAACCGGACCTCGCCGTCGATGTCGCGGCCACCCTGCAGATCCTCGAGGGATTCCTCAAGACCGAGGTGGAACGCACCGGGCTGCACCGGGTCGTGTTGGGCCTGTCCGGAGGGATCGACTCGGCACTCGCTGCGTATCTCGCCGTGCGCGCGCTCGGGCCGTCGGGCGTCGTCGGCGTGCTCATGCCCTATCGCACGAGTAGCCCGTCTTCGGTGCGCGACGCGGAGGCCGTCGTCGGCGCGCTGGGGATCGTTGCGGAGCGGTTCGAGATCTCGGAACTCGTCGACGTCTTTGCCGCGAAGTCCGGCGCCATCGGGCCCAGGCGGCTCGGCAACGTCATGGCGCGGGTGAGAATGCTCGTGCTGTACGACCGGTCGGTCGAGCACGACGCCCTCGTCCTGGGGACCAGCAACAAGACGGAACTCCTGCTCGGCTACGGCACGATCCACGGCGACCTCGCGTCCGCCCTGAACCCTCTGGGCGACCTCTACAAGACTCAGGTCAGGGAGCTGTCGCGCGCGCTGTCCGTCCCCAAGCCGATCCTGGACAAGCCTCCGTCGGCCGATCTCTGGCCCGAGCAGACGGACGAGGCGGAGCTCGGTGTCACCTACGACGAGGTCGATCGGATCTTGGCGCTCTTGGTCGACGCGCGCGTCAGTCCGGGGACGGTCATCGCCAAGGGGTTTCGACGCGAGATCGTCTTGCGCGTCCAGCGTCTGATCATGCGCTCTCAGTTCAAGCGCCGGATGCCATTGATCGCGAAGGTCTCGACGCGGTCGATCGGCTGGGACTTCCGTTACGCTCGCGACTGGAAAACCTAGCGTGGTCGCCGCCCTCCTGCTCGCCGCCCTCGTCGGGCAGGCGGCGACCTTCCGGATCGACCCGGCCGCGTGCGAGGCCGGGTTCGACCTCAAGGCGACGGCGCACACGGTGCATGGGACGACGACGAGCCTCACCGGCGAAGTCCGCGTCGAGCCAGAAGATGCGGGTGCGTTGAAGCTCTCGGGGACAATCTCGATCGGCGCGGGATCGCTCGCGACGGGAAACGATAAGCGGGACGCGACGATGCACTCGAAATCGCTCCTCGTCGCGTCCTTTCCGAATATCGACTTCGCCCCGGAGCGATTCACGCCGTCGGGCCCGCCGGGCGCCGACGGCGCAATATCCGGAGCGCTCACAGGCCGGCTCACGATCAGAGGCCGGACGAGAGCGCAGGCGATATCCGCGACGCTCGCGGCGCACGGAGAACGCATCGCCGCGTCGGGGACATTCGATGTCGACTGGGTGGAGTTCGGCGTGCCGGACCCCTCCTCTTTCTTCCTCCGGATCGAGAAGGTGGCGCACGCTCACTTCCGCGCCGACTTCGTTCCCGCCCCCTAGCGTGAGTCGTGGCCGGCACCCTTCACATCGTCGCGACGCCACTCGGCAACCTGGACGATCTCTCCCCGCGCGCCCGGGGCACGCTCGCCGGTTCGGCGTTGATCGCGTGCGAGGACACGCGCCGCACCGCCAAGCTCCTCGCGCATTGCGGCCTCGACCTGCCGATGGTCGCGGTTCACAAGTTCAGCGAGCGCAACCGGCTCGACACCGTGCTCGAAGTGCTGGCCCGAGGAGACGACGTCGCTCTCGTTTCAGACGGCGGGACGCCCGGCATCTCCGACCCGGGGGCGCTCCTCGTCGCGGCGGCGCACGACGCCGGGATCAGGGTCTCGCCCGTCCCCGGCCCCTCCGCTGTCGTCGCGATCCTCTCGGCATCCGGACTCCCCGGAAATCGTTTTGTCTTCGAGGGGTTCTTGCCGCCCCGCCCGGGCGAGCGCCGGAACCGCCTGCGCGCGCTCGCGGGCGAATCGCGCACGGTCGTCCTCTACGAGGCCCCGCACCGGGTCAAGGCATCGCTCGAAGACATGGCGGAGGTGTGGGGGGCGAGGACGATCGTCCTGGGGCGCGAGCTCACGAAGGTCTACGAAACGATCGCGCGCGGGAGCGCAAGCGAGGTTCTCAGCCGCTTGGGCGACGGAGAGGTGAAGGGCGAGATCGCGATCGCCGTGGCCGGCTACGACGCATCCTCCTCGCCCGCTCTCGCCGAGGACGATTCGCTCATGGCCGTCTGGACGGAGGCCCTGGCCGGTTCGGGGGGCGACACGCGCGCCGCGCTCAAAGCAGCGGCGAAAGCGCTAGGAATCAAGAAGCCGGAGTTGTGGAGGCGGCTGGCGGAACGGGGCCTGGTCCGCGACTGATCGAGCAATTCACACACCCCGCGGGCTTCTTCTTGGGGGCCTTGGTCTCGGGGTCGTACTCGTACTTGAGGCAGCACATCAGGCGGCCGCACATCCCGGAGATCTTCGAAGGGTTGAGCGAGAGGCCTTGGGCCTTGGCCATCTTGATCGAGATCGGTTCGAACCCCTTGAGGAAGGTCGAGCAGCACAGCTGCTTGCCGCAAGGGCCACAACCACCCTTCATCGCGGCGTCCTCGCGGTCGCCGATCTGACGCATCTCGACTCGGGTGTTGTACTGGGTTGAGAGGTCGCGGACGAGATCGCGGAAATCGATGCGGCCCTCGGAGGTGAAGTAGAAGGTCATCTTGCGCCCGTCGAGCTGCCGGTCGATGTGACCGAGCTTGAGCGGCAATTTGCGCTCTACGATCTTGTCGATACAAAAGGCGCGCGCCTGCTGCTCGGCCGCGAGCTTCCTCGCATAGGCCTCCTCGTCGTCGCGGCTCGCAAGGCGGATGACCTTGGGGAGCCTGGCCCCGCTCTTGTAGAAGGGGTTCCCGAGGATCGGGGCGACGACGGTTCCGAACTGCAGGCCCTGGTCGGTGTCGACGACACAAGACGCGCCCACCTCGAGCGGAAGCCCCGCCGGATCGCAGTGGCGGGTACGAGGGGTCACTCCCAGACGGATACCGACGACGTCCATGCGGCGTGTACTATACGTTGACCGCGCCCGGGAATGGCAAGAAGGAACGCATGGCCGGCACCAAAGGCAAGGAAACGACCGAGGGTGCGGTGCTCGCCCGAAACCGGGCTGCGTCGCACGAATTTCACCTCCTGGACCGGTTCGAAGCCGGCATCGTCCTCACCGGAACCGAGGTGAAATCCATCCGTTCCGGCCGGGCGAACATCAAGGACGGCTACGCCAGGGTCCAGGATGGCGAGGTTTTCCTCCACGGCGCGCACATCTCCCCGTACGAGCCCGGACACCGCGAAAACGTCGACGCGCTGCGCACGCGCAAACTCCTGCTCAACGCGCGCGAGATCCGGAAGATCGGCAAGGAAACCGGCGCCACCGGCGTGACCCTGGTCCCGCTGAGCTTCTACCTCAAGAATGGCCGTATCAAGGTCGAGCTGGCGCTGGCCAAGGGGAAGAAGGCGTTCGACAAGCGTGAGGCCATCGCGAAGAAAGACGTTGAAAGAGAGATGGCGCGGGCCCGTGGCGCGCGGCGCGTCGACTAGACCCCGGAGGACGGCGGTGCGGGCTTCATCACGAGCTGTTTGATCTCGGCATTGTTCCCCGCGGCCTCCGCCTGCAACAGGATCGCCGTGTTCGCTCCCGGCATCAGCGGGATCTGAAACGTCGCATCGATCCGCCCGTCCGGTCCGGTCGTACCGGAGAAGATCTCTTTGGGTTTGTCGCGCGTCGAGATCAGCTTGACGGTCACCTTCGCCTCCGCGACCGGGCGGTCGGACGTATCGGCGATCACGCGCAAGGTGAGGCTCGGCTCGCTCCCCTCGACGAATGTCATGGGTTCCGACATCTCGAGGCGAATCTGCTCGAGCCCGACCTCCCGGGCGAGGAACTCGAGGGCCACCTCGTCGAGGCTCCGGTTCGTGACGATGTTGTAGCCGAAGGGCCGGGGTCCCTCGGGATCGAAACGGCCCGACATGATCTCGCGGATGATCGACTGGTGCTGGGACTCCATCCGTCGGGCCAGCTCGGCTTCGCTGTAGTCGGACGATTTCAACAGGTCCCCGTACGACGTCTTGACCGAGGTGATGATCTCGCCGGCGGTGTACACCAGGCTTTCTACGACGGGGTTTTTCAACCCCTTGTCCTCGGTTTGGACGTGGAAGACGCGGCCTTCGTAATCGACGTCGGTGTTGAATCCGGTCATCATGATGCGGCTCACGGTATCGGGGTGTCCCGGCACGGTCAAGAAGAGGTTTCTGAACCCGGCGGAAGGGGTCTCGTATACTCGCCGGATCAGGAGGACCGAATTCTATGGAAGCTGCCATCGCCCTTAGCGATGTGGTCAAGGAGTTCGATGGTTTCAGGGCCGTCGATGGCATCAGCCTCGAGATCCCTTCGGGCGAGATTTTCGGGCTGATCGGACCCAACGGCGCCGGGAAGTCGACCACGATCCGGATGATCATGGACATCATTCGCCCGGACTCCGGCACGATTACCGTGATGGGAAGGCCTTCGTTACACAACGTCCGCCGCACCGTGGGGTACCTCCCCGAAGAGCGCGGCCTCTACAAGAAAATGAAGGTCCTCGACATGCTCGAGTTCCTGGGCACCCTCAAGGGCTCCTCGCCGCGCGACGCGCGAAAGGAATCCCAAGGCTGGCTCGAGAGGCTCGAGATCGGCGACTGGGCGGCCAAAAAGGTCGAGGAATTGTCCAAGGGGATGCAACAGAAGATCCAGTTCGCCGCGGCGGCACTCGGCAATCCCAAGGTCCTGATCTTGGACGAGCCGTTTTCCGGCATGGACCCGGTTAATCAAAACATGTTCAAGGACACGATCCTGGAGATCAACCGCGGAGGAACGACGATCGTCTTTTCGACGCACCAGATGGAAACCGCCGAGCGCCTTTGCAAAGCGATCGCCCTCATCAACAAGGGGAAGCTCGTGCTGTCGGGCTCTCTCGCGAAGGTCAAGGAGGGGTTCGGGAAGAACTCGTTGTTGATCGAGTACGACGGGGACGGCAGCTTCCTCGGCTCTCTCGCCGGGGTCGCACGCGTCGACGGCTATGGATCGTACTCCGAGATCCGGCTCGAAGCGGGCGCCGATCCCCAGGTGATTTTCCAGGCCGTGGCGGGGCGATTGCGCGTGAAGAAGTTCGAGATCGTCGCCCCCACGCTTCACAACATCTTCATCGAGAAGGTCGGAGCCGAAGCGACGCCCCTCTTGGAGAGGGTCGGCGATGCATAACATCCTGATGGTTTTGCGCCGCGAGTATCTGGAGCGCGCCACCAAGAAGTCCTTCTGGATCGGAACGGCGGTCTTCCCTCTGTTCATGGTCGGATTCAGCTTCCTCCCGATGCTCCTGATCGGCCTCGGCGGCAACGAGCAGAAGGCGATCGCGCTCATCGACGGAACCGGCAAGATCCGGGAGCGTCTGACGCTCGAACTGGCCGACGAGACGTTGAAGAACGGCCAGCCGCGCTACGTCATCGAAAACGTGCCCGTGAAAGGCTCGATCGACGAAACGCGCAAGCCGCTCGAGCCGCGGGTGGGGACCAAGGAGTTGTACGGGATCCTTACCGTGGACCAAGACATCGACGCCGAGAACGCGTTCCAATTCTACGGACGCACCGTTGGCGACATCAAGTCGATCTCGGAATTCCGCGGCGCGCTGCGGCAATCCGTCATCGCGCTGCGGTTCGAAAACGCCAATATTGCGGCCGACAAGGAGATCGTCGCCAAGCTGATCGCTCCGGTCGACATGCAGACCAACGAAATCTCCAAGGAGGGCGGGAGCACGAAGAAGAACTTCATGGAGGCGTACCTCGGCACGTTCATGTTCGTGATGATCCTCTTCATGACCCTGTTGATCTACGGCATCGCGACGATGCGGGGGATCCTCGAGGAGAAGTCGTCTCGCGTGATGGAGGTCCTGCTCGGCTCGGTCAGTCCGGACGAACTGATGGCCGGCAAGATCCTGGGGATCGGTCTCGTCGGCTTGACGCAGGTGGCTGTCTACGCGCTGACCGCGGGGCTGGTTCGATTCGTCATCAGCACACAATCGAACTCCGACGTGGCGGGGATCCTCTCGTCCTTCACAGCGGGAAAGATGACCTTCTTCCTGATCTTTTTCATGCTCGGCTACTTCATGTACACGGCGCTGTTTGCGTGCATCGGCGCCGTATGTAATTCGGAGCAGGAAGCGCAAAACCTCCAAGCACCGGTCCAGATGTGTCTCATGTTGCCGATGATGGCGACGATCTTCTTCGTGGGCCAACCCGACTCTACGATCGCCGTGATCGTCTCGCTGATCCCGATCTTCACGCCCATGGTGATGTTCATGCGGATCTGCGTTCAGACCCCGCCCGCTTGGCAGATCGCGCTCTCGATCGTGCTGACCCTCGGCACGACCTGGCTCATCTTCCGTGGGGCGGCGAAGATCTTCCGCATCGGCATCTTGATGTACGGCAAGCGCCCGACGATCCCCGAGATCCTCCGCTGGGCCCGCAGCTGACCGGGAAAAGGGGAGTGTCCCCTTTTCCCGGTCAGAGCGGGAACCGCATCCCTATCAACTTATAGACGAGTCGCGCGGCGGTGAAGTCGGCGTGGTGTAGCCCCGGCGAGGGCGCGAGTTCCACGAGATCGCAGGCCACGACGTTGGTACGCTTGATCAGCCGCTCGAGAAACCTCAGCGTCGGCCACCACGCTCCGCCGCCGGGTTCGGGCGTGCCGGTTGCGGGGATCACCGCGGGATCGAAATAGTCGAGGTCGATCGTCAGGTAAACCGGCTTTTCGTCCAGGCCTGAAAGAGCTCGCTCGATCCAGGTCTCGTTCTCCATTTCCCAGGCATGGACGATGCGGTAGCCGGGAATGCCCTGCCGGATCCACGCCGCCTCGTCGACGCAGTAGTTGCGGATGCCGATGGCCGTGATCGGGACGCCCAGATCGACGCAACGCGCCATCGCGCAGGCGTGCGACCAGCGTTCCCCAGCGTATTCCTGGCGCAGATCGGCGTGAGCGTCGAGCTGAACGACCGTGAGCCCCGGATGCCGGCTCGCAGCCGCGGCGACGCCTCCCGGAGTGATCGCGTGCTCGCCGCCCAACATCACGACCCACTTGCCGGTGTCCATCAACTCCCCGAAACGCGTTTCGATGCGACGGACGACCTGCTCGGTGGTCCCCCCGACGTCGAGCAAGACGTCGGTGAAGAGCCCGGCGTGAAACGGCTCGCTCCCCAACTGCTCGTCGTAGAGCTCAACCTGCGCCGAGGCACGCAGGATGGCCTCGGGACCCCTCGCCGTGCCCCCGCCGTAGGACACGGTGGCCTCGTAGGGCACCGGCAGGATGGCGACCCCCGCGTCGTCGAAGTCGCACGAGGCCTCGGCGCCGCCGAAGGGGGGAAGATCGTCTGCGTCGGGTTTCATGGGCGCTCCTCGTGGGTTTAGCATTGCAGCGCCGATTATAGGAAGGAACAGGCGGGGACCGGAGCTGCCTCCTCGAAAGAACCCCGGACCCCGCCTGGCGGCCTGAACTTCCACCGGTTTCGGGGGTCCCGTTCCCGTCGCCGGCGGCCGGGAGACTGGCTCCCTGCCGCGTCCGTTCCCATCGCAACGGCGGTGCCAAGGACCAGGCCACGCGAGAACGCACCTTCGTCGTCCGCGTGCCGTCCGCGTTGTCCGCATCGTCCGCGCCGGACTCGCCACCGGGCATTGCTACAATGCCTTCTCGTATGGCCAAGAAAAACCTCATCGAGGCTCGCTCGGCCCAGCAGGGTCTGTTCGAAGTCGCCGCCCCCGCGATCGTGGCGGCGCCCCACCCCCTGCGAAAAACGAAGCCCTCCGGCAAACCGGCCGCGACCAAACGCGAGGACGCCACCTCGATGGCGGCGCGCCAGCGCGAGATCTCGATCTCAGAGTTCTTCACGAAAAACCGCCATCTTCTGGGATTCGACAATCCGCAAAAGGCGCTGCTCACGGCGATCAAGGAGGCGGTCGACAACTCCCTCGACGCCTGCGAGGAAGCGGGAATCCTCCCCGAGCTGATCGTGGAGATCCACGAAGTCGGCGAGGATCGCTTCCGCATTGCGGTCGAGGACAACGGCCCCGGCATCGTGAGGGCGCAGATCCCCAAGATCTTCGGGAAGCTGCTGTACGGCTCGAAGTTCCACCGCCTGAAACAGCAGCGCGGCCAGCAGGGCATCGGAATCTCGGCGGCCGGGATGTACGGCGTCCTGACGACGGGAAAGCCCGTGCGGATCCTGTCGAAGATCGGCGCCAGAAGCCCGGCGCACCATTTCGAGATCGCCATCGACACACAAAAGAACGCGCCCGTCGTGCACAAGGACCTCGAGATTCCGTGGGACAAGGACCAGGGGACGCGCGTCGAAATCGAGATGGAGGCCACCTACAAGAAGGGCCGCCGCTCGGTGGACGACTACATCGAGCAAACCGCCCTGGCCAACCCCCATGTGACCCTGCGCTACCTGGCCCCCAAAGAAGACGTCAAGCTCTACGAGCGCGTCGCGGCCGACCTCCCCGTCGAATCGAAAGAGATCAAGCCGCACCCCTACGGCGTCGAGCTCGGGATCCTGTTGCGCATGATGAAAGACACGGCGTCGCGCACCGTCGTCGCCATGCTGTCCAACGATTTCTCGCGCGTGAGCCCCGCGGTGGCCGAACAGATCTGCCGTGCCGCGGGCGTCAAGGGCGACGCGGACCCGCGCCGCCTGGCTGTGGCCCAAGCCGAGCTGCTCTTCCGCGCGATCCCGAAGGTGAAGATCATGGCGCCGCCCACGGCGTGCCTCTCGCCGATCGGGGAGGAATTGCTCACCCGGGGACTGCAAACGCGCGTCCCGTGCGACTTCGCGACGGCGGTGACGCGGCCGCCCGCGGTCTATCGCGGCAATCCGTTCCAGGTCGAGGTCGGCTTGGCGTACGGCGGCCAGCTCCCCGCGGACGAGTTGATGGAGCTTTACCGCTTCGCGAACCGTGTGCCGCTCCAGTATCAGCAATCCGCGTGCGCCATCACCAAGTCGGCGCTGTCGGTGGATTGGAAGTCGTACGGCCTCACCCAGTCAAAAGGGGCGCTGCCCACGGCTCCCCTCGTCGTTTCGGTTCACGTCGCTTCGGTCTGGGTGCCGTTCACCTCGGAATCGAAGGAATCGATCGCGTCGTACCCGGAGATCCTGAAGGAGCTCCGCCTTGCGCTGATGGAGGCGGGCCGGCGCCTCGGCGCGTTCGTCCGCCACCGCCGCCGCGTCGCCGACGAAGAGAAGAAGCGCTCCTACATCGAAAAGTACATCCCGCACATCGGCGACGCGCTGCAACAGATCCTGGGGTTGACGGACGCCAAGCGAAACCGCACGGTCGAGGATCTGAAATCGATCCTCGAGCACAGCCGGAAGCCTTGAACGCCGTGGCGTCCCGGCCTCAGAAACGTGCGCCGAGCGCGCCTCGCCTCGCCGGAAAAATCCGAGAGGCGATCCTCCGCGGCGTGTACCCGTCGGGGGTCAAGCTGCGCCAGGAAGAACTCGCCGCCACGCTCGGGTGCAGCGTGATCCCCCTGCGGGAGGCGCTTCACACCCTGGCCTCCGAGGGGCTCGTCGAGTTCGTGCCGAATCGCGGCGCGCGCGTGCGCCCCATCTCGAGCAAGGAGTTGCGCGAGATGGCCGAGGTGCGCTCCGCCCTCGCCGCGCAGGGAATCCGGCAAGCCTGGCCGAACATGAAGCCCGCGACCCTCGTGAAGGCCCGCGCGATCGTGCAGCGCATGGAAAAAGCGCGCGACCCCCTGACGCGGGTTCGCCTCTACGCGGACTTTCACGAGGCGATCCTCGCCCCGGCGCGGCGTCCGTATCTCGTCGAGACGATCCGGGGGATCATCCTTTCCGGCCTTCGCTACATGCCCGTGTGGCTCGAAGCCTGGGCCGAAACCGGCGTAACGATCACCCCCGGATTCGCGCCGGTGCTCGACGCGCTCGAGAAAAACGACGTCGCGGGAGCCCTCGAGCATTTGCAGCGCGTCTGGGGCGAGCAGGAAGGGATGCTGGCCGACTTCCTCGAGCATCGCGAGACCCAGGCGGCCAAGGCGAAGAAGCGCGGGCCGAAGCGGCGCTAGTTCGCCTCTTCGGTGAGGGCGTCCCACCGTTCGTACAACGTCGTCAGTCGCGAGGTGATCTCGGCCCGTTCGCGACCCAGACTCTTCGCCCGGTCCGGGTCCCGATAGACCTCGGGATCGGACGAGAGCGACTCGAGCTCCTTGTCCCGCGCTTCGAGACGTTGGATCTCGTCTTCGACCGGGCGCAACTTTTCCTCTTGCGCTTTCTTCTCCCGGTAACGCCGGTTGCGTTCTTCGGCTTCGGCGCGCCGCGACTCGCGCTTCTGATCCCGGGAGCCGGCCTCGGCCTCGTCCGCGGGCACCGAGCCCTCGCCATTCACGGACGTTTCCGTGGGAACGTGCCGTTCGAGGAACGTGTCGTAGTCGCCGGTGAACACCGAAGCCACCCCGCCGCCGATTTCGGCGATCGACGTGGCGATGCGGTTGATGAAGTAACGGTCGTGGGAGATCACGATGAGCGTCCCCTCGTATTCGTCGAGCGCCTCCTCCAAGACCTCGCGACTCTGAAGGTCGAGGTGATTCGTCGGCTCGTCGAGCAGCATCAAGTTCGAGGGACGGATCAACATGCGCGCGAGTGCTAACCGCGCCTTTTCCCCCCCCGAGAGCACGCCGACCCGTTTTTCGACGTCGTTGCCGGAAAACAGGAACGACCCGAGCATCGTGCGCAGGCGCGGCCTCGCGCCCGGTTCGGCCACGCGCTCCAGCGTCTCGAGCACGGTGTCTTGCGGGACGAGCGCCTCCAACTGGTGTTGCGCGTAGTACTGGACCGTCACGTTGTGGCCGAGTTCAAACGACCCCGCGTCCGGTTCCAAACGCCCCGAGAGCATCTTCAGCAGCGTCGACTTCCCCGCGCCGTTGGGCCCGACCAGGGCGACCCGGTCCCCGCGACGCAACAGGAGGTTCAGGTCGGTGAATACCCGGGTCTCGGCGTACGCCTTCTTCAGGCCGGCGGCGCGCACGACGACGTCCCCGGAGCGCGGCGCGGGCGGAAATCCGAATCTCACGCGCTTCGCCCGGCTCGGCGCCTGGATCCTTTCGATCTTGTCGAGCGCCTTCAGGCGGGACTGGACCTGCTTGGCCTTCGTGCTCTTGTAGCGGAACCGCTCGACGAACCGCTCGACCCGGGCGATCTCCTTGGCCTGATGCTTCGCGGCCTCTTCGAGCGCGTCGATGCGGGCCTGGCGCGCAACGAGGTAATCGTCGTAGCCGCCGGGGAACTCGGTCAGCCGACCCCGGTCCAGTTCGACGATCCCTCGCACCATGCGGTTGAGGAAGTACCGGTCGTGGGAAACGACGATGAACGCCCCCTCCCACACGTCCAAGAATCGCTCCAGCCAGTCGATCGCTTCGAGGTCCAAGTGGTTCGTGGGTTCGTCCAGCAAGAGCAAGTCCGGCGCGGAAAGCAGCAGGCGGGCGAGCGCGACGCGCATGCGCCAGCCGCCGGAGAGATTCTTGAGCGGCTCGTGGAAGCGTGCCTCGGGAACGCCCAGACCCGAAAGAATCGCACGGGCTTTCGCTTCGACCCGATCGCCCCCCATCATCTCGAAGCGGTGGCGGAGCTCGCCGTAGGCCGTCGTGAGCTTTTGAAGGTCGGAATCGCCGGGGCGCACCTCGGCCATCTTGTGCTCATAGGCTTCGAGCTGCTCTTCCATGAGACGAAGTTCGGCGAAGCCGTCGAGCACGGTAGCGAGCACGCTCCCCTCGCCGACGGTTTCGACTTCCTGCGGCAGGTAGCCGATGCGAACCGTCCCGCCGCGGTGGATCTCGCCGGCGTCTTGCGTGTCTTCGCCGGCGAGGATGCGCAAGATCGTCGTTTTTCCCGCGCCGTTGGGCCCGACGAGCCCCCATCGCGCCCCGCGGGGGATCATCCACGACAACCCGTCGAACAGGACGCGCGCGCCGAAGCGGCGTTGGATGCGGTCGACGTGGATCATCGCGCGGCGATCACGAAGGGACCTGGTCCCACAACTCGCGAAACAGGCGTGCCGAATCCGGAGCGAACCCGGCGTAGTGATTGTTGAAGTAGGCGAGCACCGGACCCTTGGCCGCCGATTTGAGGGCGACGGCCCACCGTCTCATCTCGGCGGTGCGATCGACGGCGAGCGCGCTCCAGTCCGCGGCGCGCTGTCCTTCGCCCTTCAGCTTCGCGACCAAGGCGTCCATCTTCTTGTGGTCGCCGATGAACCGGACGTAGCTGAGCAAAGCAGTCCGGGGATCGGGGCCCGCGAAGAGCTTTTCGGGCGTGGGCATCGTGTAGTACGCCGAAAGCGCCAACGGGATGCCGCGCTCTTTCAGGAGATCGAGGAGCGGCGGTGCGATCCAGGTCGCGTTTCTCACCTCGACTGCGAGCGGACGATCCTTCGGCCAGAGCGAGAGGAACGGGGCGAGGCGTTCGCGGAACGAGGCCCCGGTCGCGTACTCGTTCGCGTCCTTCCCCTTCGCGACGTAGGCGAACTGGGCGAGGATCGGACCCAACTTGTCGCCCAGACGTTCCATCACCGTCAGGAACTCCCGGAGCGGGGCCTCGCAGTTTACGAGCCCTTTGTCGTGCGTGATCTCCCGGGGGAGCTTCGCGGTGAACAGGAACCCCGGCGGCGTCCGGTCGCGCCACCCATCGACGGTCTTCGCGGAGGGGGTCCGGTAGAAGGTCGCGTCGCACTCCACCGTGTCAAAATGGGTCGCATAGTGGGCGAGAAAGCTCCCGGCTTCGGCCTCTTCCGGGTAAAGCGGGCCGCGCCAGTCGGGGGACGACCAGGACGAGGTGCCGATACGCAGAAGGGAAGGACGGTCGAAGATGGTGTGGCCCCCGGGAAACCGGGAATTATATTCGCCTCGATGCGCTTCTCGCTGCTCTCCCTCGTTCTCGTCGCCGGCTGCGGCCTGACCTCGGTGCAGGCCGCTGTCTGGGACTACACGATTTCCGTCCCCGACGGGCGTGAGGCCACGTTCGAGGTGCCGTTTCCGGTCGACTACGCCGGCCCCGTGACGATCGACGCGACTTGGGAGGGGCCGCGGCTCCTCTTTTTCGGCGTGGAGGGGCCGGAACGCACCACGCTTTCCAGGCGCTCGGGCCCGTCGCCACAGCGGGTGCAATTCGACGTCGACGCTGCGTCGCTCGCCAGGGGCACGGAATTCAAGCTGACGGTGAAGGCGCTTCCGGCTCGCGGCGAGGCCTCGGGAAGGCTGCGCATCGCGACACCCGATGCACCCGAGGTCGTCGCACAGCGCGAGGCCGAGCTTCATCCTCCTCCGCCGCCGCCTCCCCCGCCGCCCGCGTGGATGCTCAGAACAGACGCTCCGCCGGGCGCGAACCTCGACACCAGCCGTCTCTACGAAGCGGTCGAGGCGTTCCGCGCCGCCGTGCTCGAGGTGACGTCCGGCCCCGCCGACGCGTGCAGCTGGCAGCTCGGGTTTCTGAAGTACGCGGTCGCGGCGCGCGACCAGTTGGCCGACCGGGGCGCCGCTCCCGACGTTCCGACGCTCCGGTACTTCGGGCGTTTGGCCGCCGCGATTGGAGGCGTCGACCTGCTGCGGACCTCGACGGATCCCGTGATCGCCGGCCCCATCCCGCTGAATCGGGACGACCGCCGCGAATGGCTCTACGCGCGCAACGAGATCGTGCGCCCCATCGAGCGGTCCCTCGACGTGTTGACCGAACTGCTGCGGCGCGGTCATGCGCCGGCGCTCGAAGACGAGGTATGGCTTCCGCGCCTCAACGCGTGCCTCACGGCGTGCGAACGCAACTTCGACGAGCGCGTCCGCTTGGGCGGCGACGAGAACGCCCCGAATCGGGACCTGGCCGCGGCGCAGTGGGACCGCATCCTCGCCGCCGGACGTGTCTTCGAGGCCTGGAAACCGTTCCTGAAGGAGCCGAGACCGCCCGATCCGTAGCCTTGACCTTGCCTTCGTGCTCCCCTACCGTGACCTGGCGTAAGGAGACACGAGACAGATGAAGGCCAAGGTCGCGGTGCTGCGCGTCGAACCGGGTCGCGTCTTAGAAGACGTCTCGCGATTGTGCGAGCTCGCGGGGTTGCGCGAGGCACTCGCCCCCGGAGCGACGACGATCCTCAAAGACAACATCTCGTGGCACTTCCCTTTCCCGGCCGCCAATACCACGCCGTGGCAGCTCGAGGGAACGATCCGCGCGCTCAAGGGCGCCGGGCTTTCGGATCTGGTCTGCGTTCAGAACCAGACGGTCGTCACCGACGCCTTCAAGGGCGAGGACCTGAACCACTACCTCCCGATCTTGAAATCGTATGACGTTCCCATCCGCTACAACTTCCGCCCGTCCGACATGAGCTGGGTGCGCTTCACCCCTGCGGCGAAGATGCACGTTCTCGACAAGATCTTTCCGGAAGGCATTCACATCCCGGATTTCTTCTTCGGGAAGAACATCGTCCACCTTCCGACCGTCAAGTGTCACATCTACACGACGACCACGGGCGCGATGAAGAACGCGTTCGGGGGCCTCCTCCACAATCACCGCCACTACACTCACTCGTGGATCCATCGCACGCTCGTCGACCTCCTCGCGATTCAGAAGGAGATCCACCCGGGGGTTTTCGCGGTCATGGACGGCACGACGGCGGGGAACGGTCCGGGGCCGCGCACGATGTTCCCGGAAATCAAGAACGTGATGCTCGCGTCGTCGGACCAGACCGCAATCGACGCGGTCGCCGCGAAGATGATGGGCTTCGATCCGCTCTCGATCGAATACATAAGCGTCGCCAACGACGACGGCCTGGGCGTGGGCGATCCGAGAGAGATCGAAATCGTCGGCGACGCCGACGCCGCCAACGAATCCTGGGGGTTCAAGGTCGGCGACAACGGGGCATCCGTGGTCGGCCACCTCCTCTGGTTCTCGCCTCTCAAACGGTTCCAGAAACTCTTCTTCCGGACGCCTCTCGTGAACCTCTTCATCCTCGGTTCCGAGTCGTACCACGACTACTACCGCTGGCCGATGAAGGACCGCAAGACGTTCGAGAAATGGCAGGCGGGCACTCCGTGGGGCCGGTTGTTCGAGCGCTACGCCGACGGCCCCCTCGTGGGTCCCGACGCGCCGGCAACGCCCAGCATTCGGTGACCGAGTCCAAGGAAAAGGGGACACTCCCCTTTTTCGCCCAACGCGGTATCCGGGGAGCGTTGTAGAAAAAGGGGAGTGTCCCAGTAGTGTCCCAACGTTAATCGAACAGGAGCC